>NZ_AMSH01000059.1 GCF_000300535.1 Bacillus xiamenensis
CCCGCCTCAGTGGCGGGTTTCTTCATGAGCTGCTGCGACCTCAAAATCAATTGACGCTTTTGGGATGCCGTTGATGATGATTGTTAATGTATGCGTTCCCTCATAGTGCTTTCTCGTCGTCATGTTTTGAAACGACTGGGACCTGACGAATTCTTTATGTATCGCTGAGCCTGTTTCAAATTCTGTGATTTTAAATACCTTTTGATTGCGGGTGCCCCGAGCTTTCACGTAATCAATGGCATATTCAACGCGCAGCTTTAACGGCTTATCCGCCTGAAGAGTAAATTGAAAGGTCATTTTTTCTCCGATACGAATGGGGTCTTGCGTGACCTTCAAATCCATTACTTGAATAGACGGATCATCTCCATAGCTAAACATAGCCAAGATATCTGGATCACCTTTTTTCAATAACGTACGGGATGCATGTTTGACAATCCAATTCGTATGTGGATTGTCCCCGTACCACCTTTTGACCGTTTGCTTCATCAAATCAGGCTGAATCGCAGAAATATCATTTAAATGATTCGCTACACTTTTTTGCACATACTTGGCCGAATCAGACTTCAAGTTTTCCAAAATGGGCAGCGTGACCGAAGGATCCTTTTTAAGCGAAGGAACTGATAATCCCCATGGCAAACGAGGTCTGCATCCTTCACTCGCCAGCCGGCGAATATGCTCATTTTGATCCTTTGACCACACGAGCATCTGCGCAAGCATTCTCTCTTGATCTAGAATGAGAAAAGGCCGAACGGCAAATTCAGCAGTGGAAAACGGGGTAAAGAATTCAAGCGCCTTGATCGAGATATCCCAATGGTCAAGACCATACGTCTCGACGTAGTCTGGAAATACGAGCGCACTGAGCCCTGTAAAATGCGGCGCCGCCTGACGCAGTACCTTGATTGCTTGCTCATACTCCTCTGGCAGACAGGCATGCATTGATTCAGTAACTCTTCTCATTCGCCCTTTTAACTCAAGCTCCTGCCAATCCTCTTGAAACACGAGCTGTTGAAAATGACCGGCATCAAATACAGCGGACTCTTGTGCAAGTGTCTCCGCTAACTTTTGAATAAACGACTCATGATATACATTTTTTAATGGTTCGATCTTATCCGCCTCCTACATCTCAGTATCATCATTCTAACCCAATCATTCAAAAGTGGCAGCGTCAACGGCTGAAAAAAGCCCAATTCCGCAGAACTGGACTTTGATACAACCTATAAAAACATATTAATGATCATAATAAATGCAAGAGCACTAACGGAAATGATCGTTTCCATAGCCGTCCACGTTAAGAACGTCTCTTTAATGGTCATGCCAAAATACTCTTTGATCAGCCAAAAACCAGAGTCATTGACATGAGACAAAATCAACGAACCCGCTCCTGTTGCCAACACTAGAAGCTCTCTGCTCACATCCGGCATGGATGCAGCAATCGGAGCTACAATACCAGCGGCCGTCATCATGGATACCGTAGCAGATCCTGTTGCCACACGAATGACCGCAGCAATCAGCCAGCTAAGTAAAATCGGTGAAATCGGAGAATGTTTGGCTAAATCGGCAATATATTCACCAACACCCGAATCGATCAGTATATGATTGAAGGCCCCGCCTGCTCCAATGACAAGCAAAATAGAAGCGATCGGCCCTAAGCACTCATTACTAAACGACAGTACCCGGTCACGGCTCATTCCCTGAATAAAGCCAAGGCTGAAGAAAGAATACACTGTTGCAATCAGCAAGGCTGTAATTGGATCTCCGATGTATTTAAACAGCTGAAACCAAAAACTGTTCTCTGGCAAAATAATATCTGCCAGTGTGGCAAGAAGCATAAGAATGACCGGTACCAAAATGGTAAACATCGTATTCGCAAAGCCTGGAAGCTTACGGTCTACATTTCGTTCAGTGAATTGCTTTTTGAGCATCTCTGGAACTGGTTTATGTATCCGTTTTCCAATCCACTTTCCATACAGTGGTCCAGCAATGATAGCTGTCGGCAAACCGACGATAATTGATAAGAAGATGGTTTTCCCCACATTGGCTTGATAAATCCCTACTGCTGCCATTGCAGCTGGATGAGGCGGCACAAGCCCATGCACAACAGACAATCCAGCGATTAAAGAAATCCCAATCGTCACGAGCGATATACCCGTTTCAATTGCAATGGTAAACAGTAAAGGAATCAGAAGAACGAATCCGACCTGGAAAAAGACAGGTATACCTACGATAAAGGCAACGAACATCATCGCCCAATGCACATTCTTCGTCCCAAATCGGCCAATTAATGTTTGAGCTATCCGCTCAGCTCCCCCTGACTCAGCCATCATTTTCCCAAGCATGGTCCCAAGCGCTAGAACAATCGCCAGTAATGATAACGTGTTCCCTAACCCCGTTTTAATCGATTGAATGATTTCCTGCAAATCCATACCTGTAGCAAAGCCTACTAGCATAGAGGTAATAATTAAACTCACAAACGGATTCAACTTAGCGATTGTAATGAGAATGAGTAAAAGGACAATCGCCGCAATCACAATGAATAAAAGCATGCTCTCCCACCTTTCTCCTGATGTTTAACGATTTTGTTTTAATTGCAGCGCACTAATGACATCAAATTCATCCTTCAATTTGTCATAGAGGCGCTCGTATAAATAAAACAGCTCTATGTATGTCTCATTGTTCTCCATATTTGGTTCATGACGGGCCGAAATTCGTATCCATTCTTTAACCTCTTCTATCTCACCCATATGACCTAAACTATGAAGAGCGAGGACAGCTGCTCCAAGTGCCGAAGCCTCATAGCTTTCTGGAACAAGCACTTCTCTGCCCATCGTATCCGCTAAAATTTGTCGCCATATTGGAGATCTCGCAAATCCGCCTGAAGCCCGAACATCCTTCGCTGAACCAGTTAAATCTCTTAGTGCCACACCGATCGAGAACACACTCATAATGACGCCTTCTAAGACGGCTCTAATAAAATGCTCACGCTTATGCTGGAGACCAATACCAAAGAAAGTGCCTCTCGCATTTGGATTCCAATAAGGTGCACGTTCACCTGTTAAAAATGGTAGAAATAGCAGTCCCTCTGAGCCAGCCGGAACCTTTTCTGCAATATCAATCATCAAATCGTAAGGGTCCACGCCAAGACGCTTTGCAACCTCCACCTCTGAAGAAGCAAATTCATCTTTAAGCCATCTCAGCATAATTCCGCCATTATTGGTCGGTCCTCCTACCACCCAATGCTTGTCCGTCAGCGCATAGCAAAACGTCCTTGATTGCTCATCTGTGACTGGCTTTTCTACGACTGTACGGACTGCACCGCTTGTCCCGATCGTGACAGCCACCTCTCCTTTTCCAATCGCGCCGACACCTAGATTTGCTAGAACACCATCATTTGCCCCAACAACAAAAGGCGTCTCTTCTGCAATGCCCATTCGCAGCGCAATCTCTGGCTGAAGCCCTCTCAGCTGATGCGTCGTTGGGACAAGTTCAGACAGCTGATTCGCTTGGATTCCAGCAATGCGAAGTGCCTCTTCGTCCCATTGAAGCGTTTTCAATTGGAACAGTCCCGTTGCTGAAGCGATGGAATAATCGACCACATACTCACCGAAGAAATGATAAAGAACATACTCTTTTATGGAAATGAATTTTGCAGCCTTCTTGAAGACATCAGGTGCCATTTCCTTGATCCATCGTATTTTTGAAAGCGGTGACATTGGATGGATCGGTGTACCCGTTCTTTTATAAATTTGAAAGCCATCCATGTCCGTGATGATGCGTTTCGCTTGTTCTGCACTTCTGTTATCAGCCCAAATGATACTGTTCGTTAATGCCTTACCATCCTCATCCATGACGATCAAGGAATGCATCGCTGTACTAATCCCCACGCCTATGAGATTTTTTGCATCAAATGCGGCTTTCGTCAATGCGCCTCTTACACTCGCAATGACAGCATCTAATATATGTTCAGGGTTCTGCTCAACCCATGCTGGCTGCGGGTGAATGAGTTCATAAGGAACAGAATGTTTTGATAACACTTTCCCCTGTGGTCCAAACAGAACCGCCTTTGTACTTGTTGTCCCAATATCCAAACCAATTACCGCTTGGTTTCCCTTCATCTGTATCACGCCCAATCATTGATTTGAAATAAAATTCATGGTGTTGATGTACCTGATAAATCCCATTATAGGAATATTTTTTTCGACATTCAATGACCAAAAAGAAAATTATTTTCATTCAAAACCTCACAATCGTTACCACAACAGCATTTTTCCCTATTAGAAAAATTTATTTTTGAAACCATTACACCCTTTTTTGCGAAATGGTTTCTCTCATTTTCTTCAAATTGGTTAATGTTTCCTGCTGTCTTAAATGAGCAAGTGCAAAATAAAGGACATCAATTACAGTAAGCTGAGCAAGTCTTGCAGACATCGCTTCTGTTCGGAAAGCTGTTTCTTGCGTCGATGTATATAGCGTGACATCTGCAAGCTGACTCAATGGAGAACGCTGATAGCTTGTAATGCCAATGGTTTTCGCTCCTTTTTCCTTTGCTGTTCTCATCGCATCGAGTAAATCCTTGTTTCGGCCAGAATGAGATATACCAATCACTGTACTGTGATGATCAAGAAGCCCTGCAGACATTGCTTGAAAGTGAGAATCTGTATGAACAATACAATTGATGCCTGTCCTCATAAATTTGTGAAAAGCATCTGTGGCAATAAGGCCAGACCCGCCGCTGCCATAAAACTCTAAGCGTTCAGCCTCATGGATTAATTGTATAGCCTTTTCTACATCTTCTGGATTCAACAATTGAAAACTATCCTTTAATGCAGATATATTCGCTTGGAATACCTTTTGCATAAAAACAGCTGTATCATCATCAAGACTCATCTCTTCATCTACATAATCACGCTTTGTTTGATCTATTTCCTGGGCAATAGCAATCTTTAAATCTTGATAACCCTCAAATCCAAGCCTTTTACAGAGACGAAAAATGGTTGCTTCTGAGCTCGCTGTCTTTTTGGCAAGCTCGATAATAGACAAATGGATGATGTCGCGGGGTTCACTCGTAATATGTTCCGCAATTGCTTTCAGTTTTGGCGGTAATCCTCTGCTTGCTGCCCGTATCTTTTCAATACTACTTAAACTGACAGAAGCCATTCGACTTCACTCCTTCCTGACTCATGTGAACGCATACATTTCCTCATGTCCCCATCTTATAAAAAAGAAGCCTGTTTGCACAGACTTCTTTTTAAGAATTCATGACTTTGATCAATAAATCAAAAAAGGCTTCATCATCGACATCCATACACACTTGGACATTACGTTCTTTTCCCCATTGATGCTGAAAATCACATATCATTTGACCATCACAAAACTCACTTTTCGTCTCCACTTCTACATGAAAAGCCTCTGTTTTCACAAGCTGATTGTCAATTGCAAGACTCACAGCAAGCGGATCATGCATGGCGCACGCCCACACCCCATTCCGTTCAAAATAGCGCTGGCGGTAAATGTTTGTACTCTCTCTGATATAATCTGCCAACGTTTCATTTTGAATCGCATCAATTCTCTCATCCGTTAACAAGACTTGTCTCGTGACATCTAATCCAACTTGAGTCAATGAAGGGAAGCCAGCTTCCAGCACCACTTTCGCTGCTTCTGGGTCTGCATATGTATTAAATTCTGCTACCGGTGTGACGTTCCCCTGTCCCTTCACGACACCACCCATAAAAATAACTTCTTTCACGTGATGAATCAGCTCAGGGCATTTTTTCACCGCAAGGGCTAAATTCGTTAAAGGCCCTGTCAACACCAGCGTGACCTGCTGCGAATACTGCAACACCTGTTCAATGATAAAATCAGGTGCAAAACCAGCATCTGCGGTCTTCTTAGGCTGGACATCCTTCAAAGCACCGCCAATTCCATCCTCACCATGCACCCGATGTTCATAATGAGGTGCTCTTAAAAGAGGAGTCGCCGAACCTTTCATGACAGGGATTTCATCTGCCTCAACCAACTCAAGCACTTTACACGTATTCAATGTAGCCGCATCAACAGACACATTCCCGCACACCGTTGTAATCCCCAATATATCAAACCGTTTACTTTTCACTGCAAGCAAAATGCCAATCGCATCATCTATTCCAGTATCAACATCCAAGATCAATTTCTTTGTATTTGCCATGTTTGAAAACTCTCCCTTATTTGAAAGTGTCGTTAGGGGAATGATAGCATATTATTTTTGAAATTGATTTAGGGAATCAATCGGCTTTGTCGACTTGTTACTTCTCTTTTTCCCCAATGTCTTTAAGATATTGCTCTCGTTCTTTTTTGGAAAGGCTATTTAGAAAATCTTCTTTCACTTGTGGGTCAAAATCATCCCAGTTCTCGAAACGGTCTGATAAATCAGGGTCATAACTCATCGAATCTACTTTGTCAGATTCGTACCTTAATAATGCTTCGAAACTAAATCTCTCTGGTTTATCATTGATATATCCTCTAATAATGATATGCCCCATCGGATTAATCGTCACTTGATTTTCAAACGTGATTTTTTTGATAAAATGATGGATATCTCTTTTATGTAAATGTTTCTCAATTTTCGGCTTCATCTTCTCCGCATACTCTTCTGCTTGTTCTTGATCGCTTTTTTCATTTTCTTGCATGCTGTCATTTCCTCCTAAATCATTTATATTTTTTTGATGTTTATTTTGAAAAATGAGTAAAATCACTGCGATAACTATGATGAGAAATAACACACACACAACTTTAATTGTATTTTTCATTATAAATAATATCCACCTTTTAAATTTATATATATTTTTTCTATCAATCTTTTTTATGCATTAAATAGATAATTAACCCATTATATATTATAATTTACAACATCAATATTATTACAGGAGTGACGATTTTGTCTAAAACTTTAAGGTTAGATAAAATGACAGATGAGGACTATAATTTAATTTCTTCAAGATCTTATAGTATAGAAAACTATAAGAATTCAAAAGAGATAGAAATTAGCAACGGTAGAAGAATGTATGTCGTTGATTTTCAAGAAACGAAAAAAGGTCTTAATGCACTAACCCTTGTCTCAAAAGAAGATTATCGTAATTCAAACAATGGCAAAGACCTCACCAAAATCAAAAACGCCGTCATCGCTTATCGCGGGTCGGAGCCGATTGGCGCAGGGCAATATAAAGATACCATTAAAAAACATGGAAAAAAAGAGTCGGATGATCTTCTTTCTACCATTTTGACAAAGCTGCCTCCTTTTAACCAGTCACAGACGTCAAAGGAAGTGACGACTAAGGTGGCAACGGGGACAACTACCTATACAAATGAGATTGTACAGGATTGGTTGGTTTCGGATACCAAGTATTTGATGAAAAATATCCCTTTTGAGCATGGTGCGGAAAATCAAATGGTTCAAGCAGATCGGTATGCGAAAGAGATCCATAAGAAAATGCCAAATGCCAAGATGTATGTGACCGGGCATTCACTTGGCGGGTCAAATGCTTCCTATGTTCTTGTCAAAAATGATTTTATTAAAGGCGGGGTCACCTTTGAAAATCCGAATATTTATCCAAATCTATCGGATGGTCTGCAAGCCAAAGCGTTAAAAGGTGATTATCGCAATAGATTAACAGAATATATCAATCTCAATGACGGGCTTTCTCTTTTAAATCGACATACGACAGAAATCGGTCGTGTGAAAGTGATGTATGATGCCGCTCTACCTGAAGGCGTCGATTACTCCGAGGACTCCTCAAAAGCCGTCCAATTTATAAAAAATCTCCTCAATCGGGCAATGAGTGTGAATCCTTCACTGGATGCGAATTTATTCCTTGAAGCCCTCGCTGGCAGTCATGGCTTAGATCGTTATTCCTTTTCGTCAGATGGCTCCGTTCAAACCATTGATGATATGTTGAGAAAAAATCCTTCTCTCACTTCCGCCATGTTACATCAATTGAGTCAGTCGAATGTTCACCCGCAAAGTGTGATAGCGATTTTAATTAAGTCGCATGTGCTCATGAACACAGGACGTAAATTCTCGACATATGCCGAGCACCATATGCAGCAAATCATTCGCAAAATCGAAAAACTCGATGACAAAGTGGATCAATCGGTAGAACGAGTACGCTCGAGATACAAACAGATTATTGGCTTTGGTTCGTATGACCAACTGACGGCTTCAGACGTTGATGCTGTCATTCACCACTTAAAAACAGAAGGTCTTGAGAATGAATTCTACTCAGTCAAAAAGTATGATACAGCCATTGATCACGCGATGAATCTAAAAAGATGGCTCGACTCAATATCAGATGATATGAGCCAGCTCGGAAAACAATACCACGATGCAGATACAGCTCTTGCAAAGAATATGGGTATTTCGTAAGGAGAACGAAGAATGGAATTTTCAAAAAAACAACCAACAGATGCAGATCGTTTTTTGCAAAGAATGACAGATACACACACATCAAGCTCCGTCTTCTCTCAAGCTAACTTTGACACGAAAGACATGACACCAGCAGAGCTGGCTGCTTTGAAAGCAAAAATCAAAGAAGAACAGAAAACAGCTCTGATCAGAGCCATCCGGCATCAGCTTCAACATGAATTTGCAGAAGATCGGCAAGAAGCGGAAGACATTTTAGATCAGATCGATACGCTTCTTATGAAAGTCTATAAACATCAGAAGCAAATCCAATCGCATATGTCAGGCCAAGCCATTGACGCCTTAACAGAGAAAATCGAGCAAAGGCTGACGTTTTTTGAACTGAAAGAAGATGTTCGTTCCGCCATCAACTCGATCGGCATTTAAATGAACCTTCCATCCGATGAATCTTTTCCCCGCCTCACTCGTATATACTAAAAGAGTGATTGATTTGAAAGGAGATCTGTTTGTGGGATATATTTTGCTATTTTCGGTTGTGATCGGTCTTATCTTGACCCTTTTGCTCACACCACTCAGGTTGATCGTTAGAAAGAAAGGGACTGAACAACAGGTACCGCTCACGTGGATTGCGGGTCTGGCATTGCTATTTATCATCGGAATTTTCGGTTTCTACTACATCACTAATTTAGATCGGAACCCTTCATCATTATGGCTGATTGGACTTGTTGTGACAGCAGCAGGCGCCTTATTATCAGTGGGGTTAGAGCGGAAGATCAAAGGCGTATTATTTCTCATTTTATTGCTGCTCGGTGTTTATATGGCAACCGCTTTTCTATTCAATGCAAATGAAAAATTCAACGTCTCTAAAATGAATCAAAAAGTAGAAATCAAAGCGTTTGATGAGACGGAAACACCCGCGAGTGTACCTCCGCAATTTGCGCGCAATAAAATGAAGAAATCGTTCGGACAGGTTCCAAACACAAGCTACTATGAGCTTGGCAGCCTGCAAATTCAGAAGGTCAACGGCGAGTATGTGTACATCGCACCAGTGGAGTTCTCCGATTTCTTTAAATGGATTCGTTCTGGTAGCACACCGGGTTACTTTACATTAAGTGCGACCGACTCATCTGCCAATCCAAAGTTTGTGAAAACCGAGATGGTCTATACGCCTTCTTCCTATTTCAATAAGGAAATTGAGCGGCATATCCGTCTTCAGTACCCAGATTTGATTTTCTATGGAGACACGCAGCTCGAGATCAATGATGATGGCAAGCCTTATTACATTCAAACGTATGGTGATTTCATCTCTGCAAGAAATGGCTTTAAAGCCTCGGGCGTGGTCGTTGTTGATGCCAAAACTGGCGCAACGAAGAAATATTCTTTAGATCAAGTACCTGCCTTTATTGATGGTGCTGTTTCTCCAGAAGCGGTCAGTCTGCAAAATAGCTACTTCGGAAACTATGTTCATGGGTTCTGGAACAGTATGTTTGGAAAATCAGATGTGAAGCTGCCTTCAGATGAGGGAACTGAGGCGAATGTGAGTCCAGTCTTTGATTCTAAAGGAGATATGTATTACTTCACGGATTTCACAAGTCCAAAAGAGGGCGTTGATTCCATGCTCGGCTATGCTCTGACAAATGCCCGGACAGGAAAGGCGACGTATTATACTGGAAATCTTGAAGCATCCTACATGGATTCTCAAGGAGCATTGCAAATTATTGAGAAGCGATTTATCGAGAAGAAATGGAAAGGCCGCATGCCAATTCTGTATAATTTCTATGGAGAAGCCAGCTGGCTTACACCTGTTCTCGATTCAAACGGATTCCTGCAAAACTACTTTATTGTTTCAGCAGCCAACCCTGAAATCGCTGCATACGCTTCTACACCAAACGAAGCACTACGAGCCTATAAAACAGCTCTTCAAAAAGGCGGCGGCACTGTCAACAGTTCATCTAAGCAAGAAAAGAAAGATACGTCAGGCAAAGTGAAACGAGTGTATAAGGAAAAGACCGGTGATTATACAACCGTCACCTTCCTGCTCGACGACGGGAAAAACTACACCACGTCCTCTGAAAAAGAGCCTCTTGTGATTTATTTAAAAGAAGGGGATCAGGTTACGATCAAATATACAGATACAGGTGAAATTTTCCTTCCAGTAGATGAAATAAAAATCAAAGGACTATAAAAAAAGACGTTTCTCCTATTGCGGAGAAGCGTCTTTTCTCTCTTTCCTTAACAATTCAACAAGCAATTCCTTATTTTTATTCCCGCCTGTCATCGGTGATTCGACATAGGAGAATTTCCGTTTAAAGTCCATTCCTCTCACAGAAATAACAGCCAGCTCCCCGCCAATACTGCCTCGCTGGAGCACATATTTTGATAAAATTGATAGCCCCATCCCGTGAATGACTGCTTCTTTAATCGCTTGGTTGCTGCTAAATGTCACAAAGGTCCTTGCTTTCAGTCCATTTGATTTCAGCACGTGCTGCAAGTATTCACCTGTACCTGACCCCTTTTCTCTCGTGATCCATGTTTCGTTTTGCAATTGATCAATTGTGACATCTTTTTTCTTAGCAAACGGATGATCTAATGGAGCAACGATGTAAAGTTCATCCTCTAGAAATGTCTCAACAGAGAGTTCTTTGTCATTGGTCTGACCTTCAATAAGACCGATATCGACATGGAACAAACGAACATGTCTGGCAATCGCCTCTGTATTATCAATCACCACCTCAATATCCACATGCGGATAGAGCTGGTGAAATTCCGCCAAAATTTGCGGCAGCACGTACTCCCCAATGGTAAAACTCGCTCCAATCGTCAGCTTCCCTCTTGCTAGATGATGATGCTCATAAATGTCCTGCTTCGCCTGTTCATATAAGCGAATGATTTGTTTTGATCGATGATAAAGCATATCCCCAGTTGGTGTAACGGTCAATTGCTTTGGCGAACGATTAAGCAGAACGGTCTGGAATTCCTGCTCCAAGTTCTTAATATGAAGACTGACACTCGGCTGAGAAATCCGCAGCTTCTGGGCTGCTTTCGTAAAGTTCTTCTCCTCCACAACGGTCACAAATGTCTTCAGTGCATCGTAATACATCTGTCCCTCTCCTATCAGAAATCTTAATCCAACATCTTCAATACATATATCTTACTAATTCCTCTCCAGATCGTAAAGAACAGCCTAAACGAAAACAATTTAATAAAATATTTACTAATTTTTTTAAAAACTCTATACTGAGAGGAGATATTTTCTATAGGAGGTGCTGACTTGGCAGCAAAAATAAAAGACATTGCGGAAAAAGCTGGATTATCCATTGCGACCGTGTCTCGTGTACTAAACCAAGATCCGAACCTTTCTGTCACGGATCAAACACGCGAGAAAGTATACGCCGCTGCGGAAGCTTTGTCCTATCAAAAAAAGACATTCAAGCATTCATTAAAAAAGATCGCCTTTCTCTATTGGATGACCGAAAAAGAAGAGCTTGAAGATATTTATTTTAAATCCATTCGTCTAGGCATTGAGGAACTCACCAAAACCAGAAGCTTACATGTTTCCGCTTACAATCCATCTGATGGTCTTCACTCCATTGATCCTTCTACAGAAGGCATCATTGCCATCGGTCGATTTAAAAAAGCAGAGCTTGACCAATTATACGCAATCACACATCACATCGTCTTTATTGATACATCACCAGATGAAGATCGCTTTGATTCTGTCAAACCAAACCTAAAACGAATTGTTGAAAAGATCATCGATTCTTTTATAGAAAAACAGCACACATCCATTGGGTTCATTGGCGGGACAGACCTTGATCTCAATACAAATAGGCGGATTCCAGATATCCGTGAAACAACCTTCCGTCAATACATGACAGCAAACAATAAGCTGGATGAGCGGTTGGTCTATATCGGACACCACTTCTCTGTAGATGAAGGCTATTCGCTCATGATGAAGGCGATCGACGAGCTCGGCGATGACCTGCCCACTGCTTTTTGCGTCGCAAGTGATCCGCTTGCCATTGGCTGTTTACAAACATTAAATGAACGTGGTTTTTCTTTACCAAATCGAGTGAGTGTATTTAGTATCAACGATATTCACGTTTCTCAATATGTCTCGCCACCGCTCACAACCTACCACATCCATACCTCCTTGCTTTGCGAGACAGCGGTCGATTTACTTTTAGAAAGGCTTGTTGACGGCAGAACATTACCAAAAACCGTGCTCATTGCCTCAGAACCTGTCTTTCGAAAAAGCACCATATAAACAGTTGGAAGCCCTGCCGCATGTGGAGGGCTTCTTTACGCTTCACACGAGTAAAAAAGTTTACTTAATAAATTTAATAAAATATGTTTACTTTTTTTACTTAAGTTGATATTCTCACATTAAGAAAGCGTTTTCTTGTTATCTGTGAAAAAAGAACGAGAGGGGATTACCAATGAAAAAGGGAAAATGGGCGACATTATCGGCAGTCGTTGGAACTGCTGTGCTGCTGCTTTCAGCATGCGGGCCAGGAGACGACAATTCGAGCGGTACACAGCCGGCTTCTACAGGGACAAAGACCTTGCTAGTGTGGGAGGATGTCAAAAAGTCTGATGGGATTCAAGACGCTGTAAAAGAATTTGAACAACAAAACGGCGTGAAAATCAAAGTGGTCGAAAAAGCGTATGCCGACCAAATTGAAGCGCTTCGTCTTGATGGAGCAGCGGGAACTGGGCCAGATGTCATCACCATGCCTCACGATCAAATTGGATCAGCTGTCACGGAGGGGCTGCTGCAAGAAATCAAACCAGATCAAAAAGTGATTGATTCCTTCACAGACGAATCGATTCAATCACAAACAATGAACGGAAAGCTGTATGGTCTGCCAAAATCCGTCGAAACCACTGTCCTTTTCTATAACAAAGATCTTGTGAAAAAGGCACCAACTACACTCGACGGCTGGTATGATCTTTCAAAGAAACTGACAAAGGAAGGGAAATACGGTTTTGTGGCCAAATGGGATGAAATTTATTACGCACAAAGTGTATTAGGTGGATCAGGAGGCTATATTTTCAAACAGAAAAGCGACGGCTCTTATGATGTCAATGACATTGGTCTTAATAACGCTGGTGCCATCGAAGGCGGAAAATACATTCAGACATTCTTTAGAGAAGGACTATTCCCGAAAGGTATCATTGGTGAACAAGGAATCAACGTCCTCAACTCCTTATTCACAGAGAAAAAAGCAGCGGCTGTTATTTCTGGTCCGTGGTCATTCGGACCATATAAAGAAGCCGGCATTGACTATGGCGTGACCGAACTGCCCACACTCCCTAACGGAAAACATATGAGCTCATTCTTAGGTGTAAAGAGCTACAATGTCTCCTCTTATTCTAAAAATAAAGAACTCGCTGAAAAATTTGTTGAGTTTATCACGAACGAAAAAAATTCGAAAAAGCGCTTTGAAGTAACAGAAGAAATTCCACCAGTGAAAAAGCTGATGAAAGACCCAGTCATTACTGAAAATGCAAACGCGGATGCTGTTTCAAAACAAACGAAATATGCCACACTGACACCGAACAATCCAGAAATGGCAGAGGTGTGGAAACCGATTGACAGCGCATTAGGGCTGATTGCAACTGGTCGTACCGATGTGAAAAAGGCATTTGATGATGCGGTCAAACAAATCGACTCTCAAATGAAAGCGAATCACTCCAAATAAACATCAAGCGCGGGTAGCTGATCGTTTATCAAGCTGCCCGTATTTGATCTCATTTCATATGAAGTAGGTGTTAGACGTGACGGGTAACCTTGAACTAGACCGCACACACACAGTGGAATCAAAGACACACCGGAGACGGGCGTTAATGTTCTCCCTTATACCCGGAATGGGGCAGCTATACAACAAACAGTATGGCAAAGGGGCACTCTTTTTCCTGTTCGGCGTCTCTTTTCTCATTGTGTTTTATGATTTATTCAATATTGGCTTCTGGGGGCTGTTCACACTTGGTACGATGCTGCCTCGTGACAACTCTGTGTTCCTTTTAGCAAAGGGAATTATTGCGCTTTTAACAGCTGGATTTGGAATCGGCTTTTACGTACTTATGATGCGTGATGCATTTATGAACGGGAAGAAACGTGATCAAGGGGTTCCGCTTCATTCCATCCGTGCTCAATATCATCAGCTCATCGACCAAGGCTTTCCTTACTTAATGAGCACTCCTGCTTTCTTTTTACTTCTATTTTCCGTTGTCTTTCCTATCATGTTTAGCTTTGCGCTTGCCTTTACGAACTATGATTTATACCACTCGCCTCCTGCCAATCTCATTGATTGGGTAGGGATCAAGAACTTTCAAAATATCTTTTCAATCGATATTTGGCGAGACACCTTCATTGATGTACTTGGCTGGACCGTTGTATGGACATTGGCGGCTTCAACCCTTCAATGTGCCGTCGGCATCTTTCTAGCGGTTCTGCTCAATCAGAAGGATTTAAAAGGGAAACGCTTTTTTAGGACGATTTTGATTCTGCCTTGGGCTGTTCCGGGATTTGTGACCATTTTGGTGTTTGCAGGATTGTTCAACGACACGTTTGGTGCGATCAACAATACCCTTTTTGCATCAATTGGGATTGATCCTAAGCCTTGGCTGACAGATCCATTTTGGAGCAAAATGGCCCTTATTACGATGCAGACTTGGCTTGGATTTCCTTTTGTATTCATTATGACAACCGGTGTTTTGCAGGCCATTCCCGAAGATTTATACGAGGCGGCAACCATTGATGGGGCCAATTTCTTTCAGAGGTTCCGTTCCATTACATTACCGCTTGTCCTCTATTCCATTGCACCTATATTAATCACACAATATACGTTTAACTTTAACAACTTTAATATCATCTACTTATTTAATGGCGGGGGGCCTCCTGTTGCTGGATCAACAGCTGGGGGGACGGACATATTGGTTTCTTGGATTTATAAACTAACGATGCAGTCATCTCAATATGCGCTTGCTGCCGCTGTCACGATCTTACTTTCAATCTTCGTCATTGCCATTGCCCTTTGGCAGTTTAAGAGAACGAATTCATTCAAAGAGGAGGACATGATGTGATATGGGATCAAAACAGAATAAGCTCATCCGCCTGAGTATCACTTATTTTATCCTTTTCATTGCCTCCGCTTGTATTCTATATCCACTCCTTTGGACGATCGGTGCTTCCTTTAATCCTGGGAACAGTCTGATGAGCACCAGCATGTTTCCGAAGAACCCAACGTTCAGCCACTATACCGAGCTGTTCTTTGGTCAAGGGGCTCTTTATGCAAAATGGTATTGGAACTCAATGAAGATCAGTATTGCGACTATGCTCTTAACGCTGATTCTTGTCAGCTTTACAGGCTATGCCTTTTCTAGGTTCCGATTCAAAGGACGGAAAAATGGGTTGATGCTCTTTTTGCTGCTGCAGATGATTCCTCAATTTTCAGCGCTGATTGCCATTTTTGTATTGGCTCAAATGCTCGGACTGATTAACAGCCACCTCGCACTGATTTTAATTTATGCAGGTGGACAAATTCCGATGAATACGTATTTAATGAAAGGCTATCTTGATGCGATTCCAAAGGATCTCGATGAATCAGCCAGAATGGACGGCGCAGGGCATTTTCGGATTTTTATCCAAATTATTATGCCGCTCGCCAAGCCGATTTTAGCCGTTGTTGCCATTAACTCATTTACCGGGCCACTGGGTGACTTCATCATCTCCAGTGTCATTGTCCGCTCACCCGATATGTATACGCTCCCAATCGGTCTATACAATCTTGTATCAGACAAAATGGGTGCCAGCTACACGACTTTTGCAGCCGGGGCTTTACTGATTGCGATTCCAGTTGCTTTCTTGTTTCTTGTTTTACAAAAACAATTTGTATCCGGCCTCACACAAGGCGGGACAAAAGGATAAGGGGAGATTTGATGAAAAAATGGGTGCTCGTCACGGTTGTCGTTTTCTTTCTGATGGGGTTAGGGATTCTGCCTGAAGCAAAAGCCGATACGATTTCTGTGAAACCGATTAATGGACTGCAAGGTGATTTCATTAAAGGAGCCGATATCTCCATGCTGGCAGAAGTCGAGAAAAGTGATGGCAGATACTTCGATCAGAACGGACAGCAGGTTGATCCGCTCAAGCTGTTAAAGGAAAAAGGCGTCAACTACGTGCGCATCAGACTCTGGAACCATCCATACGACAACCAAGGACGTGCCTATAACGGCGGAACGAATGATATCAATACAGCCATCGCTCTATCAAAACGCGCAAAAGCACAAAATATGAAAGTGCTGCTTGATTTTCACTATAGTGATTTCTGGACCGATCCCGGTAAACAGTTCAAACCGAAAGCTTGGACCAATCTCTCCCAAAGCGATTTAGAAAAAACTGTCGGCACTTACACAAGCGATGTGCTCAAAGCGATGAGAGCACAAAATGCCCTGCCAAATATGGTACAGGTCGGAAACGAATTGAACTCAGGCATGCTGTGGCCGAACGGAAAGAGCTGGGGTGAAGGCGGCGGCGAATTCGACCGGCTCGCTGCTTTACTAAAGGCTGGCACAAATGCTGTCCGCTCTGTCGACTCAAACATCAAGGTCATGCTTCACCTAGCACATGGAGGGGACAATGGCGCATCCCGCTGGTGGTTTGATGAAATCACCAAACGAGGTGTCTCATTCGATACGATCGGTTTATCTTACTATCCATATTGGGACGGCGGATTCAGCGGTCTTTCCACCAATATGAATGATATTAGCGCCCGCTATAACAAAGACGTTATCGTGGTAGAAACGGCTTACGGCTTTACGACAGCCAATGGTGACAACCTAGAAAACTCATTCAACCAAGATTCTGTCAATACTGCCGGTTATCCAGCATCACCGCAAGGGCAGGCATCTTTTATACGAGATCTAGCAGAAAAAATTTCACAAGTGAAAAACAATCGCGGAAAAGGGTTCTTTTATTGGGAGCCGCTTTGGATTCCGGCGAAAGGCGCTCCGTGGTCTAGTCAATACGGGCTCGCTTATATTCAAACAACCGGAACAGTCGGGAATGCTTGGGAAAATCAGGCCATGTTCGATTTCAACGGAAAAGCACTGCCTTCTCTTGATGTATTTAAACAAATGACACCGTAATTAAACTGATAGGACGTGACAAAATGGGAAAGCGTTACCCACTCGTTCACCCAAATGTAAAAGGCTTTTTGCATGGTGGCGACTATAATCCTGATCAATGGCTTCATATGCCGGAGATCATTGACGAAGATTTCCGATTAATGAAGCTGGCTCACTGCCAAACATTCTCCATCAATATTTTTGCATGGAGTAAGCTTGAGCCAAAAGAAGGCCAATATGACTTTGCATGGCTGGACGATATCATGGACCGCTTGGCAGCGCAGGGGGCTCACGCCATTCTCGCCACACCAAGCGGGGCAAGACCTGCTTGGCTCTCACAAACATATCCAGAAGTCTTACGCGTCGAAGCAAACCGCCAGCGTAACTTACACGGGCTTCGGCATAATCATTGCTTCACCTCACCGGTATATCGAGAAAAAACGAATACACTCAACCGTTTGCTTGCTGAACGCTACAAGGATCATCCAGCGCTGATCATGTGGCACATTTCAAATGAATACGGCGGTGAATGTCATTGTGATCTTTGCCAAGAGGCATTTAGGCACTATCTGAAAGACAAATACAACCATGACCTTGAAGCCTTGAACCAAGCATGGTGGACAGGATTTTGGAGCCATACCTTTACTGATTGGTCACAAATCGAGTCACCCGCACCGCATGGAGAGCACATGATTCACGGCATGAACCTAGATTGGAAGCGCTTTGTTACCGCACAAACGATCAATTTTTATCAAAATGAGATTGAGCCGCTACGAGAATTAACGCCACATGTCCCAGTGACCACCAACTTTATGGGCGACTATCCGCATATGCGTCCATTCCTTGGACTGGATTATCATCAATTTGCAAAAGAAGTTGATGTGATCTCATGGGATAGCTATCCTGCCTGGCATAGCGGCAGAGAAACCACTGCTGAATTAGCGTCAAACGTTGCCTTCGTACACGATCTATATCGGTCATTAAAGGATGGTCAGCCGTTTCTTGTGATAGAGAGCACGCCAAGCCTCGTGAACTGGCATGAAGTGAATAAGGTCAAACACAAAGGAATGGCACACCTTTCTGCTATGCAAGCGATCGCCCACGGGTCAGACTCGGTGATGTATTTCCAGTGGAGACAAGGTCGAGGCGCCTCTGAGAAATTCCACGGTGCAGTTGTTGATCATTCAGGGCACGAACAGACGCGTGTGTTTCAAGAAGTGGCTGAGCTAGGGAAACAGCTGGAGCAGCTCCAGCCGATTGCGGGCACATCCATTCAACCAGATGTTGCCATCATATATGATTGGGAAAACCACTGGGCAATTGATGATGCACAGGGCTTAAATAATACAAACAAGCGCTATGTGGAGGCTTGTCAAACTCACTATCGCAGTTTCTGGAAAAAGGGCATCCCTGTTGATATTGTCGGAATGGAAAAAGATTTCTCATCCTATCGAGTGCTTGTTGGTCCAATGCTCTACATGATCAAACCAGGCGTGGCAAAAAAGATAGAAGCGTTTGTCAAAGAGGGCGGCATTTTTGTCGCAACATACTGGAGCGGCATCGTCGACGAAAACGACCTCTGTTTCCTCGGCGGCTTCCCTGGTCCTCTCCGCCATGTACTTGGCATTTGGGCAGAGGAAATCAACACATTGATGCCAGATGAACACGTCATCATGACGACAGGAAATGGACGCACTTACCATGTCGGTCAATATTGCGAATCCATTCACCTAGAATCAGCCTCTGTGTTAGGGCATTTTGAGAATGGCTGCTATGAAGGACAGCCAGCCCTTACTGTCCGTCCATTTGGAGAGGGAAAAGCATACTATATGGCATCTGAAAATGAGCAAGCTTTTTATGATGAGTTTTACGAAGATCTCCTCGCAGGAATGGACATCAAACCTGTCCTATCCTCGACGATTCCAGAGGGCGTCAGTGTACAGAAACGAACAGACGGGTCGCAGGAGTATGTGTTTATGATGAATTTTACAGAACAGCCGCAGAGCATTTCACTAGATTCAGCGGATAGCTATGAAAATATGCTGACTGGAAAGCATATACCTCAACAGCTTCAACTGAATCCTTACGAATACGTCATCTTGAAAAAATAGTGTCGAAGAAGCGTCCATGGATTGGACGCTTCTTGATTTTAGTGATTCTAAATACCTATATAAACTTACACAACAGTAGATAAGCGCTTGAAGCGTTATTTTTTATCTAAATTTTTTGACATGTTTGACCCCGCGCCATGATTGGCTTCACCATCCTTTTTTACCATTGTATAGGTATGAAAGCGGTTGCTTCATACTCGTATTTTTGATACCCTTTTTTTCAATGCAGATGTGGGACTGCATTGCGGGACAAAGAACAATCAAATGTAAACGGTTTATTGTAGGGGGAGGGGCTTATGTTAACGTTTGTTGGGTTGTTGATTATTTTAACGATTGTTGTATTGCTGATTTGGGGGAAAGCAAGTCCAATTGTCGCCATGGTCATGGTGCCTTTCATAGGGGCGCTCATTGCGGGATTTGGTATCAATGACATTCAAACCTTTTTTGAAGAAGGGATTATCAAAGTATTGCCAGTGGCGACCATGTTTATCTTCGCCATTTTATTTTTTGGCATTTTACAAGATACAGGGTTCTTTGAACCTGTAATTAAAGCATTAATTAAGCTGACAAAAGGAAATGTTGTCACGGTTGCGATGGGAACAGCTTTGATTGGGGTGATCGCACACTTAGACGGAGCAGGGGCTACGACCTTTTTATTAACTGTACCTGCACTGCTTCCGCTTTATAAAAAATTACATATGAGTCCTTACTTACTGCTGTTATTAATCGGGACGAGTGCCGGATTAACCAATATGATTCCGTGGGCCGGACCCACAGGACGGGCAGCGAGTGTCTTGAATATGGACCCATCTGAACTCTGGGTACCACTCATTCCCATTCAGCTCATTGGAGTCGTACTCGTGTTGGGAATGGCGTTCATCTTAGGAAAAAGAGAAGAAAAGAGAATTCGAGTGAAAATTGCTGCAAACGAAGTAGCTGCTGTTCAACTAGAAGGGTCCGATTGGGATCGTGCCATTCAGTCTATTAGCGAAACAGGAGACGCCTCTTTAAAGCGTTATCACTTAATCTGGGTAAACCTCATTCTGTTTTTAGCTGTTGTTGTCCTTCTTGTGCTTAACGTGATTCCTGCTAGTTATATGTTTATGATTGGTCTTTCACTAGCACTTCTGATTAACTTTCCGAATGTGAATTTACAGATGGAGCGAATTAAGGCACATGCGCCAAGTGCGCTCATGATGGCGGCTGTTATTTTCTCTGCAGGTTCTTTTTTAGGGATTCTCGAAGGAACGGGAATGCTCAAAGCCATTGCAGTTGACAGCATTCACATTTTGCCGGCTTTCCTGCTGCCATTTTTACATATCATTGTCGGAATGCTTGGGGTGCCGCTTGATATGCTGACTAGTACAGACGCCTATTATTATGCACTGCTTCCAATTGTCGAGTCGATTACATCTGAGGTGGGCGTACCAGGGACATCTGCGGCATATGCCATGATGATTGGAAATATCATTGGGACCTTTGTCAGTCCTCTTGCGCCTGCTGTATGGCTCGCTGTCGGTCTTGCAGGGGTCGATATGGGGAAGCATATCCGCTACTCTTTCTTCTGGATGTGGGGATTCAGTATTATCCTCCTGTTCATTGCAATGGGAATTGGCATCATTTAAAAAAGAAAGACATGCGCATATGGCGCATGTCTCAGCGTGTAGACAAACCCTCGCATTCTTTGTCAGTCCTGCGTGCCGGTGCT
>NZ_AMSH01000060.1 GCF_000300535.1 Bacillus xiamenensis
AAACAAATTGTTGAGTCCGCTCAACTTGGATTAGCGAAGCCCATGCAGTTTTTTATAATCTGCAAAGCTTCGCTCTATTTTTTCTTTTCTTTTTTTGTATAGCTCTTTTCCAGCGGGAGACAGACGATTTTGTCTGACCTTTTCTTTATGTTCCTCCCACACATGTCTTGAGATGACCTTTTGATGATTTTTAGATCTTGTACAGTTTTCAAGAAAATGAGGGGATGGAAACTTTAAGGAAAAAATTAAAGCTGTCGAGATTTTCTCGACAGCCTGAACCTATCCATCTTTGGATAGGCTTTTGATAATGGAGCATAGCGGGATCGAACCGCTGACCTCTACGCTGCCAGCGTAGCGCTCTCCCAGCTGAGCTAATGCCCCGGGATGTTTCAACAAATATTATTATATTTAATTCCCCCTTAGAATACAAGGGGGAAGGCTATTTTTTTATTTTTGATGAGAAATCTCTCAAATTTGTATTATGCATTATTTTTAACCTTGGGGACGACTTGGGGACGGAAATTTCCTATCTCTGTTTTTGTGTTTCTCAGATGTTTAGGATCAAACTTGTTAAAGTGATTCGCTGCACTCTTTTTCATTTCATCTGTTACATGGCCGTATATATCAGATGTTGTTCTGGCGCTAGCGTGTCCGGCACGTCTTTGAATAGCGCTTATGCTTTCGCCAGCTTCCATCAATAAAGCAACCATAGTGTGACGCAAATCATGTAAACGGATATTTTTTATTTTATATTTTTGCGTGATTCGATTCCATTTGGTAGTAGGTGTTGTGAAATAATAGGGCTTTCCAAAGCCACTGTGGAAAATGTATTGATGATCTCCGCCCTCCCAGGCATCATCTAGCTTTTCCTTTTCTCTTTTCCACATATGATAGTATAGGGACAATTCATTCATATACCAATCTGGCATTTGAACAAACCGTTTTGAACTTTTAGACTTAGGGTCTTTCACATGCGGTTTGCCTTGAATTGTCTTTGAAAGTGAACGATTAATTTTAAATCCACCAGCATCCCAATCCACATCTAAATGCCATTCAAGTGCAAGACCCTCGCCTCGCCTTAATCCTCCTATCATCGCTGCTAAGAAATAAAGTCTCCATTTAATATCAACTTCTTCATATAGAATCTTAATACATTGAGCAGCTTCATCTGCTTCAAAATAGTTCATTTCTTTCTTCTCGTTGACTGGCAAGGGCAAGCCCTTCATTGGATCAATCTTGATAATCTTCCATTCTTCAGCTGCGGTTTTAAAAACTACCTGCAGTAATTTAAAGATATCTAATATTGTTCTTTCTCCTAATCCTCCTGGCTTACCGTCTTTTCTAGCCCCATCCTTTGATAAATCATCTAAAAAGTCTACGATATGTAAACTCTTTATCCGTTCTATCCTCATATGTCCAAAAACAGGGAGGATATGATTTTTCAAGTGACGCCAATAAACATCTGATGTTGTCAAAGAGTAAGGTTTTCCGCTCTTTTGATAGAGCTTCTTTTCTTTCCACTTATTGATGAAGGATTCAAATGTTAGTTTTTCAGGCTCAATATATTCTCCAGAATGGACTTCCATCTTGAACTGATAAAGTTGATCAGAGAGGTATTCCTGTAATTTTCTTTTTGTTTTTAGCAGTTTATGATCTTCTATACGAATAGTTTTATATTTTCTTAACCTTTTACCGTTAGCATCATATCCAATTTCAACAACTAATCTAAAAGAATTGCTACCTCTTTTTTCAATGCTAGCCATATAAAACGCTCCTTGTCTGAGAAAAAACTTTTTGATTGTAAAGGCTTAGTCGATGCTTCGCAAATGTGGGAGTAACTTTAAAAGTTTTAGTTATAAATTGAATTGCTTGATCAGAATCCATAGGTATCTTTGCAGATCTCAACATAAAAGTTGGTACTGCAAAATGGTACATAAAATTATTCGACTTCCATTCTTGATATAACCTAAAGGAGTCGGGCATCAACAGTTGATTACCCTTATGAAAAAGAATATGGCCAACTTCATGACAAAACTTTTCCCATATAATGCTCTTATTTAATCTCTTATCTAAGATAATAATTTGGGTACCCTGATTTATTATCGCTCTCGATGAAATTTCTTTATAGCAAACTTCAATTCCTAATTTTTCGGAAATAGTATCAATAGATTGTTCAGAAGGACTTAAGATTTTCATTTCTGCATAAAGTCTATTAACGTTATCTTCTAAATGAGTATAGATATATTTCAATTTTAATAAGCTCCTTCAAATCAGTTTTTGGGAACTGGTGTTCTATTTTTGGGTAAAAATAAATACTCTTATCGAGCATTTATTTTAAATTAACTGTTAATTCTTTTGTTTTGGAAACGCTATTCAAATTTTCGTCAAATGGTGCACTCATTACAATTCTAACGCTTTTTATTTTAGAAACATCAGATTCTATGGGTACAGCGATTTGATAATCTCTTTTCGCATTACCAAAAAGTTTCATATCATATTGTTCAATGTCAGTATAAAGGTTATTACTACTGACCTTAATCTGTTCTTTATTGTCCAAAATTAAATGACTAATACCAGAAAAATTCATAGTTTCTTTATCAGTATTCTCTACAGAAAATTTAATATCAATAAAATGAAAAGGATTTGATAATTCAATATCCGTTAAACTTTGATAGTCACTTAGGCGATCATCAGGAATATTTGACAACTTCATTATGTTGACATGATCAAAATTTATATTGAGCGGGCCCATTTTCTGTGATTCAATTTTTTCTTGGCTTTTTAAGTAATTAAATAATTCTCCTGTTTCATCATCTTTATAACTGTCATTTGTCTGTTCTTCATTAGTTTCTTGTTGCCTTTTCTCAGAAACTTTTTCTTGTGAGTTTGCCGAAGGTTCATCCGTCGTCTTAGTTGAGTTACATCCAGCTATGAGAACGAATAATAATAGGCAAATTACAAATAATGTTTTCTTCCCCATAATTGCCCCCTAAAGAAATCATTTGTTCTGTTTTTTCTCTCTCTCTTTTCTCTTTTTAAACAACTCGTAGACCACTTCAAATTCTTCAATTAATTCTTCTACATCTTCTGGTTTGCTATCAAAGAATAATCCGTCATGGGATTTTGCCCACTCATAAATCTTTCTTTGATGCTCAGTAAGTTTAGGACCTTCAGAATTACTTGTCTCATCCTCATCGATGTAACCAGCTTTGATCATTAATTCTTCGTAATCACATTGATATGCTTTAGAGATTAATTTGAGTGTTTCGGGAGTTGGTTTGATGTCTTTACCTGTTCTTGGGTCTTTTCCGTTTTCAATTTTCCCAAGGTAGGTATGACTTATGCCAATTCGTTTGGCAGCTTCTCTTTGAGACAGTTTTCCTCTTGCTTTTATCAAATATTCTCCAAGTTTGGACATTAGCATCACCTGTAATACGTAGTTTACATTATATTTAAATTCTTTAAAACAGAAAATGTGTAAAACATGATTGACACTACTGTAAACCTTGTGTTACTATTTGTTCAAGGAGGTGTAACACATGGTTTTCACTAACAGATTACGTGAGATCAGAAAAGGTGTTGGAATGTCAATATCTGAATTGGCAAGAAGAACTGAAATGTCTCGCGCAAACATTACGAAAATTGAGCTTCACGGACAAGAGCCATCTGGTTTCACTATGCTGAGAATTGCAAGTGTTTTAAATAAAGATCCAAGGGATATTTTTTTTGAGTCAAGTGGTGCACAAGAGTTACAAAATGAAAAAGAGAACACCGGTTAATAAAATGATTTTTGCGGTTCTTATGGTTTACAAGTTCTGAAGGAGGTTCTCAAAATGCCAACAAAATCAACTATGAACGTTCAAGAAACGGCTGATTTTCTTGGGGTACATCACGACACTGTTTACACAATGGTGAAAGAGCGGCAAATACCATTCTTCCGAGTAAGAAAAAGAATCTTCTTTAAAAGAGAAGTTCTTGAAGAATGGCAAATGTCACAAATGGAATCCAACTTTCAGCCAGTGATTGATTAAG
Organism: Bacillus xiamenensis; assembly: GCF_000300535.1. Taxonomy (GTDB): domain Bacteria; phylum Bacillota; class Bacilli; order Bacillales; family Bacillaceae; genus Bacillus; species Bacillus xiamenensis. Next base: position 4,033 of record NZ_AMSH01000060.1, read on the forward strand.
AATTTACCACCTTAGAATACAGCGGATATATGAGTTTTGCTGTTCCAATTCGGAACATGTTCCAGATAGGAACATTGAAAGGGGGTGGGGAGGTTGTGAAGTTGGGTGTGGTGCTTCGCAAAGCGCGATTACAGGCAGGTATTTCCCAGGAGAAGCTTGCGGAAATGCTTAGCCGCTCGCGGAGCTGCATTTCAAAGATCGAGAATGATCAAAAGATGCTTGATGTTCCTACATACGTCAGGTGGATGGAAGCAACTAATGCAAAAGAAGCAATGATTGCTACATTATGCGGCATTGATCCACTGGCAGTCACACAGCAAATTACCGCCATTATGGCTTTGTTTGGAGGATGAAGATGAGAAAAGCGATTTTCAAGAGCATTGATCATGAAGGGATAACAGCTGAAATGATCTGTATTGAACAACTGCAAAAAAGATTAATGAAAGCATTAGAGCGTGCGGATATAGATACGGCATTAGCAGCTCACAAAGATATTGCTAAATCTTTAAAACAAATTCAGCAATATGAAAAACAATCAACGGTGAAATTGTTGAAGGCAGCTGCAAAGATTACGCCAGTAACATATCCGAAATCGTTAAAAACAAAAATGAAAGGATTGATTTAAATGAAGTTTGTATTTGTGGCAAGCAAGTTAATGAAAGCGAAGGAAGTCATTGAGGTATGTAATGAGCGGTTCAGTGAGGAAGGAGAAATTGCACTGGCTCAAATCGAAACGCAATTAAAGTCACGTATGGATTTTGAACAAAGAAAAAAGCAGCAAGCTCCTACACTCACTGCTTAAATCGAATATCGAAATGATCGAATTTATTATATCGCTCTTTAAAGAGCACGACAAGTTTTATTCTTGTCGTCCGGCTTGCGGATGGACAATGCACACACACCATCCCCTCAAATCATGCACCATCCGCAGTCGGACGATGCGAATAAGCATCAATAACTAATAGGAGGAAAAAGTAATGAGAGAAAAACCTGTTATTCAACCCTTTTCAGAGAAACGTGACGATCTAGTCCGTTTAACGAAAGTTGGAGGATCAATTGTGATTACTTTTCATGGGGAACCTATTTTCTTTTTCCCGAATCAAGAGGCTTTTGAAGAATATAAAAAGCTCACTGCTGATGCGATCCGAAGAAAGGTTGGTGTTTTAGCATGAACATTGAACATCCAATGATCACTCAAATAAATGCCACTGGATACCCAAAAGGCGTTGAAGTGGTTGATGTTGTTGGAACTGACTACTTCGGGGATGAGATTTTCTCAAATGATGAGTATGTCATTGATAGAAATGCGGGTGAAATGATCCTCGTTGATAACTTGGAACGCTATCTGAAGGAACAACTCGATTTTACCTTTGTGAATGCAAATTAAAAAGGTTCACTCCCACAAGTGAACCAATTACAAAAAAAAGAAAATAAAAGTGTCAACCCCTATTATAGCAGGTTGGCACTGTAAATCAATGGAGGCTTGTTCATGACCAAAAATATCAGGTTGGCAGAACTCCATCTATCAAATTTCAAGGGTGTAAAATCATTCACCCTTGAAACAGGTGGAGAAAGTGCAAAGGTCTATGGTGATAACGCTACAGGCAAAACAACGTTGTTTGATGCGTTCACGTGGCTGCTCTTTGATAAAGACAGCCAAAACAAAAAAGACTTTGAGATCAAGACGCTCTCAAAGGATAACAAAGCGGTAAGCGGCGTGGAGCATGAGGTATCGGCTGTCTTACTAATTGATGGAAAGTCGGTTGAGTTGAAAAAGGTCTATTCAGAGAAATGGACCAAGAAACGGGGATCAGCAAAGCAAGTCTTCTCTGGCCATACGACTGACTACTACGTCAATGACGTGCCGGTTAAGAAAAAAGAGTTCACTGAGAAGGTCAATGACATTATCTCTGAGGATATTTTCAAACTCATTACGTCCCCAAGTTATTTCAACGAACAAATGAAGTGGCAGGATCGCCTAAACGTTCTCATGGAGATCGGTGGTGCTGTGACTGATGAGGACGTTATTTCAAAAAACAATTCATTGTCAAAGCTTCAATCCATCTTAGATGGAAAAAGTCTTGATGAACAAAAGCGCATCCTTGCTGAAAAACGTAAAAAGATCACTAAACTCCTGGAGCAATATCCTGTCAGAATCGATGAAATCAATCGTTCTATTGAAGATGTAACTACTCTTAACCAAGAGCAATTGAAAGAAGACTTAAAAGCAATACAGGCATCAATTGATGATATGGAGAAAGAAGCTCGCTCTATCAAAGCGGATGCAGGAGCAGATAGAAAGAAGCGTATGCTTCAGCTCGAAGGCGATCTGCAACAAATTATGAATGAGTATGACTCAAAAAGATTTCAGGTAGTGAATGAGAAAAAAGAAGCCTACTACAAAGCGAAAAACGATCTTTCTCAAATCCAGAATGATCTCAGTAATTTGATCACGAAGAAAGAGCACTTAACATCTTTTCTATCTCAAATAGATAAAGAGCGCTTTGAGTTGCGAGAAGAATGGTCTAAAAAGTACGAAGAATCGTTTGAGGATCATCAAACAGATTGTCCAACATGTGGACAATCATTGCCGGAAGAAAAAATTCAAGCTGCTATTGAGAAATTCAATTTGCAAAAAAGTGCCTTCCTTGAGCGCATAGCCGATAAGGGAAAGCAATTAGGAATTGAATATGACAATAAGCAAGATGAGCTGTATGAAGTTGATGAGCAACTTCAAAAGTTGAATTTGGAAGAGAAATTTAAGGCTTCAAATTTAGAAAAACTGAAAGAAAATATGGAACAAGCTGAAGCGTCTATTGCTCCGCTTTCCGATAATCCAATTTATCTAGCCAAGATCGAGGAGATTGAGGAGATCAATAAAGAGATCCAGTCTGATGAGCAGGAGACAAGTGGAACTGTTCAAGCCATTAATGAACAGATCAAGGAAAAACAGCAGGAAATGACCTTGATCCGCAATGATCTTTCTCGCATTGATCAAGCTCAAAAAGCCCTCAACCGAATTGAGGAGCTAAAGGAAGAAGAACGTAAAATGGCTGATGACTACAATGAGATCGAGAAAGAGTCATACCTGATTGAAGAGTTCATCAGAACCAAGATGAACCTTATGGAAGAACGGATAAACAGCAAATTCAAATTTGCCCGCTTCAAGCTCTTTGAAGAGCAAGTCAACGGCGGTTTAACAGAAACCTGTGAAACGCTCTATGAAGGCGTGCCTTACTCTAAAGGCCTAAACAATGCGGCACGTATTAACGTCGGTTTAGACATCATTAATACGTTAAATGAGCATTATGGTATTTCTGCGCCGATCTTCGTTGATAACAGCGAGGCGGTCACGAATCTAATCGATGTGAATGCTCAAGTTATTAGCTTGATAGTATCCGAGAAGGACAAGCAGCTGCGAGTTGAAACTGATGACAACTTGCTGACTGTAGATTGTGAGGTGATCGCATGAGTGAAGTGGTAGAGGTGAAAGTTCTTTCAGGTATAGGTTGGGAAGATTGCAAACGTGAAAAACTTCTGATTGATGGTAAACAGGTCATGGACGTTCGTCCGCTTTCTGAATGTCCTGAAGATGCAATCTTGGAAAGAGACTTAAAAGGTCCATCGGATTTTGCTGAAATGCTAAAGACCTTTCTAAGAGAGCATAAAGGCAAAAAGGTCAGATTTATTTATGAGGAGGATACGGATGAGTAATCAACAATCAAATCCAAACACAAAATTGATGGAAAAACCTTCAGTATTTGCTGTGAATGGAGAAGAGGTAAAACTCACAGGGAATACGGTGAAAACCTACTTAGTACGTGGTAATGCAGATGTAACGGATCAAGAAGTGGTCATGTTTATCAACCTATGCAAATACCAGAAACTCAATCCATTTTTGAATGAGGCATACCTGGTGAAATTTAAGGGATCGCCAGCACAAATTATTGTTGGAAAAGAAGCATTTATGAAGCGTGCTGAAAACAATGAAGAATTCGCCGGAATACGTGCAGGAATTATTGTTGAACGGGACGGTGAAATGGTGGATATAGAGGGTGCTATCAAACTACCAAATGACAAATTATTAGGTGGATGGGCTACGGTTTATCGAAAAGATCGTGAAACACCTACACCTGTTCGGATAAGTTTTGATGAGTTCAGCAAAGGTCAATCAACTTGGAAAACGATGCCGATGAACATGATCCGCAAAACAGCCATTGTCAATGCGTTAAGGGAAGCCTTTCCTAATTCTCTTGGAAACATGTATACGGACGAAGAAACACAAACACCAGACACAACTGAAACAGTTGCTCGTGAAGTAAATGAAAATGCGAATTCAGAAACTATTGATATGGATTATACCGTTCCAGAAGAACCGATAAAGGAGCCAGAAGAGAAGCAACAGCCATCTGACTCAAAACCTTCAGCTTTAACCGAGGAGCCACCATTTTGATTGAGATCAAAGCTATATCGTCAAGCAGTAAGGGGAATTGCTATCGGGTGACTGATGGTAAAACCCCGCTCCTTTTGGAGTGTGGTATCACTTTCAAAGAGATGCAACGTGCTTTTGATTTCGATATAAGTTTCGCTGGTTGTCTCATCACTCATGAACATGGTGATCACTGCAAGGCATTGAAAGATGTTTTGCGTGCAGGAATCGACTGTTATATGTCTTCTGGAACGGCACAAGCTCTCGGAGTGGAAAATCATCACAGAATCAATCTTGTAAAAGCCCGACAGACGTTTAGGATCGGCACGTGGCTTATTATGCCCTTTGATGTGCAACACGACGTATCAGAGCCATATGGCTTCCTATTGGCTAATGAGGACGGAGACAAGCTCCTCTTTGCCACTGACACCTATTACATCAAATACAAGTTCCCTGGACTAACACACATCATGATTGAGTGCAATTACGCAGAGTCCATTCTGGATGCAAATATCGAAAATGGGAGCATCCATAAAAGCATGCGTAACCGCCTCATACAGTCGCATTTCAGCCTTGAGAATGTAAAGACATTCCTAGCTGCAAACGACTTGTTAAAAGTGCAGGAAATATGGTTGTTGCACCTATCTGACACAAACAGTGATGAGCAACTATTCAAACAAGAAATAGCAAAACAAACAGGAAAGGTTGTCTATATACCAAAATGAGCGATCTTTTTAAAACAGCTTATCCCTATTGTTTTATTACGATGGCCAGATCAGTAGCTCCAGACATGCGGAAAAAGGTATTGGCCATGTACATAAGCACTTATATGGCTAAGTATGAACCACATCTTGAAGTCGTGAAAATTGAAGGTAAATACGCTATTTGCAGACTCAAAAGCAAATAGTTGGGAAGGAGGAATTCATTTGCGAGGGTGGATCAAATTACATCGAAAATTACGTGAAAATCCAGTATTCAATAATCCTAACCTGCTTAGGCTTTGGCTTATCTGTCTTACTGAAGCGAGCCATAAGCATCATCAGCAGATGATAGGTAATCAGGTGGTGGAATTAGAGCCTGGTCAATTTGTGACTGGTAGGTACGATATTGCTGAAATGTTTAACAAAGGGCTTAGGAAAAGTGATCAAGTAACTGGCAAAGTTACAGTGTATCGATGGCTTGAAAAATTAGAGGAAATGAATTTTCTGAGCATCAAAAAGAGCAACAAATTTTCAGTTGTAACCATTAATAAATGGGCACTTTACCAACAAGAAATTAACGAAGTTGATCACCAAAATGATCATCAAATGAACATCAAAAGATCATCAGATGAACATCAAATGATCACAAACAAGAATGTTAAGAATGTAAAGAATGTATATGAAGAGGAAGAAGAGAGATCGCCAGTAGGAAATGATTCTCCTTTCCAACAAATCGAAGACAAGTATCTATCTCGAAGAGGTGGAGGATTGATGATCACTCCTAATGATGCTCAAGCCATTGAGAGGATCATTCAGGAGCAGATACCCCTTGAAGACATATTGGTGTGGATCGACGAGATATTCGATCAATACCGACCAAGACATAGAGCGGATGGCATCAAATCGTTTTCTTACCTAGAGAAAGGCATTCTTGATCGATGGCATGCCAAAAACAATCAACCTAGCAACATATCTGAATTTAAACCAAAGAGACAACAAGACAACTTATCAGTATTAGAGGCTTATGCAAAAGAAAATGGCATTAAATTTGGAGGAGGATGATTAGCATGACAAAGGACCAAGCGATGGCTATCTTAACAAGGATAGCTGCTGCCTATCCTAGATTTGAGCTCTCTACAGACGCGATCGGAAAAGAAAGAATTAGGCTTTGGTTAGAGCATTTAACGGCACTTCCATATGAACCTGTTTTAAAAAAGATTGATCAGCACATCGCTGAAAAACGTTTCCCTCCTGCTATTGCGGAGATACAAGTACATCAACCAGAGAAAAACGAGTTTCTAGAGCAGCAGAAAGAGTGGGAAAAGAATGCAAAATTTGCGAAACAGCGAAGCTGAACAGTTTCTACTGGGTTGCATCATCCTTGAAGGCGATCTAATCAAGGAAACAGCTTTAGAGACTAAGCATTTTGCTGAAGAGCGTCACAAGAAAATTTTTGCCGCGATGAGGGAAGTGGACAAGCTAGGTAAACAAGTGGAAATGGCCAATATCGCTGCATCTATGGGGGACACTTTAAATGCAGTTGGGGGTTTCGAATACTTAACCAACCTAGCGAGCGCTGTTCCATCTACTCATTCATTTGAAACCTATGAAACATTAATTTACGAGGCTTTTAGACTCAGAGATTTGCAAAGTGCTGCTTTAGCATTTGCCAGTTCCCCTACTGATGAGGGCATCACCGAGCTTTATCAAAAAACAATTGAAGCTCAAGAGGTTGGTGTAAAAGAGACTCGTACGAAAATGGATGTTCTAACAGATATATACATGAGCATGGAAGAAGATCATGGTGATCTGACTGGAGTCAACACGGGTCTTGCGGATCTGAATGCCATGACAGGCGGTTGGCAGAAGAGTGATTTGATTATTGTGGCTGCCCGTCCATCGATGGGTAAAACAGCGTTCGCTCTTAACCTTGGTCGTAATAATGCACTAAATGGTGGAGTTACCGACATATTTTCACTGGAAATGTCTGATACACAATTAACACAGCGTATGTTAAGCAGCATAGGGAGTATTGAAGGCACGAAGTGGAGGAATCCAAAGAGATATTTTAGTGAGGATGATTATGATAGTGCCCATAGTGCGATGGGCGAATACGAAAAATTAGACATTTATATTCATGATCACCCCACTCAAACCGTCGCAGATATCCGGTCCCAGATCCGTAAAACGAAAAAGGATCATCCTGATCAAGATCATTTAGTCATCATTGACTATTTGCAGCTTATCACGCCGATTGGTAAATCCGAGAGCAAAAACCATGAGGTTGGTGAGATCACGAGAGAACTTAAGAATATGGCCAGAAGTTTCAACGTTCCCATCATCTTGTTATCACAGCTTTCACGCGGTGTAGAAGCGCGAAATGACAAACGACCTATGATGTCCGATTTGCGAGATTCAGGGAGTATTGAGCAAGATGCAGATATAGTGACATTCCTTTATCGGGATGATTACTACAACAAACAAAGCGAAGCTAAAAACATTGTTGAAATCATTTTTGCAAAACAACGGAATGGATCAACAGGAACAATAAACGCAGTATTCGTGAAAGAGTACGGGAGATTTGTAAATCTATCGCGGCAAATGGAAGCCGCAATGTGAAATGAGGAATGAACATGACAATCAATAGCGATCAGCGTAAACAGTTCTTGCTCAAAGAACTGAAGCGTATTGGATATAAACCAAGTGAGAATGAAAATCTTGAAAACCTATCACTCTATGATCTCGAAATGCTAGTCATTTCAGCCAAGAGTGAGCGAGGGAACAGCATCGAAACTTACAATGCCAGGATGGAAATTGAGGAGGAAGCAGAGTGATTAAATTACAAATCAAAGACAGTACTTCTGGTAAAGAAGTTAATTTTGAAGCAGATAATTACAAAGCTGCAGATTGCAATCGTCTGATCATGCAACTGGCTGCATACATGCATGGAGGACCACTAAATATCAATACAAGTCAAAGTGCTAGACGAGTCGCTCCGCCCTCTGTGAAAAGGACAGAAGAACCAATTCATACTGATATCGTGACTAGTCAAATCAAACGGTTTCAAGAAGACCAAGATGTTTCTAAATCAAAGGATGAAAAGAAAGCTACTCCTGCTCCCTCAAAAGCAACAGAACCAAAGAGATCGAGAAAAGTTGATCTTTTGAATAATGAACGGACTTTGAATGCGAGCATCGGAGAACACATGAGCGTGATGGATCAAGTCAAAAGCATAGCTCTAGTTCAAAAAGAAGATTCAGAACCTGACCGCATGAAATGGAAGACTAAATTTCAATGCCCTGAGTGTGGATTGAAAGAGGACAAGCAGGTTTATAAGGGCTTTAGATACACCGCATGTGACAACTGTCAAACAAAGGTGAAAATCATGCCTGCTGATATGAAAAACGGTTGGGATCATGAAGATGAAGACGGGTACTTGTACCATGCGAAAAGTCGTTATGTTCAAGGAGATGAAAAACTATGAAAATAGCATTCACCATTTACGCTGAGCCAGTTGCACAAGGAAGACCGAGGGCTGCACACAGAAATGGGATGACAAGGCTGTATGATCCGAAAAAATCAAGAGATTTTAAGTCTTATGTGAAGCTGGCTGCAAGTGATCATCGTCCAGAACAACTCCTTACAGGTCCTCTGGAATTGAGGGTTAAAGTTTACAAATCCCTACTAAAAAGTTTCAGCAAGAAAAGGGCCGCAGAAGCTGAAAGAGGCGAGCTGAGACCAGCTAAGAAGCCAGATGTTGATAACTACATCAAAGGGATAAAAGATGGCCTGAATAAAGTCATTTGGCAGGATGATAGTCAAATTGTTGATCTGCATGTAAGTAAGTTCTACAGCAGCACACCAAGAATTGAAGTCGAAGTATCTACTCTTACACCAACCCACGAGGAGGAACAAATATGTCTTTTATAAATTTCAATGGAAAAGTTAAAAAAATGAATCACAAGCCTAAAGGGATTACAGAATTAGTGTTGGAAGTGCCAACAAAGGAGCTAGGTAACAGAATTCAAAACCTTGCAGAAATGATTGATAAGGACGTGAAAGTGGAGATTGAAAGTGACATTGTCCGCTATAACGTTCAAATCAATGCGAACACAGAGCGACCGATCGTAAATTATCAAGTAGACCAGAGCGGCGTGGTTCACATAGCTGATCCTGAGCCGGAACAGTTAGAGGCAGAATTGGGCTTACCTGCAGAAAAACCAAAAATTGAAGAAAAACCGATGGAGATTAAGCGTGAAGTGGTGGATCAATTCATCGTTGAAGGTATGGCTCCAGAACTGGACGGTTTTCCTGAAAATATGTCAGAGATCGCGAAGCGTCGCATTGAAGGTGAATCATACCGGAAGTTGGCCACTGAACTTGAAATGTCCTCCGGTGCAATCGTTGATCTGATCAATGACTACCGAGCAGCGGTTGCTCCGCTCGCTGAAACATGGTGGGACTGGAAGCAGGATCAAGCCAACGAAGCTGAACCGATGCAAACCAAGAATGAAGAAGCATCTGAAGACGAAAAGGGTTCAGATGATAGCGTTCCAGATGAAAATGATCTTCCTGAAGAAGATCAAAAAGATGAGGAAGACGGGGCTGCATAAGGTGGCACGCAAACGCTCAAAACGGTGGTTCTTGCTTTATCGCGAAGAGGATGGACAGCGCGTCCACCTCTATGAACCACTTAAAAAATATGAACTGCACAGTCGGATCAGGAAAGGGTGGAGGGTTGTCAGATGATTAATAAAATCAAGTTTTTCTTCAATCATAAATACTTCTTCTGCTTCAAATGTATAAACATAGTTTCGGTGCGTCGTGGTTATTGGCTGGATTTTAGCACTCGGGTTTTTAATGGTCCTTGCTGCTTGAAGTGCGGAAGGAGCTTCAAGAAATGAAACAGATTGTAGAAGGCGATTGGGTGGAAGCTTTGGGTGAAGTTGCACGGAGAATGTTTCATATATCTGGTTACGTACTTAAAGTTACTGACAAAAATATTTTAGTGAAGCCGCTTAAAGGAAAGTCTACAGCTGTTCCTAAACATTGGGTTAAAAACTTAGATGTAACGATCACTAAAGATGAATTAAAGGCTCTGATCGATTTGTCCCTAGACTTAAATGATGAACATCTCTTTAGAATGTGCGTACGTGATCTACAAGCTTTTCTGGACAAATAAAAAGAACCAAAGCACAAGGCTCCGGCTCTAATGAATCTCGACAATTCATTATAACATGGGAGGCCTTGTGCGCATGAATAATCCTTACAAACATATAGACTCAACCATCTCCATTGATAACTTTATGACCAAAGGAGAAGTGAGAGTCATTATCTTAGATGGCCATTCCGATGAAGTGTTCTTGGTGGAAGCACCTATTTACGGGAAAACGGAAATCACTACACGTGACGGCCAATTCACAAATTTAAATTATTCGAGTTCACACAAAATAAAATAGCAGGAGCTTCCTCCTGCAGGGAGGCAGTCAAAATGAAAGAAATCTGGTATTCAAAATCTCCTCACGCTGAATTTTGTATTGTCAATACAGCGAGCGGATATGTTGCCTATTGGCGTTCTACTCTATTAGCAAACGGGAAATGGAGCGAGTATGACACATATCAATCCTATCCAGCAGCACGCCGGAATCTTGGGAAAATCGGCTGTGCCGGAAGTATGAAAAGGGTTGAACGGTTGCCATGGGAAATCGTGGCATGACCTTGAAGGGAATATGTCTCACTAATGAGTTTACACCGCTAGAAAAGGGCGTAGAGTACTTTCTCTTTCCTCTCGGTTCAGCTCATTATTATGTATCAAAATTTGATAGTCCTGGCTCACACTATGGAGCATTTGAAGCCAGGCATTTTTTAATAAAGCAAAAAGAACAACACCAGGAACAGCTGACACTGTTCTGAGGGAGGATCATATGGAGTTTAAACCATCTGAAAACATGTCATATGAAGGGCTTTGGATGGCTCTGGATGACATCAAACGACGAATAGGGGATGCGGTGCTATCTGGTGATCGCATCAATAGCCCTTACATCAAAGGACAAAGAACAAAAGCTGAAACAATTAAAGATGAGCTGCTGCGCCGATTTAATGAACAGGCCAAGCGAGCAGAGTGAAAAAAGAGAGGGAGATCATTATGAAACTGAGAAGCATTTTCTATTTAAACGTACAAGGCATACGACTTTTGGGAGGATGGGATCACTATCCTAGTGAGGACGAAATGCGAAACGCATTAATTAATATGTACGGCTCTTGTACTCACTTAGGAGAACGGCCAATTATTTTTGAAGTCATTAAGCAACAGACTTTTTATCAAGGAGATATACAAGATTTGCAGAGGGATTATTGATGGAGAAGCATGAATCGAACGGGCCTGTCATATTCACGCTGCTGGCTATCATAGCGATTATAACGATCGCTGGATTACTAGGAAATTAAACAGCCTAGCGGCTTAGGAGGAAACACGGTATGAGTAAACATGTGTTAAAGGAATTTGAAACGCTTAGGGAAGCGGTTGAATTTATAAAAGGTAGGCTACCAGAATATATTACGGAATTTAACAGGTACTATGAATTGTTTTTACTATACTCAATTGATGGCGGTCTTTTCTTCGTCTTTGAATCAGATTATGCCCTAGCAAGCTGGTTAGAAAGCGTTGCATGGGATGATTGGGGTTTATGGGAACTTAACGATCCTTCAAAATTGTTGAATGAAGATGTAATGATATGGCAGTTTCATAGAGATTTTCTCAAAGAAATGTTTGAGGGTCTTTACAGGGATTCAAAACCGTTTATAAACGGTTGGTCCAGACAACGTAAAAAAATTGAATTTCAAGCAGTTCCATCATTCTCATTAAACTAAATTGAAAAGGGGCCAACTGAAATGAACACCAAAAAAATAACTATTCCCGATCGTGATTCGAATGGTTGCTTGGTCGGATTCAAAAAAATGAATGTGTTTTGGGAATGCCCGACATGTGGATGCGAAATGGGTGTTCCTCAACTCACCCAGCATAACGAAGACGGATTTCATGGGAGTGTTCATACTTGGGTTAATCAGTGCGGGCATATAGCAAAATACGCAGACCTAAAGGAGGAAGCACGATGACCAAAAATAAAGCATTTCAAATAACTCTATCGTCCGGCGAAGTGATCATGCGAAACAGCGAAGGCATTTGTGCATCTAAGTGTCCTGGAATTGATTATGAAATGGTCGTTTCTCAGGATTATGTCATCGATTGTTTAGTGCAAAATATTCAGGAATATAAACAGCAGAAAGAAAGAACATTGCAGAGGCATTATGACATGTTTTTGTCATTATATCGAGAAGCAAAGCAGAATTATTCAAATGATTGGGAATTAAAACATGATTCCCCTGCCAACTATGCCGAACATGCAAAAACTGTTTATAACTTAGCTATAGGGCTGGGATTTGAATTGAAAACGGAATCGGAAGGGGAATGAAGATGAGAAATACATTAGGGGACTTAAATAACCATTTATTTGCGCAGCTGGAGCGGTTGAGTGACGAAGACTTAAAAGGTGAGGAACTTCAAGAAGAAATTGAACGTTCCAAAGCTGTTACTGATGTGGCCAATCGCATAATTTCTAATGGAGCATTAGTATTACAGGCGCAAAAGTTTCATACAGAGTACAAATCAAAAGATCTTGAGAAACCGAAAATGCTGGAGGGATAAAGGTGAGGTTATTCAATGAAGAACAAGAATCCTTCATCCGTTCACATGCTGCAGGTTTACTCAATCAAGAACTAGCAGATTTGATCAATCAGAAATTTGGTTTAAATGTTACTAAGCAACAAGTGAAGACCTGGAAGAATAATCGTAAAATCTCTAGCGGCTTAAACGGTTATTTCCCTAAAGGGCATGTACCGCTCAATAAAGGCACAAAAGGCATTTATAATGTTGGCGGGAATAAAACATCTTTCAAGCCAGGACACAAGCCTTTAAATTACAAGCCTGTAGGTTTTGAAAGAGTGGATCGAGACGGATATATATTGATCAAAGTGTCAGATGATGGTCCTTGGCAAAAGCGATGGAAACATAAACATAAAGTGCTTTGGGAAGAAGAAAACGGACCAATCCCAAGTGGCCACTGTTTAATATTTTTAGACGGGAACAAGCTCAATATAGAACTAGATAATTTGCAACTTATCACCAGACAGCAATTAGCAAGGTTAAATCAAAACAAGTTAATTGCTAATGATCCTGAAATCACTAAAACAGGCATAGTGATGGCTGCTATATATTCTAAAATTGGCGAATTGAAAAGGGAGAGTAAATGATGGCAAAGTCAGCCCTCACACTGAAATTAGAGAGGCAGATACATGCCAAAACTCAAGAAAATCAAAGTATGTATGGATGTTTTGAAGTGACCATCGGCTATGAGTATGGTCGAGCGGGATATGAGCGAATTGACTATCTGACTTTTGACACGAAAGGCATATGGAGAGCATTTGAAATCAAAGTATCTCTTTCGGATTTTCGATCTAGCGCCAAAAAAAGTTTTGTCGGTCATTACAACTATTATGTGCTAACAAAGGACCTTTACGAAAAGGTAAAAGATGAGATACCAAGTCATATCGGTGTTTTTGTTGATTATCGGTATGTCAAAAGAGCGAAGCGCCAAGAGCTTGCTGTAAACGAAAATGTTTTAAAAGAAGCGTTTATGCGTGCCGGTGCAAGAGAAGCTAACAAATTATACAAACTACAAGAAAAAGGAGTATAACAAATGAAAAAACTACTAATCACACTATCTATCATTGTAGCTGCGGTGCTTTGTGCGCCGTCTACTGCGGCAGTAACGAGCGGATATAAAACAGTGGCCGGACACACAATCAGCGTATCAACTGACGCCAATTCTTACACGCCGAGAGCTAAATCAATCGACGTGACAGCACGTAAAACAGGAAGTGAAACGGTCTATTACCGCTTCACTTTGCAAAAACGAGTAGGAGGCACTTGGAAAGATCAACGGTTTAGTCTCGTTGGATCGTTTAAGACCGCCACGCCAGCAAAAGAGTTTTACATCGTCAATCACACATCCGGCACGCATCGTATCAAGATGACCATATATAAAAACAGCAATTGGACAGGCGTTAAAGGGCATATTTATACGCCGTCATTCGAGGTGAAGAAATGAAATTCATAGAATTAACTAAACCAAATGGTGAAAAAATTGCGATTAATTTTAATGAAATATTGAACTTTGGAGTTAATCCGCATGATGAAACTGGATGTCGAATTGTTGCCGATGGTACCCATTTCATAAATGTTGTGGAAAGTTATGATTATGTTAAACAAATGATAAGAAGATTGGGTAACGATCCTTTATAAAAATGGCTGGTTGTCGTTGATTTTGAGAGAGTACCTAAATAAGTCCAATTGGAGGTAGCGGAATGAAAATCTCAAATTTAATGGCTAGAGAATTCGTTTTGTCCATTATAGAAGAAGAAGCGTCTATTACCACTGCTGAGGATTTGGCTGATCACCTATTGCTTAGAGAAGACGACATCATCTTATTTCGCGATGAGGAATTTATCAATTTTGATAGATCAGAACTTCTTGCTATCAAGCACAACATTTTACACACAAAAATGCATGGACATGATCTAAATGAAATCGAAAAAGGGATTCTTGAAAAGATTGAATTAGCTTTTCAGCAATTAGAAGAATAAATCAAACGACATAGATCGGCGCAAAATTGCCCTGATCTATGTCTTTCATTGTTTATAGGAGGTTGAGGAAATGGGAGCAGAACAATTGTGTTTACTGCCAGGGATCGATGAGAAACAAGTCAGAAATGCTCTGATCAAGGAGCTGAAGGTCTATAGAGCCCTGAAGGTGTTGGAGGAAAACAGAAAGGAACAGGAGGCAAACGGCGCAACAGGCCTTTTTCCTTCTCTTAGAAATCAGGAAGTTTTAAATGAACTGAAGGTCCGGCAGATAGAAAGAGCGCTAGAAAACAGCCTAGACGAAATAGAGCAAGACATCATCCGGATGAAATACCTGACACCGCGTGTGGTGAAGGATTTGGAGGTGTGTGAAGAACTGGGTCTGAAGAAAGACCGGTATTACAAATTGAAGAAGCAAGCAACGTTTAATCTTTCAACAGCACTCGGAATCATATGAGTGCTGTTTATATATATATGGTATTTTAGGATCATTTAATAATAGATACATATATTGTATATTTGATTTGTTGTAAATAATTTGGAAAAGGAGTATCAGAATGAAGAAATTTGCTTATTCGATTTTCTTTATGGTTTTTCTGTTGACGGCATGGTTATGGACAAGTGATGCGGAAGCTAGTCAATCAAAGGACGGTATCACAACATACAAAGAGACACATGTACTAGAAGTTGACGAAAATGGACATGCAAAAGAAATACAGAGTAAATCTAATATTATTGATCAAGCAAGACAACAATTTAAAAACCAACCTCATGATCCACCTCAAAGAAATATGCCACATGGTGACACCGTAGTGCTGCAACCATCCACTAAGAATACAAATACTAATAAGACTCCAGACGCTAATACTAAAGTCGCGAATACAATTGTCATTGATACATTGTTTAAGTTAGATCAATCGAAAAAGGCAATTACTCATAGTTCCACAATTCGTAGCATTATAGGCAAAGCAAAGCCGGTTATTGTAATTGTAGGTAGCACTCTATTTGTAGGAGATGATTATGCGGGGAAATATAACGCAATTTCAACGTATACTAAAGAATTTACAGGTTCTCAGATAAAAGTTGGTGCTACAAAATCAAAAACGTATAAGATGGTTAAAACGAAATTTGTGTACAAATCCGATATACTAACTGCCGGTTGGGTCGGAAGTGCCCCAGGAACTAAACAGAGTACAACTGAAACATATTTAGTTAATAAAAATGCTTATCAATATCCGCAAATTCATAATAGTCATAGTGGTAAATCATTGCCGGCTCCAACAAAAGCAAATATGAAATGGTATAAGCCTGAAGATAGGGTTAAGAGAGATAAGGACATCCGTAATAAATATATCAGATGGTATATTGGTAAATACGGAGATCCTAAATGGGATTGGTCTGGTTTAGACATACACCATGTTATACCTTTAGAATATGGTGGAGATAATAAAATGGGTAATTTATATGCACTCACAAGAACACTGCATCAACAAGAGGTTTCTCCTTGGTGGAGAGGATATAGATAGAAGGTGAAAGATTGAGTAGGATCGTGCAGATATTAGAAAAACTTGAAAATCAATTAGATGAGAAGAACATCATCAAATTCTCGGTAGACGGTGAGGTCTATGAAAAGTGCTGTACCTTCAATGCCCCAGCCGATCAAGAAAATATAAAACAATTTGAAAAGAAACATCATGCATTGCCTGACGATCTCAAAGAGTTTTTATGTCTACATAATGGCGCAAGAATATTTGAAGACATAGTTTTTGGGAACAAGGTGGGTGGAGGATTACACGTTTTCAGTTTAGAAGAAATCGAATCCGAGTTGTCTAATGATTTTTTTGATCAGGCTGATGGAACAGCTATTGCCGCTCTTTTTGAAGGGTGCTACTTGATACTAAATAAGGAAAATCCCAACCTTTATCTATTTGAAGACGGTTTAGAGTATAAGCTGCTTGATGTAGATTTTGAAACTTTCCTTCAGAAGTATATTGCATCTGAAGGCGATGCGTTTTGGGAATAATAGAACCAAAGTGTCCATGTTTATGGGCACTTTTTTATTTGCATTGCCGATAAAAAACCGACAAAAAGGGGGATAAAAAGGGGACCTTTTTTCCTAAGTGGATCATCGTATGATAGAGACAAGCAAA
>NZ_AMSH01000061.1 GCF_000300535.1 Bacillus xiamenensis
CGCCGGTACTCGTCCTTCCTAGACTGCAAAGGTTTTCAGGTCACGCTGAAAAGAAGACAAAGGGCTAAAATAACGATCATTTTAGCCCTTTGTCAACAATCTGATGGCTTCCATGAAGGAAGCCATTTACTCTTGCATAAAATCAAACGGAGTGATTCCCTCCATGCCAATATTTGCATCGTGTACGCTGAAAGGCAGCTCTTTTTGAAGCGCTGCAAGCTCAGCATCCATGATTTCTTCGGTCTTAGCAAGACGCATTGTTAAGGACGTTTGTCTAAGGGAATCCTCATTATTTTTCACGCCCCACTCCAAGGCTGATTCCTCACCGCACAAAATTAAAAACTTTTTACTGCGTGTAATGGCTGTGTACAGTAGATTTCGCCGAAGCATTCGATAATAGCTTCTGACGACTGGCAGCACAACAATGGGGAATTCACTGCCCTGAGATTTGTGAATAGAGCAGCAATAAGCATGGGTAAATTGATGAAAATCTTTTTTTGTAAACGTGATTTCGTTTCCATCAAAAGAAATCACCGCCATATCTTCTTTTTCCGTGTTTTCTTTCGCATAAAAAATCGATACGATTTCACCAATATCCCCATTAAAGATATGATTCTCCGGCTGATTGACAAGTTGAAGCACCTTATCACCTGTCCGGTAGACGACGTCACCAAAGGGAATTTCTCTTCCTTTTGGCTTTTTAGGGTTCAAAATTTGCTGAAGCATTTTATTCAGCTCGTTGATACCAGCTTTCCCTTTATACATCGGTGCCAGCACCTGAATGTCCTTTGCTGAATAGCCCTTTTGAGCAGCGTTGCTGACAACTTTTTCGATGACTTCTTTTATTTGATCAGCTGAACATTGAATGAAGGATCGATCCTTCGAGCGTGCGGTAATATCTTTTGGTAAAACACCATTTTTCATATCATGGGCAAGCTCAACAATGGATGAACCGTCTGCCTGACGGTAAATATCAGTTAACGTTACAGCTGGTACGGCTTGTGATGCAAGCAGGTCTCTTAACACCTGACCGGGTCCGACAGATGGAAGCTGATGTTCGTCTCCAACCATAATGACTTGAATGTCATTTGGAATCGCCTTAAACAAATGATTAGCCAGCCAAATATCCAGCATACTCGATTCATCAATAATCACGAGTTTTCCTTCAATCGGCTGATCTTCATCATGTGAGAAGCCTTCTGACCCATTCCAGCCTAATAGCCGGTGAATGGTCACAGCTGGAAGCCCTGTAGATTCAGT
This sequence comes from Bacillus xiamenensis, assembly GCF_000300535.1. Classification (GTDB taxonomy): domain Bacteria; phylum Bacillota; class Bacilli; order Bacillales; family Bacillaceae; genus Bacillus; species Bacillus xiamenensis. The sequence continues at coordinate 1,261 of NZ_AMSH01000061.1, forward strand.
CATTCGTTTCGCCGCGCGTCCAGTTGGTGCAGCAAGCACAAACGGAAAAGACTCATCTTTTTTATAATCACTAGGGTCAAGAGAAACGCCATGAAGATCGCTATAAAGCTCGACAATCCCTTTAATGACCGTCGTTTTCCCTGTACCCGGTCCGCCTGTTAAGAGCAGCATTGGGGACATGAGCGCCTTTTGAATGGCTTCCTTTTGTGTCGGCGCATACTGGACGCCCAGCCGTTCCTCCAGCTCACCGAGTGCGAGAAGGAATTCTGATTCAGGAAATTGATCAGCATATTCTGTTTGAGAGACGATTTTCCGAATGCGTTTCGCCACACTTTGCTCCGCATAAAAAAGCGACGGATGATAGCACCGCTCATCTTCTATGATCATCTCTTTCGCTTCTCCAAGTGCAATGATCTGATTGGCAACGTCCATTTCATTCACTTTGTAGTCATTACCTGTTTGATTGAGCAGCTTACGGGTTTCGACGATCAGATCTTTCGTTTGTATGTACGTATGACCGTCCTGAAGGCTTGCTGTCTCGACAGTATAAAGCAGAGCTGCACGAATGCGGTCTGGGTCATTTCCAGATATCCCTGTTCTAGCGCCGAGCTCATCTGCTTTAATAAACCCAATCCCTTCTACGTCTTTGACAAGCTGATAAGGATTTTCCTCAATCTTCTGCAAGGTTTCACTCTCGTACACTTGGTAAATTTTCATACTGAGCTGCGGACCAAAGCCATATTGATTCAGGTTGATCATGATTTGCTCCAGTCCTTGATGCTCCTGAAGTGCGGCAGCCAGCTTGTCTGCCTTCTTTTTTGACAGGCGCGGAACGTCATACAACACAGACGGATCACGCATAATTTGATGAAGCGTCTGATTGCCAAGTTTCCCGACGATTTCTTCCGCCGTCTTCTTCCCTATTCCTTCGAATAAGTCACTTGAGAGATAATGAATAATCCCTTGTTTTGTTGTAGGTACTTCCTTTTGAAAATGAGTGGCCTGAAACTGCTCACCAAATTTCGGATGGCTTGTGACTTTGCCATAGAAGGTGTAGGTTTCCTCCTCATGAAGTGCCGGGAAGTAGCCTGTGACAGATGCTGTTTTTTCCTCTAAGTTTTCTGATGTTTCAATGACTTTGACTTTTAACACCGAATATAAATTACTTTCGTTATGGAAAATAACCGCTTGAACCGTCCCTTTTAAAAATGGTTCGTCTTCAAGCTTTATTTGATCTGGATGTTCCTGCACAGGTCTTCCCTCCTTCCGTCTATTCTGCCTCTTGAATCAGCTTTTGTGCATGCAGTGCAAGCATATGATCTGGCTGCACGTCAATGGCTTTTCCTAGCATCTCAAGTGCTTCGTCTTTTTTCTCTAAATAGGCATACGCAACCCCTAAATTATAAAAGGCATCTGCATGCTGCGGATCTCGCGTGACCACTTCGGTAAAGGCCGCCACCGCTTCTTCCAGCATCTGTTCATTCGCAAGGCACATGCCAAATTGAAACCTTGCTTCGTTATCTTCTTCGTTTAGCTCAACGGCACGCTGAAGATAAGGCATCGCAAGCTTCGGTTGCTCTAATTTGATAAGCGTTTGCCCTAGCATATAAAACAAATCGCTGTTTACCATTCCAGCTTTTAGCGCTTGCTCAAAATAGTCTTTTGCTTTCATAAAGTCTTCTTTCAATGTGTACACATTTCCTGCTCCGTAATAGGCTGCAGCTGCTGTATGATCAAGTTCAATGGCTTTTTGAAAGAAGTTCAGAGCACGTTCAAATTCATTGATACTTGAAAGTAAGTTTGCAAAGTTAATATATGGAACCGGGTCCTTTGGGCTTTCTTCAATGGCTTTTGTAAAAGCTTCGGCTGCCTTTTCGATGTTCCCTTGGTTTAACGCTTCTATGCCGATCTCATTATGATTCATTTGCTCTTATCATCCTTTCATTAAAAAACCTCAACAGCGACGTTGAGGTTTTTAACACATGTTACACATACGACAGCTTCTGACCGTCTTTAAAGACATCGTCAATTGTCCCGCCGCCAAGACATTCTTCGCCATCATAGAAGACAACGGCTTGTCCTGGTGTGACAGCACGCACTGGTTCATCAAAGATGACCATCGCTTCTTGTTCACCTGTCATTTTGACTTTCACATGATGGTCTTCTTGACGGTATCTGAATTTTGCTGTGCATGTTAATTCACCGTTTTCGTCGACAATATGAGGACGAGTCCAGCTTATATTTACGGCTGAAATGCTTTCAGAGTATAAAAGTGGATTGTGGAAGCCTTGTTCAACAAATAAGATATTTTTCTCTAAGTCCTTCCCAACAACGAACCACGGGTCACCGCTTCCGCCAATGCCAAGTCCTTGGCGCTGACCAATCGTGTAATACATCAGTCCATCATGTTCACCTTTTACTTCTCCGTCCATTGTCTGCATCACACCGGGCTGTGCAGGCAAATATTGGCTGAGGAACGTTTTAAAGTTTCTTTCCCCAATAAAGCAGATGCCCGTTGAATCTTTTTTCGTTGCGGTAGCAAGCCCCGCTTCTTTTGCTAATTCACGCACTCTTTTTTTCTCTAAATCGCCGATTGGGAACATCACTTTATCAAGCTGTTCTTGAGTCAGCTGATTCAAGAAATAGGTTTGGTCTTTGTTTGCATCAAGACCTCTTAGCATTTTCACTTCATCGCCAGTTCTGTCGATACGTGCATAGTGGCCTGTTGCTAAATAATCTGCACCAAGTGACAATGCATGCTCAAGAAATGCTTTGAACTTAATTTCTTTGTTACACATGACATCTGGGTTTGGCGTTCTGCCTGCTTTATATTCATCAAGAAAATATTGAAACACTTTGTCCCAATACTGCTTCTCGAAATTTACTGCATAATAAGGGATTCCAATCTGGTTACAAACACGAATGACATCCTCATAGTCCTCCGTTGCTGTACAAACACCATTTTCATCTGTGTCATCCCAGTTTTTCATAAAGATGCCGATTACATCATAGCCCTGCTCCTTTAGCATGAGAGCAGCAACTGATGAATCGACTCCTCCAGACATACCAACCACAACTCTTGTGTCTTCTGGTCTTTTTGTCATCTTCATCAACTCCAATTTCAATGAAACAGCGTGCGCGTTTCGTTCTTCAGGTGCCTGGCTGTTTCATTTTTCACACACGAACAAAAAGGGAGCATTTATTTGGCTAGGCGTTTGACAACAGCCGCGATCTTACGCGCCGCCTGCTTTACATGTTCCTCTTCATTTCCAAGACCGAAGCTTATTCTGACTGAGGATGTCAGCTCTTTTGCTTCTTCGCCATACATGGCGCTTAATACGTGCGAAGGAAGGACAGATCCAGCCGTACATGCTGACCCGCTTGAAACAGCAATCCCTTCCATATCTAAGTTCACAAGTAACGATTCAATGGAGACACCGGGGAAATGAACATTTAAAATGTGCGGCAATGTCTGTTCCGGATGTCCATTGATAGAGAAATTGAGTGATTCCTCCTCGAATACTTTGAGCATCGTTTCTTTGAGCTTACCATAATGCACTGCTTTTTCTCTTCTATTTTGCTTTGTTAATTGAACAGCTGCTGCCAGCCCAACGATCCCCGCCACATTTTCAGTGCCAGCACGGCGTTTTCTTTCTTGTTCTCCTCCGAATATTTGCGGAGAGAGTTTTACGCGTTCGTTGACATATAAGAAACCTGTTCCCATTGGACCATTTAATTTATGGCCAGAAGCAGATAACAGGTCAATATGAAGAGCTGCAACATCAATTGTCATTGTGCCAAACGCCTGTACGGCATCAGTATGAAAATAAGCCGTGTGATCGTGTAGAAGTTCACCAATTTCTTTGATTGGCTGAATGACGCCTGTTTCATTATTGCCGTACATGATGGTCACAAGAATCGTATCATCTCTTAGTGATTGTTTGAATTGGTCAAGTTGAATGAATCCAGTGTGATCAACATCTAAATACGTCACATCAAAACCAAGCTTCTCTAATCGCTCACATGTATGCAGCACTGCATGATGCTCTGTTTTTGCTGTGATAATATGTTTTCCTTCATGTTGCCTTGCCATTGCAACACCTGTGATCGCCAAGTTGTCCGCCTCTGTTCCCCCGCTTGTTAGGATGATCTCCTGCGGTTTACAGTGTAATTCTTCTGCAATGATTTCTCTTGCCTCATCGAGCCGCTTCCTTGCCTCGCGCCCGTATGAATGAATACTCGAGGGATTGCCAAATATCTCTGTAAAGTAAGGCATCATCTTGTCCACAATGCGCTGATCCATAGGCGTTGTAGCTGCATGATCTAAATAGATACGTTCCATTTCCGGTACACCTCTGATCTAAATATAGAACATATACGCGTCTTGATCCCCGTCATCTGTATAGCTTGCCAAGTCTTCAAGAGTGGTATTGTCTAGTACGTCTTTTACTGCATCACGAATTCGAATCCAAAGTTCACGCTTTGCTGGTTCTTCGTTTTCGATCACTTCGACAGGACTAATCGGTCCTTCTAATACACGAATAATATCACCGGCTGTAATCTCGCTTGGTTCATGGGCAAGAACATAGCCCCCATAAGCCCCGCGGATACTTTTCACAAGACGGGCATTGCGAAGTGGTGATACAAGCTGCTCTAAATAATGCTCAGACAAATCATTGTTTTGAGCGATTGATTTTAATGATGTAGGGCCTTCGCCATGTTTTTTGGCTAATTCGATCATGATCGTCAGACCATATCTGCCTTTAGTGGAAATTTTCAAGTTAAACACCTCTGCGTTTTCTAATTCTATGTCATCAATTATTTTTCTGATTTCATATACGCTGTTATATAGACCAAAAGCAATTATATCATACTTTCAGCCAACTTTCATTTGCGGCCTCTGAGCGCTAAAGGAGGACGCATCCCTTTTCTATTTGAAGAAATTTCGGTACTCTATATAAACAAGACATTGCTTTAGGAGAGATAATCATGAAACCTTTAGCGTATCGGATGCGCCCAAGTCATATTGAAGATATTATCGGGCAGGAGCATCTCGTTGGAGAAGGTCAAATTATTAGACGAATGGTCGAGGCAAAACATTTATCCTCGATGATTTTATACGGACCGCCGGGCATTGGCAAAACATCAATTGCAACTGCGATAGCTGGCAGTACAAGCATTGCCTTTCGTACGTTGAATGCGGTCATTCATCACAAAAAAGACATGGAAGCTGTCGCCGCTGAAGCAAAAATGAGCGGTCAGGTCATCCTGATTTTAGACGAAGTTCACAGGCTGGATAAAGGGAAGCAGGATTTCCTTCTTCCGTATTTAGAAAATGGCATGATCATTTTAATTGGCGCAACAACAGCCAACCCGTATCATGCAATCAATCCAGCTATCCGAAGCCGGACACAAATATTTGAGCTGAAGCCGCTTGAAACAGAGCAGATCAAAGCCGCTTTATCACGGGCTTTACAGGATGAACATCGCGGGCTTGGCAGTTATTCGGTCACAGTTGATGAAAAGGCGATGAATCATTTTGCGAATGGATGCGGAGGAGATGTGCGCTCTGCTTTAAATGCGCTTGAACTAGCCGTCCTATCGACAAAAGCTGATGAATCTGGACATATCACGATCACTCTTGCCGCAGCAGAAGAATGTTTACAGAAAAAGAGCTTCTCGCATGACAAGAACGGTGATGCCCATTATGATGTCCTCTCGGCTTTCCAAAAATCCATCAGAGGGTCTGACACAGATGCCGCCCTGCATTACCTTGCAAGACTTATTGAAGCGGGAGACCTCGAAAGCATTTCAAGACGATTACTTGTGATGGCTTACGAAGATATTGGCTTAGCCAGTCCGCAGGCAGGGCCCCGCGTGTTAAGCGCTGTTCAAACAGCTGAGAGAGTCGGCTTCCCAGAAGCACGGATTCCACTCGCCAACGCCGTCATTGAACTGTGTCTTTCTCCAAAATCAAACTCCGCTTATCAAGCAATTGATGCAGCACTGCATGATATTCGTACTGGGAAAATAGGTGAAGTCCCTGCTCATTTAAAGGATGCTCACTATAAAGGAGCAACAGCACTCGGAAGAGGCGCCGGTTACTTATATCCGCACGATTATGAAAATGGCTGGGTGAAGCAGCAATATTTACCTGACCCGCTGAAAAACAAGCAATACTATGAACCGAAGCAAACAGGAAAATTTGAAGGTGCACTGAAGCAAGTCTATGAGAATTTAAGACGGCAAAAATAAAAATAGCCCCCTGCATTTCGCAGGCGGGCTATTTATTTATCTTTCACACGTGTAATCGGAATGTCTTTTAAAAGCTTCATAATGACATGACCACCCATGATCAGTCCAGCAACAGATGGAACGAATGCATTGGATGATGGCGGCATTTGCGCCTTACGAATTTTCGCTTCATCATTTCCAACTTCTTTTCTGACATCTTCACGAATCACAATCGGACTTTCATCAGAGAAAATCACTTCAATCCCTTTTCGAATCCCTTCCTTACGCAGACGTGTTCTAACGACTTTTGCAATGGGATCCGTATGTGTTTTCGAAATATCATCAATTTTAAAGCGTGTCGGATCTGTTTTGTTTGCAGCACCCATACTAGAAATGATATTCACACCGCGTTTTAGGCACTCTTTCATTAAATGAATTTTATAATGAATCGTATCTGATGCATCAATGACATAATCAAGCGGATACTCAAAGAACTGTTCATATGTTTCTTCTGTATAGAACATTTTGAGCGCAACGACTTCACATTCTGGGTTAATGTCAGCAATTCTCGCCTTCATTAAGTCCACTTTAGGCTGACCGACTGTTGACAGCAATGCTGGCAGCTGACGGTTTACATTTGTAATATCAATATCATCTTTATCAACAAGAACAATACGGCCAACACCTGAACGAGCGAGCGCTTCTACTGCAAATGAACCAACGCCGCCTACTCCAAGCACTGCAACTGTACTGTTTTTTAATATATTTAAGCCTTCCTTGCCAATGGCAAGCTCGTTTCTTGAAAACTGATGTAACAAGTGCCTCACTCCACCTTTATTTAAAATGAATCGAAAGAATCATATCATATTCAGACTTCTCCGTCATCCTTCTCAAAAAGAAAAAAACACAAAAAAGTCCCGATGACGCCGCCAGCTGTTCCTTCGTTTTGAACCCCGCACCATGCAGGTGGGTGCTTTCTTCCTCACTTTATAAGTCCTCAGATGAGGCATGAATGCAGAAAGGAAAGCCAAGCTCCCGTAGAAAAAAATGTTCGGTCAAAACTAGGTAACCACCGTACGTATCAGGACTTTATTGATTAGTTGATGAAAGCATATCATAGGCATGCCGCTTTTTCAAGCGTTTACATGCCTATAAACATCCGCCTATTTTACTGTTTTACTTTTGTTTTAATCGCTAAACTTAGCTCATCAAGCTGGGCTTCGCTTACAGTGCCAGGAGCATCTGTGAGCACACAGCTTGCACTTGCCGTTTTCGGGAACGCAATGGTATCTCTTAGGTTAGATCGGCCGGCAAGAAGCATGACTAAACGGTCAAGACCAAGCGCGATTCCGCCGTGCGGAGGAACACCATGCTCAAACGCATCTAGAAGGAAACCGAATTGATCGTATGCTTCTTCTTTTGAAAAGCCAAGTAAACCAAACATTTTTTCTTGAATGTCCTTTTCGAAAATACGAATAGAACCCCCGCCAAGCTCATAGCCATTGAGCACAAGATCATAAGCCTGAGCTTTCATGTCTTCTGGACTTGTTTCAATTAATTCAAGGTCATCCCGAACTGGCATTGTGAAAGGATGGTGAGCAGCATAGAAGCGGCCTTCTTCTTCATCTTTTTCAAGCAGCGGCCAGTCAACGACCCATAAGAAATTGAATAAAGACTCATCAATCAGTCCAAGCTCTTTCCCAAGTTTTAAACGAAGTGCACCAAGGGCATCATGGACAACAGACGTCTTGTCAGCGACAAAAAGTAAAAGGTCACCCTCTTCGACTTGAAGCTGCTCTTTCAATTCTGCTTGCTTTGACTCATCAAAGAATTTAGCAATCGGTCCTTTTAATTCTGTCCCTTCAGCTTTTAGCCAAGCAAGACCTTTAGCCCCGTAGTTCGCCGCAAATGCACCAAGGGCATCAATGTCTTTTCTTGAGTATTTTGCTGCAGCCCCTTTTACATTTATGGCTTTGACAGCCCCGCCACTGGTTACAGCCCCGCTGAAGACTTTGAAATCTGAGTCTTTTACCGTGTCTGAAATGTTGATAAGCTTCATGTCAAAGCGGGTATCTGGCTTATCAGATCCATAGGAATTCATCGCTTCATCATACGTCATACGTGGTAATGGCAATGTAAGGTCAATGCCTTTCACATCTTTCATGACCTTTGCCATCATCTCTTCAGCAAGCGTCATGATGTCTTCTTGACTCATAAAGGACATTTCAATATCGACTTGTGTAAATTCCGGCTGGCGGTCAGCACGTAAGTCTTCATCTCTAAAGCAGCGAGCAATTTGATAGTAGCGGTCCATCCCAGACACCATCAATAATTGCTTAAATAATTGCGGAGACTGCGGCAACGCATAGAACTCTCCTTCGTGTACACGGCTTGGCACAAGATAGTCACGTGCACCCTCTGGCGTACTTTTTGTTAAAATTGGTGTTTCAATGTCTAGAAAGCCGTTATCATCTAAGAAATGGCGGAATGCTTTTGTGACTTCATGTCTCATTTTCATCGTTTCAAACATTGCAGGACGGCGAAGATCTAGATAGCGGTATTTTAATCGTACATCTTCCGATACCTCGTCTGCTTGATCTGAAATCATAAATGGAGGGGTCTTTGCTTCATTTAACACAGTGACCGTCTCCACTTGAATTTCAATTTTGCCTGTTTTTAAATTTGGGTTGATGGTGGTTTCTTCTCTTGCGACGACTGTTCCTTTAATATCAAGGACATATTCATTACGAATCGATTCTGCTGTCTCAAGTGCCTCTTTTGATAGGTCTGGATTGAAGACAATTTGCACAATGCCTGTACGGTCACGCAGGTCTATAAAGATTAATCCGCCAAGGTCACGCCGTTTTTGTACCCACCCTTTTAATACAACTGTCTGACCAATCTGGTCTTCTGTTACTTCTCCACAATAAAAAGTTCTACCAAACACAAACATTCCACTCCTTCTTTACGCTTTCTGGTGGGCTTTCATCATTTGAATGAGCTCATCAAGCTTCACTTCAATTTGTTCACCCGTTGTCGTATCTTTCACATTCACAATTTGCTGCGCCAGCTCATCCTCACCAAGAACTGCAATAAACTTGGCTTTCAAGCGATCCGCCGCTTTAAATTGTGCTTTTAGCTTTTTCCCTGTATAGTCCATTTCACTTGAAATGCCTTCTTTTCGTAGTCGATTCAATAATGCCACAGCATAATCTTTTGCTTGATCTCCTAATGCGGCAATGTAAAGATCAATGCCGCCTTGTACTGGAAGCTCAATCTTTTCTGCATCAATTGCTGATAGGAAACGCTCAATACTCATCGCAAAGCCGATGCCTGGGGATTCAGGACCGCCAATTCCTTCAACGAGTCCATCATAACGGCCGCCTCCGGCTAATGTTGTGATCGCACCAAAGCCTTCTGCATTACTCATAATTTCAAATGCTGTGTGATTGTAATAATCAAGACCACGCACTAAGTTCGGATCGACGACATATTCAATGCCTAGATCTGTTAAGTATTGTTTGACTTTTTCAAAATAAGTCCTTGATTCTTCATTTAAGAAATCTTGAATGGATGGTGCCGTTGCCATCAGTTCGTGGTCACGGTCCTTTTTACAATCAAGAATACGTAATGGATTTTGATGTAAACGAATTTGGCAGTCGTGACAGAATTCATCCATTCTTGGCTCAAAGTGCTCAACAAGTGCTTGGCGGTAATCTGCCCGGCTTTCTTTGTCACCGAGGCTGTTAATGACAAGCTTTAAGTTGGAAAGACCTGCTTTCTCATACACACTCATTGCAAGTGAAATGACTTCAGCATCAATGGCAGGATCTTTTGAACCGATCGCTTCAATTCCAAATTGATAAAATTGACGATATCTTCCCGTTTGCGGGCGCTCATAGCGGAACATCGGTCCGATGTAATACAGCTTTGTAGGCTGCGTAGGCTGAGCGAATAATTTATTTTCTACATAAGAACGTACTGTTGAAGCCGTTCCCTCTGGACGAAGGGTGATGCTGCGTCCTTTTTTGTCTTCAAATGTGTACATCTCTTTTTGAACGATATCCGTTGATTCGCCTACTCCTCGCGCAAACAGCTCCGTATGCTCAAAAATCGGTGTGCGAATCTCTTTGTATTGGAAGGCTGCACATGTATCTCTCGCAATTTGTTCAACATACTGCCAGCGTTCTGACTCTCCAGGTAAAATATCCTGTGTACCTCTTGGAATATTAAAACTCATTTTTCGTCCTCCTACGACCATCATCATTTTTTATGTGGACATATAAAAAACCCCCGCCTCTACTATGTGTATAGTAGGGACGAGAGTTATACCCGTGGTGCCACCCTAGTTGGAACATGATTCAGCCATGTTCCCGCTCAAATCCTTAACGCAGATTCACGTTCTCCGCCTAATGACTCATTTTTAGAGCGTTCAGCAGGAAACCTACAGAGTGTTCTTTCGTGATAAATGCCATGCGGATTCGCTTTCAGCCTAAGGCGATTCCTCTCTGCTCACGCAATTTACCCTACTATTCTCTATCATCAGTTCCACATTTTAAATTTTCAAGTGTGTTGATTTATATTATAATAAGGTCGGTGCTGCCACTCTGTCAACCCTTGCCGTGCCTCTTTTTCTTTTCCAGCTCTTCTTTTGACGTGCAGCCGTATTCAGATGCCGTTTCTTCAAGGAAGCCTGGTTGATCCATTTCGTCGTGCTGCCAGCGATCGATATCACGATGTCCATTATACTGCACTCGTCCTAATTTTCTGCTTAATCTCATGTTTGTACATCCTTTTATCACATTTTTATCTAGTATAAACAGATTGATTCATTTTTATTAGGGATACTGCAAGGAATTAGTCCATTACATAACGAATTTACATTCATCGGTTTTACAAGGGAGGGGAAAACACCGTTTTGAATCTGAAAACACACAATCACATGATCATGTTGCTGACCTGTTTTGTTCTCATCGCCAGCACGTTGCCCATGACACATGCGACTGCTCAAACAGACCAAGCAGTCGTTGCAACAGATGAAATCAATGTGCGAACCGGTCCTGGTTTGAGCTATGGGATCGCAGCTGTTGCGAAACGAGGAGAAAGCTATCCGATTCTCACTGAACAAGGGGAATGGGTGCAGATTGGGCTATCGAACGGACAAAAAGGCTGGATTGTCTCATGGCTGATTACCCGGTCATCTGACACGCAAAAGCCTGCGAAGACAAAGACGCAAGATCAACGTGCAGAAGGAAGCCGCACAATTACCTCGACAGCCTCCGATCTTCGCATTCGGACAGGCCCAGGGACTTCCTATCAAGTCATCGGAACTTTCCCGCAGGGCGCTTCCGCTAAGAAGCTGGGCACAAGCGGCGCATGGACAAAAATTTCGTATCAACAAGCAGAAGGCTGGGTCCACTCTGATTACATTTCTGGCGGACAAAAAACTTCTCAATCAAGTTCAGGTGAGTCCGCTCGTTCTAAACAGACAGGCACAGTTGGCGTATCCAGCTTGAATGTTCGACAATCAGCGGCACCAAATGCACAAGTGGTGGCTTCACTTAGCCGCAATACACACATCACCATTTTACGAGAGCAAAATGGCTGGTATGAAATCGAAGCCAAAGGGACAAAAGGCTGGGTTGCAAGTTATTATATTGTCACAAGCCAAGGAGCAAGTTCGGCCCGTGAAAAGAGTTCATCCTCTTCGTCCTCTCATCAGAACGCGTATATCGTCTATGATGGAACGAATATTAGAAAAAGCGCTTCTACCTCTGCTGCGATTGCAGAAAGAGCAACGAAAGGAGCAGCTTATCAAATTGTTCGAACGCAAGGTGACTGGTATGAAGTCACCCTATCTAACGGCGGAACAGGATATGTGGCGAGCTGGGTTGTTCAAACAAAGAAAAATAGCAGCGAGGCACCAAGACCTCAGCAGGATTCATCGTCTGGAACTGGATCTTTAAAAGGGAAAACGATTGTTCTTGATCCTGGTCATGGCGGGAAAGACAGCGGCACGATCGGCGCAGACGGTGCTTTTGAAAAGAATATCACCATAAAAACCGCCAATTTACTGGCAGGCAAATTAAGAGCTTCTGGAGCAAATGTGTATTTAACAAGAAGTGATGATACATTTATCAGCCTTCAATCGAGGGTTGCCACTTCTCATTACCGAAATGCAGATGCATTCATCAGTCTTCATTATGATAGTTTTATGGACCCAAGTGTCAGAGGAAGCACCGCATATTATTATCAGGCATCAAAAGATCAAAGCCTAGCGGCAAACCTTCATGCTGAAGTCGCAAAACGATCACAAATCCCAGATAAGGGTGTTAAATTCGGAGATTATTTTGTTTTAAGAGAAAATAAACGCCCTTCCCTTTTATATGAACTCGGCTATTTAAGCAACCCTCAGGAGGAAGCGATCATCTATAGCGCCTCTTACCAAGAGCGAGTGACAGAAGGAATGACAGAAGGATTAAAACAATATTTTCGATAGAAAAAAAAGAGGCCGCTGCGCCTCTTTTTTGATGCCAAAAGAAAAAGACTCTAAACAAACTCTCAGCAAGAGTTTATCTACAGTCTATTCTTTGCTATCCATCAAAATCGTGACTGGCCCTGAATTGGTCAATGACACGTCCATCATCGCGCCAAAACGGCCAGTTTCAACAAGGATGCCCTTTTCTCTAAGGGTTTCATTGAAGCATTCGTAAAGTGCGTTTGCCATATCCGGCTTGGCAGCTTTCATAAAATTAGGCCGTCTACCTTTTCTCGTATCACCATAAAGGGTAAATTGAGACACAGACAGAACGCTTCCTTTTACATCCAACAATGAACGATTCATTTTCCCGTTTTCATCTTCAAAAATACGTAAATGTACCAGCTTTTCAGCTAAGTCATGCACATCTTCTTCTGTATCTTCATGTGTGACACCAACCAGCACCATATATCCTTCATTGATGGCACCTGTGACCTCATCTTCCACCTTCACAGATGCACTCGTCACACGCTGAACAACAAGCCTCATAGACGATATACTTCCTTTCTAATTCATAAATCGGCGAACAGAGTAAATGTCTTTGATTTGTTTGATGCGTTCCACTACTTTATGCAAATGGTTGATATTTTGGATAAAAATAGCCATATGAATCGTCGCTACTTTGTTACGATCAGACTTCCCAGAAACAGAGGAGATGTTTGTTTTTGTTTCATTCACTGCTTGAAGCACCTCATTGAGTAAGCCGCGCCTGTCATATCCTAATATCTCAATTTCCACATTGTATTCTTTACGGTTTCGAGCAGGCTGTTCGTGCTCCCACTCGACCGGGATTAACCGCTCCTGCGCTTCTCCAGTCTTCACGTTCGGACAGTCCTCACGGTGAACAGATACGCCCCGGCCTTTTGTAATAAAGCCAACAATGCTATCACCAGGAACAGGATTACAGCACTTGGATAAGCGGACAAGCAGATTATCAATTCCTTTGACTCGTACGCCCGCTTCGCGTTTTTTCCCGTGATATGGTTTTGACTCTACCGTCACTTCTTGGACGGTTTTCTCTTGTTCTTCCTGATCTCTTTGTTTTCTTTCTTTTTCAGTTAAACGATTCGCCACTTGGAGTGCCGTAATTCCGTTATAACCGACGGCCGCATACATGTCCTCTTCATTTGAGAAATTAAATTTATCGGCCACTTTTTGCAGGTTTTCAGGTGTCATAATGTCTTTGACATCAAACTCAAGGTTTTTGATTTCTTTCTCCACGAGTTCTCGGCCTTTTTCGACATTTTCTTCACGGCGCTGTTTTTTGAAAAACTGTCTGATCTTGTGCTTCGCTTGGGAAGTTTGGGCAAGCTTGATCCAATCCTGACTTGGACCATAGCTATGCTTAGATGTCAGAATTTCAATAATGTCACCTGTTTTTAATTTGTGATCAAGTGTGACCATTTTGCCGTTGACCTTGGCTCCGATTGTTTTATTCCCAATTTCCGAATGAATCCGGTACGAAAAGTCAATTGGAACTGAACCAGACGGCAGCTCAATGACGTCTCCTTTTGGCGTAAACACAAACACCATATCAGAGAAGAGATCAATTTTTAACGATTCCATAAATTCTTCCGCATCTGTGGATTCATTTTGGAATTCTAGGATTTCTCTAAACCAAGACAGCTTCTTCTGGAAAACAGCTTCTTCCGTCGATTCTGCTGATTCTTTGCCTTCTTTATACGCCCAGTGTGCCGCAATTCCGTATTCCGCAATTTCGTGCATTTCTACTGTACGGATCTGAACTTCCAGCGGGTCCCCTTTTGGACCAATCACTGTTGTATGAAGTGACTGATACATGTTCGGCTTTGGCATAGCAATATAATCCTTAAATCTGCCTGGCATCGGCTTCCAGCACGTATGAATAATACCGAGTACGGCATAGCAGTCTTTAATGCTGTCCACCAAAATACGAACAGCCAGCAAATCATATATTTCATTAAACTGCTTATTTTGCAAGACCATTTTGCGATAAATGCTATAAATATGTTTCGGTCTGCCGGAGAATTCAGCCTTGATGTTCACCTCAGACACACGGTCTTTCACTTCATTGACAACCTCGTCCAAGTATTCCTCACGTTCCGCTCGTTTGCGCTTCATGAGATTCACAATCCGGTAATATTGCTGCGGATTTAAATAGCGGAGGGCTGTATCCTCAAGCTCCCACTTAATCTTTGAAATCCCTAATCTGTGCGCAAGCGGTGCAAAAATCTCAAGCGTTTCATTTGAAATTCTACGCTGCTTTTCCTGCGGAAGATGCTTGAGTGTTCTCATATTGTGAAGACGGTCTGCCAGCTTAATCAAGATCACACGAATATCCTGCGCCATTGCAACAAACATTTTCCGGTGGTTTTCGGCCTGCTGTTCTTCTTGTGATTTATATTTAATCTTCCCAAGCTTTGTCACACCATCAACCAGCATTGCCACTTCTTCGTTAAAATGCTCTTTTAAATCCTCTAATGTCACATCCGTATCCTCGACAACATCATGCAAAAAGCCGCCAGCAATGGTCGAAGGGTCCATTTCAAGATCAACAAGAATTCCAGCCACTTGAATAGGATGGATAATATAAGGCTCACCGGATTTCCGGTATTGCTCCTTGTGTGCATTCTCAGCATACTCGTATGCACGCTCTATAAATTGAATATGTTCAGCGGACAGGTATTCTCTTGCCTTGTCAATGACCTGCTGCGCCGTTAAAACTTGTTCGTTCGCCATGGAATCACCTTTTTTAAATGAAAACTGTATTGTAGTTTATTATCAAGAAAAATTCGATAGATGTAAAGAGAAGAAGTCCGCTAAAAGATTTTTGATAGGAAAAAAGCACCCTTCTTACTGAGTGCTTTTTTCGTAAAACTCCATTAGTATTGCATTAACGTCAAGATGTCGTAACCGTCCAGCTTCTTTCTGCCATCAAGATACGTCAGCTCAATTAAAAATGCAATCCCTGCAACAACGCCGCCTAATTCCTCAACAAGCTTGATGGACGCTTCAATCGTTCCACCAGTCGCAAGTAAATCATCTGTAATCAGTACACGCTGACCAGGACGAATCGCATCTTTATGAATCGTTAATACATCTTTACCGTATTCCAAACCGTAATCAACTTTAATGACTTCACGAGGAAGCTTTCCTTCTTTACGAACTGGTGCAAAACCTACACCAAGTGCATATGCTACAGGACAGCCAATAATGAATCCACGCGCTTCAGGTCCAACAATGAGATCAATGTCTCTTTCCTTTGCGTATTCAACGATTTGATCCGTTGCATAACGGTACACTTCGCCTTTATCCATTAATGTTGTAATATCTTTAAATTGTACACCTTCCTTTGGGTAGTCAGGTACAACTGTCACATATTGTTTTAAATCCATCTTTTCCTTTTCCTCCTCGTACGTCAAAGCACAGGTGAGACTTCGCTCATCATGCTATTCAGCCATTCCTTCAGCTCTTTGGCTGAGGAATATGTTAGTGTTTGATCGAGTTCCATCAATCGTTGTTTTGCTGTATAAGACGATGATGCGGTTAAATCTTTTTTAGGGGCATCACGTACTATTGTCAGCACACCATTCTCTATTTTAACAAAACCGAGTTCAAAAAACACCTTTGTCATAAAAATGATTGTATCTTTTGTCCAGCCTCTATGTTTGGCAAGCTCCATGCCTTGTTCTTTGAGAGGAAAACTCCCCCGTTTTAACAAGAACCCATAAAACCATTTAAATTGGTCACGGCTCGGGAATGCGGACATAAAGTGATCTTCTTTCCGTTGAAACACCGTATAAATTCTTGCTGGTTTTTGATTTTCTAAAAGCAACTTGAGCAAGTGCTCATCTGCGGGAACATCGGCAAAGACCACATATTTCTCATGGACATCAAACGATGTAACATTGTCTGCATCGACAACATGAACCGGAATTTCCGTTTGCCGTTTTGTTTCTTCATCAAAACAGAGCACAACACTTTTCTCTGGATCAAGTGTTGATACTTTCTTTTCCCAATCCTTTTTCCCGCGTAAATCAAACAGCTGCCATTCATCCACTCGAGCGTCCTTTAACATAAGCTGAGGTTTCTTTCGATTATTCCATTCATTAATGGAGATCTCGCCAATGACCGAAATTTGACTTCCTGGGACGAGTTCTTCTTTTAGATTGCCTTGATGAAAACCGACACAGTCCAGCAGTTTGTCTTCGTCTTTCAGTGACATTTTTATATGATTTTGATTGGCCCCAATCGTTCGTATGTCTTCAAGCTTGGCGTCTTCAATCATGATAAACGGCTTAGGGTTCTGCATGCCAAATGGGGACAGCATCCCCACTTCTTCAATGGCCTGCACCGTAATCTCGTCCACTTTACATACCGCATCAACCCGTTGAATTGGAATAAAATCTTCTTCTGTCAACGTTTCATTTGCATATTGATTCAATCTTTCCCTAAGCAAAGGAACATCATCCGCTTGAAGTGTCATTCCTGCTGCCATCGGGTGTCCGCCAAAATGCGGCAGGATGTCACGGCACTTGCTCAAATGGAAAAACAAATCAAAGCCAGGAATACTTCGTGCTGACCCCTTCGCCATCTGCGTTTCTTCGTCTATGCCTAGCACAATCGCCGGACGAGAAAATGTATCAGTCAATTTCGAGGCAACAATGCCAACAACGCCAGGATTCCAGCCCGCTTTTGCGACAACGATGGCAGGCTGGTCACCGCCCGTCTCTTCGACCATTCGAATGGCTTCTTCCGTGATCGTACTGACGATTTTCTGCCGTTCTTTGTTGAGTTCTTGAACAAAACGAGCGAGCTCTTCTGCTTCATCCCTATCCTCCGTCATGAGAAGATGAACAGCTGGGTCTGCCTGCTCAATTCGTCCGACTGCATTCAGCCTTGGCGCAATTTGAAAGCCGACTGTTTCCTCATTGGCTTCTTCAAGAGTAGCCCCCGCTTCTTTTATTAACGCTTTTAGCCCAGGACGACGAGACTGCCGAAGCTGCATAAGGCCTTTTTTTGCAAGCCATCTATTTTCATCATGCAGCGGGACAAGATCCGCAATTGTTCCAATTGCAGCAAGATCTAATAAATCTACAGGCAGTTTCCCTAGGAGGGCATGTGCCACTTTAAACGCAACACCGACACCAGCCAGTTCTTTAAATGGGTACTCACAGCCTGGCTGCTTAGGGTGTACAATCGCAAGTGCCTCCGGCAGTTCCTCGCTTGGTTCATGGTGATCTGTGATGATCAGGTCTAATCCTATTTCTTTTGCAATTCGCGCTTCATTTACAGCAGCGATACCTGTATCCACTGTGATGACAAGCGATGCTCCCTGCTCTTTAATATATCGGAAAGCCTGTTCGTTTGGCCCATAACCTTCTTTAAATCGATCTGGAATATAAAAGTCTACTTTCGCAGACCGCTCTTTTAATGTATGTAAAAGTACAGACGTACTTGTCACACCATCTGCATCATAATCTCCGAAGATCACAATCGATTCTTGCGCTTCGATCGCTTTGTTGATGCGCTCTACTGCTTCTTTCATTCCTTTTAATAAGAATGGATCATGAAATTCGGCTTTTTGATCAAATAAAAAAGACCTCGCTTCTTCTACTTCTTCGAGTCCTCTTTGTACAAGAAGTGATGCAGTCAGCGCAGAAATATTCAGATTTTCAGAGAGTGATTTCACTTTTTCTTCGCTTGGATGCTCATATTCCCAGCGCATTTTGGATAATAACATAAATTCACCCCTCAACCACACTATTATACTAGAGTGGCCTGAGGGGTTTCAATTTTTATTTTATGAAATTGGACTGGAAGATTATTTTTCCTTCCGGTCAAAAGACGCTGTTTGTTCTTTTAAAGGCGTGACATTCGATTTCTTTTGAACGTCTTTGTCTGCCTTTTTGGAAGAAGCAGCAGGAACAGTCGCAGCGGCTGCACGTTCAGCTTTTAATGCTTTTAGTTCACGTTTCAGTTTTACAATTTGGAAAATCCCTGCAAAAGCCACAATGAGCCCACCCATGAGAACAGAGCCGATAATGACAAGGATCAGTGGCCATTCAGCCGTTCCAAATAAGTAGTCTACCTGCACAGGCCGCACATTAATCACGGCAAAAACTGAGACAATTAATACGAAAATAAATGCGAGTATAATGGTCCATTGTTGTTTATTCATCTACATATCCCCCAAGCTTTTTCTTTTATTCTTCCCTTTTTCTTGTCCTTTTTAAACACACAAGGAAAGTGGAAGATCTTCTATCAGCATGGGTGTGATTAGCTGCTGAGTTTTTCTTTAATTAAGTTCTTTAATTCTTTTCTTTCTCCAGAGATGACAAGGGTATCCCCTTCTTCAATGATCGTATCTGGTCCTGGATTTAAAATCTTCTCATGTGACTTTCTCACAATGGCGATGACTGTCACTTGATAATTTTGACGAACATCGAGGTCGCCAATCGTCTGTCTAACAGCTGGTGCGTTCTTTTCAATCTTAAACCATTCGATCATGAGTTCATCAATGGCAACCTCCACTGTCTCAAGCGCCTTTGGTTTATACACCATACCGCCTAAAATAGCCGAGATTTGCCTTGCTTCTTCATCGCTAAGCAAGATACCAGAAATACATTCTTCGTGATCATCCTCTTGAAAATGATACATCTCTCTTCTGCCGTCATCATGTGTGATGATGGCAAGCTTCTCATTATTTCTTGTGATCATTTCGGCTTTGTGACCGATACCAGGCAGTTCAGTTTCCCGAACCTTCATAACAGCCCCTCCAATGAATAAAGCCAAATGCCCAAAACAGGCACTTGCTTTCTATACTGATCTAAACGTATGTCATTATAGCAAAAGACCATTTCAAGATCAACGAAACCCGAAATGTTTTTTCAAATTGTCTTATTGTTGTGACAAATGGAGATGATGCATGAAAAAAGACTGCCATGCTGGCAGTCTCAGCTTGTAGACAAAGTCTGCAAGCTTTTT
>NZ_AMSH01000062.1 GCF_000300535.1 Bacillus xiamenensis
TTATTTGTCTCACTTTATGGGGTCAGTCCCTATCAAGATGGTCACTCGGATGATTCTCTCGCAGACAGTAATTCAAGAATTCTTTCTAAATCTTCATTTGAGAGAAATTCAATCTCTATTTTCCCTTTTTTCTTCTGTTTTTTGATCGTCACTGAAGTACCAAAATAATTTTGTAAGAAGGACTCTCTTTCTTTCAACACTCGATCCTTTGGTGCTTCTTTTTTCTTTGTTTCACGTGGAACATTTTCATTTAATTGCTGAACAAGCTTCTCAAC
This sequence comes from Bacillus xiamenensis, assembly GCF_000300535.1. Classification (GTDB taxonomy): domain Bacteria; phylum Bacillota; class Bacilli; order Bacillales; family Bacillaceae; genus Bacillus; species Bacillus xiamenensis. The sequence continues at coordinate 276 of NZ_AMSH01000062.1, forward strand.
CTGACGTACATTTAACCCCTCGTCCACGATTTTCTTTACCAAAGGCGCAATCTTTTTCTTATTTTTCAAGCTAAGCAATGTGCGTCCATGTCCCATGGATAACGTTCCATCCGCAATTCGTTTTTGCACTTCTTCTGGTAATGTCAATAGACGAAGATGGTTCGCTATATGCGGTCTGCTCTTCCCTAGCCGCTTCGCTAATTCCTCCTGAGTCACACTTAAATGTTCCAGCAAGGAGGCATAGGCTTCCGCTTCCTCTAAAGGAGATAAATCCTCGCGCTGTAAGTTTTCCAAAAGCGCAATCTCTCTCATCAGCGTTTCTGAAAATTCTCTGACAATCGCAGGAATCGTTGTCAGGCCAGCTTGTTGTGCTGCTCTGAAACGTCGCTCTCCTGCTACAATGTCATATCCTTTAATCGACTTTCGAACAATAATTGGCTGTAAAACACCGTGCTGCTGAATTGATTCTTTGAGATCAGACAATGCATCATCGTCGAACGTTTTCCTCGGCTGATACGGATTCGGACGTAAATCCTTTAATTTGATTTCTTCGACAGTTTCTTCATTTGAGTCTACGTTGGTAAATAGTGCGTTAATACCCTTTCCAAGACCTTTAGCCATTCGCATCCACTTCCTTTGCTAAGTCTAAATAGACATCTGCACCTCTTGAACGTGGATCATACAAGATAATAGGCTTCCCGTGACTAGGCGCTTCACTCAGTCTCACATTTCTCGGAATGACGGTCTGATAGACTTTGTCTCTAAAGTATTTCTTCACTTCTTCAATAACCTGAATCCCAAGATTTGTTCTTGCATCAAGCATTGTCAGCAAGACACCTTCAATGGCAAGATCGGTATTTAGATGTTTCTGCACAAGACGAACTGTGTTTAACAGCTGACTCAATCCTTCAAGCGCATAATATTCACACTGAACCGGTATTAAAACGGAATCGGATGCAGTTAACGCATTAATCGTCAGTAATCCAAGTGATGGCGGACAGTCAATAATCATATAATCATAATTTTGCTTAACAGATTCAAGTGCTCTCTTCAGCCTCACTTCACGAGAGATCGTAGGCACAAGCTCAATTTCAGCCCCTGCAAGCTGTATTGTCGCAGGAATGACATCAAGATTTTCGACCTCTGTCGTCTTAATCACATCAAGTACATCTGCATCATCAACTAAAATATCGTACACACATTTCTCTACGTCGGCCTTCTCAATCCCAATACCACTCGTGGCATTGCCCTGCGGATCAATATCAACTAACAACACTCGTTTTCCTATGTATGCTAAACACGCACCCAAATTAACAGAAGTCGTCGTCTTCCCAACGCCGCCCTTCTGGTTGGTAATCGCTATGATTTTCCCCACGATGTCACCCACTTTCAACTTAACAAGTTTCTCATTCATTCATACTTTCTATTCTATCAAAAAAAGTATGAAACGTTTGCTTTTTTTGTTTCTCCATTATAAATTCGTCGGTGAATATCTATTTTCGTACATGGACGGATGAATGAACATACACACAAAAGATATATTAATATATCTTTTTGAGAGGAATGAATATACATAAAAAACCCCTCACTTTCATTAAAAGTGAGGGAGATCCATATCAAAAATGTAACCCGCCAATTTTACGTCCTTCGCTCACAATGACTTTAGGGGTCACTGTTTTATAGTTTTTCTTTTTCAAAAATCCATAGGGCGCCTTAATGGTAAATGTCGCATGACCAACAGCATCACCTGTTTTGGCGTAGGCCTGCCAGACAATCTTTGAACAATACGTCGGGTCCAACGATTGAATAGACATTGTGATCGAATATCGAGCCTTCGGATGGTCTTTCACATAATCGTGCGCCCAATCCCCTGCTAGACTCGCCTTTTCCTGATGATTGACCCGTATCACCTTTGTATTGGCACTATAACGAAACCAGCTATGGATGGAATCAATATTTGGATGCTGTCTAAACCCAGGAATAGATGCATAGTTTTTCTCGTTAATGACGATACCTGCATGACCAATTAAACCATTCAAAGCACCAGTGCTTGTCACCAATATATCCCCTTTTTGAGGCATAATATCGGTACCAGGATACGGCTTACCTAAAAGATGGCGAACAGTATGCGGCTTTTCATCAGATACCACCTCATCCTGTTTGTTTTGCCGTAAGCCATAATTCTTCAAAGCATCATCAGCCGTGATCACATCGATCGCATCACCCTGAGACCCCTGCTCAAGATTTAATTGTTGAACCGTCACATCTTTAGAAACCACGCCTTTTTTCTTCAGAACGTTCAGTTCTTCCTTCGTGATCGTTTCACCATCTGAATGAGCGTCCTGTCTCGGTGACGTACTCACAGCAAATACGGTCGTTTCATTTGAATAAAGAGAAAAAGAGAATAGTAAATAACAGATAATAGAAAAAATAGTCTTTTTCAACTTCATCAGTTAAATGTCACCTCCTTTCTACTATGAAAATCACATTTTACCAATTAATGAATAATAAGTAAATATGATGCATTTAGAAGTAAGGCATACAAAAAAAGCTGACGAGTGGATCTCATCAGCTGCTTTCTATTTAGGAATTCGAATGGTTAATTGGATATATTCCTCAAATTCTTCTTCCTCGGTATTTATTTTAAGTCCGCTGTCTTCTACCATGTGGAGAGACTGCCGAATGGTATTCATCGCAATTCGTGTGTCACGGCTAAATGCCTTGCGTTTTGGCTTCGGTTTGCGATCTGTTTTTTGTTCAAGCATTTTCACTACACGCTCTTCAGTCTGTTTCACATTCAGCTGCTTTTCGATGATTTCCTGTAATAGCGTGATTTGTAATTCTGGCAGCTTTAGGGGTACAAGTGAACGTGCATGTCTCTCAGAGATTTTCTTCTCCAAAATAGCCTGTTGTACCTCTTCAGGTAACTTTAAAAGTCTTAATTTGTTTGCAACTGTCGATTGTCCCTTACCTAAACGCTGAGCAAGCGCCTCTTGCGTTAAATCATGAAGCTCTAAAAGACGTGCATAAGCATGAGCCTCTTCAATTGCAGACAGCTCTTCCCTTTGCAAATTTTCAATCAATGCCACAGATGCCGTTTCCGTATCAGTAAAATCTTTTATAATAGCGGGGATCTTCTCCCATTGAAGAGTTTGTACCGCCCTCCAACGTCTTTCGCCGGCGATCAGTTCATATTTTCCTTCTTCTTCTGTTGGTCTAACAACAATCGGTTGAATAATGCCATGGGTATGAATCGTCGTGGCCAGCTCTTGTATTTTTTCTTGTGAAAAAATGGTGCGTGGCTGAAAACGGTTTGGCATAATTGTGTCGACCGGGAGCTCCTGTATCTCTTCCTTTAATGTATCATGCTCAGCAATCTCTGCCTCTAATTCGGTTTCATGCTCAGGATGTTCTTTGTCACCAAGCCCGAAGAAGCGTGAGAGTGAATGCTTCATGAACCTACACCACCTTTAAAAACTACCTTTTTATAATTCTATTTTCTCATGTTTTTTCCTTCTGTAAAATCTTAAATATTGAAGAAAAACCGACCTTTTACATGATCAACCTTCTATTGGTGATTTATTAGGTGTTCCTGGTTTTCTAGGATATTTTTTTGGTGTTTGCTTTTTCTTTTCAATGACAATGATGTTCCGTTCGCTTTCTTCTAAAGGAAGAACAAAGGAATGCTTTTCAACAACCTCTCCTCCAAGGACAGTGACGGCTTTTTTTCCTGCTTGCATTTCTTCATCAGCTGCAGATGCTTTTAATGCCACAAACAATCCGTCCTTCTTCACAAGGGGCAGGCAGAGTTCGCTCAAGACAGATAAACGCGCAACCGCTCTAGCAGTGACAAGGTCGTAGCTTTCACGCTGGTCCTTACGTTGGCCAAAGGTTTCCGCACGATCATGATAAAAAGTAGTATCTTGTAAGTTTAACCCTTTTGCTAACTCATTGAGAAACGTAATGCGTTTCTGAAGAGAATCAACAATGGTCACATGTAGATGAGGGAAACAAATTTTAAGAGGAATGCTTGGAAAACCAGCACCAGCTCCAATATCACAAATCGTTGTCACATTGTGAAAATCAATAAAAAATGCTGCTGATATCGAATCATAAAAATGCTTTAAATACACTTCTTCCTTTTCTGTAATGGACGTTAAATTCATCTTCTCGTTCCATTCTACAAGCATGCGGAAGTATGTTTCAAATTGTTCAAGCTGCACTGGAGAAAGAGTGATCCCTTTCTCCTCTAGTGCTGCTGTAAATTGATCAATGTTCATGCCGACATCCTTTCTACTCTGCTATCTTCGCAATACGTCCCTGCTCCAAATACACTAAAAGGATAGAAATATCAGCAGGGTTAACGCCTGAAATACGAGAAGCCTGTGCAACAGAAAGCGGTCGGACTTCTTTCAGCTTTTGTTTCGCTTCAGTTGCAATCCCTTTGATGGCATCATAATCGATTCGATCCGGAATCTTTTTGTTCTCCATCTTTTTCAGCTTTTCAACTTGTTGGAGCGACTTTTCGATATAACCTTCGTATTTCATTTGAATCTCTACCTGCTCACACACGTCAGCAGGAAGCGGTGTTTCAGCAGGCGCTAGTTTCACAACAGATTCATAGTTCATCTCTGGACGTTTCATCAAATCACTTGCACGAATCCCGTCCTTCAATTCACTTCCGCCAAGTGAACGAATATATTCTTGTGTTTCTGCTGTCGGTTTAATGATGACAGAATATAAACGTTTTTTCTCTGCTTCAATAGCTTCTTTTTTCTGCATGAATGCTTGATATCTTTCTTCAGAAATTAAACCAATGTTATATCCAAGTTCAGTTAATCTTAAATCAGCATTGTCATGACGTAGAAGTAAACGATACTCTGCGCGAGAGGTTAACAGGCGGTAAGGTTCATTGGTCCCCTTCGTGACAAGGTCATCAATGAGAACACCGATATATGCATCAGATCGGCTTAAAATGACTTCTTCTTTACCCAATGCTTTTCTTCCTGCATTAATCCCTGCCATAATTCCTTGACCTGCTGCTTCCTCATAACCAGACGTACCATTAATTTGGCCGGCCGTATATAAACCGGAAATTTTCTTCGTCTCAAGTGTCGGCCAAAGTTGTGTAGGCACAATCGCATCATACTCGATCGCATAACCCGCCCGCATCATTTGTACATTTTCAAGTCCTGGGATGGTTGAAAGCATACGCTGCTGTACATCCTCTGGAAGACTTGTAGATAAGCCTTGAACATACACCTCTTGCGTATTACGGCCCTCTGGCTCTAAGAAAATTTGATGTCTCGGTTTATCATTAAAACGAACCACCTTATCTTCAATGGAAGGGCAATATCTCGGACCAGTTCCTTTAATCATACCTGAATACATTGGAGAACGGTGAAGATTCTCATCAATAATTTGATGTGTCTCTAAACTCGTGTATGTTAACCAGCATGGCAATTGGTCTGTAATATATTCAACAGTTTCATAGGAAAACGCACGTGGTACCTCGTCACCTGGTTGAATTTCTGTCTTACTATAATCAATCGAGTGGCTGTTCACTCGAGGCGGTGTTCCTGTTTTAAAACGAACCAAATCGAATCCTAATTCTGCTAGATGATCTGATAATTTAATGGAAGGCTGCTGGTTATTAGGACCGCTTGAATAAGAAAGGTCCCCTAAAATAATGCGGCCTTTTAAGAAAGTTCCTGTCGTTAGGACAACCGCTTTCGCACGATAATTCGCGCCTGTTTGAGTCACAACACCTTTACATTGATCATCTTCTACAATTAAATGATCTACCATACCTTGCAACATTGTCAGGTTTGGTTCATTTTCCATTGTTTTTTTCATTTCGTGCTGATATTGGAACTTATCTGCTTGCGCTCTTAACGCACGGACAGCAGGTCCTTTCCCGGTATTCAGCATGCGCATTTGAATATGCGTCTTATCTATATTTCGTGCCATTTCTCCGCCCAGCGCATCAATTTCTCTGACAACAATCCCTTTTGCGGGACCACCTACGGACGGATTACATGGCATAAAAGCAACCATATCGAGATTAATGGTCAATACAAGTGTTTTGGCGCCCTGTCTTGCAGAAGCAAGAGCAGCCTCAACACCAGCATGACCGGCACCGACGACGATTACATCATATTGGCCAGCTTCATAACCCATTTCTTATGTTCCTCCCTTTACTTTCCTAAACAGAATTGAGAGAATAACTGATCAATTAAGCTTTCATGAACAGCATCCCCAATAATTTCACCTAGCTGCTCCCAGCAGCGCGTTAAATCTATTTGAACAATGTCGATCGGTACGTCCATTTCAATTCCTTCAAGAGCGTCCTCAATGGATTGTTTTGCTGCCTGAAGGAGCGCAATATGCCTCGTATTGCTCACATACGTTAAATCTCCACTTTCAATTGAACCTGTGAAGAATAATGATTGAATCGCCATTTCGAGCTCATCAATCCCTTTTTCTTGTAATAACGATGTCGTCACGACTGGACGATCCTTTGCTAACTGCTTGACCTTTTCTACATCGAGTTTAGGCTCAAGATCTGTCTTATTTATAATCACAATGACATCCATACCTGAGACAGCCTCAAAAAGCTTAATATCTTCTTCAGATAATTCCTCACTATAATTGAGCACAAGTAAAATCAGGTCAGCTTCTTTTAAGACCTGTCTTGATCGTTCAACTCCTATACGCTCAACTATGTCCTCAGTCTCACGTATACCCGCAGTATCTACTAGACGGAGAGGTACACCTCTTACATTCACATATTCCTCGATGACATCTCTCGTTGTTCCAGGAATATCCGTCACAATCGCCTTTGTTTCCTGTACAAGACTATTCAACAAGGATGACTTCCCAACATTCGGCCTTCCGATAATAACAGTGGATAAGCCCTCACGTAGAATTTTCCCTTGCTGCGAAGTCATTAGCAGCGATTCAATTTCCTTTTTCACAGATGTTGCCTTTTCAACTAAGACTCGATGTGTCATTTCTTCGACGTCGTCATACTCTGGATAGTCAATATTCACTTCAACATGGGCAAGTGTCTCCAATATCTCACCACGGAGTCGTTTAATCAAACCGGAGAGACGTCCCTCCATTTGAGTAATCGCTACATTCATCGCACGGTCTGTCTTTGCACGAATCAAGTCCATTACTGCCTCTGCTTGTGAAAGGTCGATCCTCCCATTTAAGAAAGCACGTTTTGTAAACTCACCTGGCTCCGCTAACCTTGCTCCTTCTCTTAAAGCAAGCTGCAATACTTTATTGACCGTCACAATTCCGCCATGGCAGTTAATCTCAATAACGTCTTCTCTCGTAAATGTTTTTGGCGCTCTTAAAACAGACACCATGACCTCTTCTATCACTTGCTCAGTACTCGAATCCACAATATGACCATAATGAATGGTATGAGAATCCACCGATACAAGTTTTTTCTCCTTAGGCCCCTTATACATACGATCAGCAATCTGTACCGCATCAGGCCCGCTTAAACGAATAATTGCAATTGCCCCTTCACCCATTGGCGTAGAAATTGCTGCAATTGTATCCACCGAACGTTCACCTCTTTCTCTGCTTAATAGACAGTCTTTTATCTATTAAATGGACGTTGTCCATCTCTATATCAAAAACGCTTAATCCAAAATTTAAAGATACCACAAATGAATGCGAAGCGAAAGTGCCCCACATCTAATTATCCACAGCTTTGCACCCTGTCTATTTTAACACTTAACTTATCCACATGTGAATAACGACGTTCTAAACTTGTCTTCACATCTTACACCTAAATCCAATAAATTAAAACGTCTTGATCCCGTTACTAGCTGCGGAAAATAACATTTTCCACGCAATTCATACACTAATTTTTTAGAAATTGAGGATGAATCTTCTATAGAAAGAGTATTTTTCAATAAAAAAAGACTAAAATCCAGCTTTGCTGAATCTTAGCCTTTCTGCTATTTTTTATACATCACAACAACATGACGTTTGCTGCCTGTATCTTCAGATGCCGTAGCGAGTTCTTTAGAAAATGCGGCAATCGTATCATGAACGACTTTTCGTTCATTTGAAGGCATAGGCTCTAAATGAACCTTTCTCTTCGTTTTCAAAACACGGTTTGCCGTCTTGATGGCATATTGTTCGAGTGCTTCTTGACGTTTCTTCCGATAATCTCCAATATCAATCGTAATATGATGATACTGATCGGAATAACGATTAAACACTAACTGTACCAATGTTTCTAAAGAGTACAACGTTTGTCCTCTTTTCCCAATCATTAATGACGTTTTGTCTCCATCAATGTGGAAAGAAATCTTTTTCGATTCTTTTTTCGACACAATTTTTGCTTTAGGATCAATTGATTTAACAATTCTATCCAAATACTGTGTGGCTAATTTTAGAGCATCTTTCTTTTCTACCAATTTGACAACAGCTTGTCTTTTACCGAATAATCCTAAAAAGCCTTTGTTACCTTCATCTACTATTGTGATATCTACTTCTTCTTGTAGTAGCTGAATTTGTTTAAGTCCGGAATCTACTGCTTCTTCGATTGTGCGACCGACAGCAGTTATTTCCTTCATTTTTTATTCCCGCCGGCTTTTTCTTTTGTATCAACTTGTACTTGAGGTGTTCGAATGACCAATGTTTGAATGATCATGAAAATGTTACCTACAACCCAGTACAGTGAAAGTGCAGCCGGGAAACTGATGGCAAATACAACGATCATGATCGGCATAACCCAAAGCATAATCGCCATTTGAGGGTTGTCCGAAGGGTTTCCAGCCATCATCAGCTTCTGCTGAACAAAAGTAGCTACACCCGCAATAATCGGTAATAGGAATAATGGATCTGGACTACCTAAGTCAAACCATAAGAAAGTATGTTTTTTGATTTCAGCTGTTCTCATGATCGCATGATAAAAACCAATGAGGATTGGCATTTGAATCAAAATTGGGAAACACCCTGCTAATGGGTTTACACCATTCTTTTGGAAAAGAGCCATTGTTTCCTGTTGGAGCTGCTGCTGCGTTTTTTGATCTTTTGAGCTATATTTTTCACGAAGCTTCTTCAATTCTGGCTGCAGTGCTTGCATTGCTTTTGTACTTCTTAACTGTTTAATCATTAATGGTAAAATGAGCAAACGGATCAAAATGGTCACGATAATAATCGCTACACCATAGTTTTCACCAGTCAAGTTTGCCATGTACGTAATTAATTGAGATAGCGGGTAAACAATATAAGAATTCCAGAATCCCTTACTATCTGATGTAATTGGTTCATTGATTTGTGTACATCCTGCCAATAGAACCAACACACCAATCAAGCTAAATATTAGTAATAATCGCCTTTTCAACAAGATTCCTCCCATTACTTCAAACTTTATTTAAGTTGGAATTGATTACGAAAGTGACTCACCTAATCAGTATGGTAACATTTTTTCATTACAAAGTGGTGGTTTCATTTTAATTCACTAGATGAAGGAAGCGCTTTTAAAAATTGATTCAACGAAAGTTTCTATTACGAAGACTTTTTCGGTTGTTGTTGATAAACAGCGGATTTTCTAAATAAATGCTGGAGAGACTTCTTAGTTTCCTCAAAGGTCAATTCGCTTGCTGGTTTTCGTGCAATGACTATGTAGTCTTTTTCTTGCTTTAACTTATGACCTTCCTCTAAAAACACTTGGCGGATCAGTCGTTTAATTCGATTTCGTATCACTGCATTACCTATCTTCTTACTGACAGACAATCCTAAACGCAGCTCATCTTGATTTGGTTGATCCAGCTGATAAATAACGAATTGGCGGTTCGCCATTGATTGACCTTTTTTGAACACTTTTTGAAACTCTTCATTTTTTTTTAGCCTGTTTCGCTTCTTCATGTTTTCTTCCACTCCGATAAAAACTGACAGTTCATTTACGATTTTATGTAAAAAAGACCACTGACATTATTCAGTGGCCTAAGCTGATAATTTTTTTCTACCTTTGCTGCGGCGTCGCTTTAAAACTAGACGTCCGTTTTTAGAACTCATACGGCTGCGGAAGCCATGAACTTTACTACGCTTACGGTTATTTGGTTGAAACGTTCTTTTCATTTATGACACCTCCCTGAGGAATAGCTGTTTAAGACAGTCTAACTCATTATATTTGTGTAACCCATCGATTGTCAATATCAATGATAAAACTCTTATTATCAACCTTATTAGCATAACACAAGTTATCAAGCGAAGAAACCTTCTTTTTCAGTTTCCAGCATTTTATTCTTTTTTTCCTCCTAAAAGACCTTCACAACAAGGGTGTGGATATTTTTCTAGCATATTTAGACTATCCACACTCATTATCGACATTTTTTTCACACAAATCACCTATGTGGATAATTATTTTTCAACAGGATGTAAAGTATGTGGATAAGTTTGCAACACCCATTGCACCATCTTGTTTATTTTGATATTATATTTGTGTTTTAACTCTTAATTACTTATCTGACCTATTTATATTATCCACAATTTGTGGATAACCTGTGGAAAGTTATTACACAGCTTGTTGAATTGTTTATCCACAACTTGTGTAATTTGTCGAAAAGACGTTTTTCTACTATATTAATTGTTTTCAACAAAATATGTGCACGAATGGTCTTGACCATTTTCTCTTTTTCGTGTTCTATAACAGTTTGATACTGGTCATTTTAAAAAGAAAAGGAGGGGGGAGAAGCCTTATGGAAAATATTTTGGATCTGTGGAATAAAGCACTTCAAAAAATTGAGACAAAATTGAGCAAACCTAGTTTTGAAACATGGATGAAGTCGACAAAAGCACATTCTCTTCAAGGAGATACGCTGACTATCACTGCACCTAATGAATTTGCTAGAGACTGGCTGGAGTCAAGATATCTTCACTTAATTGCAGATACCATCTATGAACTGACAGGCGAAGAGCTCAGCATCAAATTCATTATTCCTCAAAATCAGGACGAAGAGGAAGCAATGCCAAAGTCTCCAATCAAAAAAATGTCGAAAGAAGAACCTGTTGAAATTCCACAAAATATGCTGAATCCAAAATATACATTTGACACTTTTGTTATTGGTTCAGGTAACCGTTTTGCTCATGCCGCTTCACTTGCAGTCGCAGAAGCACCAGCAAAAGCATATAATCCGCTCTTTATTTATGGGGGCGTTGGTTTAGGAAAGACTCACTTGATGCATGCAATTGGTCATTACGTCATAGACCATAATCCATCAGCAAAAGTGGTCTATCTATCATCTGAAAAATTTACAAATGAATTTATCAACTCAATCCGAGACAACAAAGCAGTCGACTTTCGTAATCGCTATCGGAATGTAGATGTGCTTTTGATAGATGATATTCAATTTTTAGCAGGAAAAGAACAAACACAAGAAGAGTTTTTCCATACATTCAACACACTTCACGAAGAAAGTAAGCAAATCGTCATTTCTAGTGACCGGCCGCCAAAAGAAATTCCGACACTTGAAGACAGATTACGCTCTCGATTCGAATGGGGCTTAATTACAGACATTACCCCGCCAGATTTAGAAACACGTATCGCGATCTTGCGAAAAAAGGCAAAGGCAGAAGGTTTAGACATTCCGAATGAAGTCATGCTTTATATTGCCAATCAAATCGACAGCAATATCCGTGAGCTGGAGGGTGCTTTGATTCGTGTCGTTGCTTACTCTTCTTTAATTAATAAAGACATTAATGCTGATCTAGCAGCTGAAGCTCTAAAAGATATCATTCCTTCATCGAAACCAAGGGTTATTACGATTAAAGATATTCAAAGAATTGTAGGACAGCAATTTAATATTAGATTAGAGGATTTCAAAGCGAAGAAACGTACGAAATCAGTTGCTTATCCAAGACAAATTGCCATGTACCTCTCTAGAGAAATGACCGATTCCTCTCTACCTAAAATTGGAGAAGAATTTGGCGGACGAGATCATACGACTGTCATTCATGCTCACGAGAAAATTTCGAAATTAATCGTTGAAGATGAACAGCTTCAGCAGCATGTGAAAGAGATCAAAGAACAATTAAAATAAATACGCTGATATTGTTAGTACGGGAAAATGTGAATAACTTCAGCATAGTCATACACAGTCTGTCCACATGTGGATAGGCTGTCTTTCCTTTCTTTTTACCGACTTATCCACATATTCACAAGCCCTACTATTACTTCTACTATTTTTATTAAATAAATATATATACATGTCACTAAGAAAAATTAGGAGGACCACTATGAAATTCACGATTCAAAAAGATCGTCTTGTTGAAAGTGTCCAAGATGTATTAAAGGCCGTATCCTCTAGAACGACGATTCCTATTTTGACGGGAATTAAAATTGTTGCATCTGATGAAGGGGTATCTTTAACAGGGAGCGACTCTGATATCTCAATTGAATCTTTTATTCCTCAAAGAGATGGAGATTTAGAAGTCATTACAATTGATCGACCAGGAAGTATTGTGCTGCAGGCCCGCTTCTTTAGCGAAATCGTTAAAAAGCTGCCAATGTCTACTGTCGAAATTGAGGTAGAACAAAATCATCTAACAATCATCCGCTCTGGTTCGGCAGAATTTAATTTAAATGGCTTAGATGCTGAAGAATATCCACATCTGCCACAAATTGAAGAGCATCATGCATTTCAGATTCCAACAGATTTGCTTAAAAACCTCATTCGCCAAACCGTTTTCGCAGTGTCCACCTCAGAAACACGACCTATCTTGACAGGTGTAAACTGGAAGGTCGAAAAGGGTGAATTAATATGCACTGCAACGGATAGCCATCGTCTCGCTTTAAGAAAAGCGAAATTAGATATTAACGAGGATAGCTCGTATAATGTGGTCATTCCAGGGAAAAGTTTAACAGAACTCAGTAAAATTCTTGATGATGTACAAGACCTTGTGAGCATCGTCATTACAGAGACACAAGTTCTCTTTAAAGCACAGAACGTACTGTTCTTCTCAAGGTTGCTGGATGGGAACTATCCAGATACAGCTCGCCTGATCCCGCAAGAAAGTAAAACGGATGTAGTCGTGAATACGAAAGAGTTTCTTCAAGCCATTGATCGCGCCTCGCTTTTAGCAAGAGAGGGACGTAATAACGTCGTGAAGCTGTCTGCTGATCCTGCGCAAAGTCTTGAAATTTCTTCTAATTCGCCGGAAATCGGTAAAGTGGTTGAAACTGTTGAAGCCGATGAAATTAAGGGGGAAGACCTAAAAATTTCCTTCAGTCCGAAATATATGCTTGATGCTTTAAAAGTATTAGAGGGAACAGATATTCATGTAAGCTTCACTGGCGCAATGAGACCATTTCTTTTGCGCACACCGAATGATGATTCTATCTTGCAATTAATTCTTCCGGTGAGAACATATTAAATCAATCTAAAATGGCTGCTGTGTGAGTGCACAGCAGCTTTTCTTCTCGTTTCCCATGCTTTCTTTCATCACAGTTCGCTTTCCCCCTTTCCTTCTTGTCTTGTTTTTTAGTACAATTAGATATTAGTGATATTGAAAGAGGTCGATACAATGCCTAATCTTATAACCATTGAAACAGAAATGATTACATTAGGGCAGTTTTTGAAATTAGCTGAAGTCATTCAATCTGGCGGGATGGCGAAGTGGTTTTTGAGTGAACATGAGGTGTTCATTAATCAAGAGCCAGATAATAGACGGGGGCGCAAATTATACCCAGGAGATGTTGTCGAGATAGAAGGTTATGGCACATTTCAAGTTGTGAATTAGAAACGGGTGACAATACATGTACATTCAAAGTCTGGCGTTAACTTCATACCGAAACTATGAACACACCGAGCTTCAATTCGACAATAAGGTGAATGTCATGATCGGTGAGAACGCCCAAGGTAAAACGAACCTGATGGAAGCAATCTATGTATTGTCGATGGCAAAGTCTCATCGTACGTCAAATGATAAAGAACTTATCCGATGGGACGAAGACTATGCTAAAATAGAAGGTAGAGTCATCAAAAAAAACGGTCCACTCCCCATGCAACTTGTGATCTCAAAAAAAGGAAAAAAGGGAAAAGTCAATCATATTGAACAACAGAAACTCAGTCATTATGTTGGTGCTTTAAACACCATCATGTTTGCACCAGAGGATCTCAGTCTTGTGAAAGGCAGCCCGCAAATCCGTAGAAGGTTCCTCGACATGGAGATTGGACAAGTTTCTGCTGTCTACTTACATGATTTATCGCTCTATCAAAAAATCCTCTCTCAGCGAAATCATTACTTGAAACAATTGCAAACAAGAAAGCAAACAGATCAAGCGATGCTGGAGGTTTTAACAGAGCAATTGATTGATGCGGCAGCGAAGGTTGTCAAAAGACGACTTACTTTTACGAAACAACTTGAAAAATGGGCGCAGCCGTTGCATTTTGGGATTTCTAGAGAACTAGAAACACTCACGCTCCAATACCAGACGGCGATAGAGGTATCAGAAACGTCAGACTTGTCGAAAATAAAGAATAGCTATGAAGAATCGTTTCGAAAATTAAGAGACAGAGAAATAGACCGAGGGGTGACGCTGTGGGGACCTCACAGAGATGACCTTCTTTTCTTTGTGAATGGTCGTGATGTTCAGACATATGGCTCTCAAGGGCAGCAAAGAACAACAGCTCTTTCACTAAAGCTGGCAGAAATTGATCTGATCCATGAAGAAATCGGTGAATACCCAATTCTTCTACTCGATGATGTGTTATCTGAACTTGATGATTACAGACAGTCTCATTTGCTCCATACCATTCAGGGACGTGTACAGACCTTCGTCACCACAACAAGTGTTGAAGGCATTGATCACGCCACCCTGAAAGAAGCGGAAATTTTCAGAGTAGCCAGTGGAAAAGTAATTGACTGATAAATGAGGTGTGAGTCTTGTATATTCATTTAGGTGATGATTGTGTTGTTTCTACACGAGAGATTGTCGCAATTGTTGATTACAAAATGAGGTCATCTTCTGTCGTAGAGGAATTTCTTCAAAAACAAGAGGAGCAAATCATTTCGTTATCACAAGGAACACCCAAATCCATCGTCGTCACAACTGAATCCGTGTATTACTCTCCTCTTTCCTCAAGCACGCTCAAAAAACGTGCTTCATTTGTGATTGAAATTGAAGTCTAAAAGCTCAATTCATATAAATATATCGTTTAAGAAAAGTGTAGGTGAATGTACGTGGCAATGGAACAGCAACATAATAGTTATGATGAAAATCAGATACAGGTGCTCGAAGGACTAGAAGCTGTTAGAAAACGTCCAGGAATGTACATTGGGTCAACCAATGCAAAAGGACTTCACCATCTTGTATGGGAAATTGTCGACAACAGTATTGATGAGGCATTAGCTGGGTATTGTACAGACATTACAGTGCAAATCGAAAAAGATAATAGCATTACAGTGAAAGATAACGGCCGCGGGATTCCTGTTGGGATTCATGAGAAAATGGGACGTCCTGCCGTAGAGGTCATTATGACTGTTCTTCACGCTGGCGGTAAGTTCGATGGCAGCGGTTATAAAGTATCTGGCGGTCTGCATGGTGTAGGGGCATCTGTTGTAAATGCGTTATCTACTACCTTAGACGTGACAGTATACCGTGATGGGAAAATTCATTATCAGCAATTCAAACGCGGCGTGCCAGTTGGAGATTTAAAGGTCATTGGCGAAACAGACGTAACGGGGACAACCACTCATTTTGTGCCAGACCCAGAAATTTTCACTGAAACCACTGAATTTGATTACGATACACTGGCCAATCGTGTACGTGAGTTAGCTTTCTTAACAAAAGGCGTGAACATCGTTATTGAAGACTTACGTGAAGGCAAAGAACGTAGAAACGAATACTGCTACGAAGGCGGAATTAAGAGCTATGTAGAACATTTAAATCGCTCGAAAGAAGTCGTTCATGAAGAACCGGTTTACATCGAGGGTGAAAAAGACGGAATTACTGTTGAAGTTGCGCTGCAATACAACGATTCCTATACAAGCAATATCTATTCTTTTGCCAACAATATCAACACGTATGAAGGCGGAACACACGAAGCGGGCTTTAAAACGGGTCTGACACGTGTCATCAATGATTATGCTCGTAAAAATGGCGTATTCAAAGATGGAGACTCGAATTTGAGCGGTGAAGATGTGAGAGAAGGCTTAACTGCGATTATTTCGATCAAACATCCAGACCCTCAGTTCGAAGGACAAACGAAGACAAAGCTTGGGAACTCAGAAGCGAGAACCATTACAGACTCTCTTTTCTCTGAAGCATTAGAAAAATTTCTATTAGAAAATCCTGATGCCGCGAAGAAAATTGTGGAGAAAGGACTGATGGCAGCTCGTGCAAGAATGGCTGCCAAAAAGGCACGTGAGCTTACAAGACGTAAAAGTGCACTTGAAGTCTCCAGTTTGCCTGGAAAACTGGCAGACTGTTCTTCTAAAGATCCTTCCATCTCTGAGCTCTATATCGTAGAGGGAGATTCTGCGGGCGGGTCTGCTAAACAAGGTCGTGATCGCCACTTCCAAGCGATCTTACCGCTAAGAGGGAAGATCCTAAACGTTGAAAAAGCACGATTAGATAAAATTCTATCTAACAACGAGGTTCGTTCAATGATTACAGCGCTTGGGACTGGAATCGGAGAAGACTTCAATTTAGAGAAAGCACGCTATCACAAAATTGTGATCATGACAGATGCCGATGTTGATGGAGCGCATATCCGAACGCTGCTCTTAACATTCTTCTATCGTTACATGCGTGAAATCATTGAAAACGGTTATGTGTACATTGCGCAGCCGCCTTTATATAAAGTGCAGCAAGGAAAACGTGTTGAATACGTGTATAACGATAAACAGCTAGATGAGCTGTTAAAGACACTGCCTCAAACACCAAAGCCTGGACTTCAGCGCTATAAAGGTCTTGGAGAGATGAATGCTTCTCAGCTTTGGGAAACAACAATGGATCCTGACGCAAGAACACTTCTTCAAGTCACGCTTGAGGATGCAATCGATGCTGATGAGACATTTGAAATGCTAATGGGAGATAAAGTAGAGCCGAGACGAAACTTTATCGAAGAAAATGCACAATACGTGAAAAATCTTGATATTTAGATAGGTACCCCCTTAAGAACAACCTTATTTCTTGTTTGGAATAAGGTTGTTTTTCAAGAAACAGGGGCGTGAAACGAATGTCCTGGTTTTCCACGTTTCGCTGATTTTCTAGTAAATAAATGTGTATAAAGGCAAGATTATTGATATAATGGAGAATAGTCTTGAGAAGATAAATACATATTTTACTCCCACATAATTTATTTCATGTGATACGTAAAGGGAGGTTCTTATAGTGAGTGAACAACATACACCAAATGTACGTGAAGTGAATATTAGTCAAGAAATGCGTACGTCCTTTTTAGATTATGCAATGAGTGTTATTGTTTCGCGTGCATTACCAGATGTACGAGACGGATTGAAGCCCGTCCATCGAAGAATTTTGTATGCGATGAATGACCTAGGTATGACAAGTGATAAACCATTTAAGAAATCTGCACGTATCGTTGGGGAAGTTATTGGTAAGTACCACCCTCACGGTGATAGCGCTGTATACGAAGCAATGGTTCGGATGGCGCAAGATTTCAACTATCGGAATATGCTGGTTGAAGGTCACGGAAACTTTGGTTCAGTCGATGGAGACGGTGCAGCCGCGATGCGTTATACCGAGGCACGTCTTTCTAAAATCTCAATGGAGATCCTGCGTGATATCACAAAGGACACGATTGACTATCAAGATAACTACGATGGCAGTGAAAGAGAGCCAGTCGTCATGCCAGCTAGATTCCCGAACTTATTAGTCAACGGAGCAACAGGAATCGCTGTTGGGATGGCCACCAACATCCCGCCTCACCAACTAGGTGAAGTCATTGATGGGGTACTGGCAGTCAGTCAAAACCCAGAAATCACAACGCAAGAATTAATGGAGATTATCCCAGGCCCAGACTTCCCAACTGCGGGACAAATCATTGGCCGAAGCGGTATTCGTAAGGCTTATGAAACCGGGCGTGGCTCTATTACATTACGTGCAAAGTCAGACATCGAAGAAACATCTAGCGGTAAACAACGAATCGTCATCAATGAAATTCCTTATCAGGTCAATAAAGCTCGTTTGATCGAAAAAATTGCGGACCTTGTACGCGATAAAAAGATTGACGGCATTACAGATCTTCGTGATGAATCTGACCGTAATGGAATGCGTATTGTCATTGAACTTAGAAGAGATGCGAATGTTCATGTTCTATTAAACAATCTTTATAAACAAACAACACTTCAAACGTCATTCGGTATTAACTTGCTTGCACTTGTTGATGGACAGCCGAAAGTTTTGTCTCTCAAACAATGTCTTGAATATTATCTCGAACATCAGAAAGTGATCATTCGTCGAAGAACAGCGTATGAGCTGCGTAAAGCAGAAGCAAGAGCTCATATTTTAGAAGGCTTAAGAATCGCTCTTGATCACTTAGATGAGGTCATTGCTTTAATTAGAGGCTCTCAAACTGCTGAAATCGCGAGAAATGGTTTGATGGAAAACTATACCTTGTCTGAAAAACAAGCACAGGCTATTCTCGATATGCGACTCCAGCGTCTGACTGGTTTAGAGAGAGAGAAAATAGAAGATGAATACAAAGGACTTGTTGAATTGATTGCTGAATTGAAAGCCATTTTAGCAGATAATGAGAAAGTTCTTGAAATCATTAGAGAAGAATTAACAGAAATCAAAGAACGCTTCAATGATACACGTCGAACAGAAATTGTGACAGCGGGTATAGAAACAATCGAAGACGAGGACTTGATTCCTGTTGAAAATATTGTGATTACGCTGACTCATAATGGTTATATTAAACGCCTACCTGCATCAACATACCGCAGTCAAAAAAGAGGCGGTAAAGGTGTCCAAGGAATGGGAACCAACGAGGATGATTTCGTTGAACAGCTGATCTCAACATCTACGCACGATACGATTCTCTTCTTCTCTAATAAAGGGAAGGTCTATCGAGCGAAGGGATATGAGATTCCTGAATTCGGACGAACAGCCAAAGGAATTCCGATTATTAACCTTCTTGAAGTAGAAAAGGGAGAGTGGATTAACGCCATTATTCCGGTGAGCGAATTTGATGAAGATTCGTATCTCTTCTTTACAACAAGACACGGTGTATCAAAACGAACATCATTGTCTCAATTTGCAAACATCCGGAACAACGGTTTGATTGCACTGAGCCTGCGTGAAGAAGATGAGCTGATGGCCGTTCGTTTAACCAATGGTGAAAAACAAATCATCATCGGAACGAAAAAGGGCATGCTCATTCGTTTCGACGAGACAGATGTTCGTGAAATGGGACGTACGGCAGCTGGGGTTAAAGGGATCACACTTTCTGAAGACGACATCGTCGTTGGAATGGAAATCCTTGAGCCAGATGCAAACGTATTGATCGTAACTGAAAAAGGTTATGGTAAATTAACGCCTGAAAAAGAATATCGTGTTCAAAGCCGTGGCGGTAAAGGTCTTAAAACATGCAAGATCACTGACAACAACGGTCCGCTTGTCGCAGTGAAGGCGACCAACGCTGAGACGGAAGAAGACTTAATGATCATTACAGGCAGCGGTGTCATCATCCGTATGGCCGTTTCAGATATCTCCACAACAGGCCGAGTCACTCAAGGTGTCCGCCTGATCCGTCTAGGTGATGATGAACATGTCGCTACAGTGGCATTAGTTGAACAATCACAAGAAGACGATGAAGAAAGCACTGAAGAGAACACTGAAGAAAACATAGAAAATGTAGAGTCAGATCAAGAGCAATCTGAGTAAAAATAAAGCCGGGTTTTCACCGGCTTTATTTTTTTTGAAGAAACATGATTTTTTTTTGAAATTTATAATGCTTTTTTCATAGATATGTGTTAATCTTTCAAAGGAGCAAAAAGAGGCTCTATTTTTTATCTCTTTCACAGCAAAACTTCTTAAAAAAATAAAATGTTTTTCAAGAAAAACATTGACTGTTAATAGAGATATATGATATATTTAAGTGGTCGCTTTGAGAGAGTGACAAACAAGTTCTTTGAAAACTAAACAAGACAA
>NZ_AMSH01000063.1 GCF_000300535.1 Bacillus xiamenensis
CTTATTATACAAAAAATCTTTCATACTTTTTCTACAATCTTAAAGGACCTGAGGGCAGGTCCTTTTTCTATTTCACCACGGTCATTTCTGGCTCTTCTATTTGTTTCACACGTTCCTGAATGGGATGGGTAAAGGAATGTTCTGATAAGACAATATGAGAGACCGTTTTTGTAAAGCCAGACACGTCTTGAATAAACGCTTCAATCTCTTCAAGTGAAGCGACAGACAGCTTAATGAAAAAACACGACTGACCTGTCACTCGATAAGCAAAAAACGCACGTGGGTGCTGGTTCATAAATGTCACAAACCGCTGATACTCCCCATTTAATACGGTGACTTCAAGTAAACAGTCTATCATCAGACCCATCTTTTTATAATTGACCTGTACAGAGTAACCTTCAATAATCCCTGCATCTTCTAATTTCCGCACTCTTTCTGCTACCGCAGGCGGTGATAAATTCACTCGTTTGGACAATTCCCTCATTGATAAGCGGGCATCTTCTCTCAATTCGTTTAAAATATGCACATCCACATCGGTGATTTTCATTCGTTACGCTCCTATCCCAAAATCGTTCCATTTGAAAAGTATTTTATGATGATACTTATGATACGAAATGTAAAATAAAACTAAATAATGGTAGAATTTATTTTAACGTAATGGAATGAAAAAGCAAGTATGGAGGGATCACTTGATGAAAGAATCTTTAGACAGCCAGGCTTCTAAAACATTTCCCATCACACTTGCCATTGCACTCACACTTGGCGTTTTTGCGGCGGGATCGGAAGAACTGGTGATTTCACCACTTTTGCCTGATTTATCAAACTCTTTTCAGCAATCTCTTGATATTCTCGCTCTTTCCATCAGCATTTACGGATTAGCCGTATTGGCCGGAGCACCGTTACTCGTTCCTTTAGGGGATCGTTATTCAAGAGAACTGTGTTTGATCATCGGACTTTCCTTTTTCTTCATTGGAACCGTCATGTGTGCTGCTGCTCCGAATTTGGCGGTGTTTTTTGCCGGACGTGCCGCCTCTGGACTGGCGGCCGGTGTATTTGTCCCAACAGCCTATGCGCTTGTGGGCGACCGAGTCCCTTATGAATATCGAGGCAAAGTGATGGGCCTTATTGTATCAAGCTGGTCTCTTTCCCTTGTTCTTGGTGTACCAATTGGCGCCTTTATCGCCCAAAGTGTAAACTGGCGCTGGACATTTTGGCTCTTCGCTATAATGAGCCTTATTGTGCTGCTGCTCGTCATGGTTGAATTAAGAAAACAAGTGGCAGCAGCTGATCCGAAGACACGACAAGCTAGAGAGAAAACAGGCTCTTTATGGGGTGCTTTGAAAATTGATCGTGTGCCGGTCTATTTGACTGTGACCTTTTGTAATATGCTTGGATTTTACGGCATGTACTCGTTTTTAGGTGCTTACCTGCAGAGCCTGTTTGATGGCAGACAATCAGCGGCTGGGCTTCTCATCATGGCTTATGGGATTGGCTTTTCTATGAGTATGTTTACTGGAAAATTAGCAGACGGGTTTGGGAAAATGCGCTCCCTTTTTTGGGTGCTGGGTGGCATCACGCTCGTTCTAGCCTTACTTCCTTATGCACCATTCTCATGGATCGTGCTGATTGTGGCTTTGTTTATTTGGGGGGCATTGCAAAGTTTATCGGTCACGCTTTTGAGCACCGTTCTGAGCGGCTGCACCCAAACCCATCGAGGCAACGTGATGGCTTTTTACAGTCTTGCGTCTAATTTTGCCGTTATGCTCGGTTCAGCACTTATGGGCCCTATTTATGTCCATTTCGGATATCATACTGTAGGGCTGGTATGTGCACTGATGACACTTGTTGGTTTTATCATCAGTTTCAGCAGCTATAAACGTGAACGTTCTATTCAGAAATGTAAAGCTGTCTAGTTTATTCCCCCTGAATGAAAACAAAAAAGACCTTTCTCCTGCGAAAGGCCTCTTTTCTTTATTTAAATGTCGTTTCCCAATGAAATCCGATCGCTTCATCATTCCACGCGATTCTCTTTTCATCCGGGTTTTTCGGATCATAGGATTCTGTTGTAAAATAAACAATTTGCAGCGGTGTCTCGCCTAATACACGGTAACCATGGGCGACTCCCTTTGGAATGAGAAGGAGCATTGGATTGTCTTCTCCCATATAATATACATCGGTTTGACCCTTTGTCGGAGAATCCTCTCTCAAATCGTATAAAACGACCTGTGCATGACCTGCTGGGAAAAACCAAACATCGTCTTGTTTTTCATGATAATGAAAGGCTTTGATCACTCCTGGAAAACTTTTCGACCACGACGCCTGCCCAAAGCGCTTCAGCATCGGTTCGTCATCTCGAATAAGCTCTGCAAAAAAGCCGCGGTCATCACAATGTTTCATGAGTTTTTTCGTTTGTACACCATCAATCATGCTGATGCCATCTCCCTTCTTTCTGCAAATATTCGTGAAGTGCATCCTTCCAATGCCTTGGCTGCCAGCCTGTCGCTTCAATCGCTTGCAGGTCTAAAACCGAATAGGCTGGACGAGGTGTTTGAAAGCCGTACTCTTCTGTTGAAATGGGCTCAATCGTTGTAGACAGGCCACTTGCTGCCACAATTTCTGACGCAAATTCAAACCAGGAACAGCTCGCTCGGTTACTGACGTGATAAATGCCTGCTTTCTGGTCAAACAAGTGAATCAAAGCTTCTGCGACATCCTTTGTATAAGTGGGAGACCCTATTTGATCATTTACGATGCGCAAATGATCCTTCGTTTCAGCCAGCCGAAGAATGGTATTCACAAAATTATGCCCTTCATGTCCATAGAGCCACGATGTCCGAATGATTTTCACTTCATCTGACACGAGATGAATCAATTCTTCCCCAAGTTTTTTACTCTTTCCATAAATCGTCTGGGGATCTGCTTGTGCATCGACTTGATAAGGGACATCCGCTTGCCCGTCAAACACATAATCTGTACTGACATGTAACACATCCGCCCCTACGTTTTTTGCTTCCAATGCCGTATAGTAGGCGCCAATTCCATTCACAAGATAGGCTTTTTCCGTTTCTGTTTCACATTGATCAACAGATGTATATGCCGCTGCACTGACAACAATATCAGGCCGAAAATGTCTCATTGCATGTCTGACTGCCTGTTGATCTGCGATATTCAGCATGCTCCTTGTTAAAGCAATGACGGTCATGTCTTTTTCTTTGAGCTGTTTGGTCAATTCTTTTCCTAGTTGGCCGCCTGCACCGGTGATTAGAACTTTCATCGGTCACCCTTCTTCACTTTGATCGTATTTGGCACGATACCAATTGATCGTTTTTTCGATACCTTCTTCAAATGACGTCTCCTGCGTCCAGCCGAGCTCGCCTTTTAGCTTACTGGCATCAATGGCATACCGTCTGTCATGTCCTTTTCGATCTTGAATAAACGCAATTTGATCATGACTAATCCCGAGCTGCGATAAAATTGTTTTGGTCAAATCGAGATTTGTTTTCTCATTGCCGCCGCCAATATTGTATACCTGCCCGGCTGTTCCGTTTTCTAATACCTGCTTTACAGCTCTCGCATGATCCTCTACATACAGCCAATCACGAATCTGCTGGCCGTCCCCATAAATCGGAATCTTTTCTCCATGAACCGCTTTTCTAATAATGGTTGGGATTAATTTTTCCTCATGCTGATAGGGTCCGTAGTTGTTGCTGCATCTGGTGATCATTGCGGGTAATTGGTGGGTGTGGATATAGGATTTCACAAGCAGGTCTGAACTTGCCTTGCTTGCTGAATAAGGATTATTCGGTGAAAGTGGTGTTTGTTCTGTGAAAGCAGGATCATCCAGCTCTAAATCCCCATATACTTCATCTGTTGAAATATGAATGAATTTTTTTGCCTTTCCCTTTAAGACCGCTTCCAGCATTCGATAGGTACCGAGGACGTTTGTTTGAATAAAGGGCTCTGCCGACTCAATACTGCGATCGACATGCGATTCTGCTGCGAAATGAATAATGGCATCATAAGCTTCATCAAATACTTGATCCAGTTCGTCTTGCAGCGTGATATCCCCTTGAATAAAACGGAAATGAGACAGCTTTGACAATTGATCCATTACCTCTGGATGACTGGCATACGTTAATTTATCAAATACGGTGATTCGGACATCCGATTCCTGAAGCAGCAGCTTCACAAAATTTAGTCCAATAAATCCCGCTCCACCTGTTATTAAATAAGACTTCGTCATTCGTATCCCTCTTTTTTCTTCATCGTTTCAAACATTTTCGCAGATGCTTGGTGGAGAGATTCATGTGTTCCCGCATCAATCCACCACCCTTTTAACATATCATAGGTCAGCTGACTATTTGAGATATAGAGATTATTGACGTCTGTAATCTCCAATTCGCCTCGTTCTGACGGTGAGATTTTCTCAATATATTGAAAGACTTCTTGATCATAAAAATAAATGCCCGTGACGCAGTAGGATGAACGCGGGTGCTCCGGCTTTTCTTCTATTGATAAAATCCGGTGATGTGCGTTATCAATTTCTGCAATGCCAAATCGCTTTGGATCTGCCACCTCTTTCAATAAAACCTTGGCTCCGCCTTCTTGCTGCTGAAAGGCATCGACAAAAGGGCTTAACGAATCCTCAAATACATTATCACCTAGCATGAGCACAAACTTCTCCTCTTTTACAAAGGGCTTTGCGTAGGACAAACCATCTGAAATACCAGACGCCTCTGGCTGGACTTGATAGACTATGTTCATCCCAAGTTCGTGATCATCTTCAAGCACTTTTTGAAACAATGGGATCTGTTTTTCCTGTGAAATCAGCATAACATCTAAGATGCCTGCTTCTTTTAGTTTGAACAGTGACCAATAAATCATCGGGTATGGACCAACCGGCAATAAATGTTTGTTGAAAATCTTCGTTAATGGTGCCAGCCGTGATCCCTTTCCTCCTGCTAAAATAACTCCCTTCACATCTACACATCCTTATGTTCTTTTTGGTGGGGATTCATGAGGTGTATAAGAATGTTTTTCACTCGCTCTAGTCCTTTCCCGTCAATGAGTGTACGTCCATTGAGATGGATGCTCCTGCGGAGAAAATAGCTGTCAGACAGCCTTTGAACAGCACGCAATACATCTATTTCTTCCACAAGATCACCTAATCCAAGGTGAAGACAAGCTCCCTTTTGCGCAAATCTGCTCGCTGTCACTGCTTGGTGGTCTACTTGCGAAAGGACAATGCTCGGCACCCCAATACAAACTGCCTCGTATAGTGTCATGCCGCCTGCAACGATGGCCAAATCAGCTTCTGATAAAAGGACTGGTAGTTGATTTGTATGGTGAATCAATTGAATATGCTCCGCCTCTCTTTGCTCTTTGAGGTGAGAGGCTTTTCCTGCTACCGCTAGAATGTGTAAATGCTTTGCTTCAAGAAGTGCTGATACAGCCTTTGAAAACAATCCGCGCGGATCACTTCCTCCGAGGCTGATGACCACCTTTTTGCATTCTTTTCGAACCTCATATGTGTCTTTTAATCGACCAATCTCGTGATCTAACAATAAATAAGATGTTCCATTAAAATAGGCCGTTCCATTTACTTGCTTGTGCTGCCCGTCCAGACCTCCATAAATGCCATTCACTACAACATCCGCAAGCTGACAGGCTTCCTCTCTTTTCTCCTCGAATAAGACCACCCTTGCATTGCCACAGGAATTCTTGAGCGTTCGAAGGAATTGAAGATCACCATCAAGAACATCTATCAGCAGAAGATCAGGCTTCAGTTCTTTTAACTCTTGCTGCATTTGAAGAGGTGCATTCGACTCCTGCACCAAGTGTACGTCCCACGCTGGATGCGCTAGCATTTCTACACAAATCTGCTCATTTGTATAGAAAAATAAGTCGAATCCTTCTTGGAGCAGTTCTTTTGCCAACCGTTTCATTCTGACCACATGCCCCATGCCTCTAAAAAAACCACCATAAACAACAATCATGACTTTATGATTCATTCAGCATCCTTCTGTCTCACAGACTGATTTAAACGAACAATGTCTGGCTCTTGTTCACAGATAGATATGAGCTCAGCCGTTGGCACAGCAATAGAACCACCAGCTTTCTCTAGTAAACGGGTGGCAAACACATAATCTTCTTCTGTATCAATCGTGAATCGATAAGCAGGATATGCAAGTTCTTTGGGCGGTGTGAATAATTGAAGGTAAAACTGCTCTGGATTCTTTCTGATATACAGCGTGACATGCTCACGCTCTGACTGGGTGAGGGGAAATTTGTCGATTTGACTTAAAATAGCGGCTTCAATCATTTCCCCGGAAATACCGAGTGGTGTTCCGTTCGTGTACGTGTAATCAGCCTTCTCCTGTCTATGTTTTTCAAGCATTTTCGACAAAAGGGAAGGGTCGATAAATGGATTATCTCCTGTTAAACGTACAACAGTTTGTGGTTCGAACTGGCGGACAATTTGTGCAAACCGCTGTAGCACATCCGTCTCACTGCCCCGAAACACTTTATAGCCCTTTGATAAGCAATACTGAGCCAAATAGTCATCTTCTGCCTCGACCGTTGTGGCGATCATGAGGTTTTGCGTTTTGTGATGATAAACCTCTGATTGCTTCACCCGCTCCACAATCAAATCGATCAGCGCCATGCCGCCGATCGGTTTCATCACCTTTTTTGGCAGTCTTGTTGAACCCATCCTCGCTTGAATGACAAAGAGCACATCATTGATCATCTTGAGACTCCTGCATGAGCACGTCTTTCCACGAAACGCCTGTATGAGCCGGGATGTCTTTCGCAGCCTTCGTGCCAAGTAAAACCGTCATATATCGGGGATGCAGGCCCTGACTTTTTTGTCCTGGGCGCAGGACAGCTATATTTTCTGAAGTGAGGGTCTCTCCCTTTGCAATGCCTGTTGTCGTAAAAATCCCTCGATACGCAAACTCTCGAATCTGACCTTCGATGGCTGTTGTCGTTTTATAAGAACTGCCAAGAAGCTCCTCTGGCAAAGAATGAACGTCTGCTCCTGCTTGATTACGCTGCTTTTCTGCTGCTCGAATGTGCTGAACCATTTCCTTCAATTCTTCAGGATCAAGTGCAAAGGAATGATCGGCTCCAGGTAACGTTTTATCCACTGTGAAATGCTTCTCAATCATCGCTGCTCCGAGCTTCACAGCGGCAACTGGCGCCTCAGTTGGGTGCTCACTATGATCTGAAAAGCCAATGACTGCCTCTGGAAAAGCTGAAGTTAAGGTTTGTATCACTCGCAGGTTCGTGTACGCTCTAGGTGCTGGATATTTTGCCACACAATGCATGATAGCCACTTGTTTATTTTGCTGGCTCGTAATTGTTTCGTATGCTTCATGAACATCTGCAATGGTTGCCCCAGCTGTTGAAAAAATGATCGGCTTTTGAAATGAAGCTGTGTGACGCAAAAGAGGCAGATGATTGATTTCATAAGAAGCCAGTTTAAAGGCAGGTGGATCTGTTTGATTCAAAAGATCCGCAGATTCTTCGTCACACACCGTGCTTAAGAACATCAGTCCTTTTTCCTCACAACGCTTCAATAAAACAGGCAACCATTCTGGCGGCAACTCCATTTGTTCCACTAAAGAAAAAATAGACACTTCTTCTCCTTTAGCCGTTTTGTACAGCCCCGGTTCCTTTTGATACATCCGATCAGCCTGAAACATTTGAAACTTCACCGCATCAGCCCCTGCTTCTTTTGCCACATCAATTAAAGCAAGTGCCTGATCCAGCTTCCCATCATGGTTAATGCCTGCCTCTGCAATGATAAAGACAGGCGCACCATCGCCCACTTTGCGATCTCCGATATAGAAATGCGCCATCTTACCTCTCTCCTTTTTTCGGCCACACATGGTAATACAAAAAGGCATTTGTTGTCCTACACCCCATCTTTTCATACAGCTGGATGGCTGTCGTGTTATGAAGCTGTGTCCCGGCAGAAATGAACTGATACCCTCTATCATGAGAAACCTTCATCATCTCAATAAACAGCTTTTTTCCGATCCCTTTTCCTTGCACATCCGGTCTAATTACAAAAAGCTCAAGCGCCATCTCATTGCCCTTTGTCATCCCTTGAATCAGGCCAGCCACTTCACCGTTCAGCTTTGCCACAAGGTTGACATCTGCGCGTCCGAATAAGTTATTCCTCATCCATTCCTGATAGAAATGCTGAACAACACGCTGGTCTAAAAATGGATCAAGTGCATAACGACTTTTCACAAAAGCCTGATCACAAAGTGAGACCGCCTCATCATATTCCTTCTCATCTGGCAGCCCAATCACCACATCTTGACCTGATAATGGTGTCTCCATTTGAGCAGACGGCACCTCAAGCCTAGTGAGACCGCCGACATAGTACACATGTGACAGCTTTTGGACAATGCGGTTTTTTTCAACATCAGCTGCTTCAAGACGTAAAAAGAAGAAATCACATTTTTCTGTTCTCATCCAATTGATAAACCGCTCCATCAATTCTTTGAAGAGCTGCGGTGATTCAGCTTCCACAAACTTCACATGAAATATATGTTGATCAAAAATACCGCTCTCCCACTTGGACCAGTCGTATAACAGCACCGCTTTGAGCTGGGCCCCGCTGACAAGAGCAAACTGCTTGAAGCCTGCCATGTGCTTTACTTCATGATCATATGTTTTCAGCCAAGCTGCCAGCACCTGATCATCTATTGCATGAACGACCTTCATGAAGATGCCTTCTTGTCTTTTAAAATAGACACGACCGCAGTGATGACATCCTGCACATCTTCATCTGTCATACTTGGATAAAGCGGGAGTGAGAGCGTCCGTTTGTAATAAGTAATGGATTCAGGGAAATCCTCTGGCGAATAGTTGTAGGTTTGCTGATAATATGGATGCAAGTGGACAGGGATAAAGTGAACACTCGTGCCGATCTTGTATTCCTTTTGCAGCTGATCAATCATGTCATCACGTGTGATGAATGCTTCTTTTGGATCAACTTGCAGCACATACAAATGCCACGCATGTCGTCCATCCTCGTGAACGGGCGGTAAGATCAGCCCCGCTTCTTTTTGAAACGCCTCGTTGTATGCCTTCGCAATCTGTTCTCTACGGGTCTGCATGTCATTCAGCCTGCTTAGCTGAACAAGCCCTAACGATGCTTGCACATCAAACATGTTCATTTTATAGCCAGGTTCCTCGACCTCGTAATACCACGTTCCCTTTTCTCCATAACGATTCCACGCTCCCTTGCTCATGCCGTGGAGCGCTAACCTTCTGATTCGAGCTGCAAGTGCATCATCATTTGTCGTCAGCATACCGCCTTCACCAGTTGATATATTTTTTGTTGCATAAAAACTAAAGGCAGCCGCATCACCAATTGATCCGATAGGCTGATCATGATAAGTCGTATAGAGGGCATGTGCGGCATCTTCCAGCACAAACAAATCATACTTTTTGGCAATGGCTAAAATCCGGTCCATATCGCACGACTGACCAGCAAAATGGACAGGGACAATCGCTTTTGTATGTGGTGTGATCGCCTCTTCTACTTTCTCTGCATCCAGATTGAGTGTCTTCGGATCAATATCCACGAAAACAGGGGCTGCCCCCGTATGAATGATCGTATTGGCTGTCGCGCAGAACGTTAGAGGTGTTGTGATGACTTCATCACCAGTCCCAATGCCTCTTGCCTTTAACGCTAAAAATAAAGCAGCTGTACATGAATTGACGGCTATCGCGTGTTTTGCACCGGTCAGTTGCCTAAATTCTTCTTCAAACTGCCTCACTTTTGGTCCGGTGGACAGCCATCCGGACTTTAATGTTCCAATGACTTCATCAATTTCTTCCTGTTCAATCAAAGGCAGTGCATAAGGAAGAAATTGTGCTCTCTTTTGTTCCATATCGCTTGCACACCCCTATCGTCATCTTTGAAAATCCACACCTGTTTTTGTTTTAAGCAGAGAAAGCAGAGCATCAGTCGATCGCGCATGCGGATAATGTTCTTGAATGAAACGGGCTCCTTGCTGCTTCGCCAGCTTCATCTCTTGTTCATCCGACAAAATACGGATCGCTTTCTCAGCCAGTTCAACAGGGTTTTCCATGTGGCAGCTGCCAAGCGACTCGTAATAAGGGTATCTTCTGCCTTCTTTCATTTTGCCAATCAGCACACTCTTTTCAAAAAGCATCGCTTCTAAACCAACTGTTGATGTGAGCGTAATAACTATATCCACATAAGGCAGGAGGTCATACAATTCGATCTCTTTTTTAATTAATCTCACATGGTTCCCCGCACGCTCAATCGCTGTATAGTCACTTAAACGATTTCGAGCGATTTCCCACGGATGCGGCTTCATAATCAGCTGAATGTCTTTCCGTTTTGCAATCGTTTTAAGAACATCACCATAAAAGGCTTCTGAAAATGGCTGCGTAGCCACAAGCACAGTCTTTTTGGCTGGACTGAAGTTCAATTTACGAAATACCATGTCCTTTTGAAGCGGCGTTCGATCCTGCACCAAGTCAAATCTCGGGTGACCTGTGATCTCCACCTGTTCAGGCTGACAGCCTTTGTCTACATACCAATCCTTTTCATACTTTCCAAACACCCCATGATAGGTGGTGAAGATCGGCAAAAAGGCTTCGTCTCCCATGAGTGCGCCGTGCTGGAGACAGATACTGGTGAGGTGGCGTTTCACTGTTTGCAGCGCAAGTACACGGCTGTAAACATCCTCCGTCGTACCGACAATGACAGCTGCAATAGGCTGCATGTCAAATAGTGTTTCTATCTGGTCAATCACATCAATAAATTGCACAATGTCCTTCTGAAGTTTTTCTCTAAAAAAGGCATTGCCAAAGACAGGGTGCTGTGCGTAAGGCTTGAGTAGAGCATTTGCTTTTTCAATATATTCAGCATGGGCCTCTTTATTAACCTCTCCTGCTAAATCCGGCTTGCTGATGACTGGTAATCCAAAATAATCAGCCTTTTTCCAGCGCGCAAGTACCACCGTTTGGTTCGGATGGAACCGCAGATAATTTTGTTCAGTAAAACGCAGGTGTTCAAAGTGAAGCAGCACCTTTCCATTGTTCGGACGATAAGCTATGCGCTTCATCTGCTGTTTATGCTGATCAAAAAATGGCTGGATGTCTTGCGGCAATGGACAAGTGGTTGTCAGCTCCTGACCAAATGCTTCATCTTCCATACGTTCTCTCACTTCAGGGCTGATATATTGATAAAAATTACTGATTAACCCAAGAGGAATTTGGCGATAAGATAAGTCTTTCATCAAATTCACATACTCAAAATATACCTGCCAATAATGATGAATATAATGTGACACTTAAGGTCACCTCCCATGTCTTTGTTTTAATATATGACGGAGCTCCCGGCAGGTAGACTGAGGAGGAAGTGCTTGAATAAATTCACTTTTCTCTTCTTCTGCCAGCTGATAATGAATCGACTGTTCTGTGATGTAATTTGTATCTAATACTTCATCAAAAGGATAGAACGGATAGAAGTGATTTAATCTAAAAAAGAACCGGGCATCCCCTATTCGATAAAAGTGAGGACTCTCATCCCAGTAGGACCCAAATTCAGCATGAATTCTTGTTAAAATGGACGCACGATGAACGACTGAGCAGTGATCAATGGCACAGGGTGCATTCCATTGAACCGTTTGTGCAGGTCGTGTCGTTTCCTTTACTGGTGCTTTTTCGCTATTTAAATAGATAACTTTTGAACCAGAATAGACAATATCTTCATTCGGGCGGGCATCTAAATAATTCGTGAGCTTCTCTAAACGATCAGGTGCATAAACATTGTCATCTGTGGCATAGGAAATATACTCACCCTTCGCCTGTTCTAATGCTTGATTAATGAGTACGGCATAGCGTGTTTTCGCCGTTCTTTCCTCCAGCGTTTTGACCCCGCTTTGGATAAAATGAACGCGCGGATCTTTGCGAAAAGGCTCAATAGCAGCAAGTGTCTTTTCATTTGATCCATCATCCATGATAAACAGTTCAAGGTTTGATAAAGTCTGCTGTAGGACCGCTTCAATCGATCTGCCAACGTAAGCCGCCTTGTTGTAGCTCGTCATAATGACAGTTACTTTTGTCAATTTTTTCACCTCGGTCTCTTTCAAACTATGGTTATCATATGTGTCTCCTCTTAAAGAGACTGTAGAATGACCTATTTTTAATAAAATTGTATTTTTTTATTGATCTATCTTTGAAAAACGCAAAATTTTTGGTAATATAAGTAATCATTTGTGTGTATTAAAGGAGTAAAGAATATTGGAAGCTATGAAGAGTGATCTCTCCCCAGAAGAAGAAGCAAAAGGTTTTTTTCGGTTCTTTAAAATTTTTGTTGCGACAAAGACGATTATTCGCTCATATCAACATTCCTCTATTCCCATTTGGCTCATGCTGCTTCTGGCAAGTATCGCTGGGACGAGCTGGATTTACGAGGGGTATTTTAGTGAGTATATGGGCAATCATATTCCATATCCTTTTATTCTGTTACATGGGACGGGTTTTGGTATTTTAGCAGGCAATCTGATTCTATTTTGCGGTTCATTCATTTTACAATGGTTAGGACGGCTGTTTTTTGGCATAAAAACGGCGTATCGAGATGTGCTCAAAGCTTGCACGCTGACGGTCATTTTTCCTTCCGCATTATTTGCACTCACTTGGATTTTCACTGTGGGATTGCTCGGTCCATATACATTTGTGAAGATCTCACCCTATTTAGATCAACATTATGAAATATGGTATTATCTCGATCTATGGACACTGACTGAAACATATGCAAAAACATGGATTTTCGGTATGGCTGTTTTAGGCATTGTCGCTGTGATGAAGCTAAGAGTATGGCAAGCCTTTATCATTGTCATCACACCGCTAGCCGCATCTTTTCTAATCATGACCCTTCTATTTGATGTCCAGCGTGCGATGAACTGGATAATGTAAAGGAACTTCGGTAAGAAGTTTCTTTTTTTCGTTCAATGTACATATTCTTCCCTCCTGTTTCATAGTGTGAAAGAGAAAAAGAATGCTATGGAAACAACAGGCGCTTATACGTCTTCTGTTTAGAACACCATGAGAAAAGAGGAGGAACGTTATGAAATTGAAAAATCAATTTGGGCAGGGTTCGGGTTTCGAAGGTCAAGATTTTCGCCAGCAACAATATGGAGCAAATCCGTATCCTGCGCAGCAGATGGGTTATTCAGTCCCTCCCCAAACGCAGGGTCAAATGCAGCAAGGGTATTCCCCAATGCCGTCTACTGGCACTTCACAAGGAGGCCAAGGCACACAGAGCGGCGGACAGCCATATCAAATTCCTTCTGGACCCATTTATCAGCAAAATGTCACCGGCCAGCTGCCGATTGAGCAGTCCTATATTGAGAATATTTTACGATTGAACCGCGGCAAGGTAGCCACGATCTATATGACGTTTGAGGCGAGTAAAGAATGGAATTCGAAGATTTTTAGAGGGGTCATTGAAGCCGCAGGACGTGACCACATTATCATCAGTGATAACAAAACAGGGACACGATACTTACTGTTAACGATCTACCTTGATTACATTACGTTTGATGGGGAAATTCAATATGACTATCCATACTCGATGTCAACGTATTCTCCAAGATAACTTCAAGACATGACAGCAGCAAGGTGCAGACGCCCTTGCTTTTTTCCTTTTGACTAGGTTTTTGACACACCTTACGGGCACTGTTCATAAGATGCCTAGTAGTTTTTATCAAAAGCCTAGAGGTGACATCTATGACTGTTGAGCTGGATTATACATCGCCGAATGTCAAATATTCATTTGATCTGAACCAAAGCCCCCTTGTGAAATATGATGAGTACAATCTCATTAATGTTTTAGGAAAAAAGCAATTAAATTCGCTCGATCAAGTATCTCTGCTGGATATTTATTTGAGTAAAAGCAAAGTAGTAGAGCCTCATTACCATCAAAATGCTGCAGAGCTTGTTTATTGTATAGCCGGTTCTGCTGCTGTATCAATGCTGAACCCATTTACAAAAAAACTGCACACCTATACCATTACCCCCGGGCAGGTCGCAAATGTGCCCCAAGGCTGGTGGCACTATGAAGTTGCCTTGCAAGACAAAACTCATTTGTTAGCCATCTTTAACGCATCGACGCCAGAAGTCATCCTTGGCTCAGACTTACTCACCCTCACCCCTTCTCACATTATGGCACATACTTATTGCATGAACGAAACGCAGTGGAAGCAGGCAACGCAGCCTGTAAAGCCAGGTATGTTTATCGGACCTTTCTGCCACCGAGACGAAGAAGCCCAAACGCACCCTGTCCCTCCATCTCACTATGTCCCTTATTATCAAGCACCACCCAACTATTCCCCTTATTGGAGTTAAGAAAAAACCGATGCCCCCTATCAGAGCATCGGTTTTTTGGCTTATAAATTTTTTGCAGCTGCCACCACTAGCATGATCCAAGAAGCAATAAAGGCGACTCCGCCAATTGGTGTAATAGCACCAAGAATCTTCACCTGAGTCAAGGCAAGCACATAAAGGCTTCCCGAGAAGAAAAGGATGCCTGCAAGCATCACCCAGCCAGCGGTTGGCACTAGCGAAACACCTGACAGCTTATCTGCAAGAAAGGCGACAATAAATAGGCCAATCGCATGGAACATCTGATATTGAACCCCTTTATTCCATATCTCAATATACTTTTCAGGGATTTTCCCTTCCAATCCATGTGCACCGAAGGCTCCAAGTCCAACAGCAAGCATGGCGTTAATGGCACCTAATATGAAAAATAGTTTCATTCGTCATTCTCCTTATCTCGTCAATTATGTTTATCATAGCGCGGGTCACATCCGACATTCAACTTTCCTTTTACACTGACACGAGATTGTCGGATTTCTTCTTCTTTCGCAGCAGCACTTGATCGACCACAATCGCAATGAGCGTGCCTAGAACAAGACCATTGCTTAATAAAGAAATCAGCACAGGATGCATGCCTTTCAATGCTCCCTGAGGCACAAACATAGCCCCTACGCCTGCTAAAACAGCAACGCCCAGCACAAAGCGAATGCGCGGGATGTCTTCTTTTTCATACTGATCAAATTCAGACATGGCAATCCCAATCATAGAAGAGAACACCACAAAGTTCACAGCAAGCCCCACAGGCGACGGCAATGCAGAGAAAAAGCTCATCAATAACGGAAATAAACTAATGAGGACAATGAGCAGACTTCCGAGAAAAAACGGCTTTCTCGAAGGAATTTTTGTTGTTTGTATAAAACCCGCTGCCCCCGAAATCGGTACAGGCGCAATCGCTCCAATCAGTCCGCTCATCAAATGACCAAAGGCTGCGACAAAACCAGCAGGCCTGGCTCTTTTCCGCTCACGCAGATCACCAAATGCCTTCATTGAGCTTTCCACAATGCGAATACTTGCCAGCATATTCACAATAAGTAAGATCGTAATAAAAAAGGACGTGACCAGCAATCCACTGTCAAAGACCGGCATACCAAATGGGAACAGCTTCGGAAACTCGATGATATGCTCAGGAATTCGAACGGGCTTGGCCAATCCGAGTAAAGCGAATAACAGCCAGCCGCCTGCAAGTGCGAATAACACAGAAAACTGTTTTAAGTAATGCCACCTTGAACGGCTGATCATGAAGGTGATGACAATAATCAAGATTGATAGACAAAAGACAAGCCCGTCCACCTGATTTCCCCGATAGCCGATGCCCATCAGACCTTTCATGATCGGCTGACTTAACTGCACAACAAGCAGCAGCAGGTAAATGCCTGTGACGACTGGCGTAAATAAAGACGCAAGCCAATTAATGATTTTAAATAGACTAAAAATAAAAAAGAACGCAGCACTAAAGATTAAAGCCCCTTGTAATGCTTGCAAGGTTTCAGGATATGTAGCAAAAATCGTCCCTGTCATGCCTGAATAAAGGGTATATACACCCCACCACAGCCCTGCTGGACTTTCATTGATCGGCAGCATATGGCCGCATAAACACTGCACCATTGCCACAAGTCCAAGTGAAAAGAATGTACTCTGAATCAGCTCTGCCGACTGCACTTGATTCAATTCAAATGCTTGTGCAATCGCAATCGGTACTGCAATAGAAGCTGCGATAAAAAATGCCATCCACTGAATGGCGCCCAAAAATAGTTTCAACCCGATCACCTTCCCTTTGTCGTGACACGACCATTAAAAATCAAAGATAGAGTCGCCGTTTCCGTCCTTCTCTTTTTGACCCTCTTCTTGATGCTGGAATTTTTTTGCACCGCTAGTGCCCATCAGCTTCTCTAGCATGGCTTGATCCGTAGACACAGATGGTACAGACGGTGTCTGTAGAGACGGAGGTGGTGAAATGACCGAAGCCAGCGGCATTTGCTGCTGTGATGGTGCATCGAGAATGACATCACATAGTGACGAAATCACTGCCACTTGACGTTTCACCTCTTCATCATTTCCACTTTGTTTAGCTTTTTGAATGGCTTCCTCCATTTTTTGAAGCAGACTTGATATATGAATATTCAAGGGTAGACCCTCCAATCTAAAAAATTCGTTTGCCAACATTATTTTATCAAATGAACAAACCGAATGGGCTCATTTTTTCAAAGCCGTGTGCTTCTGAACATCTTATTTGACCAGTTCCAGTGATTCACACATAATAAAAGAAATAACATTGACTCTGAAAGGACTGACACATGAGCAAATTCACTGAACTCCTTCACAAACAAAAAAACGTTCAAAAGCCAGCGGTCCAAGAACGAATCCGCCTTCTTCACGATTTGAAAACAGCCATTAAACATCATGAAAAGGACATATTACAAGCCTTAGCCCATGATTTACATAAATCCGAACAGGAAGCATACACAACAGAGATTGGAATGGTATATGAAGAAATCAATCATACCGTCAAACATCTGCACAAGTGGGCCAAGCCATCCCGAGCGAAAACACCTCTGACCCATATTGGATCGAAAAGCATGATCATCAAGGAACCGTACGGAAGTGTTCTCATTATTGCCCCTTGGAACTATCCTTTCCAATTGGCCCTTTCTCCATTAGTTGGAGCCATTTCTGCGGGTAATGCCGTCACATTAAAACCATCAGAATTAACGCCGCAAGTTTCCAAAGTGATTGGTACAATTGTGGAACGTGTGTTTAAAGAAGATCTTGCAGCGGTTGTTGAAGGCGGTGTGGATGTCAGTACAGAGCTGCTGAAGCTGCCCTTTGATTATATTTTCTTCACCGGCAGTGTGGCGGTCGGCAAAGTCGTCATGGAAGCCGCCGCAAAGCATCTAACACCTGTGACACTTGAGCTTGGCGGAAAAAGTCCTTGCATTGTCATGCCTGATGCAGACATCAAGCTCGCTGCCAAGCGAATCACGTTTGGCAAATTCACCAATGCTGGTCAAACATGCATTGCACCAGACTATTTACTTGTTCATGAATCCATCAAAGAGGACCTTCTGCGGGAGATGGTCACCTGTATCCGTGACTTTTACGGTGAACAACCCGAAACAAATCCGCACTTTGGAAAAAATGTCACCCAGCGTCATTTTGACAGGCTCTCACAATTTCTTTCAAATGGTACGATTGTGACGGGTAGACAGCGCAATGAACAAGAGCTTAAAATCGCACCGACCATTTTAGATCACATCACATGGGAAGACCCCGTGATGCAGGAGGAAATTTTCGGACCTATTTTGCCTGTCATGACATTTGATTCCCTGCATGAGGCCACTGACATGGTCAAGGCTAGACCAAAGCCGCTCGCCCTTTACTTATTTACAACAAGTAAAGAAACAGAAGCATATGTCCTAGACAACCTCTCGTTTGGCGGAGGCTGCATCAATGACACGCTGATGCATGTGGCCACCCCTTACTTGCCATTTGGAGGCGTCGGTGAAAGCGGCATGGGACGATATCATGGAAAGGAAAGCTTTTTCACCTTTACGCATGAAAAAAGTGTCCTGCGCCAGACCAATCGCTTCGATTTTTCCTTCCGTTATCCAAATGCGAAAAACGGACTCGAGATTGTCCGCAAATTTTTAAAATAAACAGGACGAAGGGGCTCTCCCCTCGTCCTATTTTCATTCGATATCCTTGATACACCAGTTGATCTCATCAAGCCCTATTTGCTTTAAATACGCATTTGCTTGTGAAAAAGGCCGGCTGCCAAAAAATCCGTTTCTCGCAGAAAAAGGACTTGGATGAGGTGATTCAATGATGTAATGCTTGCCTTGATCAATGCGTTCTTTTTTATTTTGAGCATGTCTGCCCCATAAGACAAAGACGACTGGCTGATCTCGCTCATTCAGCACATCAATGACACGGTCTGTCACACGTTCCCAGCCCTTGCCTTTATGCGAATTCGCTTCACCTTTTCTGACAGTTAACACAGTGTTTAACAGCAGTACACCCTGCTCTGCCCAGCTGACAAGTGAGCCATGGTTTGGAACAGGGCAGCCGAGATCATCCTTTAGCTCCTGAAAAATATTTCTCAAAGATGGCGGGTGTTTGACTCCAGGCTGAACAGAAAAGCTTAATCCATGGGCCTGTCCTGGGCCATGATAAGGGTCTTGTCCCAAAATCACCACCTTCACGTCTTCATATGGCGTCAAATGAAGGGCACGATAAATGTCATCTGGCTTTGGAAAGACCGTCTGTGTGCGATATTCATGCTTCACCCACTCACGTAATTGCTGATAGTACGGCTGTTCAAACTCACTCTTCATCAAAGTCCACCAGCTATCATTTAAAAAAGGCTTCATTGCAGTTCTCCTCCT
This sequence comes from Bacillus xiamenensis, assembly GCF_000300535.1. GTDB lineage: Bacteria > Bacillota > Bacilli > Bacillales > Bacillaceae > Bacillus > Bacillus xiamenensis. The sequence goes on from NZ_AMSH01000063.1 coordinate 18,822, forward strand.
TCTGTCTGAAGCTGTGCCAGTCTTGAGATCATCGGTTTTCCATCCCATACTATGTCACTCTCTGATTCTCTTTTTTTCATCGCTGGTTCTTCTAATAGGACAGCAAAGTTCGCTGTCGGCAGATCACCCAACTGGTGCTTTTCACTCAAGTCATCTAAGTAGTTCTTTCTTGTTTCACCGAGATCACTAGACTGATTGCCACCCCCATCAAAGAACGCATAGATTACACTCGCTACAGGCACCCGTTTGACTCGTGCATGCTGCGTGACCCGCAAGAAAAAGTCCCAATCCCAGTAATGATGCATGGCTGGATCAAAATAACCGATTTCATCATGGATGCGGCGTTTATACATACTGCCAGAAGGGACATATGTAGAAAAGACACGCATATCCTCAATATCCGCTGTATAAGCAAACAAACGTCTTGATACCGGAAAACGGGTCGCCCCTCTTTCTTCAAACGAAACAATTTCTGCATCAGAAAAAACAAAATCGGCGTCTTCCAGCGCCTTGCTCATACGTTCAATATGACAAGGTGTAAAATAATCATCGTCGTCACTCAGCATAATGACGTCACCTGTCAGCTCCCGCACTCCAACATTTCTTGCGTTCACATGCTGGACATTCTCATCTAAATGAATCAAGCGGATTGGCAGCTCTGGATAGAGTTCTTGAATGACATCCACCCGCTCTCCTGCATCATTTACAACGACAATTTCAAAAGGCTGTACGCTTTGTCTCGAGATGGATTCAAGCAGCTCACACAATGCGCCCAACCGGTTATGTGTCACAATTAATAAAGAAATCTTCATATCGGCCTAACTCCTTTAATAGATTCGTCTTTTTCATTAAAACATAAATCGGCTTTCTTCTCATGATATAAAAGGCGGTTTGATTTGACGAGAAAATGGGAATTTTTGATGAAAAGGAGTGATGACGATGGAATATTTCACGGTTGAGAATAGTCAAGAAGCAAAACAGATCATCGAACATATACAGTCAGCAAAGGACGATGTCTTTGTCTTTGCGTACGATCCAGAACGCTCTGATACCGTAACAGAATATACAGATGCCAAAAGCATGACAGCTGTCGATCAAGGGATTTTAGATCAAATCGCCAATGTCATTCGCACCCGGGATGATGAGCTCATGGCCAAAATGATGTCGACCGGCGCCGATCAGGAGTTAGCCTTAACACTTTTAGAGGAGCTGAAAAAAGGGAAATTGGTGATTTGTAAAAGATAAGTTCCTCGAAGAGGGGACTGACCCCCGTTTTTGAGACAGGGA
>NZ_AMSH01000064.1 GCF_000300535.1 Bacillus xiamenensis
ACCGAATGCGAGGGTTTGTCTACACGCTGAGACTGCCATACTGGCAGTCTTTCTTGTTTAGATGTCTTGTTCTGTGTCTACTTTAGCCGGTCTTTTCAGCTCACGGCCTTTCCACATCAGCCAAATTTGTGCCGCGATATAAAGAGATGAATACACCCCTGTTAATAGGCCAACAAGTAAGGCGATAGAGAAGTTTGTGATAGACGCTGATCCGAAGATGAGCAGTGCAATAACCACTACAAGTACGGTGAGCACGGTGTTCACAGAACGCGTAAAGGTTTGCTGTAAGCTTAAGTTCACAATATGTGATAAATCTTCAATGGTTTTCGGTTTGCGTTTCTTCATTTGTTCACGAACCCTGTCAAAGGTCACGATCGTGTCATTGATCGAGTACCCGATGACCGTGAGTATCGCTGCAATGAAGGTGACATCCACCTCTAACCGCGTAATACTAAAGAAGGCAACGATAAAGAATGCGTCGTAAAGCAGTGAGATAATCGCTGCAATGGCCATTTTATACTCAAACCGGACGGATACATATAAGATAATCCCGATCGAAGCAATGATAACCGCGTACAATGCGTTACGTGCAAGCTCTTTTCCGACTGTCGGAGACACTGTACTTACGTTAGGCTCAGTTCCATATTTATCTTTGAAGTAATCTTTCACTTCGGCGATTTTTTCTTTATTCGGAACACCGACAAATCGAGCAGCTGCCTGATTTTCTTTTTGACCCGATAACACAACACTGTCTGTTTCAAGACCAAGCTTTTTAAAATCTTGCTCTACTTGCTCTGTTGACAGCTTGTGATCACTTTGGACATCAACCCTTGTTCCACTGGCAAAGTCAATACCTGCATTGAGCTTGAAGATCGAAAGCACAATGATTCCAGCAATGGTCACGGCTGCTGAGAAAATCATGAAGCCTTTACGTTTGCTGACGAAATCCCATTTATCAAATGGTGTTTTCGGTTCGGTATTTTCTGTTGTTTCATGAATGTTCATGATGTCTTTTTTGCGAACGCCAAACCAGCCTTTTCTCCGGTCGAGATAACGGCTTTCTACAAGAAGCCCAAGGAGGAATCTTGATAGGAAGACAGCCGTGATAAAGCTTGTTAAAATCGATAGGATGAGCATGGTTGCAAATCCTTTTACAGAACTTGTTCCAAAGAAGAACAGAACCCCGCCGGCAATAATACTTGTTAAGTTCGCATCAAAGATCGTAGCAAATGATCTGCGGTTTCCTGACCTGAAGGCAGAACGCACAGATTTACCGAGCTTGAGCTCCTCTTTGATCCGTTCATAAGTAATAATATTGGCATCGACAGCCATCCCTACCCCAAGAATCAAAGCAGCGATTCCAGGCAGCGTCATGACCGCACCCATCCAGTCAAAAACTTGCAGTGTGATATAGATATAAGCTGACAGTGTAATGACAGCAATTAGACCTGGTAATCGGTAATAAAGCAGCATGAATAAGAAGATAAATGCTATTCCTACAATTCCTGCAAAGACTGTTTCGTTCAGTGCTTGTTCACCAAACTGTGCACTCACAGATGTTGAATATTTTTCCGTTAATTTTACTGGCAATGCCCCTGCATTTAAAATGCTCGCAAGGTCTTTGGCCTCTTGAACCGTAAAGTTCCCTTCAATTTGTACGTCACTGCTGTTAATCTCTTGATTCACATTCGGCGCAGACACATACTTGTGGTTTGATTTAGTGACTTCTTTTTTGAAGGAGTCTCCCTTATGATAATCAAGCCAAATAACAAGCTGATTATTTGGTGCCATAGCCGCTACTTTTTTTGTCACTTCGCCAAATTTTTTCGCATCTTTTAGTTTGACCGTCACAATCGGCTCATTCGTTTGGTTGAATGTTTGTTTTGCACCGTTTTCAACAAGATCAGATCCGTTTAAGAGCTCTTTATCATTCGTATCTCTGAAGGAAAGCTGAGCTTCAGTTGAAAGAATTTCTCTTGCTCTGTTTTGATTTTTTACACCCGCAAGCTGCACGCGGATACGGTTGTTGCCTTCAATAGAAATGTTCGGCTCACTGACTCCAAGCACGTTGGCTCTTCGGTTTAAAGCCTCTACTGTACTGACGAGAACACCATTTGTGATCTTGTCTTCTTTTTTCACTGGGTGTACATCATACAGAACTTCAAATCCACCCTGTAAGTCCAGCCCTAGCGTCATATCTTTCGCAACAGGCTTCGTTAATAAGCCCACACCAGTTCCGATTAACAGAACCACTAAGAAAAACGCAAGAATGCGCCCTTTTTTCATTATGTATTTCCTCCTTAAACACCTGAATCCATTAAGATGGCTTATTTCAACAGTTCATCCAGCATATTCTTGCCATCTTCACTGTCCAAAAAAGCAGACGTTTTAAACGACTGAACGGTTGCATAGTTCATAAATTCGCCAATTTTCACAGATAAAATATCTGCAACCATTTCATGAATCGGATAATCTTGTTTTTTCTTCCACTTCTTATTCTCTAAGTATGACCATAATTCCTCTAAATCAACATCTTTGTAGCCCAAAACGATGAATTCTTCAAGCTTACTGAACAGAAAAGGCTTTAAATGGTCTTTGTATATAGCAGCCGGATGTTGTGTCAATGTGAGGCTCCCCCTTTTCAGTTTTTTATCGAGAGACTTGTCATGCTTGGACGATATACACGCATATCTTATTGTATATGATTCTATGTCGTTTGAGAAGGCAGGTGATCTGTGATTTGACGAAGCAAACGTTTTTAAAAGGGACAATCATTTTAATTTTAGCAGGTTTCATCACGAGAATATTGGGTTTTGTGAATCGAATTGTGATTGCAAGGTTCATTGGAGAAGAAGGCGTAGGGCTTTACATGATGGCAGCACCTACCTTTTTTCTCGCGGTGACGCTGACACAATTCGGACTGCCTGTCGCTATCAGTAAGCTTGTCGCAGAAGCAGAAGCCCGGGGTGACAAACAGAAAACAAAACGCATTCTGGTCATGTCCCTTGCGATAACAGGAACACTTAGCCTGATTTTCACGCCGCTCTTTTTATGGTTTGCCCCTATTATGGCGGAAAATATGCTGACAGATCCTAGAACGGTCTATCCACTGCTTGCGATTACACCAGTCGTACCCGTCATCGCTATCTCAAGTGTGCTGAGGGGATATTTCCAAGGAAGACAGCAAATGAGCCCGCTTGCAATGTCACAGGTACTGGAACAGGTTGCAAGAATTTCACTTGTGGCAGTATGTACAACAGCTTTCCTTCCTTATGGAATTGAATATGCGGCAGCAGGTGCTATGATTTCATCTGTGATTGGCGAGATGATTTCACTTGCTTACTTACTGATCGCCTTTCGCTATAAAAAAACCATCCGTATCCGAAAACGATTTTTCAAGGCGATTCATGACGGGAAGGACACATTTAAGCAGCTGATGAGTATTGCCCTGCCAACGACAGGCAGCCGTTTTATCGGCAATATCTCGTGGTTTTTAGAGCCGATTGTAGTCGCGCAAAGCCTTGCAATTGCCGGATATGCGGCTGTTGAAGCGACAAGGCAGTACGGAGAATTGACCGGTCTTGCGCTCACCCTTTTGACATTGCCTAGTTTTATTACGTATTCCCTCTCCACCGCATTAGTCCCGGCAATTAGTGAAGGAATGGAGCAGAACAAACGCAAAACGGTAGAATACCGGCTAAAGCAGGCGATGCGGCTTTGTTTATTAAGCGGGGGCATTTCATGTATTATCCTTTTTGTGTATGCAGAAAATTTAACCCTCTTTATGTATGGTTCATCTCATGCGGCCATCTATGTAAAATTCATGGCACCCTTTTTTCTTCTCTATTACTTTCAAGGGCCGCTTCAAGCCGTCCTTCAAGCGTTAAATTTAGCTGGTGCGGCAATGACCAACAGCCTGATAGGGGCTGTTGTAAAAACAGGAATGATCTTCGTCCTTGCCTCACAGCCAAGCTTTGGTATTATGGGCGCAGCACTTGCAATATTAATCGGCATCGTCCTTGTCACATTGCTCCATGCGGCAACTGTCGGTAAAGTGCTGCCTATTCATTTACCAATGAAAGAATATGGACTTTGCTTCCTTGTGATCATAGGCACAGGGGCTGTCAGCTTATGGATGAAGCATCAAGCGGGCGGACTCATTTCTGCCCCTTTAGAGCTGATCATGCTGATCTTTGTTACATGTGTGCTGTATGTCATTCTATTAATCTGTTTTGGGCTCGTGAAACGAGAAGAGCTGCGCCGCATCCCGTTAATTGGGAAGCTGCTTTAGCTCATCTTTTCTTTATGACTTCATCTTTCAAATCAATATAAAAATGCTTCTGATTAAAGCTGCAGTAGGAGATTTGTTCGATGTGATCATAGCCTCTTTTGGCAAGCTCCTTTCTCAGCCACTGTTCATCATGGTTGATCTGCTTGAGATGATCATGCTGAACCACACCGTCTGCAATAAGAGGAAGCTCAAGCGCTGCATGTGTGCGCTTGTTTTCTTTTTCAACAACGGCAAGCTTTCCTGAAGGCTCTAAGATGGCGTACGAGACATCCTGAATACTATCTATGTTATTTTCTCTTAATTGAATGAGCAAATCGTCAAAATTGTAACGCTGTTTTCTCATCGCACCCTCGTCTATTTTCCCGTTTATAATGAGCAAGGCCGGCTTGCCGTCAAGAAAGCGCCGAACACCTTGAAACTTTAATGAAAGATAGGCAAGGGTGATTTGAATGAAGGTTAACAGCAGGATCGGCCATACCGTATGTAACATATGATCCTCTACTTCTTCTATGGCCAGCACCGCAATTTCAGCGATCATCATAAAAATGACAAGATCTAAAATACTCAGTTCTCCAATCTCCCTTTTGCCCATTAAACGAAAGATAAACCAAATAAGAAAATATAAAATGATCGTTCTCATGGAGATAATTAAGATGTCCTGCATATGATGTAAACCCTCCTTATCCACCATAGCTTGTGTCAAAACACTTTATTTATGTAGAAAAGAAAGCCTCTGTTTTTATCGTGAGAAACATGTCTATTTTTTCTTCATCGTGAATACATTTTAGTAAAAGACAAGCTTCGGTCAATTGGAGAGGAGACGAATCACATGCAGGAAACGAAACAAATAGGAAAAGGCATTTTATCCGGCTTAATTGCTATTTTTGTCGTGATGATTGTGACAAGCTTACTTGTGTCACTTATGCTTACCTTTACGAGCATGCAGGAATCATCGTTTAAATGGATGATTATGATATTGTCCTTTGCGGCACTTCTTCTAGGAGGAATCATTTCTGGTGGAAAAGCAAAGGAGCGGGGCTGGCTCATAGGCGCCATCACCTCTTTTATCTTTTCTCTCACTGTATTTTTATTTCAATATTTAGGGTTTGGAGAAACCTTTTCGCCAGGACAATTCATCTATCATGCGGCCTTTTTGGGGATTTGTATGCTAGGGGGAATGATTGGCGTCAATCTTCGAGGCAAATAAAAAAAGAGCGGTGTGATCCGCTCTCTCTTTTTTATGGCTATGTATTGGAGGATTAGCCTTTGTCAGCTAATTCTCTAATAGCACGACGGTCGAAAGTTAAACGGTTGTTTTCGCTTGTTTTGATGACCACTTTTGATTCATCAATTGAGTCGATTTCACCGTGTAAGCCGCCGATTGTGACGATTTTATCGCCTTTTGATAAAGATTGCTGCATTTGACGCACAGCTTTTTGTTGCTTTTGCTGTGGACGAATTAACAAGAAATAAAGCACAGCAAACATGACAACAATCATAATGATTGAACCCATACCACCATCCATTCTATCTCACCCCTTTCTAAATCATTGTAAAGCTTTTCGTTTATGCGTTAAAAGTTTTTCGCATTCGGTTTGTTAAAGCCATACCGCTCAAAAAACTCTTCTCTAAAATCACCTAAACGATCCTCACGGATAGCTTCTCTCACTTGCTCCATTAATTTTAACAGAAAATGAAGATTATGATAAGTTGTTAATCGAATTCCGAACGTCTCATTTGTACGGATTAAATGTCTAATATAGGCGCGTGTGTAGTTTTTACATGTGTAGCAGTCACAGTTCTCATCAATTGGTCTGAAATCACGCTCATATTTTGCATTTTTCACCACAAGGCGTCCTTCACTTGTCATCAGCGTGCCGTTTCTTGCAATTCTCGTCGGCAGTACACAGTCAAACATATCGACACCGCGAATGGCACCGTCAATTAATGAATCTGGTGAACCGACACCCATTAAGTACCTTGGCTTGTCTGCCGGTAAAAATGGTGTGGTGAACTCTAGCACACGGTTCATCACATCTTTTGGTTCACCAACAGATAAGCCGCCAATTGCGTAGCCTGGGAAATCAAGTGAAACAAGATCTTTTGCACTTTGTTTACGAAGCTCTTCGTATTCTCCGCCTTGGACAATGCCAAACAGACCTTGATCCTCTGGACGCTGGTGCGCTGTTAAGCAGCGCTCTGCCCATCTGCTTGTCCGTTCTACAGAACGTTTCATGTAATCGTATTCTGCTGGGTATGGAGGGCATTCGTCAAACGCCATCATAATATCAGAGCCGAGTGCATTTTGAATCTCCATCGCTTTTTCAGGAGATAGGAACAGCTTATCTCCGTTTAAGTGATTTCGGAAGTGAACGCCTTCTTCTTCAATTTTTCTAAATTCACTCAAAGAAAATACCTGAAAGCCGCCTGAATCTGTTAGAATCGCTCGATCCCAGTTCATAAATTTGTGCAGGCCGCCTGCTTCTTTGACAATGTCATGCCCCGGGCGGAGCCATAGATGGTACGTATTGCTTAAAATGATGCCTGCATCCATTGCTTTTAATTCTTCAGGCGCCATTGTTTTCACTGTAGCCAGCGTACCAACTGGCATAAATACAGGTGTTTCAAAGGAGCCGTGCGGTGTATGAACGCGCCCAAGACGTGCCCCTGTTTGTTTGCATGATTTAATGAACTCATAACGTATCGGTAATTGCGACAAAAATGAGCCCTCCTGTCTTTGTTGATGTTATTGAATCAGCATGGCATCGCCAAAGCTGAAGAATCGGTATTCCTCTTTTACAGCCTCATTATACGCTTTTAGGACGTGCTCTCGTCCAGCTAATGCACTGACAAGCATAATTAATGACGATTTCGGCAGATGGAAATTCGTAATCATGCCATCAATGGCCTTAAATGTATAGCCTGGATAAATAAAGATCGACGTCCATCCGCTTGACGCTTTGAATTCACCATCATAGGCACTTGCAATGGTTTCAAGTGTTCTTGTCGATGTTGTTCCGACTGAAATAATCCGCCCGCCTTCTTTGCGCACGCGATTAAGCTCTTCAGCCGTTTCTTCATTCATTTCATAAAATTCTGCGTGCATTTCATGTTCTTCGATGCGTTCAGTACTGACCGGACGAAATGTACCAAGCCCCACGTGCAAGGTGATAAAAGCAATATGCACACCTTTTGCTTTTAGCGCATCCAGCAGCTCGGTTGTAAAGTGAAGGCCAGCAGTAGGAGCAGCAGCTGAACCAACCTCTTTCGAGTATACTGTTTGATAGCGCTCACGATCATCAAGCTGCTCTTTAATATATGGAGGTAGCGGCATTTCTCCTAGAGATTCAAGCACTTCATAAAAAATGCCTGTATACTGAAACTCGACTTTTCTTCCGCCATGCTCCAGTTCCTCTGTACACACCGCTTTTAGCCGTCCATCACCAAACGTAACGACCGTTCCTTTTTTCACACGTTTTGCTGGTTTTACGAGCGTTTCCCATTTGTCTCCTTCTTCTTGCTTTAAAAGAAGAAGCTCAACTTTGGCACCTGTATCCTCTTTCGTCCCAAACAGACGCGCAGGTAAAACGCGTGTATTGTTTAAAACGAGACAATCTCCCTTTTGAAAATAATCTGTGATTTGTGAAAATGTATCATGTGTGATCGCACCCGTTTGTTTATTTAAGACCATCAGTCTTGATGCGTCTCGTTTTTCAAGCGGGACTTGCGCAATCAATCTTTCTGGTAAATCAAAATCAAATAGTTCTAGCTTCATTTCCTTCACCTATTCTGTAGTTAACTAGTTAACGTTATTTCATCCGTCCAAAGACATTGAGTAAAATGGTTAGTACGATGCTAATGACAATGCATGTAATAACGGGAAAAAAGAACGTTACGTTTCCTTTTTTCACAAAAATATCACCTGGCAGCTTCCCAACCAATTGAAATACTAAACCTGCGGCAAAAAGGACACCACCTAAAATCATCAACATTTTAGGGAATTCAGTCACGAATCGGAACCTCCATATGAAAATGTTCATACGCTTCTCTTGTGACGACCCGCCCTCTTGGTGTTCTTTGCAAGAAACCAATTTGCAGTAAATACGGTTCGTACACATCTTCAATCGTATGTGATTCTTCTCCAATTGTCGCTGAGATCGTATCAAGTCCAACAGGACCGCCTCTAAATTTTTCGATCATACTTAAAAGCAGCTTGTGATCGATATGATCGAGTCCAAGCCTGTCAACTTGCAGACGCTCAAGGGCATCTTCTGCAATGTCTTGTGTGATGGCATGATTTCCAAGCACCTGCGCAAAATCTCTTACTCTTCTGAGCAGCCGATTGGCGACCCTCGGCGTTCCTCTAGATCGTCTTGCAATCTCTTCAGCTGAGCGAATGTCGATCCCAATCTCAAACAACTCGGCTGTTCTTACCACAATGTCAGCCAAATCTCTTTGCTCATAGTATTCCAATCTTGCATGTACCCCAAACCTGTCACGAAGCGGCGCTGTTAAAAGCCCGACACGGGTCGTTGCCCCTACAAGAGTAAATGGCGGTAAGTCAAGCCGGACAGAGCGTGCTGTATCTCCTTTTCCAATCACGATATCTAGACAAAAATCCTCCATCGCTGGGTATAGCACTTCCTCTATTGAGCGCTGCAAGCGATGAATTTCATCAATAAACAGAACATCGCCAGGTTCAAGAGATGTCAAGATCGCCGCCAAATCTCCAGGACGCTCAATGGCAGGTCCAGACGTTGTACGCAGCTGAACATTCATTTCGTTGGCAATAATCGACGCTAGCGTTGTTTTTCCGAGTCCAGGCGGTCCATATAAAAGGACGTGATCCAGCGTTTCCTGCCGCATTCGGGCAGCTTCAATAAACACGCTAAGATTATCTTTTACTTTTTGCTGGCCAATATATTGGCTAAGCGTCTGTGGCCGCAGACTTTGCTCAATGGCTGATTCATGGTTGTCTGCTTCAGTTGAGACGAGCCGTTCATCCATGAGACATCACCCTATTTCAACATTTTTTGTAAAGCTTTTTTCACATATTGATCGGTTGTGAGATTCTTTTCTTCTTTTAATAAAGGGAGAACCTTTTTGATTTCGCGATCACCGTATCCAAGGACACTTAAGGCCTCAAGCGCTTCATCTAATGCAGTTTGCTGCGTTTCGACCTGAATATGATCCTCGTGGGTAAATAAGTTTCCAATCATTTCTGGCACCACATCTGCGAGCTTTCCTTTTAGATCCAGAATGATCTGACGTGCTGTTTTTTTGCCAACACCAGGGAATTTAATGAGAAAAGCTTCATCCTCACGTTCTATCGCTGAAATGACAGCGCCAGGATCACCGGAAGCAAGGATCGCAAGCGCGCCTTTTGGTCCAATCCCTGTGACATTTAACAGTTTTGTGAACAACGCTTTTTCTTCTCGTGTTTGGAATCCATATAACGAAAACGCGTCTTCCTTTATGTAATGATACGTATAAATCGTTTCTTGTTTTGTTACTTGATAGATAAACGGGTTTGGGGTATAGACTTGATATCCCACGCCGCCGTTTTCAATGACAACATATTGCGGGCACACATAATCAATGGTCCCTTTTACAAACTCTATCACCGTTTTCACCTCTTTGACTGTTCTCCATTGTAACATAAATCGAAGAGAAAACCGCAATAAAAGTTAACATACGTTCGCTCAGTCCGTCTTTACGATGTAACCCACGAAAAACAGCTTGCGGTCATCACACCAGCAAGCTGTCACATCATTAAAAGGATCTTTCATGTCGGTAAGGTTTCATGACTTCAAGCACATGCTCAAATTCATCTTTTGTTCGAAACGGAATGCCTTGCTCAAGCTGCTCCTCCACATGGCTTTCTAAACGGGACGTATCAATTTGAAAAAAGAGATGAATAGGCTCCGCCCAGCCGTCAGGCCTTCCATGAAACGTAGAAATCACACCATCCTCAGATAATCCAATATATCCATTTGCTTTACTTAATGGGGATATATCATCAATTTGCTTTCTAAAAAGGGCAAAATCCTCTCGCTGTTCTACCAATGTCCAGCCTTTATACTGCGCCCAAAATGTATCTTTGTCTTCTAATGATGCTTGGTGTCTTTCAATGCTCACATCGCCGTCTAGATAGACTTTTTCAAGCTGAACGTTGATGGTTTTTGACTCTTTTTGCAAGTGTTCTTTTGCTTCCATATCCGCAGCGAAAAAAAGCACACTTGTCATGATAAGTCCTGTAACGAAATATTTCATCTTCACTTTCACTATTTACACCTCTTTAGAACATGAGATCGATGCATGACATATGTAGTTTGACCCATTTTTCTAAACATTAACCAAATCGATAAACCTGACACATATGAAGACTCTTTCATTGTATCCTTCATTCGTAAATGTTATGTTTTATACAACCCTGTTCTACCGAATGACACGGTTTTTTCATCATTCGTTTTTCAGCCGCATAAACTGAAATCAAAGAAGGTGAAGTCAATGTCAGATGTCAAAAGATTAGCCGAGTCGATTCAGTATCATGAAGAAAAACGTTTTAATAAGCTCGCCTTCAAACCGGCAGAGCTTGAGCTGTGCGGCAAAGGAAGAAGTGCCTATGTATTTTCATACAAAAAAGACGGCAAGAACATGGCGTTAAAAGTCTTTTTTCCTTCTTATGAAAACATTGCCCGCAAAGAGGCTGCGATTTACGAAAAACTTTCCGGTTCCTCATACTATCCTGAGATTTATGAATCTGGGGATCGATATATTTTAATGGAATATATTAAAGGCCATACATTCTATGAATGCCTGACAAAGGGAATTCCCATCAATAAACAAATGATTGAACAGGTAGATGATGCGTTAGAGGAAGCACGCGAGAAGGGATTAAATCCTTCTGATATCCATCTACGAAATCTAATTTTAACAAAAGAAGGACGCGTCAAGGTTATTGACGTTGCCCGCTTCACGCAAACGAAAACATGTCATCAGTGGGATGATTTAAAAGCCGCTTATGTCTATTATCAAAAGCCCTTTTTCCCTAAAAAAGCGCCTCGTCTATGGCTTGAAGTGATCGCCTATTTATATAAAAAGAACTGGCTGTCCCGGGGTCAGCTGAACAACCGAAATGATTTCTCTGCATAATGAAAGCCGCTCGAATGAAGAGCGGCTTTTCTGTTTTATTCTGTTTCTACATGGATGCTATTTACATTCAATAAGTTAATGATGTCGTCGTTTAGCTTAAACCAATGATTGGCTTCCTCGATTTTTTTATACACATCATAGGTAGCTGGACGTTTCAGCTCGAAATCAAGCACTTCCCCATTGTTCATATGAAATGTTACCTTAAATACTTTCATCATAAGATCACCTTCCACTCTGTCTTGTTCGCTAACCGAACCGGTCAGCTCCTTTCATTCATTCTCTATTTAACTCGTTTCCCCTGCTTCTTTCCTTCTAAACACAAGAAGTTTAAATGTTGTTTAAAATCGCACAACAATGCGGATCAAGACATTCATGTAGCAGGAGAAAAAGTGAATAAATCATTCGCAAAAACATACCGAAACGGGCTGCTTGTAGCGGTATCCCCTGGAAACCTTGTCTTCTGGGTATCTGTGTTTGGTGCTGTACTGGCAGATGCTTATACAAAAACAGATTCATCTGAATTTATATTGGCTGCCGCCGGCATTCTGGCAGGGATTCTTCTTCATGACATCGGTCTTCTCACGATTGTATCCTTAACGAGAAAAGTGATGAATCGCACGATGATCAAGTGGACATCCATGATTGCTGGTATTTTATTACTCGGATTTGGCTGTTATTTCTTTTACGAATTTTATATAGGGATTAAGGTTTATTTTTAAGAAAAGGCTAAAGTTCGTCATGAACTTTAGCCTTTTTGATTCCTCAAACTATCGGGTCATGCCTGTTTGGCCTGTTTCAAATTGTGTTCTTCTCATATCTCTGAAGCGTGTAAATGCTCCTTCATCTTTAATGACTTGGACAGCTCTTCCATCCGCATAACGAGTCGCTGCTTCTTCTACTTGTGATACACCCTCTGACGTCAAGCGCCCATCTGTTTTGAGAGCAATATACACATTTTCATCCGTCACCATGACTTGTGAATCTGTCACATGGTTCATTTTGTTCACTCGGTTGGCGATTTTTCTTGAACGCTGAATGTTCTCTTGTTTATCGTAGCCAGAGAACGACATTTGGTTATGATAGTTCATATCTCCATGACTGTAGCGTCCATCTCCACCAGTAAGCGGCATTCTCACTTGATCCTGTGTAGGACGTGAACGATAATCAACATTCGTTGTATTTCTTCCGTTCATTCCGTCCATGAGCTCAGCAACTGGTCCTTGATGATCTTCTCCGTTGTTTGCTGTCCGCTGATTTGAATGGTAACCAACCGGCTGACCTGATTGATTATGACGTGTGTCTACACCAGCATTGTGATTTGTACCACAAGCAGTTAATCCAATAGGAAGAAGCACTAATGCGATTGTTTTTTGCCATTTTTGTCTCAAACGAAAAACCCCCTGTACAAATTGAATCTTATGAGCACGAAACAGGCTCTGTTTTAGGATGTACAGTTAAGGAGAAAAACAAGCTGTCATTTATAAGCAAAAAAAGGAACGATTGAGATCGTCCCTTCTGTCATTAATCTTCTTCGTCTTCTTCTGGTCTTGCGAATACAGATTGATTAGGATACGGCTGCATGTAAGGCTGAGCTGGATAAGCGCCCATTTGACCATAAGGAACAGGAGTTGGATAATGTCCAGGCCATGGCTGATGATGGTGCTTCATGCCATCATCACATCCGCAGTCTTCCTTACCATATGCTTCATTTGAAGCGTTTGGATAAAAGCCTTGATTGGCGTTCGCATTTGCGCCTGCATTTGGATGCATATGGTGGTGCCAGTGATGCCCGTCGTTTGCATGATGCTCATGATTTTCACCGTAATAGGCTGGCGCTTGATACGCAGGATAATACGGCTGAGCTGGGTAAGGATACGGCATCATATGATGATGATAATACGGCTGAACCGGATAACAAAGACCAGATCCCGGTAAAATAGGAGAAGCCGGCACCATTTGCTGCGGGTATGGATACATCGCCGGCATGTAATGACCATGACCATAATAAGGATCATATGGATCATGATGATGCTGATGCTGATGCTCTTTATTTTCAGCCATCCCTCCTACGGCTGCCCCTCCAACATTCGGCATTTGCGGGAAATTAGGAAGGTTTGGGTAATTGCTATGCTCCATATCTTTTCCCTCCTCTTTTTGATGTGGAATATGAATGAATGGATCATATCCCTTTGCCACGTCTTCTTTTAAATGACCCTTATTTTCATGATGAAAATGATCCTTGTGATCTTTGTGGTCCTTTTTCTCATGTACGTGATCTTTTTTCTCATGATGTTCTTTTTTGGGAGGAGGCGAGAATGGCTGGTAGAGATTGGTCTGATAATAGTTCACATCGACTTGCGGAAAAACTGGCTGCTCGATCTTTGGAACTGGCGGCACATAAGGTACTGGTTCATTTGGCTTTTCCTTCGGCTTCGTATCTTGAACTTGCACGACATCCTTTGGCTTTTCTTTTACATAAGGGTGTTCTTTCGCTTTTGGCATTTCTTTTGCTTTGTGATGATCGGTTTTCACGGGAACACCACTAGATGGAATTTTGATTTTCATTCCAGGCATGATCAAATCTGGATTACTGAGCTGTGAATTAAGTTTTTTCAATTCTTGAAAGTCGACTCCGTACTTCTTTGAAATTTTCCAAAGGGAGTCTCCTTTTTGCACAATATGAATTTTCAACGTTTTCCCCTCCTATGCAAAACGTGAACGTAGCGGTTATGTCAGAAGTACAATATGTTTCAACATAAATTTATGCCTATTTACAAGCCAATATGATAAAAACTTGTTTTCTCATAGGAGGGGCTGATTCATTATTGAATGGTGAGCATTTTATTTAATGCAAGCAAAGCGTCTTTGGTCATGTCTTCATTGACCTGAATCAAACCGACAGGCTCACCCTTTTCAATGCTTTCTAGTGCCCATAACAAATGAGGCAGATCAATACGGTTCATGGTTAAACATGGACACATATCTGGGTTGAGTGATTCAATTTGTTTGTCAGGATGCTGGTCTATGATGCGTTTCACTAAATTCATTTCTGTCCCTATGGCCCACTTGCTTCCTGCTGGCGCCTGCTTGATTGTGTCAATAATAAATTTTGTTGAACCAGCTAGATCAGAAGCCTTTACCACCTCATGCATGCACTCTGGATGGACAAGGATTTGAATGTCACGATCTCTTTTTCGCGTTTCTTCAATATTCCGAATGGTAAATTTCTCATGAACGGAGCAGTGCCCTTTCCATAAAATCATTTTGATCCGATGAAGCGGATGATCAGTGATGAGCTTTTCTTCTATTTGATCCCAGACAGCCATTTCTTCTAGCGAAATCCCTAAATCATAGGCCGTATTACGCCCTAAATGCTGGTCAGGGAGAAAAAGAATCCGCTCTTTTTGCGTGAGCGCCCACTCCAGTACTTTTTTAGCATTTGAAGAAGTGACAGTCGCCCCGCCATGCTTGCCGACAAATGCTTTAATATCAGCTGTTGAGTTTACATAAGTAAGCGGGAGTATCGTATCGCCAAACAGGTCAGTGAGCTGATCCCATGCGCTGTCTGTTTGTTTCATGTTCGCCATATCTGCCATTGAACAGCCTGCTCTCATATCTGGCAATATGACATGCTGATTCTTTTTTGACAGCATATCTGCCGTTTCCGCCATAAAATGAACGCCGCAGAACACAATGTATTCTGCCTCTTGATTATCAGCTGCGATTTGCGCCAGCTGCAATGAATCACCTGTGGCATCTGCAAACTGGATCACCTCATCCTTTTGATAATGATGACCCGGTATAAAAAGCTTTGATCCAAAATTTCGTTTAATGTCTAACACACGCTGCTTCATTTCTTCATAAGAGCGGTGCTTATATTCATCTGGCATCATCGTTGTGTGTTGTGCCGCAAATACATCAAGCATGGACATGAGTCGTTCCCCCTTTATGACTGAATTCCATATTCATACTAAAATCAAATGATGGAGCAGAATGTGTCAGAAAGCCAAGTGAAATAAGGTCTACACCTGTCCCCCGGTAGCTTGGCAGCGTCTCTAACGTGATGCCGCCTGATGCCTCTGTCAAAATGGTTTCAGGTGTCATCTGTTTAAACCGTTTCACTTCATCCGGAGAGCAGTTATCAAACATGATGACATCTGCTTTGGCGTCAATGGCTTCCAGTAGCTGTGCTTCGGATTCAATTTCCACTTCAATTTTCACCATATGACCGGCGTATGCTCTAGCTTTCTCTACAGCTTCACGGATAGAGCCACATGCGGCAATATGATTATCTTTAATCATCACACCATCTGATAAGCCGAAGCGATGATTCTTTCCGCCTCCGACTTTCACTGCGTATTTCTCTAACATGCGCAAACCGGGTGTCGTCTTTCTCGTATCACAAATCGTAATAGATGGATCAGCTAATCGCTCTACTGCTTCATGAGTGAGAGTTGCGATACCTGTCATTCTCTGAAGTATATTCAAAATAACCCGTTCCCCTTTTAGCAGGTCGTTGACAGGGCCGCTTATTTCTGCCAGTACAGCCCCTTTATGAATCCAATCGCCTTCCTGAAAAAACAGCACAGTTTCAATCTGTTCATTCAAAAGCTCGTATCCCATCTCAATGACTTGTGATCCTGCCAATACGCCGGATTGTTTCGCAATGATGTAAGCTGTTCCTTTCTTATCTTCAAAGATGGCATCAGCGGATACATCTCCAAAGCCAATATCTTCTGTTAGAAAATGTGTAAGCATCTGTTTTAACTGTAAACGTTCCATTTGGCACCAATCCTTTCATTTTTGATGATGTGAATTTGCCCTTGTTCATGTAATATCTGTTTCCCCTGCCACAAAGCATCATGGCGCTTTGGATAATCCTTGCGATAATGACCGCCCCTGCTTTCTGTCCGGAGTAAAGCCGATTTGGCAAGGCAACTGGCTAATGCCCATTGATTGCTTAATTCGATTTGCTCATTTGTGATATTTTTCACATTAATTTGCTGAAAAGAGACATGTTCTAATTCATGAAGCAAGGTCTGTAAGCCTTTCTCATCTCTCACAATGGCGGCATATGCTGTCATCCATTGTCTGAGCTGAGCCTCTGACATAGCCGGGACAGACCATATTTCTTGTATTGAAAGAGATGGGATGGTTTCTTGGTGAACAGCCAATTGCTCGATACGCCGAGCCGCTTTGCTGCCTAAAACGAGACCTTCCAAAAGAGAATTACTTGCCAATCGATTGGCGCCGTGTAAACCTGTACAGGCCGCTTCACCGATGGCAAAAAGCGATGGAACTGTTGTTTCTCCATGTTCATTGACCTTGATTCCGCCCATTAAAAAGTGCATACCGGGTGAAACAGGCAGCCGGCCGCTTGCCGTATCGACTCCAGCACGCTGACACATCGCATCAATCGCTGGAAACCGTGCAGAAAAATGCGGAATATCCTGTATGTTGAGATCAATAGAATGACCTAGCTGCTGCTCATGGAAAATGGTTCTTGCCACGACATCTCTAGGAGCTAAATCACCAAGTGGGTGAATACCATTCATGATCCGTCTGCCCGATTCATCTTCTAAATAGGCACCCTCTCCCCTGACTGCCTCTGATACGAGACCGACTGCTTTACCAGCAATCGTCAGAAGGGTCGGATGGAATTGGACAAATTCTAAATCCACTAATTGTGCGCCGGCTCGATAGGCCATCATTAGCCCATCTCCTGTCACAGAAGGGTCATTTGTGTTTATCTCATATAATGAGCCACAGCCGCCAGTGGATAACACCACTGCATCTGCGGTCATTGTATGTACGTGTCCCTCCTCGTCTTTCCACACAACACCAATACATGTCCCTTCATGAATTAATAGATCAATGACATGATGGTTTTCGTATACATGGATATGTGAGCCAAGCTTGCCTTTCAAAAACTGCACAAGTGTTTTACCTGTTTGATCTCCTCCTGCATGCAGAATGCGATGAAAAGTATGTGCTCCCTCTTTACCTAACTGCGGCATTCCCGCTTCATTTCGATCAAATGGACAGCCTTCTTCTACAAGCTGATCCACAAGGTTTTTTCCAAGCCGTACGATCTCTTCTACGGTTTTGTCATCATTGTGATCACAGCCGGCAGCTAGTGTGTCTTGCACATGCTGATCGACAGAATCGTGTGCTGAAAAAGCAGCAGCGATTCCTCCTTGTGCAAGCATAGAATTACTAGAGGAAAATTGTTTTTTTGTCATGATGATGACTTGGCAGTTGTCTGAGATGGTATTCGCAAAGGAAAGAGCCGCAATGCCTGATCCCACCACAATGACTTTTTTGATTGATGACACAATCTCCCCTCCTGTCATTTACACCTGTCTTGACACATATCATTACACAACACTACAATAAATACAAGAAAAAATTTTTATACGGGAGTTGGATGGGTTTGATCTATTTAGATTATGCAGCCTCTACACCTGTTTCTGACGAAGCGCTACATGTATTCCAGCAGCTGAGCAAAGAGTGCTACGGGAATGCAAGCAGCCTTCATGATGCAGGCGGAAGAGCAAATGACATATTGACTTACAGCAGACAATCACTTGCGACAATCTTAGAGGGCGAACCCGGCGGCATTTACTTTACAAGTGGAGGAACTGAATCCAATATCCTTGCGATTCAATCCATCATGAATGGACTTCCGCCGCATAAACGGCATGTCATCACAACATCAGTAGAGCACCCTTCCGTTCATCATGCGGTCAATGCCATGCAGCGCCTCGGTGTGAAGGTCACGATTATCGAACCGAACCAAGAAGGGATCATCACAGCGGAAATTCTCAAACAAGCTTTATTGCCTGAAACAGGACTCGTATCCATCCAGCATGCCAACTCAGAAACAGGAATTATCCAGCCTTTGGCTGAATTAGCGGCTCTTTTAAAAGAAAGACAGGTTCTTTTTCATACAGATGCAGTGCAAACATTTGGGAAAATTCGTGTGTCCGTGAAGGAACTTGGGGTGGATGCGATCTCCATTTCCAGTCATAAAGTGTATGCACCTAAGGGTACAGGCGCTGTCTATTTGGACACACATGTCCCTTGGAAGCCTTTATATGAAGGGGCAGTGCAGGAAAACGGCCTACGCCCAGGGACTGTGAACGTTCCTTCTATTGGTGCTTTTGTTGCCGCGAGCGAACAATTGATGCTTCAGATAGAGGAGCAGCAGCAGCTCGGTGGTCAGCTTCGTGATTATTTTCTTCAGCAGCTAAAAAAACGACAGCTGCCTGTCCGTACGCTGCAAAGCAGTGGAAAGCGCCGCATTCTGCCTCATATTATTGGTTGTTTTTTTGAAGGGTTTGAAGGACAATATGTAATGTTAGCATGTAACCGAAACGGGGTTTGTATATCGACTGGAAGCGCATGTGCTTCTGGTTATCATCATCCTTCCCCAGCTGTGAAGGCATTGCATGTATCAGATCGTGATGCCCTTCAATTCATTCGAATATCATTCGGACGAGGATCATCAAAAGATGACATCGACCAGCTTTTGCATACATTTGAGAGCTTGCAAAAGGAGAAGAAAGGAGCATAAAACGTGGAGCAAGAGAAAAAACTCATTGGCGAAGAAAGAAGAACCGCCATTTTAAAGTGGCTGAAAGAAACAGATACACCGCTTACCGGAAGCTTTTTAGCTAAAAAAGCCGCTGTATCTCGACAAGTCATTGTACAAGATATCTCATTACTAAAAGCAAAAAATGAACCCATTATTGCCACAAGTCAAGGCTATGTGTATATGGCACCGCAGCATGCGCCGGAAACCGAAATTGAACAGATCATTGCCTGCAAGCATGATCCTCATCGTACAGAAGATGAGCTGACACTAATTGTAGATCATGGTGTAACGGTGAAAGACGTCATAATCGAACACCCAGTCTACGGTGAGCTAACGGCCTCCATTCGTGTCAGCACACGTAAACAAGTCGCTGATTTTGTTCATCACATTTCTAACACTGGCGCCTCCTATTTGTCAGAGCTAACAGACGGCGTGCACTTACATACACTCACTTCTTACAGCCAAAAACAGCTTGACCAAGCCATTCAGGCGCTGGATGACGCCGGATTTCTTATTAAAGACTAAAAAAATAGTGTCCTGTTTGGACACTATCAGATTGTTGACAAAGGGCTAAAATGATCTTTATTTTAGCCCTTTGTCTTCTTTTCATCGTGACCTGAAAACCTTTGCAGTCTAGCATAGGAAGGACGAGTAAAGGAGAGGAGAGAATTTGAAATTCTTTCGTAATGTAAC
>NZ_AMSH01000065.1 GCF_000300535.1 Bacillus xiamenensis
ATCATTTTCGTTATCGCTCGGAAGCGACTTTCTTAATATAACATTTGAGCACCTTGTGCGTCAAGTGTTTTTCGGGATTTCTTTTTGTCAGCTTTTCTTTCAAAGCAACTCGGTTGCTCGTTAGCGACGTTTAATAATATACCATCATAATATTCATGCGTCAATATCTTTTTTCACAAAATATCCTCGATGATAGATTTTTTGCCCCTTTGTCTCAATTGGCTCCACCTGAACAATTCCTTTTTCCACAAAGAAATCAATCATGATGCTAAGGTCAGGCGTGAAATGTTTGAGGTCAGGATGTGCAAGAAGCTCGCCAAAAAGCCAAATATCTTGCTGCTCCATGACATGACGCAAATGAGCGGCACCAATTTCTGCTTTTGAATGGATTAAAAAATCATTCGCTAAGAATAACAATTCTAACCGCTTATGCAGACTTTCATGGCTTTCAATTAGTTCTGAATAAAGTTTATATACTTCAGGCTCCATATGACGCACTTGGTTCCAAACGGTCACTTCTGGGTGGAAGCCTTTATCAATCACTTCAATCCGTGCCAAATGATGCAGGGCATGCACAATGGAATTATATGCATCAAGGAATTGATTTGATTCAAAAAATGCTTTTCCTTCTATATATCTGCGAATGAGCTTACCATATTCCAAACCAATTTTGAGCTTACGGTTTGAAAACGGGAATGTACTCAATTCATCAATCAAGTTGAAAATATATTCATTTCGATCAAACAAAACTTTTCCATTCAAAATCCAATCAATGATTCGGCGATTGGTGCCGAGGGTAATCCATTCTTTAAGCTGATCGTCTGTGACGACATTTAAAGAAGCTGTTTGGTGATCGGATTCATAGTGTTTGATAAATAATGGCTCTTCCGCTTCTTTTACGATGACTAAAAGTGCGGCATCAAAGTTATCTGTTTCAGAAGATACTTTATGTCTTCTTTCTACTATAATCACAGCTAATGTATCCGGGTGGCTTGCTCTCTCTTGATAAATAGGACGGAGAAGATTTTCCATAGTGATTCCTCCAATACTCGGGTGTAAGGTTCTTCTCTAATGCTATGTATTTCTCCTCATAGAATCAAAATTCCTTCAATACATGAAAAAAGATCATTGCATCATTATAAGCAATTTATTCACAAAACTCTATAACTAATTCAAACAGAAAGGTAAAATGTGCTATATTGGAGATAAGGGGGACTAGGGATGGCGAAATACTCCAGTAAGATTAATAAAATCAGAACATTTGCACTTAGTTTGGTTTTTGTTGGTTTTCTGATCATGTATATCGGTGTGTTCTTCAAGGAATCGATCTGGCTGTCGACTTTCTTTATGCTGCTTGGCGTCTTATCGATTGGATTAAGTACAGCCGTTTACTTTTGGATCGGTATGCTTTCTACAAAGGCGGTACGAGTTGTGTGTCCAGGGTGCGAGAAGGAAACGAAGGTGCTTGGACGAGTGGATATGTGCATGCATTGCAGAGAGCCCCTTACACTGGACCGGGCGTTAGAGGGTAAAGAGTTTGATGAATCCTACAATCGAAAAAAGTCATAAAAATAAGCTGACCATTCAACTGGTCAGCTTTTTCATTAATGATTTTCTTTTTTCGCACATTCTTGACAGATTCCATAGATCTCCAAGCGATGATGGCTCACTTTAAAGCCTGTCACATGGGATGCAAGCTGTTCTACTTCATCAAGGCCAGGATAGTGAAAGTCAACGATCTTTCCGCAGTTTTCACAAATTGCATGGTAATGATCAGATGTCGCAAAATCAAATCGGCTTGAGGAGTCCCCATACGTTAATTCTTTTACTAATCCAGATTCCCGGAATACTCGTAAATTGTTGTAAACCGTTGCTACACTCATATTCGGAAATTTCCCTTCAAGTGCTTTATATATATCGTCCGCGGTTGGGTGAGTCATAGAATTTACGAGAAACTCCAAGATGGCATGGCGCTGCGGAGTAATTCGAACACCAGTTTCTTTTAGAGCGTCTAAAGCGTCTTTTAGTTCGTGAGCAGCCATTTCATCATGCACCTCTCTTCAAAAATATTCTTATATTATAATCTTTATAAATAGTGTACCCCCAGAGCCGAAACTTTGTCAATTACAATCCTCTTTTTTACCTATTCTTCTTTACAAAAAAGACCGGCACATCTGCCGATCTCATCTTATCATCCTATTAAGCGTGAGCTTTCAGTTCCTCAAGCGCTTCTTCTACATGATCTTTCACCTTTACTTTGCGCCATTCTTTTACAAGCGTTCCTTCCTTATTAATAAGAAATGTGGAACGTTCAATTCCCATGTATTCTTTGCCGAAGTTCTTTTTCAGCTTCCATACACCGAAAGCTTCGGACAACTTTTGCTCGTCATCTACAAGAAGCAGGAACGGTAAATCATGTTTTTCTTTAAACTTTTGGTGCTTGTCCTGACTGTCTGGGCTTACGCCAATGATGACAGCATCTAATTCCGCAAAGCTCTGATGGCGGTCACGGAAATCACAGGCCTCGGTTGTACAGCCTGGCGTCATATCTTTTGGGTAAAAATAAAGGACAATATGTTTTCCTCTAAAATCAGAAAGCTTTACTTTCTCTCCATTATCACCTGTTAATTCAATATCCGGCACTTGCTGCCCCACTTCGATTGTCATGACACAATCCCTCCAACCTATTTTTTCATTAGCCTATCCAATTTCGAGAGAATATTCAACTAAGGACGCTTGCATTGGCATGTTAAAATAATGTTAGACGACGTGTTACGTTGAGACAGGAGGCTATTTATGAAATTCACAGAATCAGAAAAATTACATCAAGAGGCACTGGAGCATATTGTTGGAGGGGTTAACAGCCCATCTCGTTCATATAAGGCAGTAGGCGGCGGGTCACCCGTTGCAATGGAAAAAGGAGAAGGCGCTTATTTTTGGGATGTTGACGGAAACCGTTATATCGACTATTTGGCAGCATACGGTCCAATTATTACGGGACATGCTCATCCTCATATTACAAAAGCCATCACGAAAGCAGCCGAGACGGGTGTCCTTTATGGAACACCAACGAAGCATGAAGTCACTTTTGCGAAAATGTTGAAAGAAGCAATGCCTGCATTGGATAAAGTTCGTTTTGTCAATTCAGGTACGGAGGCTGTAATGACCACCATTCGTGTGGCCCGCGCTTATACAGGCAGAACAAAGATCATTAAATTTGCCGGATGTTATCACGGTCATTCTGATCTTGTGCTAGTTGCAGCTGGCTCTGGCCCTTCCACTTTAGGAACGCCAGATTCAGCGGGCGTTCCTAAAAGCATCGCCAATGAAGTCATTACCGTTCCATTTAACGATATCGACAGCTATAAAGAAGCACTAGATCGTTGGGGCGATGAAGTAGCAGCTGTTCTTGTTGAGCCCATTGTCGGAAACTTTGGCATCGTGGAGCCTAAAGACGGCTTCTTGCAACAGGTCAATGACCTGACTCATGAAAAAGGCGCACTTGTCATCTATGACGAAGTGATTACCGCTTTCCGCTTTATGTATGGCGGTGCACAAGACTTGCTTCAAGTAAAACCTGACCTCACTGCATTAGGTAAAATTATTGGCGGCGGTCTTCCAATCGGCGCTTATGGCGGCAAAAAAGAAATTATGGAGCAAGTCGCTCCCCTTGGGCCAGCCTATCAAGCTGGTACGATGGCGGGAAATCCCGCCTCTATTCTTTCTGGGATTGCATGCTTGGAAGTGCTTAAAGAAGACGGAGTCTACGAGCGTCTCGATCAGCTCGGCGCAATGTTAGAAGAAGGAATTTTAGCCCATGCGAAAAAACATCAAGTAGATATTACAGTGAACCGCTTAAAAGGTGCTCTCACGATTTATTTTACAAAGGAAACGATTGTGAACTACGAGCAGGCTGAAAATACGGATGGCGAGATGTTCGCCCGCTTCTTCAAATTGATGCTCGCACAAGGCATTAATCTTGCCCCTTCTAAATACGAGGCTTGGTTCTTAACCATCGCACACACTGAAAAAGATATTTCTGAGACGCTGCAAGCGGTTGATTATGCGTTTGAACAGCTGAAACAATCATAATTGAGTGAAAAACAGACGTGAATTTGTGCGTCTGTTTTTTTATTTACCAGCTCTTGATTGTCAAAAGCGAGCGAATCTGTTACATTTTTTCTCAATACCTTCTTTTGATGTTTTCATGAACTTTCAAAAAGCACTTGAATATTTCGGAAGACCGCTGTATATTACTTAGTTGTTTCATCAAAATATGTATGATATATGACGAGTGGTCATCTATTATCAAAAAGAAAGGAATGCAGGGACAAAACCAATGAAACTTGGAGCCCGTATTTTAAAAACTGGTATTGCCATTGTACTCGCGCTTTACCTGGCAACATGGCTTGGGTTGCCGACGCCCGTCTTTGCGGGAATTGCAGCTGTATTTGCTATCCAGCCATCTATTTATCGATCATTTTTAACAATTGTTGATCAAGTGCAAGCCAATATTATTGGAGCAGCACTTGCCATTACGTTCGGTCTGCTTTTTGGCACAGGACCTGTTATTATCGGGTTAACCGCCGTTATGGTCATCGCCATTAATTTAAAGCTGAAGATTGAACATACGATTCCGATTGCACTTGTAACCGTCATCGCCATTTTAGAAAGTGCAGGGGATCATTTCCTTTCCTTTGCCTTAATTCGAACTGCTACTGTGGTATTAGGCGTGCTTTCTTCATTTTTAGTGAATCTCATTTTTCTGCCGCCAAAGTATGAAACAAAGCTGGTTCATCACATTATGGAAAATACGGAGGAGATTTTAAAATGGATCCGTCTGAGCTCCAGACAGTCTACAGATCATTCCATTTTAAAGGATGACATCGATCAAATAAAAGAACGTATGATCAAATTAGATCACATTTACTTGTTATACAAAGAAGAACGAAGCTATTTAAAGAAAACCACCTATGTCAAATCAAGAAAGCTGGTTTTGTTCAGACAGGCAATTATGACGTCTAATCGAGCTCTGTACTTACTGAAAAAGCTTCATAAATTAGAAAATGAAATTCATTTGATGCCAGAGCATTTCAGGGAAAGCTTAACCGATGAGATTGATCATTTACTCTATTGGCATGAGCGCACCTTAATGAAGTTTGTTGGAAAAATGAAGCCACATGACGATGAATTTCAAAATGAATGCTCTCTTCGTCTTGAAACATTAACGAAATCATTTATTCAGCATCAGCAAAACCAAGAAAACGACTTACTCGATTATAATATGCTGAATGTGATGTCCAGCATCATTGAATACCGTGATGAATTGGAGCATTTAGATACGTTGATTACAAGCTTCCAAACGTATCACCCAAAAGATAGCGAGATCGAAACTGAAGAAAAAGAAGCATAAACAGAAAAGACCGATTCCAAAATCGGTCTCAGATTGTTGAAAAAGGGCTAAAATGATCTTGATTTTAGCCCTTTGTCTTCTTTTCAGCGTGATCTGAAAACCTTTGCCAACTAGGAAGGACAAGTACCGAAGCGGAGCGAATTTAACATTCGTGAGCACCGGCACGCAGGACTGACACCGAATGCGAGCGTTTGTCTACACGCTGAGACCGATTCTAAGAATCGGTCTTATTTTATTTTCTTCATTTTAGGATCAAGGGTGTCCCTTAATCCATCTCCCATCAAATTAAAGCCAAGAACCGTCAGCATGATCGCAACCCCTGGAAAGAATAAAGTCCATGGTGCTTGCACGAGATAAGGTCTCGCATCTGCGAGCATTTTCCCCCACTCTGGACTTGGCGCTTGTGCACCCAATCCTAAAAAGCCCAAAGCTGCCGCTTCGATGATGGCCGTTCCGATCGCAAGGGTCGCCTGAACGATCACCGGCACCATACTATTTGGCAGAATGTGACGGAGGACGATGCGGCGGTGTGACATGCCGACTGCTTTTGCTGCTAGGACGTATTCTTCTTGTTTAATACTCAGCACCTTTGAACGAACCAGCCGCCCAAAGGTCGGGACGTTAATAATCGCTATGGCAATAAGCGCATTTTGTAAGGATGGGCCTAAGATGGAGACGATCGCAATTGCTAATAGAATGCTAGGAAAGGCAAGTAAAATATCAAATAATCTCGAGATCACAGCATCCAGCCATCTGCCGCCGTAGCCCGCCATCAATCCAAGCAGTGTGCCTAAAATGACAGAGCCGAGAACCGAAAAGAAACCTACCCATAATGAGATCCGTGCTCCATGCACAACTCTTGAAAATATGTCTCTGCCGAAATCATCCGTACCAAACCAGTGTGCAGCTGAAGGCGCACTAAACCGTTCACCAAGTGACTGCTCATTGATTCCATACGGAGCAAGGAGCGGTGCGAAGATCGCTAGAATGAGAAATAAAAAGACAATCACACTGCCAATGACCGCCAGCTTATGCTGAAAGAATTGCTTCATCGATTCAAGAATCAGTGATTGAGAGCGTTCTTCTTTTGATATAGGAGCTTGACGCTCTTTTTGTGCTTCCATGTTGTCACTCTCCCTTCCCTAGTATTTAATTCTTGGATCAATGACTGCATACAAGATGTCCACAATGAAATTGATCAACACAAATATGAGCGCAACAACGAGAATGCCTGTTTGAATGACTGGATAATCACGATAGCTGATCGCATCGTATATATACCGCCCAATTCCCGGCCAAGCAAAAATGGTTTCGGTTAAAATGGCCCCACCCAGCAGGAGACCTGTCTGAAGGCCGATAATAGTCAAAATCGGAATGAGCGCATTTTTCAGCCCATGCTGATAAATGATAAAAAACGAACGTACCCCTTTTGCTTTTGCCGTTCGAATAAAATCGGAATGAAGCACCTCCAGCATACTAGCCCTCGTAATCCTCGCAATTATCGCAGCCGGAATGGTTGCAAGAGCGGTACTTGGTAAAATCAAATGCTTGATGCTGTCAATGAATTGATCAAACCTTCCTTGCAAAAGCGTGTCCAGCGTATGAATATAGGTGATCGAGTCCACTGGATTTCTAACGTTTTCTCTCCCAGTTGTCGGCAAAATTCCTAATTCGATTGAGAACAGCCACTGTCCCATTAAGCCTAACCAGAAAATCGGCATGGACACCCCAATGAGAGCAATAAACATCGCAACATAATCAAAGAAAGAATGTTTAAACCAAGCACTAATGATTCCTGCATTCACTCCCACCATAATCGCCAGCAGCATAGCAAAGAATGTCAATTCTAATGTAGCGAATAAGTAAGGCTTCATTTCCTGGGCAATAGCCGCTCCTGTTCGAATGGAAGTCCCTAAATCACCTTTTAAAAGACCCAGGATGTAGTGACCATATTGAACGTACCACGGCTGATCTAAACCAAGCTGGATCGTCAATTGCTCTACTGCTTCTTTTGTTGCCCGCTGCCCTAAGATGACCTGTGCTGGATTCCCCGGAATAAACCGAATGATCGAAAACACGACCAAGGTCATTCCGATCAATACTGGGATGAGCATTCCTGCTCGCTTCATACAATAAGCAAACAAACAGCTTTCACCGCCTTTTTCATTGTTTGAATAAGGGAGATAGATCATCTCCCTTATGTGCTTATTCGAAATATACGTCCGTCAAAGCTTCTGAACCCGTTGGGTGCGGCTGGTAACCTTTTACATCTTTAGATGCTGCAAGCATTGGAATTGAATGTACCAATGGAATCCAAGGTGCTTCATCATGAATGATCTCTTGGGCTTTTTGATACAATTCATTTCGTTTCTTTTGATCAGTATCTGTTTGCGCTTCAATGAGAATGTCATGCATTTTATCGTTTTTGAAGAATGTATAGTTGTTACCGCCTATACTATCTTTATCCAACAGTGTATAGATGAAGTTATCAGGATCGCCATTGTCCCCAGTCCATCCTAATAAGAACGCATCGGCTTCTCCTTTACTTGCTTTATCTAAATAAGTCGCCCAGTCATATGTGACGATTTCGGCTTTAACGCCGACCTTTTCAAAGTTTGACTGAATGACTTCGGCTACCTTCATCCCATCTGGCATATATGGACGAGGTACAGGCATCGCCCAAAGCTTGATTTGAAAACCGTTAGGAAAGCCTGCCTCTTTCAATAGCTCTTTCGCTTTTTCAGGATCATATGGATATGGCTCAATGTCGTCATTGTAGCCTTCTAATGACGGTGGAAGTGGATTTTTCGCTGGTTCAGCAAGTCCGCCATAAAACGACTCAATGATTGACTCTTTATCGACCGCATAATTGAGCGCCTGACGAACCAGCTTATTATCGAGCGGCTTTCTCGTCACTGTCAGCCCGATATAGCCTACGTTCATGGATGGTCTTTCAATAAGCTGGAGTGCTTTATCCGTTTTAATGCCATCTAAATCTGACGGGTTGACACCATCCATTAAGTCGATCTCGCCTGTTTTCAGCGCATTTAAGCGAGCTGAATTTTCTGGAATGGAGCGGAAGATGATTTGATTTAGCTTCGGTTTATCTTTTTGCCAGTAATCTTCGTTCTTTTCTAAGACGATACGGTCATTTTGCTTCCACTCTTTAAATTTGAATGGTCCTGTACCAACTGGATTTTCACGAAATGCATCGCCGCTTTTTTCAACAGCCGCAGGACTGGCAATACCAAATGGTGACATGGCGATGTTTTTCAGGAATGTTGCCTGCGGACGTTTTAGTTGAAATTCTATTTCATGCTCTCCTTTGACGATGATGTCTTTAATAACGTGTCCTTTATCCTTTTTATAGCCACCAAACATGCCGTAGTAGGGAAATTTTTCTGCATCACCATTCATCCAGCGGTCAAAGTTGAATTTCACGGCTTCCGCGTTAAAGTCTGTGCCATCGTGAAACTTCACACCTTCTCTTAAGTAGAACGTGTACGATTTCCCGTCCTTGGCCACATCCCATTCTGTTGCGAGGCCTGGATGGATGGTCGTGTCTTTCTCACCGTAATTCAAAAGCTTTTCAAACATATTCTCTGTGACCTTGAAGGTTTCACCTTCCGTTGTTGTAATTGGATCAAGTGACGTGGAGTCTCCTCCTCTGCCGAAGACGAGAGTGTCTTTTGTGGCTTTTTCTTCTGATGTTGGTGAAGACGAACAGCCCCCTAGAAATAGGGCAAGTGCCAGCACAAAAATGAAACTACTGAATAACCATGTCTTCTTCATTGTGTTCCTCCTTTTGATATAAATAGCACGCAGCTGCGTGATCTGTTTCCTCCTCATATAAAGGAGGAACAGCTTGCAGGCATTGCGCCCACCTTTTTGGACATCTTTGATAAAAAGGACAGCCGCCGCTTGTCGCCGTCGTGGATTCTTCCGCTGCCACATCCTGCGTCTCCAGCACATGGTCCATATGTGGAATGGATTTGAGAAGCAGCGAAGTATAGGGATGAAGCGGCTTGTGAAATACGTCTTCCGCAGGACCTATTTCGACAATACGGCCGGCATACATGACGGCAATCCGGTCGCTCATATACTTGACGACGCCTAGATCGTGAGAAATAAACAAGTACGTAAGAGAAAGCGTCTTTTGCAATTCAAGCATTAAATTCAA
This sequence comes from Bacillus xiamenensis, assembly GCF_000300535.1. GTDB lineage: Bacteria > Bacillota > Bacilli > Bacillales > Bacillaceae > Bacillus > Bacillus xiamenensis. Next base: position 9,594 of record NZ_AMSH01000065.1, read on the forward strand.
AATCTGTGCTTGAACGGATACGTCTAAAGCAGAAACTGGTTCATCTGCAATCACAAGGCTTGGATGAGTGATCAGCGCTCTAGCAATCCCAATCCTCTGCCTCTGTCCGCCGCTGAATTGGTGTGCATAGCGGTCTCCAAAGGAAGGATCAAAGCCCACAATATGCAGCATCTCTTTTACCCGCTTTTGCCTTTCTGCTTTCGTTCCATGTTTATGGACGATCAGCGGTTCTTCTAAAATATCTTTGATTTTCATTCGTGGATTTAAGGAAGCGTATGGATCTTGAAAGATCATTTGAATGTCTTTTCTTAAGGAACGCATCTCTCGTTCTTTCAGAAGGGTTACTTCTTGTCCTTTCATTCGAATAGAACCAGAAGTCGGTTCAATTAATCTCATTAGGCTTTTGCCAAGCGTTGATTTCCCGCAGCCAGATTCACCAACAATGCCGAGCGTTTCCCCTTCATTCACATGAAAGGATACTTGATTTAAAGCCAAGTTCGTATGTTTGTCTTTAGAAAAAAATGCCGATGTGTCATAACGCTTTGTCAGCTGATTCACTTGCAAGAGTGGGTGACTCAGTGCCTTCTCCTCCTTCCATTAGAAAACATGCGACGCGGTGATACTGTTCAATGGATTGTAAGGCTGGGTCTTTTTCAAGACATTGTGCCATTTGATGTGGACAGCGTGGTGCAAATTGACAGCCTGATTGGATGGCACCGGGTTTGGGTACATGACCCGCAATAGAGATGAGCTTTTCTTTTTTTTCTTTAAATGATGGAACAGAGGCGAAAAGGCCTTTTGTGTAGGGATGCAGAGGTTTTTGAAAAATACGGTCAACAGTTCCTTCTTCTACGATTCGACCGGCATACATAATCATGACACGCTGGCATATTTGCCGCACGACACCTAGATCGTGGGTAATAAATAAAATAGCGGTGTCCATCTCTTCGTTTAACTTTTTGAGCAAACGAAGAATTTGTGCTTGGATGGTGACATCAAGTGCAGTCGTCGGTTCATCGGCAATCATGAGCTTTGGGTGACATAGCATCGCCATCGCAATCATGACACGCTGACGCATGCCGCCCGATAGTTCATGTGGATATTTTTTGAGTAATGACGCTGCTTGTTTCAAGCCTACCGTTTGAAGAAAATCTACCGCCTTCACTTTTGCTTCTTTTTGGCTGATGGCTTGATGTGTGAAAAGAGCTTCTGTCATTTGCTTGCCGATGGTCATTAAAGGATTGAGGGAGGTCATAGGTTCTTGGAAAATCATCGAAATGTCATTTCCTCTGATCTCTCGCCACTGTTTCTCCGAAAGTGACAGCAGGTTTTGACCTTCAAATTGTATGTCACCTGTTGTTTCTGTTTGCTGATTCAGTCCCATTAAAGACATCGAAGTCATACTTTTCCCGCAGCCAGATTCCCCAACAATGCCTAAGGTTTTTCCTTTTTGAATAGAGAAAGATATATCATGGACGATCGGCACTCTCTGCTTTTTTTGCTGAAAGGCAATGGACAGCTGTTTGACATCTAGCAACACTTCTTGTTCTTTCACATATTCACCACCCCGTCATACTTTTTAAAATTGTATTGAGACAAGCTGGGAATTATGTCATGTTTTTGACAAGCATAAAAAGCCTATCCGCTAGAATCGGATAGGCTTCTACTAATTTAATGTTTGAATGGTAAATAGATGGCGATAGTGGCTGTCTCGGTTCATTAATTCTTCGTGTGTTCCTTTTTCCACAATCTCGCCTTTTTCCATGACCACAATTTGATCGGCATGTGTAATCGTCGATAAACGGTGCGCGACAATAAAGGTTGTGCGGTCCTTTGCCAGCTTTTGCATCGCTTCTTGAATATAATGCTCACTTTCTAAATCAAGTGCAGATGTCGCTTCGTCTAAAATGAGGAGGGGTGGATTTTTGAGAAATACCCTCGCAATTGAAATCCGTTGTTTTTGACCGCCTGACAGCTTCACGCCCCGTTCTCCTACCTTGGTGTCATATCCTTCAGGAAGAGACATGATGAACTCATGGGCATTCGCCGCTTTGGCAGCCGACACAATGTTCTCAAAGGATGCTTCCGGGTCTCCAACAGCGATATTTTCTTTAATTGTGTCACTGAATAAGAATGTATCCTGGAGCACCATTCCAACTTGATTTCGAAGGCTTCTTGCTTTGTACTCTTTAATATCAATGCCGTCAATTTCAAGTGACCCGCTTGTGACATCATAAAATCTAGGAATTAAGCTGACGAGTGTAGACTTCCCTCCACCGCTCATGCCGACAAGCGCAACGGTTTGTCCTTTTTCTACTTTTAAGGAGATATTGTGTAAAATCTCTTCCTGCGTATGTTCATAACGGAAGGACACATTTTTAAATTCTACCTCTCCTTTTAAATGATTGGCTTCTTTTGCATTTGGCCGGTCTGTTACCTCATACGGCTCATCAATAAACTCAAAAATACGATCCATTGACGCCACTGACTGGGTTAAAGTCGTTGATGAGTTAATGAGTCGGCGAATTGGGTTGTACATCCGGTCAATGTAGCCGACAAACGCAATCATTGTCCCAATTGAAAGCGATCCGTTAATCACAGTGTAACCAGCAAATGCAATGATGAGCAGCGGCGCAATGTCTGTGATGGTATTGACGACTGCGAATGTTTTGGCATTCCAATTCGTGTGGTTGATCGCTTTGTTTAAGAAATTTTGATTTTCATCGTGAAAATTCTCTTGTTCGTACTCCTCAATCGCAAAGCTGCGAATGACGGGCATTCCTTGAACTCGCTCATGGAGATGTCCTTGCACCTCAGCCAGTGCCTGCGACCGCTCTTTTGTCAACTTGCGAAGTCGTCCGTAAAAATACTTCACAGCTAACGCATATAGAGGAAAAATAATGACAGACACGATGGTGAGCTTGAGATCGAGTGTACACATAATAGCTATCACAATCAGGACGGTCATCAAATCAAGCCAAATGTTCATCAGACCTGTGATGACAAATTCCTTTGTCTGCTCCACATCGTTGATCACCCTTGAAATAATTTCCCCTGTTCTCGTGTTGGCGTAATAACGAAGGCTTAGCTTTTGAATGTGCGAGAACAGTTTTTCCCGAATATCAAATAATACTTTACTGCCTGTCCACTGCGCATAGTATTGTCTATAGTACTCAACAGGCGGTCTCATTACTAAAAATAATACAAGCATGATTCCCATAATAATAAAGAGAGTGGATGTTTTTTCTTCAGCCGATCCAGAACCTTGAATGACATCATCAATGACATACTTTAAGAGCAGAGGCAAGGTTAAGGGAATCGAGAATTTGATCATTCCGATTACCATTGTCAATGCAATCTGTTTTTTATACGGTGTAACAAAAGCCATGTAGCGTTTAATGACCCCCATGTAAATCTCCTTCCCAATCTATCAGTGCCTCTTATCCGCAAGCAGTCAAAAACCTGTTAGCTCATAAAAAGCCAAACAGGTTTTTGCTGCTCTTGCTTATTTTGTATAACGTAAAAAACGTTCATACCACATATCTACAAATTCTGGAGCAAATGGCCCTTTCCGCTGGTGAATCCAGTGCAGTAATGTATTTAGATGCTCTCTTAAGATACTATCGATTTCTTTTGGATAATTCATCTGTCTCTTATGATCTGCATACTCATCCTCATCCAAAATATTATACGTCATGTCCGGAAAGACTTTGACATCTAAATCGTAATCAATATACTTAATTGCCTCTTCGTCTGTCGCAAAAGGAGAGCTAATGTTGCAGTAATAATATACGCCATCATCTCTAAGCATCCCAATGACATTAAACCATTGTTTTGCATGAAAATAGCAAATAGCCGGTTCTCTCGTCATCCATGTGCGGCCATCGGATTCAGTCACCATTGTGCGGTCATTTGCCCCAATGATACACAATTCCGTTGCTTTCAGAATGGTGGTTTCATTCCAAATCCTGTGGATCAAGCCATTATGTTTATAGCTTTGAATTTGGATGGTTTCTCCTTCCTTGGGATAGCCCATATTTTCTCCCCTACTTTCTATAACAAACAAACCTAACAGTCCAAAGACCTAATTTCCCAACTAAACATGTCTCTATTATATTATACCGTTACATAAGTAAAAAATGAAATGAAAAAGCCATTCAACCCACTTGAACGGCACACCCCCTTACATCACGGTTGAGCTCTTCTCCATTTGTTTATATGAATTGATGACCTGTTCTGTCTGCTTTGTAAATAATATTTGGACTTTTCGCAGTTCCTCTCGTTTCTGTTTAATTTGATCATGAAGCCGATGCAGCTCTTCCTTTTTTTCACCTTGCAACATTCGTTTTTCGGTCTCTACATACAAATCGAGTTCACCTTGTACATCAAGCAGTTGATCCATGAGCTGCATTTGTTCCCTGACAAGCTGGTCAAAATTAGACATCTAACTCCTCCCTTTCATTCGAATCGACTTTTTGTATCTATACCATTTCTTGAAAGAATGAAGAAGTCCTTTGACTGTTTATGTAGAGGTGTTACAGGTTTTGTCGGATAGTGGTGACAGGCAAAAAGAAAAGCACTTCATTCGTAGATGAAGTGCTTTCCTCTGTTTCAGTGATTAGCTGTTTTGTTGTTTGTTTTGCTCAGCTTTTTGGTTGTATTTTTTTACGTGCTGTGCGTCAGTCTCACTAGCAAATTCAGTGCCATATTGACCACCTTGTGCAGCAGCTTGGTTTTGTTTTTTCACTTGTTGTGCGTTTGTTTTGTTTTGTTGTTTATCCATCATTATCACCTCCACGCACATTATTTTGTGCAGAAGGTGTACATCCTATTCATGATTTTTTAAACAAGCAGAGAACGTCCGCCATCCACTATAATGGTCTGTCCTCTAATCATATCTGCCTTGCCTGATACAAGGAATTCCACACTGTCGACCATGTCTTTAATCTCCACCATTCGGCCAGCTGGTGTATTTTTCTTCGCATCTTCTAATAACTCTTCACGGTTTGGGAAATGCTTTAATGCATCTGTATCGATAGCGCCGCCTGATACTGCATTCACGACGATATTCTTTGGTGACAGCTCAACGGATAAGTAGCGTGTCAATGCTTCTAGTGCTGCCTTAGATACGCCAACCACTGTGTAATTTTCAAGGTAGCGGATAGAGCCTAGTGAGCTAATGCTGACAATATGTCCGCCGCCGTTTTTCTCCATTAATTTTGCTGCTTCTTGTCCGCAGAACAATAAGGCTTTCGCATTGATATTCATGGTCCAGTCCCAATGATTTTCTTCAAGGTCCATGATGGGGCGCTGAACACCAGAAGCCGCATTGTTAACAAATACATCTAAACGGCCAAAGGTTTCGTCGATTTGCTGAAACATGTCTTTGATTTTCTCAGGTTGTCCGACATTGGCTTTGACCACCAACGTTTTGACACCCATCGCTTCAATTTCTTCCGCTGTTTCAAGTGCTGCTTTTTTGCTTCTCGCGTAGTTAATGACAATGTCATATCCTTTTTCAGCCAGACGAAGGGCCACTTCTTTCCCAACCCCTCTACTGCTGCCTGTAATTAATGCACATTTACGCTTGTTCATTATGGTTCATCTCCTGATTTGAATAGTTTTCGTCCATTCGCTTCACACTAATAGGAAAATTCCTATTAGGAGGTTGCATTCATGTATGTAGGACGCGATTTAAGCCAGCTTGGCATGATGTCCAAGGACCAATGGAAAGATACCGAGCTTGCTTACTTTCATCATGCTTTCCAACAAATTTTACCTTATTTAAACGAAGAAGGGCAATCGAAGTATCGAGAAATCATTTCTGAAATCGAAAGCCGCGGAGGCCTGCACCGAAATGAAGCCGATTATACCCATGGTACGACGGTTAAATACGACTAGGCTGCTCGAGTGCCATCTTCCATATTTTTTGATGTGAGACTGGCAAAGCATATGCCTCAAATTCTTCTATTGTGACTTTTTTTAACGCAGTGTCATCTGATACAGATGTCACACGTCCAAAGAAAACGGAAATATTCCAGATGAGATGGGTAAATACATGCTGGATGGTGCCTTCTAAATCACCAAGCTCCGCTTGTACACCTGCCTCCTCTTTTAAGAACTCAATCAGCTGCTCTTTTTCCGTTTTTCTTCCCTTCGTTGTTTCCACGTTAGGGAATTCCCATAAATTCGCAAGGAGGCCTGTACTTGGCCGCTTATGAATATATAGGTGACCTGTGTCGTCAAATAACACTGCTGCTGCCATTGATTTAGCAGTTGGCTTTTTCTTTTTACTTTTCACTGGCAGCTCATGCTGGACGCCTTCCTCGAGTGCCGAGCAATGCATGTTGACAGGGCAAATGAGGCATGCCGGGGAAGTTGGGGTACAGATGAGTGCACCTAGCTCCATGAGCCCTTGGTTGAATTGTGACGGCTTTTCCCGGGAAATGAGCTGATCGACAGCAAATTCGAACATGTTTCTCGTTTTTGGTTTGGCAATATCATCCCATATGGATAAAATACGGGAAATGACCCTCATGACGTTGCCGTCTACCGCAGGATACGGCTTGTTATAGGCGATGCTCAGCACAGCACCACTCGTATACGGGCCTACACCTTTCAGCTTTGAAAATTGTTCTTTCGTATCAGGGACAACGCCCCCGTAGGATTCATATACTTCTTTCACAGCTGCCTGTAAATTACGAACTCTTGAGTAGTAGCCAAGACCTTCCCATGCTTTCATGACCTTTTCTTCATCAGCTAAAGCAAGATCTTTCACCGTTGGGAACTGCTCCATAAACCGCTGGAAGTACGGAATGACCGTATCCACTCTCGTTTGCTGAAGCATCACTTCTGATACCCAGACGCGGTATGGATCTTGATTTTCACGCCATGGAAGTGTCCGTTGTTCTTTTTCATACCAATCAATTAAATCATGCTGAAAGCCAGCAATATCTTTACGGTCCAGCTTTTCTTGAATGTCTTTCATATTTATACTCCTTCTCATTGAACCAAGGGCTAACGTTCTGAAAAGAACCTTATTTGTTGTATACTGTTTGTAGATACGTTAACATGTTACATTAAATCAGGACAAAGCAAAAGTGATTTTGCACATAGTCTTGAATGATGACGTATACTTTGTATGATTGTTCCTAAGCATGACAACTAGGAGGTAATCAATTGGATACTGGTACTCATGTAGTAATGGGCATTTCTCTTGGGGGACTTGCGCTTTTAGATCCAGCCGTCAGCGCAGATCCACAAATGGCACATGCCGTGATGATCGCGACCATTGCCGGCTCCCAAGCACCAGACATTGATACTGTGCTAAAACTAAAAAATAATGCGGTTTATATAAGAAATCACCGGGGATTTACTCATTCCATTCCGGCTGTACTGTTCTGGTCATTGCTGATTCCGGCTGTACTTTACCCATTTGTGCCTGGGGCGAATTTACTTCACCTTTGGTTATGGACACTATTAGCCGTCGTGCTCCATGTGTTTGTCGATATTTTCAATGCATACGGTACGCAGGCCATTCGTCCATTTTCGAAGAAGTGGGTAGCCCTTGGGATCATTAACACCTTTGATCCGTTTATCTTTTTTACACACCTTGTCGCCATTGTCATTTGGGCAATTGGTGGGCATCCCGGCTATACGTTCATCTCGCTGTATGCCGTGATTTTCTGTTACTATATCGTCAGGGTGATCATGCAGCTTCAGATTAAACGTCAGCTGCGTGCACGATTTGATGACATTGAAGACATTATTATTTCGCCTACAATGAAGTTCAGACAATGGCGCATTGCCGTGAAATGTAAATCCTCCTTCCATGTTGGACGCAGTATGAATGGAGAGATCGTCATTTTAGACACATTTAACCGTGTGCCTGTCCCTGATACAGAAATTATGAAAATTGCCAAACAAGATGAAAACATTTCAGCCTTTCTCTCCTTCTCCCCTGTCTACCGGTGGGAAGTAGATAAATACAAGGATCATTATGAGGTGCGGTTCATTGATTTGCGCTACCGCAGCAAAGGTCACTATCCTTTTGTCGCGATCTGCCATATCGACATGGACCACCAAATCAAAAATTCTTATACCGGCTGGATTTTCAGTGAAGAAAAACTGCAAAAAAAATTAAGACTCGGCTCTGTGTGAGCGAGTCTTTTTTTGTGTTATGTAGGGCTTGGATCTAGGGGAGAGTACATTATGTTGATTATTCATTTGTGTAGATGTTGAATTGGATAGGCACTTGAAATTGTGATGTATGCGCTCATGTAGAGTGCGACCTTTTTGAGTGTCGCCTCGTACCACGTTGGAAAATTTCAATCCACGCACTCATGTAGAGTGCGACTGCCACTCGTTCTATTGGCAAAATCAATAAATGGTTATTTCAATCCACGCACTCATGTAGAGTGC
>NZ_AMSH01000066.1 GCF_000300535.1 Bacillus xiamenensis
ATCAAATTATAAAATCGTTATCACCGGCACGCATTACGGAGACCGAATTCGAGTTCTTGTCTACACGCTGGGACGCAGGGAACTGCGTCTTTTTATTTATGTCATCTGGAGGGACTCGGGAGAAAAGTCTCATTTTCGCCAATCTCCTGATTCTTTACATTTCCTTCATGTGCGGGTGCTATAATATGAGGTAGACAAGCAACAAGAGGACGACATCCCATTTCCTTTTGAGGAGGATGAAGATGAAAAAAATAAGTTCGATTTTCACCATGTTTGCTCTGATCGCTGCCATTCTGTTTTCTGGATTTATCCCGCAGCAAGCTCATGCAGAAACACCTCTTACACCAACAGCCACAAATGAAACAGCTTCAATTCAGCTTGCACCAGACCTTCGCACCCTTGCCGTCATTAATACATTTGATGGTGTAGCTGATTACCTGATCAGCTATAAACGACTGCCTGATAATTACATCACAAAATCTCAAGCGAGCGCTCTCGGATGGGTGGCATCGAAGGGGAATTTAGCGGAAGTCGCACCAGGAAAAAGCATCGGTGGAGATGTTTTTTCTAACCGGGAGGGACGTCTTCCTTCAGCAAGCGGCCGAACATGGCGTGAGGCTGACATCAACTACGTCTCTGGCTTCCGTAATGCTGACCGCCTCGTTTACTCAAGTGACTGGCTCATTTATAAAACAACCGATCACTATGCGACATTCACACGGATTCGTTGATCATTGAAAGAGACAGCCCTAAGTCAAACGGGCTGTCTCTTTCATGTGGTTTATGGAAGCAGTTTTTGTACGTACTCCTCAAACGGTTGTGTGAGTGGTTTTTTTAATACTTCATCCTGTTCATGTGTGGTGACATGATCTTCTGTCACGACAACACGCCCTGTAGGTGTCAGCTTTGAAGCAAGTGGTCTTTTGTTAAAAGGCGAAGCTTCATTTTCATAAATCTCATGCCGCAGCTGCTCTAATGTCCCTTCACCGACTTCTTTTAATGTGAAAGCATAACCTGTCACAGCGCCCGCTCCCCTGTCCAATTGGAGTAAGTGGGTGCCTTTTTCTGTTTCCTCTGCTTTCACTCGAAAACGAATGGACGCTGCTTCCACCCATTCACCTGTAAAAGGCACAGGCTGAAGGGGGACATTCACACCAAACCCTGCATCAATGAGAAAAGGCTCGTGGTTCTGTTTAAGGACTATGGCTACATGCGTCCCATCAATTGCCCACTTCTCCGCTTCTTTGTGATACACGGTCCCTTGAACGAGCTGTACAATGAGGCCTGCCTCTTTTAACACATAATATAAAAGTGGATTAAGGTCATAGCAGAGCCCGCCTCTCTTTCCTTCAAGAAGATGCTGCTTCAGTCCTTCTTGATCCAAAGCATAGGAATGTTTATTGAGCACAGATCTATTTTCAAAAGGAAAGGTATAGGCCATCTTCCTGAGTACATCAGGCAACTGTTCAAACGTAATAGACTCGGCCTCGCAACCAATTTTCTGCAAAAAAGCTGTTTGGATCATCAACATCCCCTCCTGAAAAAAACTGAGCCTTTGAAGAGACTCAGTTTTCTTGATTGATAAAATCTGTTAACGCATCAATGGCTTCCTGTTCATCTGCACCATCTGCTATCAGTTTGACGGTAACCCCAGAGCTGATCGCAAGACTCATAAGCCCCATAATACTCTTTGCATTGACCTTTTTTCCATCTTTCTCTAGAAAAATATCAGCACCAAAGCGATTGGCTTCTTGAACGAACAAAGCAGCCGGACGTGCCTGTAAGCCTGTTTTCAGCTGAATTGTGACCGTTTTTTCCACCATATGATCTGCCTCCCTTTTTTATTTCCCTATTTGAGTGTAACAGCTTGTCCGTTTCTTAATTGTTCTGCAATTTGATCTAGCTTTCTTAAACGGTGGTTAATACCTGATTTGCTGATCTTGCCGCTTTCCACCATTTCGCCAAGTTCCTTTAGTGTGACTTCTTGGTAGTCAATACGCAGTTTCGCAATTTCACGCAGCTTATCCGGCAGGGCATCAAGTCCAATCTTTTCATCAATGAATTGAATGTTTTCGACCTGACGCAGTGAGGCACCGATTGTTTTATTCAAGTTTGCTGTTTCACAATTAACGAGCCGGTTCACGGAATTTCTCATATCTCGGACGATTCGCACGTCTTCAAAACGAAGCAATGAGTTATGAGCACCTACGACACTTAAAAACTCCGTAATTTTCTCAGCTTCCTTCATGTACGTAATATACCCTTTTTTGCGTTCAAGTGTTTTACTGTTGAGATGGAATTGATTCATCAGCTCACAAAGGGCATCATTATGTTCCTTGTATAGTGAAAAAATCTCAAGGTGATACGAAGAGGTTTCTGGGTTATTCACAGAACCGCCTGCTAAAAAAGCACCTCTCATATAGGAGCGCTTGCAGCATCTTTTCTTCACAAGTTCCTCTGAAATATTGCGCTCAAATACAAATTGTTCACCTAATATTTTTAAATCCTCTAAAATCGGTTTCGCTCGTTCTACCAGTCTGACAATATATACATTATTCTTCTTTAATCTCATTTTTTTACGAACGAGCAACTCGACTGTGACATCGTATTTCTTTTTCAACAGGGTATAAATACGTCTTGCAATGGCTGCGTTCTCTGTCTGTATATCTAAAATCAATTTTCGATTAGAGAAAGATAATGAACCGTTCATACGGATGAGGGCAGAAAGCTCTGCTTTTGTGCAGCAGTCCTTCACTTCCAGATTAGTCAGCTCTTTTTTTGTTTCGGATGCAAATGACATCCTTGCCACCCCCATTCCTATTTTTTCTGATGCAGCAGTTCGACGAGCAGTGAGGCTACTTTCAGCGTATCGTGACGAATGACATTCTGATCATATGTAATGATTTCTCCACGGATGACTTCTAGTCCCATGGCTTCGAGTACATCAGTGTCGAATTGTACAGGCTGCGCCTGCTCTTCTGCATATTTTGCTTTGATTTCTTCTGGAATTTCTTTATTGTTTACAAAAATCGTATCAATAAATGGCCGGGCCATATGATCGTTTAGTGCCTGCACATGATCAGCTGCACTGTAGGAAAGCGTTTCCCCTGGCTGCGTCATGACATTGCAAATATACACTTTTTTCGCCTTAGACCGAATCACTTCTTCTCCAATATGCGGGACAAGCAGGTTGGGCAAAATACTGGTATACAAGCTGCCAGGACCGATGACGATCAAATCAGCCTCACGGATGACTTGAATAGATTCGGGCAGCGGTTCAATCGTATCAGGTGTAAGAAAGACTCGTTTAATTCGTTCACCATAGGTCGGAATTTTCGATTCTCCTGTCACCACTTGCCCGTTTTCTAATTCTGCATGAAGAACAACACTTGAATTCGCTGCTGGCAATACTTTCCCTCTCACATTTAAGACCTTGCTCATTTCCGTGACGGCATGAAAAAAATCACCGGTTATATTTGTCATGGCCGCAAGAATGAGGTTTCCGAGAGAGTGGCCTGTTAAGTCATTCCCTTTATTAAAACGGTGCTGAAATAGATCTTCAACAAGCGGTTCAACATCAGAGAGTGCCGCAAGTACATTTCGAATATCGCCTGGGGGCGGAATATTCAAATCATGACGAAGTCTCCCTGAGCTGCCTCCATCATCAGCAACCGTCACAATGGCGGTAATGTCCACTGGCTTTGTTTTTAGCCCTCTGAGTAAAACAGATAAGCCAGTGCCGCCGCCAAGAATGACAACCTTTGGTAGTGTCGTCATCTATTTTCTACTTCTCTTCTCAATGTCCCGGTGAGTGACATGTGTATAGTAATCGTTTTTAAAATACTCCGCTAAATAGTTGGCTAGCGTTACGGAGCGATGCTGGCCGCCTGTACAACCAATGGCGATCACAAGCTGGCTTTTCCCTTCTCGTTTATAGGACGGAAGCATAAAGCTGAGAAGGTCGATTAATTTCTCCGTGAATTTTTGCGTTTCACTCCACTTCATGACATAGGAGCGTACTTCTTCATCATTTCCAGTCTGTGGACGCATACTCTCGATATAGTAGGGATTCGGTAAGAATCTCACATCAAATACAAGATCAGCATCAATCGGCAGACCATATTTAAAGCCAAATGACATGACATTCACTGTAAACACTTGCCCCTGATTCGTGGCAAAGTGTGTGACAATCTTTTCTCGGAGCTGTTTTGGTTTCAAATCCGATGTATCAAAAATCATTTGAGACCGGCCCTTTAACTCCTCTAACAGCTCGCGCTCCATGGCAATCCCTTCAAGCGGCAGACCTGTTGTCGCAAGCGGATGCGAACGTCTCGTTTCTTTGTATCTTGAGACAAGCACCTTATCGTTTGCATCTAAAAAGAGAATCCTTGGTGTAATCCAGCCAATATCGCTCATATCATCTAAAGCAGCAATTAAGCTATCAAAGAATTCGCGTCCGCGCAAATCCATCACAAGGGCTACCTTGCTCATCTTTGAATTGGATTCCTTCATGAGCTCTAGAAATTTCGGTAAAAGTGATGGCGGTAAGTTATCCACACAGAAGTAGCCTAAGTCTTCAAAGCTTTGGATGGCAACGGTTTTCCCCGCACCTGACATCCCTGTTATAATCACAAGCTGAATATCATCTTGTTTGTGCGTATTCATGCCTGCTCCCTCTCCTTCTTTATGAAAACGGTTCATATATTAGTCTCCTTGAGGATCTAATCGATAAGCAATCAGCTCAAAATCTGGTGTATACGTAAAGGTACCGTGAAGAAGTCCTTTTCCTTTCAGCATGAAATCAAGAATATGGGAATCTCCAGGAGCCATTGGCAAACTAGGTACATCCTTTACGTCATGCCATTTTAAAATACCTTCCTCCGACTCTGACACGTTATTCCCAGTAAAAGAATCTGCCATAAAGGTGAACATCATCCACTCTTGAACAATTTGGTCGCCTTCTTTTATGATAAAGGTAAACACACCTTTTAGCTGCGGATTTAAAATATAAATGCCTGTTTCTTCTCTAAACTCTCGAACGACTGAATCCTTGACCGATTCTCCGCTCTCCATTTTGCCGCCAGGTGCTACCCACCAGCCGCGTCTTGGCTTTTGCAGCAAGAGAACTTGATCTTCGTGATGCAGCACACAATTGGTTACTCGTTGCATCAGCTGTCACCTACTCTTTTATGTCTTTTTCTTATTATACAGGTTCATCCTGACTCCCACAATGAACATGCCCGTTCTTCACCGAAAACAGACAGGATTTCGTCTGAATGATGTAACGGGCAGTTTCTCTACTCTTTATTTTACAACATCTAGCGGGTCTCCATGCGTCATTTGTGAACATCTCGTGAATTTCTGTTTTTATGCAAAAAAAGGACACGGATTCACATCCGTGCCAAACATGTATTCCTTATAAAAGGGGGTCAATTACTAGTTTTATCATAACGGATAATTGTTTCACCCGTGTTACATTCCAGTTAAAAGCCCGTGACGCAATATTAAGGATTTACGACAGCTGTTTATTTCATTGCCTTTAGCTTTTCAGCAAGCTCTTCTACATAATGCTGTGCACTCTGTGCTGCAATACTTCCGTCACCTGTTGCTGTGACAATTTGACGAAGTGTTTTTTCGCGAATATCGCCCGCTGCGAAAATGCCTTCCACTTTTGTTTCCATTCTTTCGTTTGTCTCGATGTAGCCTTCTTCATTTGTAATCCCTAGATTTTCAAATGGTTTAGACAGTGGCAGCATACCGATGTAAATAAAGACGCCATCTGTTTTGAACACTTCTTCCTCACCTGTCACAGTATCAATTAATGTCACACTGCCGACTTTCCCGTTTTCTTCATTGATCTCTTTGACGGTTTTATTCCACATGAAGTCAATTTTTTCATTATCAAATGCTCGTGCTTGTAAAATGCTTTGAGCACGAAGTTTGTCGCGTCTATGGACAATCGTTACTTTTGACGCAAAGCGTGTGAGGTAAACACCCTCTTCTACCGCAGAGTCTCCGCCGCCGATGACCACAAGCTCTTTATTTTTAAAGAAAGCACCATCACATACCGCACAGTAGGATACGCCGCGGCCGCCAAGTTCTTTTTCACCTGGTACACCGATTTTTTTGTATTCAGCACCTGCCGCAATAATGACAGAGCGTCCTTTGTATTCTTTTGAACCGGCTTTGACGATTTTGTACTCTTCACCGTCAACAATTTCTTTAATATCACCGTATGCATATTCCGCACCGAATTTCTTCGCATGCTCAAACATTTTATTTGAAAGTTCCGGCCCTAAAATGCTTTCAAAGCCAGGATAGTTCTCGACATCTTCCGTATTTGCCATTTGTCCGCCTGGAATGCCTCTTTCAATCATGAGTGTTGAAAGATTTCCCCTTGATGTATAAACAGCGGCTGTCATTCCGGCAGGACCCGCTCCAATGATGATCGTATCGTAAATTTTTTCTTCTGACACAACTGTCACTCCCTCTTCAATTGCTGCTAGCATTTCTTATTAGAATGCCCTTGGGTGATGCTTCCATTCATGACAGAGAGCATCAATTCCATTCATAGCTTTTATTCCTTACCCATATCCTATAAAATCTGCGGGTAATAAGCGAATCATTTGCTCATATCTTCAAAAAAAGAAAAAGCTTCCTTAAACTGCTGTTTAAGGAAGCCTGTTTACGGTTATATAAAAAGTAATGATTTATTCAACGACTCTTCTTACAACGCCATTGAATGCTTTTTTCCAGTATACGTTGCTCATTGAGTCAACTGAAACACCGCGAGAGCTGTTATCATTCAAGAATGTACCGTTTCCTAAGTAAATACCAACGTGTCCATTTACTTTATACGTATCAAAGAACACTAGGTCTCCGCGTTTCATATCAGATGCACTTACAGCTCTTCCTTTACCTACAAGCGTATCTGTTGTTGTACCGCCAACTGGTCCAAGGTTAATACCTGCTGATGCGAATGCCCAGCGAACGAATGAAGAACAGTCAAAACGACGTGCGTTGATATCAGCTTGTGATCTGCCGCCACCCCATTTATATGGAGATTGTCCAACAATGCTAGAACCTGTGCTGATTGCGCCTTCGATTCCGCCTACGTTATTGCTGACAGGTGATCCACCGCCAGAAGATGGCTTCTTGCTTGGTGAACTGCTGTTGTTGTTATTAGAAGGACCACTGTTATTTGAAGACGAGCCGCCGCTATCGTTATTAGAGCTGTTGTCGTCCGTTTGAACACTTGCTTGACGCTGCTGTTGTCTTTGTACTTTTTCTTCTGCTGCTTTTTGAGCAGCTTTTTGAGCAGCTTCTCTTGCTTCTTTTTCAGCTTGTTTTTGAGCAGCAATCGTTGCGTCTTTTTCAGATGCAATGCTGTCAGCCTCGCTGCTTAACTCGCTGATTGCAGAAGAAGCACTTCCTTTTTGCTTTTTCACTTGCTTGAATAGCTTGTCTTTTTCATCAAGCTGTTTATTCAAGTCTGATTGAAGTGTTTCAAGCTTTGCCAGTGTCGTTTGAACATTTTCAAGCTTTGTGTTGAGTTCGTTTTCCGACTTTTGAAGCTCCGCTTTGTCTCTTTCTTGTTCTTTAATGATTTCGCTGTCTGCGTTGATTAATGTAGATACAGCACCTGCACGGCTAATGAAATCGCTAAAGCTTTTTGCTCCTAGTAATACATCTATGTATTTCGTAGAACCGCCGCTTTCTTGAAGCGCACGCACACGCTTTTTCAAGAATTCGTTTCTTTCTTCGATACGTTTTTCTGTATCAGCAATTTCTTTTTTCAGTGCTTTGATTTCTTTTTTTGTTTTTTCGTTTTCTTTTTGTTTTTCTTCGATTTGATCACTTGTTTTTAAAGCTTTTTCGTCAATTTCTTTTAGCTTTAGCGCAAGTGCTTCTTGTTTTGCTTCAAGCTTAGAAAGCTCTTCTTTTTTCTTTTGAAGATTTTTGTTAACCTCAGATTGCTTGCTGTCTAGTTCTTGTTTCTTTTGTTCAAAGTTCTGTGCATTTGCTTCATGAGTAAATGGGATAAATAAACCGCTCGCTCCAATCACAGAAGCTAAACCGAAAGTCATAAACTTTTTCACGTATAAGTTCCTCCTTTGACAATTTCCCAAGTGACATAAGAAAGCAACAAATTCTCTGCGACCAATCTGTGCTTTCCATGTCTTTCTTCCTGATGATTCAGTCAGATGTTGACCAGATTGTTTCTATCACTAGGTGTTGCATTATGTATAGTAAAATATTTAAATATATGTCTTTGTTTTAATCCACGAGTTTCATTATACATGACACATCGACAAAATGAGCTAATATTTTTATTACATTTATGTTTCAAATAGATGTCGAGATTGTCATACTTCGCCAAATCCTAGCAAATCCCACCTTTTTATCCAAGAAAAAAGCATGACCTTTTTGGCCATGCTGCTGTTATCTGAATCTATTTACCTATTCAAATCATGAACGTACAAATGACACGCTCATATTTGGACAGTGTTTGAACACTGATCTGAAAAGAGGCTGCGATCTCTTTTTTGCTGACAGCTGCTTCTTCTTGTTCATTCATCCATAGATAATAAGAAGCCGCTGCCCACGCAATGGCATTTTTCTTCTCTACGCCTGAAGCGCGTGCTTGCTGAATAATATGGAATAACCAAAAATATGGCATGTGGCTATCAGGCTGCACCGCTTCTTCCAAAGCAGATGCCGCCTGTTTTGCGAAGACCGCATCTTCTGAAAAAGATCGTTCTTCCATTTGATCTTCATATAAAAGCAGCTCAATGAACTGCTGTTCAAAGGCTGTTTTCGCTGCGCGGGCATCGAGAACAGATTGTAAGACGTCACGTTCACCTTTTTGTTTGCTGACATAGTACGCAGTGAGCCGTTCCTCAATTGAGACCATTGGCTCAGTATCCTCTGGTTTATCTTGCCACGGTTTGATTTCATCCGCATCAATATCTTCTTCCACCATCTTATCCCAGACGGTTTGCGCCAGCGTTTTGTGACCCGTGTGATAGGCTGCACTTGCCAGCCAGTATAAAAACGTACTATCTCCGTGGAAACCTGTTTTATACAAAGAATATAGCCATTTAAACGCCCATTCAAATTCTCCAACGAGGGCAAATGTTGCACCAAGCTTATAACGCTGTTCACTTAATATTGGATACACGTGCGTTAATTGCTTTGCTAACATGTTGACCTTTTCTTCTTCTTTTTCATAATGATAGAAAACAAGCTGGTTACAAAGGGCATGCAGATTACCGGGATTTTCATGAAGGACCCGGTTCAATATCTCTTTTGCCTGATGGATCTGACCAGAATAAAAATAGGCCAAAGCGAGATTATTATACGCTGACCAAAATTCTGGATACTCAACAATCATCTGTTCTAGCATCTCAATCGCTTCATCAAGCCTGCCGCTTTCCAGCAAATGGTTGGCTTGATCCTGCTTCACAATCAGATCATCCTGATCATAAGGAAAATCTTCATCAACATCGTCACTCATATCAAGCAGATCGAGGAGATCGTCATTTTCATCTGCAAATTCCCCGTCTTCTTCCAGCGCAGCATAAGCAGTAGCGGACTTATATGCTTCTTGAAACAGTCCGAGATTGGCATAGTTATTTGCTTTAAAATAGTGACACTCTGACATGTTCTCATCCAAGTGTTCCAGGATAAAATCAAGCAGTTCATTTGATTGTTGGTAATGACCCATTTCAGTATAAATGATCGCAAGCTGTGACAACATTTCTACATTTTCAGGCTCAAGTACAATCGCCCGTTGGATGAGCTTGCTTGCCCTAGATAAATTTCTTTCTCTATATGCTTTTAGACCTTTATGAAAAAAGTAATGCCCATCTTGAAATAGCTGGACGACTTGTGTGTGATTATTTTGAGAAGTGTATTTACTCACCGATACCCTCCATTTCGAACAGTGTACCGAGTGTAGTATAACATACTTCACGAGTCGTCACATAGAACAAAAGGAAAGGAAGGATTTGTTTTTCATTCAAAAGTAAAAAGCCGAGGATATCCCCGGCTTTTCATTCCCCTTGATGGCGCTTTTTCAATACCTTTAATACATCATCAAGCGGCAGCTGCTGTTCACGTAATAACACAAGAAGGTGATACAAAAGGTCAGCTGTTTCCCATTTCAATTCTTCTTGATCACGGTTCTTCGCGGCAATGATGACCTCTGAAGCTTCTTCCCCCACCTTTTTCAGGATTTTATCGACCCCTTTTTCAAAAAGGTAGGTTGTATAAGCTCCTTCTGGCATTTCTGCCTGACGCTTTGCAATGACCTGTTCAAGTTCATTTAAAATGGCAAAGCGATCCTGCTCTTCCCTTTGCCGCTTCACGTCTTCTTCCGAAAAACAGCTATAACTGCCAGTATGGCACGCTGGCCCACTTGGTGTAACAAGCACAAGCAGAGCGTCTTGATCACAGTCGTAGCGAATGGATGTGACTTTCTGGGTGTGTCCAGATGTCGCTCCTTTGTGCCAAAGCTCATTTCTCGACCGGCTATAAAACCATGTTTCACCTGTCTCTAACGTTTTTTCATAGGATTCTTGATTCATATATGCCAGCGTCAATACTTCCTTACTTTGAACATCCTGTACAATCGCAGGAATGAGGCCTGCGTCATTAAATGTTAATTCGTGTGCCTGTTTCATCTTACCTTCACCCCGTGTTCTCTCAAGTATGTCTTCACCTCTTGAATGGAGGTTTCTTTATAATGGAAAATAGAGGCTGCGAGTGCGGCATCAGCTGCACCTTTTGTAAACGCCTCGAGCATATGCTGCGCATTGCCAGCACCTCCTGAAGCAATGACTGGCACTGTGACTGCTTCTGACACAAGCCTCGTCAGACGATGATCAAAGCCCGTTTTCTCACCATCGGCATCCATGCTTGTCAGCAAGATCTCTCCCGCTCCTCTCAGCACAGCTTCTTTCGCCCACTCACTCACTTCTAAATCCGTTTGACGGCGTCCTCCGTGCGTATAGACCATGTAAGCTTGTTTCTTTTCATCGTATTTCGCATCAATCGCCACAACAATACATTGAGAACCAAAAAAGTCGGCTCCTTCTGTTATTAGCTCCGGTCTTAAAACAGCCGCTGTGTTCACAGACACCTTGTCTGCCCCCGCTCTTAATATACGCTTCATGTCATCAAGGTGGTTAATCCCGCCGCCCACAGTGAATGGAATAGCAAGAGTGGACGCAACTCGTTTCACCACATCCACCATTGTTTTTCGACCTTCATGAGAGGCTGAGATATCGAGAAAAACGAGTTCATCCGCCCCTTCCTCATCATAGATCTGTGCTAATTCTACCGGATCACCAGCATCTTTTAAGCCCAGAAATTGTATCCCTTTGACAACACGCCCTTCCTTCACATCAAGACATGGAATGATTCGTTTTGTCATCATAAGCTGTCAAGCCCTTCAAACGCTTCTGCTAACGTAAATTGCTTTGTGTACAGTGCCTTGCCAATGATCGCACCAGACACACCTGTCTGTTTTTGCGCTGACAGCTTTTGTAGATCACGAACAGCACTGACACCACCTGAGGCAATGACTTGTTTACCGGTCGCTTCTGCTAAGCGAACTGTACTTTCCACATTTGGACCAGACAGCATGCCATCCATTTGAATATCGGTGAAAATAAAGACCTCTGCGCCTTCCTTTGCTAATTCCTTGCCGAGTTCCTCTGCTTTTACTTCCGACGTTTCAAGCCAGCCTTCAGTCGATACAAAACCGTTTCGTGCATCAATGCCAATCGCTATTTTCTCGCCATATTGTGACAGCATCTTTTTCACAAAGTCTGGATTAGACACAGCCGAGCTGCCAAGGATGACTCTAGATACGCCATTGCTTAAATAAAATGCAACGTCTTCTTCTGTCCGAATGCCGCCGCCAATTTGGACATTCACATCTAAGGCGGAAGCAATCGCCAGCACATGCTCATGGTTGACGCGCTTTCCTGCTTTCGCGCCATCTAAATCAACAAGATGAATCCATTTTGCGCCTTCATTTGCAAATAATCTGGCCATGTCTAGCGGTGAATCTCCATAAATGGTTTCTTGATCATAATCTCCTTGCACGAGTCGTACACATTTGCCATTTCTCATATCAATCGCTGGATATAATGTAAATTCACTCATTTGCTCACCCTCTGTTCGTTTGCTAATTGAATAAACCGTTTGAGCAGTGCCATTCCTGTTGTACTGCTTTTTTCAGGGTGAAACTGCGTTCCAAACACATTCCCCTTCCCAACAACTGCTGGTACTTGTACGCCATACGCCGCACTTGCCAATTGTTCTTCTGGATTCATGTCACTCACATAATAAGAGTGGACAAAATACGCAAAGCCTTCAGGCACTCCGTCAAATAACGGGGACGGCTGGTGAAATGTGAGCTCGTTCCAGCCCATATGAGGCACCTTTAGCCTTTGCCCGTCCTGATCAAGATCCTTTAAAAGAACGACACGTCCTTTTAAAAGACCCAATCCTTTTGTTTTCCCTCCTTCTTCGCTTTCTTCAAACAACAGCTGCATGCCAAGGCAAATGCCAAATAACAGCTTTCCTTCCTGCACGACTTGGTGAATAAACGCCTCAAGTCCTGTCTGTTTTAACAGCTGCATCGCATCACGAAACGACCCCACCCCAGGCAAAATATAAGCATCTGCCTTTTTAAGCTCCTCCACCTCAGAGGACACGATATAAGCGGCGCCTGCTCGTTCCAGTGCTTTTGATACGCTAAACAAATTCCCCATTCCATAGTCAATGACTCCGATCATTAGAGCATCCCCTTTGTCGATGGAATCCCTTTCACACGTGGATCAATGGTTGTTGCTTCATCTAAGGCACGTGCCATCGCTTTAAAAATGGCTTCAATCATATGGTGAGTATTGGTTCCGTAGTGCACAATCACATGAAGATTGATCCGTGCTTCAAGAGCAAATTTCCACAGAAACTCATGAACCAGCTCCGTATCAAATGTGCCGACCTTTTGGCTTGGGAAAGCGGCTCTCATTTCCAAATGAGGACGATTGCTTAAGTCGACGACGACCTGAGCAAGTGTTTCATCCATTGGAACAAAGCTCGATCCGTACCGTTTGATTCCTTTTTTATCACCAAGCGCTTCTTTAAACATCTGACCAAGCACGATGCCGATATCTTCTGTTGTGTGGTGATCATCAACCTCCGTATCTCCTTTCGCATCTACGGTTAAGTTAAAATGTCCGTGCTTCGTGAATAAGTCGAGCATGTGCGTCATAAAAGGAACATCTGTCTGAATATCTGCTTTTCCTTCCCCATCAATCTCTAAGGCCAATGAAATGTTTGTTTCATTTGTTTGTCTCGTTGTTTCCGCCTGTCTCATTTTCATTCCTCCCGCTTTCTCGCTTCAATCGACCTTGCATGTGCTTCAAGTCCTTCTAATCTGGCAAAAGCCGCTATGCTGTCCCTATGTGTTTCAAAGGCTTCTTTGCTATATGAAATGATGCTTGTTTTCTTTTGGAAATCAGTGACGCCCAGCGGACTAGAAAATCTAGCTGTTCCGTTTGTTGGCAGCACATGATTCGGCCCTGCGAAGTAATCACCCACCGGCTCTGGGCTATAGCGCCCTAAGAAAATCGCCCCTGCATGTTTGATTTGACCTAGTAGTGATTCTGGATACGCTGTGAGTACCTCTAAATGCTCTGGTGCTAACTGGTTCACGACGTCTACTGCACGCTCCATTGATTCTGTCACATAAATACGGCCATGATCTTGAATGGATTGTGCTGCGATTGATTTTCTTGGCAAAGTGTCCAGCTGTGCATCCACCTCTGCTTGCACTTCCTCAGCAAGCGCTTGAGACGGTGTCACTAAAATACTGGATGCCAATGCATCATGCTCTGCCTGTGAAAGCAAATCAGCTGCCACCTCATGTGCAGCTGCCGTTTCGTCAGCTAGAACGGCAATTTCACTTGGACCTGCAATCATATCAATGTCTACCTGACCAAATACTTCCCGCTTGGCCAGTGCTACATAAATGTTTCCTGGACCTGTGATTTTATCAACAGGCTGAATGTTGTCCGTTCCATATGCAAGTGCCGCAATCGCCTGAGCACCACCCATTTTGTACATTTCTGAAATGCCCAGCTCCTTCGCGGCAACTAGGACGGCGTCAGATAGACGGCCATCTTTCCCTGGTGGTGTCACAAGGACAATTCGTTCAACACCAGCGACAAGTGCCGGGATCACATTCATTAAGACAGATGACGGATAGGCAGCTGTTCCGCCCGGGACATACACACCGACCGCATCAAGCGGGGTCACCTTTTGTCCGAGCATCGAGCCGTCCTTTTGGTGATAAAACCAAGAGGATGTCAGCTGACGCTCGTGATAAGTTCGAATATGCTTGATAGCCGTTTGGATAATCTGAACCATCTCTTTGTCCAAACGCTCGTAGGCTTTTTTCATTTCATCCTCTGTGACAAGCGGATGTTCAATCGACACACCATCAAATTGCTTCGTAAAAGACCGTACAGCGTCGTCACCGTTTTTTCTCACTTCTTCAATAATGCGCTGAACAGTCTGACGCTGCTCTTCCGTCCCTGTATCTAAAGACCGCTTAAGAGAGAGATTGTTCGTCTCACCTTCTTTTATGTAGGTGATATTCATGATGATTCCTCCCCTTCTCCTTCGATGATTCTTGCCAGACGCTGCGCCATTTTATCAATCACCGCATCCTTCATTCGGTAGCTCACAGGATTGACAATAAATCGTGATGTAATGTCACAAATATGCTCTGTTTCCACAAGTCCATTTTCCTTAAGCGTTTGACCTGTGGAAACAATGTCAACAATTCGATCGGCAAGCCCGATGAGCGGCGCTAATTCAATGGAACCATTTAGCTTAATGATCTCAACCTGCTCACCTTGTTCTCTAAAATAGGACGAGGCTACGTTTGGGTACTTCGTTGCCACACGCGGCGCGACTCCGCCCCAGCTGGCTCCTGGCAATCCGGCTACAGCTAAATGACATTTGCTGATGTTTAAGTCGAGCACCTCGTACACATCACGAGCTTCTTCAAGCATGACATCCTTCCCTGCAATGCCCACATCCGCCACACCGTGCTCTACATATGTCGTCACATCCATTGGCTTGGCTAAAATAAAGCGGAGGTTTTCTTCCGGTACATCAATGATTAATTTTCTGGAATCCTCGAATTCCTCCGGCAGCTGATACCCCGCCTGTCTTAACAGCCCTGCTGCTTCTTCAAATATCCGGCCCTTTGGCATTGCCATCGTCAACACTTTACCCATTCTGCTCTTCCTTTCTAGCACCGATAAAATAAGTCACTTGTTCAAATGCCTTGGTCATTGCGTCAATATTTTCGATACCCGCTAAGTCTTGCAGGACGATCTTTTTGCCCTTTGACCGCTCTTTTTCTGCAAAAGCAAATGCTTCAAGTCTCTGCTCTTTACTAAAAATCACAGCCTCTTGCGGCTCATGCATTTCTTTGGCGTCAAGGGCCTCAAGAAGACGGTCTAAACGAAGACCGAACCCTGTAGCTGGTGCGGGTGCATCAAAGTGAGCAAGCAATTGATCGTACCTTCCTCCACTTCCAATGACAGACCCAACATGATCTGCAAATACTTCAAACAAAATCCCCGTGTAGTAGCTCATATGACTGACCATACTCAAATCCAAACGAATATATTCTGTACAGCCGTAATCCTCGAGTGTTTCCCAAAGCGCCTTTAACTCTGCAAGCACCTCTTTCCCCTCTTGTGACACCACGATCTCCTCTGCCCGCTGGATCACTTCCTGCCCGCCGCGCAGCTCCAAAAGCTGCAGCAGTCTCGTTTTATCAATAGATGAGAGTGACAATTGTTTCACATGCTGCCTGTACCCCACATAATTCTTTTCATATAAAAAACGGCGCAGTACGTTCGCACGTTCTGTGTTTCCAAGTACATCTAAAAACAGCGTTTCTGCCAAAGCAACATGACCGATCGCTATTTTAAAGGATTGAAGCCCGGCATTTTTTAATGCAAATACGACAAGTGCGATAACTTCAGCATCTGCACTAATCGAACCATCACCAATTAATTCAATTCCGACCTGCTCAAACTCAGATGGTCTTCCGCCTTCTCTTTCCTGCGCCCGAAACACATTGGCTGCATAACCGACGCGAAGGGGATACGCCTGTTCATGAAGCTTTGAAGCCGCGACTCTCGCAATCGGCCCCGTCATATCAGGTCTAAGCACAAGGGTTTGACCATTTTGATCAAGAAGCTTAAACAGCTGTGTATCTGTAATCGCCGATTGAACACCGACTGTATCGTAAAATTCAAGCGTTGGCGTCTCCATCAAACGATAACCCCAACCATACATCACCTCTGTTAATGAATGTCTCACTTTTTTCTTCGTCTCATACAATCCTGGTAATGAATCGCGCATACCATATGGTTTCTCAAACATAAACATGTTCCTCTGCACCTCCAACACTTTAAAACAAAAAATTCCGAATCCTTTAGTTCGCTAATATGATAATATGCTAACAAAATAAAGTGATTAAATCAATCATTTTTATTCTTCCCTTTTTTCTTTAATCATTTGTTCATATATTACATTAAAATGACACCTGAATCTTTTCGGTCTGTTTGCTTTTGGAACATGCTATAATACATAAAAATATTGAATAACACAGGAGATTACAG
Organism: Bacillus xiamenensis; assembly: GCF_000300535.1. Lineage (GTDB taxonomy): Bacteria > Bacillota > Bacilli > Bacillales > Bacillaceae > Bacillus > Bacillus xiamenensis. The sequence goes on from NZ_AMSH01000066.1 coordinate 16,725, forward strand.
TGAAATTCATCCAGACATTAATCTTAACCTTGTTGTGCGCATCCCTTGTTTATTTCGGCTTTATTTATGTTTCACAAATGAACCAAGTCAAGAAAACCACTTCGTCGCAAGAAGAAGCCAAAGAAAAAGAGAACGATACCGCACTAGCAGCAAAAGAAACACGTTCAACGAAAAAAACAGATTCCACAACCCATACATTAAAAGGAAGCAAAAAAGCCATGGACGTCATCCTCTACAATCAAATGGATGCACCAAGGCTTTATAATGGATGCGAGGTCACAAGCCTAGCGATGCTGCTTCATTACAGCGGCTATAAAGAAGTGACAAAAAACACATTGGCAAATGAGATCAAGCGTGTTCCGCTCAATTATGAGAATGGCTTAAAAGGAAACCCTGAAGACGGGTTTGTAGGAGATATGGAAAACGGACCAGGTCTTGGTGTGTACCATGGACCCATTTATCAGCTTGCGAAAAAATATGCAGGTAATCAAGCCGTCGACTTAACGGGAAAGTCAGTCAAAAAAGCCATCTATGAATCACTTGAAAAAGGCTATCCTGTCTGGGTCATTACGACATCGACCTTTGCCAAAACAGATAACATCGAAACATGGAATACACCAAATGGAAAAATAGATGTCAGCTTTAAAATGCATAGCGTAGTGATCACAGGCTACGACAAAGAACACGTCTACTTGAATAACCCATACGGAGAAAAGAACCAAAAAGTCGATCGCGATCAATTTGAGGAGTCTTGGAAACAGATGGGCAGTCAAGCGGTTATCATCAAAACATAAAACCCCGCTCTTCAGCGGGGTTCAGATTGTTGACAAAGGGCTAAAATGATCTTTATTTTAGCACTTTGTATTATTTAAAGAGT
>NZ_AMSH01000067.1 GCF_000300535.1 Bacillus xiamenensis
ATTTTAGCCCTTTGTCAACAATCTGAAGCCGGCGCATGCCGGCTTTTTTAACGTTCAAATAATAGTAGCTTGCCTGCATCATTCACAAGGCGATGAGAATGCTTCGTGTATTGCTGTTCGATTAAGCGATGCCGTCCTAATTCCTTCGCCTTTTCATCGTTATTTGCTGTGATTTTTTCGTTTAATAAGGTCTCACCTGACGAATCAAATACGGTCAAAAAGTATGTTTTCTCCATACCTCATCTTCCTTTCTTTTGTTTTTTAATGAATTAAACAAGGAGTCAGGTAAAACCTCTTTTTTGTCTTTAAAAATGTGTTTTTTAGAATAAGAGTAATAGAACGTGCATTCGTAAAAACGGCATGATAAAATATGGACAACGACAGTATTGTATAAGGAGATAGACGTTTGACGAAGCTTACCTTTATTCATGCCGCAGATCTTCATTTAGATAGTCCGTTTGCGGGAATGTCAAATATACCAAACCAAATTTTTAAGAGGTTGAAAGAAAGTACATTTCAAAGTGCGAGGAACATGTTTGACCTTGCGATTGATCAAGAAGTAGACTTTGTGCTGCTGAGCGGAGATTTATTTGATGAATCGAATCGCAGCCTGAAAGCCCAGCTTTTTTTAAGAAATCAGTTTCTTAAGCTGCAAGAACACGAAATTGACGTGTTTATTATTTATGGTAATCATGATCATTTAGGCGGTGAATGGACGCCAATTGAGTGGCCGGAGAATGTTCACGTTTTTTTGAGCAGTACGCCAAGTGAGCAATCGTTTTATAGAGGAGATCAGCTCGCCGCAAGTATTTATGGATTCAGCTACAATGAGCGGGCGGTTTATGAGAATATGACATCTCACTATGTAAAAACAACAGACGCACCCTATCATATTGCGATGCTTCACGGCACATTAGCGGGTCAAGAAGGACATGATGCATATGCGCCATTTCAGCTTCAACAGCTCCTGTCGCGGGATTTCGATTATTGGGCGCTTGGACATATTCATAAGCGAGCTCTTTTGCATGAAGACCCAATGATCATTTACCCTGGAAACTTGCAGGGGAGACATATAAAAGAAACAGGAGAGAAAGGCTGTTATGTCGTTCATCTATCCGAAAATTCTCACGCAGCGGAGTTTATTGGCTGTTCTGATGTCATTTTTGAGACATTGTCATTAGATATCACAGATACAGCACATATGACCGACCTTGTGACACTTGTGGACAAACAGATGAGTAGGCTGAAAGAGCGGGGCATTCCTCATGTTGTGAAAATCGAATTGACTGGAGAAACCCCTGCTTATATTCGACTATCGCAGCTTGAGGTGCTGGAGGAGCTGATGGCTGTCCTTCATGAGCAGGAAGAAGAGGAAGACATATTCGTTTGGGTGATGTCGATTGACTGCCGAACAAATGAGGATATCGTCTATCCGGAAGATTCTTTTTTGAAAGAACTAACATCAGAAATTGCCCAGTTTGATACGTATGAAGAGCTGCTCTCACCGATTAAGCGTCATCCAACTTATAGAAGGTTAGGAAAAGCTCTCACAAAAGAGGATGAAGTGGATATAAAAGAAGAAGCACAAAGGCTGCTGACAGAACAGCTGAAGCAATTGTGAGAAAAGGAGAGGCATGATGAAAATACGTTCACTTCATATTGCGAATTTCGGAAAATTTTCTAATCAAACCTTTCACTTTTCTGATGATGGTTTTCAGCTAGTTTATGGCTTGAATGAATCGGGGAAATCGACATTGAAGGCGTTTATTGAATCGGTGTTATTTGGTTTTTCGAAAAGCAAAACGTATCAGCCGAAGCAGGGCTCATTTTATGGCGGCTCCCTCACATGTTTAGATGAAGAATTAGGTGTGATTCATATTGAGAGAACGTCTGATCAAGGCGGAAAAGCACAGGTGCTGTTACCCAATGGTGAAGTGAAAGACGAAGCTTTTCTACGTACGATGTTAAAGGGAACAGATCGCAGGTTATTTCAATCGATTTATTCTTTTGATGTGTTTGGGCTGCAAAATGTTCAAGCGTTAAACCAAGACCAAATGGGTGAATTTCTACTCTTTTCAAGCTTATTTGGCTCAGATGCGGCATCCAAGATGGATAGCAGACTGCTAAAACAGCAGGAGCAGCTATTTAAACCCAATGGACGCAAGCCTGAATTAAATCAGCAGCTTGAGCGTCTAAAAGAGCTGGCAGGTCAGCTGAAACAGGCAAAATTGGCAGAGGGACGTTATTCCGAAAAGAAACGAGAGCAGGCTGAATTAGCGGAGAAAATCGAACAGCTTCAACAAGAAATGAATCAGGCAGAAATAGACATTCAACAACTGACTGAACATATTCGGCTGTATCCCATGATAGAAAGCAAAGTGGAGCTTAAAAAAGAATTGGCGCGTTATCCAAAGCGAGTCAAACAGTTTAGACAGGAAACCGAGCATGAGCTTGATAAACTAGAATCACACCTTCACCCGAAAAAGGCACAATTGACAGCACTGAAACAAAAATTAGATCACTTGCAAACTTCGCTCACGCAAGTTCAACCACAATATGACAAGGATACATTGTTGGAGATGAAACGGGTCATGGCTGAGTCACCTGATGCTGAGTTTGTAAAAAAACGCATAGCAGAAGGGAAAGTAGAGCGGGGTTCATTGAAACAAAAAATAGAAGAAGCCGCAGCGAAGCTGAAGTTTCAGCGTCCAATGCAGCTTGATCAAGTGGATGACTCACTTGATTTTGAGTGGGAATTAAAGGAGGCTGTCAGCCAATACGTTCGTTTAATGGATAGAAAAGCGCAGCTTGATGACCGGTTTGATCATGCAAGACATGAGTTAGAAGAAGCGGAAACCGCTCTAAAAGGATTAAAGGAGCAGCCAGTTAGACAGCCGGTGTCAGACGAGGTCAGAGGAACAAGAGCGAAAGAGAAACAGACTCCTTTCCGGACGTGGTTATTCCCGCTAATGCTTATGACAGATGCTGTCATCCTCATCATCTTATTCTTTTTAGCAGAGAGCTGGGTGACTCTGCTGTTTGCGGGGTTTTCTGTATTTACCTTCATAGCGATTTATCCATTGCTTAAACAGACTCAGTTGAAACAAGCAACCAATAGTAGCACCTCTGAGTCCTTTTATGTTCAAGCGGCTTCAGCTGAAACGCTTGTCAGGCAAAAGGAACTTCTATATGAAAGAATCATTCGTCAATATGAAGACTGGGAGCAAGAGCTGGAGCCTGTCCAGCAGCAAGTAGAGGAAATGAAAAGACAGCTGGGCTTGTCGACAGAGCTTCCATTCCTTGTAGAAGCTTTTCATATCCTAAAACAATTAAAAGCAAATACAGCGGCATATGAGGCACTTGATAGGGAAATAGAAGCGCTCACTTATCAGCAATCGGCCTATGAGCAAAAAGTCGCAGCGTTAAGCCGCCTCCTTCAAAGAAAAGAAGGAAGCATTCAAGAAAGCATCTCAGCCTTTCATGAGATATTGAAAGATGAGGCGAAAAGAGAAAAAGAACGTCAGGCATTGCACATCTCCATTCAACATGTGGAGCAGCAACTGACAACGCTGGAAGGAGAAATTCAATATTACGAAAAACAGATGGACGAGCTTTTTCGTCAAGTAGAAGCAGAGTCAAAGGAAGACTACCATGTACTGTCTCATCAATCCAAAGAATACCGGGATCGGCTGCATCATTTGCAGCAGCTGAATCAAGAGCTGCACAGAAGCGGTTGTATGGATGAGGAGGAAGTCATTGCTCGTAAAGGATTGCGCCACCTTGAGGAAGAGTGCGCACAAGCGAAAAAGCGTCTGCATGACATTGAACAAAATGTGACGAATATGAAGCAGCGCTTGGCAGAACGATCAGTGGAAATCCGGCAAATCGAAGCGTCAGGTACAGTGTCTGATTTGACTCATCAGCTTGCGATAGAGCAGGAGCATGCGAAGCACCTTGTGAAAAAATGGGCAGCTATTCAGCTCGTCCGCTCCGTTATTCGAGAGAAGCTAAATGAGCATAAAGAAACGAGGCTGCCAGCGCTACTTCAAACGGCTTCCCGCTTTATTCAGCCGTTAACGAATGAGCGATATGAATCCATTTTATTTTCAGGCGAAGATGACCGGCTGATTGTGAAACGGAAGGATGGACGAATATTCCGCCCAGAGCAGCTTTCACAGGCAACTTGTGAACAAGTTTATCTTGCGATTCGTTTTGCGCTTGCTTTGTCCCACCAGCAGAATTGTCAGCTTCCCTTTATGATGGACGACAGTTTCGTTCATTTTGATCATGTCCGTCTAGGAAGAGTGCAGGAGTTAATGAAAGAGCTCACTCGTTTTGAGACGCAGCTGTTTTATTTCACCTGTCATCATCATATGAAAGAAACAGTGGAAGAGGGACAGATTACGAGTTTAGCGGCAGATTGATTGACAAATAATGACTTATGTTATACTTATATGAGCAGAAACATGGAAGGAGCTTTTATTGAATGGCTAAAGGGATCATGACCTATGACGTCGGCGAACAAGTTGACCTGCATTTATTAATTAAATCATCTACTAAAGGGATTGCGAGTAATGGCAAACCATTTTTAACCTTAATTCTTCAAGATCAAAGTGGAGATATTGAGGCGAAGCTATGGGATGCAAAGCAGAATGATGAGCTCACATATGCCGCGCAAACCATCGTGAAGGTAGTAGGTGATATTCATCATTATCGCGGGAGGAATCAACTGAAGCTTAGGAATATACGCCCTGTTGCTGAAAACGAGCAAATTCGAATTGATGATTTTCTAGAAACAGCTCCTATTCCAAAACACGATATGATGGATACCATTATGCAATATATTTTTGATATGAAAAATCCTAATATTCAACGTGTCACAAGACATTTGCTCAAGAAGTATGGACAGGAATTCGCCGATTATCCAGCAGCTACAAAAAACCATCACGAGTTTGTATCGGGTCTTGCCTATCATGTGGTATCTATGCTGCATTTAGCGAAATCAATTGTTGATCTATATCCATCACTCGATCGAGATCTTTTATATTCAGGCATCATTCTTCATGATTTAGGGAAAGTCAAAGAGCTTTCCGGTCCAGTTTCGACTACTTATACAGTCGAAGGGAATTTAATTGGGCATATTTCTATTATGGTGACAGAAATTGCAAAAGCCGCAGAAGAGCTTGGTATTGATTCAGAGGAAATTCTCATTTTACAACACTTAGTGCTAAGTCATCACGGAAAAGGAGAGTGGGGCAGTCCTAAACCGCCAATGGTGAAGGAAGCTGAAATTCTCCACTATATTGATAATTTAGACGCGAAAATGAACATGATGGATCGTGCGCTTGAACATGTGAAGCCAGGAGAATATACAGAGCGTATTTTTGCATTAGAGAATCGTTCATTTTATAAACCAACCTTTCACAATGAATAACATTGTCAAAACGTCCGCTGGAAGCGGGCGTTTTTTTTCATAACTTGTCTTCTTGCCGCATAAGCATGTAACACAAAGGAAGAGAGATTTGTCCTGAAAAAAGGAGGCGATGACAATGTTGTTTTTTCCGTGGTGGGTGTATGCATGTATCATTGGCATTATCTTTTGTGCATATAAATTAATGACGACAGCCAAAGAGGAGCAAGAGATTGATCAATCCTTTATTGAAAAAGAAGGAGAAATCTTTATTGAGCGAATGGAACAGGAAAGAGAGCGCAGACGTCAAGGTCAGCAAGTAACACGATCACAGGAACCGGCGAAACATGAAGACCATTCGATTGCTTAGACAGACATCTATTCATACAAAAACCCCCCTGCAATTAAAAACGCAGAGGGGTTTTTCATAATTATTGGCTTTGAGTTTCTGTTGTTGTTTGTTCAGATTTTTCTTTGAACGTGTCTTGAAGTTCTTTATCTTTTACTTTCACATCGGCAGCTTTCACCAATTTGTTTAAGATTGTTTGGATTTCAGTTGAGTCTGCTTGCTTTTGTTCAAGCAGTTCTTTTTTCAAGTCTGCTTTCATGTCATTATATTTACCGCGTTCTTCGGTCTTTTTAATGATATGGTAGCCATATTGTGATTTTACTGGCTTGCTGATTTCATTTACTTTTAGTTTGAAGGCCGCTTTACTGAAGTTCTCATCCATTTGGCCGTCTTTTGCGAACCAGCCTACATCGCCGCCTTGTGCTGCTGAAGACGTGTCAGTTGAGTATTCAGACACTAGGTCATCCCATTTTTCGCCTTTATTTAATTTCTTTTCCACTTCTTCCGCTGTTTTCTTATCAGCGACTAAAATGTGGCTCGCGCGGATTTTCCCTTTGAGGTCATCATAATACGCTTTTACTTCTTTATCAGTGATTTTAATGTTAGCTTTTGCAGCCTTTTGCGTAAGTAGCTCATATTTCACTTGATCTTTGATGTAGTCTTTCCCGTATTCATCTTGAAGCTGTTTTAAACGGTCTGCTCCAAGTGTCTTTTTATATTCTTTCAATTTCTTATCAATTTCTTTATCTGATACTTTGTATTTGTCAGCAAGAACCTTTTGTTGAACAAGTAGGTTTAATGCATCTCCGCCTGCTTGTTTCTTAAGAGTTGTGTAAAGCTCTTCTTTTGTGACATCTCCTGATTTTGTTGTTGCGATGACTTCTTTATCACCGCTACTGCATGCGCCAAGAGTTAAAACACTTACTGCTGTTACAGCTGCTAAAGCTATTTTTTTCATTCAAAAAACACTCCTAATCTTTCCAATTTATTTATCATTGCTTGTATCATAACATATTGTGACACGCTGTAAAAAGAAATGCAAATGGGAGGGCATTCGTCTAGTCAATTTTTTGTGCTCGACATACACATATAGTGATCACAAAAAGGAGGCTGAATTATATGGGAGCAGGATATTCTAATGGATTTGCTTTATTGGTCGTGCTATTCATTTTGCTGATCATCGTTGGTGCAGCATATCTTTACTAATTAAATCGCTGTTACAGAAAGGAGCCGTCCTGCCATGCGTGCGGGCGGTTCTTTTTTAAAACGATGACAGGTGCCTAAACGTTTTCAATGTTTCTGCATACACTGAGCTTAGAACAGAGGAAGAACTGGCAGGAGGTGTTTTCACATGGGAGGAGAAGTCTTTGCTGGCGGTTTTGCACTAGTCGTCGTGTTATTCATTTTATTGATCATTATCGGTGCATCTTGGATTTACTAATAGATCATCCTACACAAAAAGCTGCCATCAAACAGGCAGCTTTTGCTTTGATCTTAAACAGAAATGGTAATTTCAACAAATGATGAAATCAGTAAGATCAGGATCGATACATTGATAAAGCGAAACACCTTATCTTGCCGTTCTTCAGGAATCTCTCTGACAAGGCATAATGTATTAGTAAGCCTGTTTATTGAGTACACAATAAACGCGGCAAAGGCGATGAAGTAAAATAAAACTATCGGAGATCCCCCCTCTCTATGCTATTCCCATACTACATTACCAAATTTTTTATGAAAAAGATAGAAGTTGGCTTTAAAAACCTCATGATGAGGAAGTTGGGTCAACTAAAATATCAAACTCGTCTTGGGCTTGATCAATGATGCAGGATTTTGGTGCTTTTAGCAGTTTCCATGCAAATAAAAAGTCAGGCAAACAATAGCCTGCATGAATACTTGCGATCATGATAAAATAGTGTGCGTACATTGGAAATGCTATTCCTAAAATAAAGTAAACAGGTGAGATGACACAAAACGGGCTGAGCAGTGAGAAAAGCATCACTCTCTTCGGCACGCGCTGCCAGCAATTTCGTTTAAATAACGTCATTTTTTTCTTATTTTTCATCACTGGGATCAAGTGAACCACACGGTGGACAAGCAATGTCGCAAGTAAAAGCACGACAAAGAGAGGTGCATTGTGACTGCTGAGTCTCGTTTCAGGATGAGTCAGTTGAAAACATAAAAACGCCATAATGAAAAAAAGTATAGTAAGACTTATTGCTGAAATCATCATTCTCGTATAACCATAATCCTTTTCAAGATTAATGGTCTTCCAACAATTCATTTTTCATCCTTCCAATCTCAAAAATCTAATTGAATATCTCAAGATAATTTACTCTTCCTGAGGATAAAAATCAATGGTTTTGATGAAAAAAATAAAATGTTCTATTCATATGGAATTAAAGAGAGGAAACTTTGGATTTTTCAAGAAAAAAAGACAAGAGGGGGAGGTTCGTCTCTTTCGTCAATGAGTAATTTCGGCTAAAATAGAATGACTAAGAGAAAGAGGGAACGTACATGAGTATTGAGGAACGAATGAGCCAGCTCGAATATTATATGGAGCTTTTACTGACGGCGACAGATATGAGCCGTTATCCATATTATTCGCTATTAATCCGGCAGCGTGTATCAAAAGAAGAGGCAAAGGACATTGAACGTGTTTGTGCTGAGCTTTCAGATGAAATGGACAAGCAAAAAGCACAAGGCTATGTCATGTTCGACAATCTCCTTGCGCTTTTTGCGGGGCAGTTAGTTGAAAAGCTGGATGTTCATGAGACCATTTTTGCTTTGCATGATCAAGGGCTGTTTCAGCCGTTAATGAATGAATTTATAAAGATCATTAAACAATTTGATTTGCTTTAGCCGCTTTCTCATCTGCTGAGTCTTCAAGCTCCTCAGTCTTTTTCGTGACTTTCCCACGCTCATTCAAAAAGTCCTTCTCGATGTTTGAAAACGATTTCTCAAATATCTCCATGAAATCCTCACCATAAATATTTCGAATAATACACATCATTTCTAAAATTTCAGGGAACTTTCCGTAAATGTCATGAAGCGGCTGTGCGCCTTTGACAATACCAGTTCGGGCCGGGTCGTAATCTTCGAGTAGTTTATGGAATGTCTCTTCGCCTTTTGGCGTTAGCTCAATATACGTATTGCGTTTATCGTTTAACTTTTTAGAAAATTTCAAAAATCCTCTTTCCTCTAATTTCTTGGAGAAGTTAAACGCCGTTGATACATGCATGACGCCAAACTTTGCAATTTCTGATATTGAAGCTCCTTTTAACTGATACGCAATCCATAAAATATGATGCTCATTGATATTCAGGTTATACGGTTTGATCCACTGTTGCCAATCTTTTTCAATGGATTTCCAAAGAGCTTTGCTCAATTGGGCCATTCTTTGACTGAATAAAAGTGCTTCTTTTACATCGAAAGGCTGTTCCGAATGATTCATCCATTTCACCTACTTCTCTTTTTCTTGTAATTCTATTATGCCAATAAAATAAAGATTAATAAAGCTGAAAATTCAAGAATTTTAAAAAGTCATGAAAAACATTGTCAAAATAACCTTTTTTGAACAAAAAAAGTGCGGGATACGCACACCGCACACTTTTGTAAACGAATATTTATTTGTGAGTATATTAGTTTTGTAAGGTTTTCTCCAGCTGTTTGAGCTTTTCCTCAATTTCTTGAATTTCCTTTTGCAGGTCCTGCTGATGAGGTTTGATTTCTTCACGCCATTGCTGAATTGATGTTTGCAATTCAGTCCCGACCTCTTTAATGACTTCTGCACTTTCTTTTGCTGTTTCAACAATTTGCTCTTTTAGAGCTTGTCCATCTCTTTTTAATCTTGTCAGCGTATCTTCGAATTTGTCATAGCTGTCTTTCATCTTTTCGCGTACATCTCTGCCAGAAGAGGGAGTCGTCAGGAGCACTGCCGCACCTCCGAGGAGACCGCCTACAAATAATCCTGTTAATAAAGAACGTCCACTAGCCATTCCAATCACCTCTAGTCAAATTTTACACATTCGCAAGTTCTCTCTGAGCTGATGATCAGCTTCATTGAACTTCCATACATAGCTTGCTTTATTTTAGCATACTTTTGAAGAAAAGGGAGGGGAGAAGGTTGTCTGTCTTTCTGTTCGTTTTTATGTGTATCGGTGTTATTTTCGCAGGTGGTTCCATTCATTATGTAAGACAGCTTGGGTATGCAGGGTCTTATCCGCCAAAACATGTATTGAAACAAAAAGCACTTGTCTGTGCGGCAGGTGCAGGGATTTCGCTCCTCGTTTTGCTGCTTACCCTTTTTCTTTTATAAAAGGTTGAAAAAAACCTCTTCATCTTATTATGAAGAGGTTTGGTTATTCATTAAGCGACTTCGATCATTCTTGCACGCTTTAGAATGGACTGAGCAATCGGGAACACAAATACCATTGCGATGGTATTAATCACAACTGCTGGCAGGACAACACCCACAAAAAGTGCCGGTAATGCAGCTGGCAGTCCAGTGATCAGTAAAGCGGCCGATAGGAAAACCACGCCGGATACGGCGGTTCCGATAGCTGTTAGCACGGCGGTCAGCACGACTTTGTTCTTCATCTTTTGGCAGGATAAGAAAAGGGCCAAAAAGATAAAGGCTGTTACCGGCTTATCTATCATATTTGGAATTTGTCCGCCTGGGAAACCCGTTGTCAAAGCGGAAATGACCCCAGTCACCAGGGCAATGACGACGACATGCTGCACCCGAGGGAAAAGGATGATGCTTAAAAACATCATGACCAGCATCATATCAGGTTTCATTCCGAAAAAGATGGGCGGGAAAATCGTGTGCAAAACAGCTCCCATTGCTGCAAGCAATGACATAATCACTAATTCTTTTGTTTTCATTTCTATGCTCTCCTCTGCTAAGCTCTTATAGGACTCTCCAATAATATGGCTCATCATTTATTGCAAGAGTCATGACCTTATATTTCTCGTCATTATAACAAATTTATTTCGCGATAGAAAAGCTTTTTTACTCATTTTCTTGCTGGAACTTTTTCATAAAGTCCGCAAGTTTTTGGCAGTCTTCTATAGAGACCGCATTGTAAATAGATGCTCTGCATCCACCAACAGAACGGTGGCCGGCAAGTCCAACCATTTGTTCTTGTTTTGCTTTCTCTACAAAGGATGCGGTGAGCGCATCATCACGAAGGGTGAATGTGATATTCATATGCGAACGGCTGTCAGCGCGTGCATGTCCTTTGTAAAAACCGCCGCTTTGATCAATCGTATCATAGAGAATCGCTGCTTTTTGTTCATTGCGTTTTTCTGCTGCTTCTACGCCGCCAGCATGTTTGACATGCTCAAGGACAAGAGACAGCATATAAATCGCAAAAGTCGGTGGTGTGTGATAAAGAGAATTGGCTTTCGTGTGTGTTGAATATTTTAAAATTTTAGGTGTGCCGCTTTTTTCTTTCTCTAATAAACGTTTGCGCGCGATCACAATCGTGATACCAGAAGGCCCAAGGTTTTTTTGTGCCCCTGCATAAATGAAATCAAATGAAGAAACGTCTATTTTTTTGCTGAGAATATCACTGGACATGTCCGCAATGAGCGGAAGCGATGTGTTTGGGAACGTTTTCCACTGAGTACCGAAAATCGTATTGTTCGATGTGATGTGCAGGTAAGCACCCTCTGTTAAACTGGACGTATCTACTTCTGGAATATACGAATAGTTGTCGTCTTCGCTTGAAGCAAACACAGACGTGTGACCAAACCCTTTTGCTTCTGACAATGCTTTTTCTGACCAGGCTCCTGTTTGAATGAAATGAGCGGTTTCACCTTCGTGTAAGAAGTTCATTGGAATCATCGCAAATTGAAGACTTGCTCCGCCTTGTAAAAAGAGGACCTCATAGTCTTCTGGAATGTCCATCAGCTCCACCAAAAGCGCTTTTGCTTTATTGTGGACCTCTTCGTATTCACCGCTGCGATGAGAAAGTTCCATCACAGACATCCCGGTTTGTTTAAAATCAACAAGTTCTTCCTGTGCTTTTTGAAGCACTTCTAGCGGCAGTGCCGCCGGACCAGCATTAAAATTCGTCGTTCGCTTCATCACAATCTCTCCCTATTTCTCGCGTTAATGGATCAAAAGATAAAACCATCCTATCACAAATTTGAGGGATTTGGACAAAAAAATTGAATCGTCCTAAATATCTTACTATTCAGGAGATGTAAGCTCTAAAAAAGAGGCAGACAAAAGAAAAACCTCATCAATTAAGATGAGGTGAGCCGCGTATGGATGGCAGAAGAAATGTCTTTTAAATCCTCTGATGTGTATTGATCTTGATGTGATTTCCATACTGCGCCAAAGCCATCTCCTTTGCCGTAGCGCGGAATGATGTGCATATGGTAATGGAATACAGATTGTCCGGCTTTTTCGCCGTTGTTGTTGAGGAGATTTAAACCAATTGGTTCAAATTCCTGTTTAATGGCCCTTGCAATCTTTGGAATCGCTTGGAAGTAGTGATTCGACACGTCTGGTGTCATGTCATAAATGTTTTCTTTATGTATTTTCGGGATTACAAGGGTATGTCCTTTTGTCACTTGGCTAATATCAAGAAAAGCCAATACATGCTCGTCTTCATATACTTTTGCACATGGAATGTCTCCATCAATAATCTTGCAAAAAATGCAGTCGCTCACGCCATGTCACTCCTCATTCTTTTTCTTTATCGTATCACAAAAAGAAACAAAAAAGAAAACAGGACAAGCGAACTCCTTTGGTCGCTCATCCTGTTCCTGCAGAAGAAATGCCGATGTTTTCATTTGATATGCCTTTTTGAATTCTCTATTTACTGAAATAAAGAATTCATATGCCTGCTATTTCTGCCGTAAACACCTCATTTGACGTTTTGGTTTGTCGTATACAACATTGTATAGGACACAAAAATCAAGAATCAGTGAAGCAAAACAGAAGCTAAGGTTTTTAGATGAAAAACCAACTTGTCATGCGGTTCTTTGCCTTTAACAAACACCTCATTTACGTATTGGTCATCAAGTTCATTTCTTCTACATACATTATGATGACCAAGGCGCCTGTGTTTTATTCATGGCCAGTCTATAGGTAAACATTTCAAATTATCTTTCGTTTTTGGTACTATAAAGGAAAAAAGAAAGAAAGGAACGAAGTGATGTCCCTTTTAACTGTAAAAGATGTAACGGGTGGATATACGAAGAATCCCGTTCTGAAAAATATTTCATTTGAATTAGAAAGAAACCAAATCGTTGGCCTCATTGGTCTAAACGGGGCGGGAAAAAGTACAACCATTCGTCATATTATTGGGTTAATGAAACCGCATAAAGGTGTTATTGAATTAAACGGACGAACCCTTCAAGAAGATCAAGAGGCGTATCGTTCGCAATTTACGTTTATTCCAGAGACACCTGTTCTATATGAAGAATTAACATTAAAAGAGCATTTAGAGCTGACGGCGATGGCTTACGGCCTTTCAAAAGAACAATTAGAAGAACGTTTGCCATCATTGCTGAAAGAATTTCGAATGGAGAAACGGCTGAAATGGTTCCCTGCTCATTTTTCTAAAGGAATGAAGCAGAAGGTCATGATCATGTGTGCGTTCCTGGTAGAACCAGAGCTGTATATCATTGATGAACCGTTTTTAGGGCTTGATCCGCTTGCGATAAATGCCCTATTGGAACGAATGAATGCTGCGAAGAAAAACGGTGCTAGTGTCCTGATGTCAACGCATATTTTGGCAACGGCTGAACGCTACTGTGATTCCTTTATTATTTTGCATGAAGGGGAAATAAGAGCGAAAGGAACACTGACTGAGCTGAGAGAGCAGTTCAACATGAGAGATGCGACACTTGATGATCTTTATTTGGAATTAACAAAGGAAGAAAGCTATGAGTAAAACAACGCAAACCATTTGGAAATCACGATTAGAGGAACACGTACAGGAAACAAGAAAATACTTAAAATACATGTTCAATGATCATCTTGTTATTGTGCTGATCTTTTTCCTTGCCGGCGGCGCAAGCTGGTATAGCAATTGGCTGAAACATATTCCAGCTCACTTCCCGTCATACTGGGTCATGGCAGTTGTTTTCTCATTGGTGCTGACAAGCTCCTACGTGCGAACGTTGATCAAAGAGGCTGACCTCGTGTTTTTGCTTCCTTTGGAAGGGAAGATGGAGCCTTATTTAAAACATGCTTTTAACTTCAGCTTCCTTTCGCAGCTGTTTCCTTTAATTGCCGTATCGATTATTGCTCTTCCGCTTTATTCGGCTGTCTCAACAGGAGACCTCATGCTGTATGTGCTGATTTTGGCGCAAATGATATTGATCAAGGGTCTGAATACAGCGATTCAGTGGAGAATGACTTATTTCCCAGGAAAACATGTCAGGTGGCTTGATGCGGCGATTCGTTTTCTATTGAACATGATTATCATGTATACCGTTTTACAGGCAGCCTATGCGATTGCAATTGTTTTTTACCTTTTATATGCCGTTTATCTGATTTATTTAACAAATGCAGTAAAAAAACAGCCTTTTCAATGGGAATTGCATATTTCTGATGAATTAAAACGGAAGCAGCGCTTTTATCGTTTGGCGAACTTATTTACAGATGTCCCTCATTTAAAGAAACAAGTGAAAAGAAGGGCATACTTGGACTGGATTTTGCAGTTTGTTCCCTATGAGCAGCGCAAAGCTTTTTCATACATGTATGTGAGGGCGTTTTTACGTTCAAATGACTATTTTGGCCTTGTGTTTAGGTTAACGGTCGTGTTTGTGCTCATTATTCTGTATACAGGTGCAGCTGACTGGGTGGGGGCATTACTCGTTTTGTTCACAGTATTTATTACAGGTGTACAGCTTGTCCCATTAACGAAGCACTTTGCACATCTTTCGTTACAGGCACTTTATCCAGTCGCTCAGACGGAAAAGGAACGGAGCTTTTTTGTACTCGTCCGCAATGTGCTCATCATCCAGTCGATTGTGCTTAGCTGCGCCGTTTTGCCAGCAGGAGGATGGAAGGGAAGCGGACTTGCTCTTCTCATTTCATTGGCATTTGTGCTGGTGCTGTTCAAGCCTTACGTTCAAAGCCGATTAAAAAAGATGAGATAAGCGGAGAAATGTTCTTTACAGCGAGCGGATGACATCGAGGAGGGGACCGGATGAATGCAGCTGAACGAGATTTGTATGAAGAAGCTATTCTTTTTCGAACGCGTTTTTTAAGAAAACCTTCAAAGATCGAGAGGATTTCAAAAGGAGTTCAGCAGCAAGTGAACCGGCGATTCCCTGCTCGATTTCACCAAGTCATCACAAGTGCGGTCAAAACAATGGTGGAATCCACTGTATCAGGAACACACTTTACTTCATTTTCAGTGATCGATGACCAATTGTCTATCGTAGAGAGAAATGAGCTGGCAAAGGATCTAGTGAAATATTATCAAAAGGCAGCTGCGATTGAAGGCATTGGAACAGGTGCGGGTGGGTTGTTCCTCGGAATGGCGGATTTTCCGCTGCTGCTGAGCATTAAGATGAAATGTCTTTATGAGCTCGCATGTATTTACGGCTTTGATTTGTCTCAAAAAGAGGAAAGACTCTTTTTGCTCTGTATTTTTCAACTCGCGTTCTCAGGCAGTGAACATCGTCATAAAATGATGAAGATCATTGAGGATTGGGAAACAAGCCGAGAGGAAATGGATTGGTACAGCTTTCAGCAGGAATATCGAGATTATATTGATCTGGTCAAGCTGTTTCAATTAATGCCAGTGGTCGGTGCCGCAGTTGGCGGGGTAGCAAATCATCAGCTGACAGGACAGCTTGGAGATGTCGCACGTCATGTGTTTCACTTGCGAATATTGGAAGAAAAGAAGTGAAAAAGCCGCTGATCAGCGGCTTTTTTTTATTCGTCGTAGGAAAGGACGGCATGAGCAAGTACCTTTGCTGCGACAGGCATGGCTTTTTCGTTGACATCAAATTTCGGATGATGATGTGGATACACATCCTGGCTGTTTTCTGGCATGGCCCCTGTGAAGAAGAAGGTGCCAGGGACATGTTGAAGGTAGTAAGCAAAATCTTCTCCGCCCATTTGGGTCTCTGCTTCTTTTACTTCTGTGACTCCTTCTGTCTGTTTGGCTATTTCAGCAATATATTCAGTTGGCGCAGGGTGATTTTTGACAGCAGGATAGCCTCTCACATATTCATATGTGTAAGATGCATCGTGCATGTGGCAAACCCCTTTCACCACCTGTTCAATTTCACGTTCAATGATGTGGCGTGCACTTTCTTCAAAAGACCGTGCAGTACCGGTTAAGACAGCTGAGTCTGCAATCACGTTAAAGGCATTCTCAGCGACAAATCCCCCAACAGATACCACTGCGGAATCAATCGGATTAACTTTACGGGCAACGACTTGCTGAAGATTAGCGACAATTTGTGAACCGATGAGGACGGCATCTTTTGTGAGGTGAGGCTGTGCGCCGTGTCCGCCTTTCCCTTGGACTTGAATAGAGAAACGGTCGGCGGCAGCCATAAAGTTCCCGCTTTTATAAAGAACAGTGCCACAAGGCTCTGAAGACCAAAGGTGTGTGCCGAAAATGACATCAACTCCGTCTAAACAGCCGTCCTCAATCATCGGCTTAGCACCGCCGGGGGCATATTCTTCAGCGTGCTGATGGATGAGAACGATTTTTCCTTTTAACTGATCCCGGTGCTCATGCAAAATTTTCGCTAATACAAGAAGCGTCGCAGTATGCCCATCGTGACCGCATGCGTGCATGACCCCAGGCTTTGTCGACCGGTAAGGCACATCCTTTTCATCGTGAATAGGAAGTGCATCAAAATCAGCTCTAAGGGCAATGGTCGGCCCTGGTAAAGCTCCATCAATAAAGGCCAAAACGCCATGACCGCCTACCTGAGTACGTGTCGGTATATGTAATGTGTCATAGTAGTTTGCGATGAAAGCGGCAGTTTCTTCTTCCTGAAAAGAAAGTTCTGGATTCATATGGAGATGGCGTCTAATTTCAACCATTTCCTCATAATGTTCATCAAGACGCTCATTGATCTTTTTGTGTAAAGTGGATACTGTCATTGATCCGAAAACCTCCCTTATGCTCTTTTACTGATTGTATGGCAATTGTTAGAATCTTTCAACAAAAGAGGATTTCGTGAATGACTGACAAGGTCATTTTACATAAAAGTCGAAGAGTGATATGAAGCTGGAAAAAAGGGGGAGAGGGATTGGGAAGCTGTCCAAATTGTTCAAAAGCATTTTCTTTCGTCGAAAAATTTCAATTATCACTTGCGAGAATCATGCTCTGTCCAAGCTGCCGGCACCAAATCAAAGAAACGTTCGTTTCGAAGATGAGTTTTTTCATGATCTGCTTGATTCCACTGTTGGTGCTGCTTATTCAGATGAAAGGTGCTTCACCTATGCTGAAGTGGCCGATCTTATTAGGATGGATTTTGCTGAATTTTTATGTGCTTCAGCCGATCATTCATCGGTACGAGCTAAAGGAAAGGCATTGAAAGCCCAGCAGAAGGGCTTTCAGCGTGTAGACAAACCCTCGCATTCTTTGTCAGTCCTGAGTGCCGGTGCTCAAGAATGTTAAATTAGCTAAGCGCAGGTATTATTATTTACTAG
>NZ_AMSH01000068.1 GCF_000300535.1 Bacillus xiamenensis
GAGCGGAGCGAATTTGACATTCGTGAGCACCGGCGCGCAGGACTGACACCGAATGCGAGGGTTTGTCTACACGCTGAGCAGCGATCAATAGGTCGTTGCTTTTTTTGTCTCCAATTATCAAAATATTTTCAGGACTTGTCTCATAGAATGTGAAAAGAATTTGCTTTTAGACAAGGGGAGGCTACATGAATCGATTTGTAAAAGGGGTCATTCTGCTATCTGTCGCAGCTTTTATTGCGGAGTGTATCGAGTTCTTAGTCAATATGATTTTAGCGAGAGAGCTTGGAGAGCATGGAATGGGTCTTTATATGAGCATTCTTCCAATCATCATGCTTGTACTAGTGATTGCCAGCTTAGAGCTACCAGTCTCCATCTCTAAATTCATTGCCGAATCGCACGAGCGGTTACACAAAAGTATGCTGCGCCATGCGTTTAAAATGACGCTTGTGGTGACATGTACAACTACGGGAATCGCAGCGATTGTCCTTCCTTTCATTCCTGTGTTTCAGTCGTATCATCCATTAATGAAAGGCTTGGTTTTGTCACTCATTCCCATTATCGCGTTTACTTCCATTGCACGCGGCTATTTTATGGGCAAGCAGCAAATGGGCAGAATTGCCCTAGCGAATATGCTGAAAAAAACGATCCAGCTCATCTGCTTGTTTTTGTTTTTTCATTGGTATTCGTTTGGTATCGAAACAGCGGTGCTGATTGCGATTGGGGTCATCGTTGCAAGTGATCTTGTCGTCTTTATCTATCTATACTCCCAATACATCATGGCAAAAAATGCTGTGAATGTCCGGTCTGTTGAACTAAGAGGGATTGACGTAAGAAAGCGATTGTTAGCTGTCTCCATTCCGACAACTGGCATGCGCATTTTTCATGCGATTGCCAATGCAGTTGAACCATTTTTAATCAAAGGGGCCCTTGTGGCAGCCGGTATTTCTGGAACACTGGCTGTTGATCATTACGGAATGCTTGCGGGTGTAGCGATGTCCATCGGTTTTTTCCCGGCATTTATCGCACATTCCATTATGATTGTGATGATTCCGAATGTATCTGAAGCCTATGCCTTAGGGCAGTATGATCTCGTGAAAAAACGTGTAAGGCAAGCGATTCTCATTACGTTTGGGTATGGGGTGCCGGCAGTGATGATCATGTATTACTTCGCCTACCCGCTCGCGCAGCTCTTTTTTGACTCGCCGCAAGCAGCCGTCTATCTACAGCTGCTCTGGCCGTATTTTTTATGCCACCTGTTTGTGATGCCGTTTCAAGCGTGTTTAATCGGAATGGGGCTGATGAAAGATGTGTTCCTACATAATATATGGGTGCATGTCGTCTCGTTTTCTATGGTGTATTTCCTCGGGTCAATGGAATCTTTGAATATGATGGGGGTCATCTTAGGCATGAATACGGGAATGCTGCTATTGACGGCTCTTCATTATGCAACCATATGTAAAGAGCTTGGCGTTTCCATGTTTCTCACAGTGAAAAAAGCATGAATGTCATCTTCAGCTAGAGGGCAAGCTATAAGAAAACGCGGAAGGAAGATGATGATGAATCGTAAATATCTACCTGCCAATCTTCTGATAATGACCCTTCTTCTATTTCTGATGAACGTAGAGGCAGAAGCGAAAGAGCCTGTGATGGCGCCGAGGATAGAGGCTCCTGCCTTAACGGGGGAGATGCAGATGGTTCCGGCGAAAGGGAAACGAACGATCCTGCATTTTTGGACAACATGGTGCCCGTCCTGCAAAATGGAGCTGCCAGCCTTTGAGCAGATCGTGAAAGAAAATCAGAGTGATGTTGATATACTGACGGTTAATTTACTGGGTGCTGAGCAAAGTAAACATGCCGTCGCCCAATTTGTGAAAGATAGAAAATTTACATTTCCGATTGTGCTGGATGAGCGCGGTGAAATGATGAAGAAATATCAAATTATCACGATTCCTACTACCTTTTTGATCAATGAAAAAGGAGAAGTAGTCAAAAACCATGTAGGCCCAATGACGAAAAAACAAATCAAAGAGTGGACAAATTCATAGAGAAAATCCTTTCTGTAAAGAACCAATGGTCAAACCTTTGGTTCTTTTTTTGTGTTCAATTGACTCTTAGCTGAATAAAATGTGCTCAGATGAGGAAGGAATGGACGGTATCAATAATGATAATTATTATCAAAAAGAAATTATAATAATTATTAATTGAAAATTAATCAGAACCTGTTATAATGAGTTACAGACCTATAAAAAGCTTGAAATATCAAAGGAAAATAGATGAAAAACGGAACGGGTAACGATTGATAATGTGAAAATCATTATCAATTAGAGAGGAGAAAACAATCATGAATGAGAATACAGTACTTTATCAAACGACAAATCAAAAGGAATCAACATCGCTCTTTTACAAATGGGCACAGCACGGAGAATTAATGGCAGCAGGTATCTCGGGGATTCTCATCTTGATTGGATGGTTTCTAAAGGATGAAAGCATGTGGAGTATTCCACTTTTCATTCTTGCTTTTGTCATTGGCGGTTTTGCAAAGGCGAAGGAAGGAATCGAAGAAACCATTTCATCTAAAACATTGAATGTTGAACTTTTAATGATTTTTGCAGCGATAGGCTCAGCGATTATTGGATACTGGGCGGAGGGCGCCATCTTAATTTTTATTTTCTCGCTCAGCGGTGCGCTAGAAACATACACATCAAATAAAAGCAAGAAAGATTTAACGGCATTAATGAGTATCGCCCCAGATGAAGCCACTTTCATTGAAGAAGATGGCACCACCATCCAAGTGGCTGCTTCTTCACTAACGCCAGGCGATCGTATTTTAATCAAAGCTGGCGAACGTATTGCAGCAGATGGTGTGATCATAAGCGGAAGAACAAGTGTGGACGAATCTGCACTGACTGGTGAATCGGTTCCACAGGAAAAAGGACAAGGGGAAGATGTGTTTGCAGGAACTGTGAACTTAAATGGTTCATTAACAGTAGAAGTCACGAAACATAATGAAGAAACGCTTTTCCATAAAATCATTAAGCTTGTCGAGTCTGCACAGGAAAGTGTTTCGCCGAGCCAAGCCTTTATTGAAAAATTTGAAGGTGCATACGTAAAAGGTGTGCTAATCACTGTTGCTATGTTAATGTTCCTGCCTCATTTTGTACTTGGCTGGAGTATGAGTGAGACATTCTATCGTGCGATGGTGTTTATGGTGGTTGCCTCACCTTGTGCACTCGTTGCGTCTATTATGCCAGCAGCTCTTTCACTGATCTCAAACGGCGCAAGAAACGGTATGCTTGTGAAAGGAAGTGTCTTTTTAGAGAAGCTCGGCACAAGCACGATGATTGCATTTGATAAAACGGGCACGATTACAAGCGGAAAGCCAGCAGTTGAAAAAGTGATCATGGCAAAAGAGCAAGATGAATCGACCTTTTATCAGGCGCTCTATCAAATTGAAAGTCAGTCAAACCATCCATTAGCTAAAGCAATTTCTGATATGGCAAAAGAGCACCAAACGGAGCGGTCAGCTCATGTCACCATTGAAGAAACGTCTGGTTTTGGTGTGAAGGCACAATTGAACGGAGACACATGGCGTATTGGAAAGAAAGATTTTGCCGGAAAAGCTTCAATGGATCGTGAAATTGAAGAGGCTGGTGATGTTCTTTCAGCACAAGGATATACAGTTGTCTATGTTCAAAAAAATCAAGAAGTCGTCGGCTGCCTTGGTCTAAAGGATCAAATCAGACCAGAAGCCAAAAAAATGATCCAGGAGCTAAACGATTTAGGTATCCAAACGGTCATGCTGACAGGAGATCAGCAAAAAACCGCTGAAGCGATTGCAGAGGAAGCCGGTATCCAAACCGTTGTCGCTGAATGCCTTCCAGATGAGAAGGTCCATGAAGTCAATCAATTAAAAAAACAAGGTAATTCTATCATTATGGTAGGAGACGGGATTAATGATGCACCTGCACTCGCCACAGCAGATGTTGGGGTGGCGATGGGCGGAGGGACAGACGTTGCATTAGAAACGGCAGATCTCATTTTAATGAAAAATAATTTAAACAACCTGACAAAGATGATCCGTCTTTCAAGAAAAATGAATCGAATCATTAAACAAAACATCATCTTTTCATTAACTGTGATCTGTCTATTAATTTGTGCGAATTTCTTACAAGTTCTTGATTTACCTTTTGGTGTGATTGGACATGAAGGCAGTACAATTTTGGTTATTTTAAATGGCCTGCGTCTGCTTCGTGCCTCTTAAGCAAATTATCAAGGCGCACTGGCTTTATGTCAGTGCGCTTTTGTGCGAAATACAGTAAAAGCTGATACAATAGATCAGTAGTTAAACGTGTAAGGAGGATCACGATGAACCGAATGAATCACTTGTCTTCTTGGCTAAAGGAAAAAGACATTCAAGGTGCATTTATACATACAAAGGAAAATGTGTTCTATCTATCTGGATACTTCACAGAACCGTACGAAAGAGTGATGGGTCTGTTTGTTTTTCAAGAGGCAGACCCATTTTTCATTTTGCCTAAAATGGAAATGGAGCAGGCGAAGAATGCAGGATGGCATGGAGAGATCATTGGATATGAAGATCATGAAAACCCATTTGATTTCATGCAAAAGGCCATAGAAAAACGAGGTGTACGGACGACTCGTCTGGCGATTGAAAAAGAATCAATTCCTCTGCAACGAGCAGAGCAGCTCCAAGCTGTCACGCGGGCAGAAACATTCGTCCGGGCAGAAGATGTGCTAAACCAGCTAAGGCTGATAAAGGACGAAGCTGAAATTGCGACACTGAAAAAAGCCGCTCAATTGGCAGATGAAGGGGTCAAAATTGGCGTCAATGCCTTAAAAGAAGGGATCACAGAAACAGAGGTTCTTGCTGTCATCGAATATGAACTAAAGAAAAAAGGCATCCAAGGCATGTCCTTTTCAACAATGGTTCTCTTTGGAGAAAAATCAGGCGAACCTCACGGAAATCCAGGACAGGCAGCCTTAAAAAAAGGCGATTTTGTATTATTTGACCTTGGTGTGATCGTAGATGGATATTGTTCAGACATTACAAGAACCTTCATCTATCAAGAAGCGTCTGAAAAACAAAAGGATATTTACAACACCGTCTTAAAAGCAGAAATGGCAGCACTTGAAATGAGCCAGCCGGGTGTGAGAATTGGCGATCTTGATTTAAAAGCAAGAGGGCTGATCACAGAAGCGGGATATGGCCAATATTTCCCGCACCGCCTTGGACACGGACTGGGGATTTCTGTTCATGAGTTTCCTTCTATGAGCCAAGCAAACGATGACCTTCTGCAAGAAGGAATGGTCTATACGATTGAGCCGGGTATTTATGTACCAGGAGTCGGCGGGGTTAGAATTGAAGATGATGTTCTGATTACAGCAGATGGGCCAGTCACCTTGACCAAGTATCCAAAAGAGCTGACGATCATCAAGTAATGAAAAAAAATCACGATGAACGTCCAAGCCTTGGAAGCGTCATCGTGATTTTTTGTCACTCTTTCAGGTCCTTATCAACAAAAAAATCATCAATTGATTGAAACGGTTTGATTTGAAATTCTTTTCCTAAAGGTTTTAGTGCGAAGCGAGCAGACAACAAAACCGTCATACATAAGATGATCCATATGATGATACCCATCTTGAATCCCCCTTTCCATCCAGTGATTTGTTCAGCTCGCATACATCTTAAAGTATGAAACGCTTACCATATCAAGAGAAAGTAGGAGAAAAAATGCCAAACATAAGGGAGATTGCGAAAAGAGCGGGCGTATCTGTGACCACCGTATCACGTGTGATGAACCATCATCCTTATGTCAAAGAAGAAAAACGAGAACGTGTACTTCGTGCGATGAAAGAGCTCAAGTATACAAGGAATATTCAGGCTGTTCATTTAGCGAAGGGTTATTCGAATATGATTGGGATCGTTCTCCCGACGATTGATCACGCCTATTTCAGCGGACTTGTCACAGGTATAGCTGAGAAGGCACAGGCATGCGGTATGCATTTTGCCTTGTTTCAAACCGGATATGACCCATTAAAGGAAAAAGAGGCTTTAATGAGTTTAAAGGAGCAGCGTGTGGATGGTTTGATCTTTTGCTCAAATGCGCTAAGTGATCAGGAAATTTTAAAGTGGCAGGAATTTGGCCCTATCATTTTTTGTCACCCTACCCCGCATCATGAATGTTCATCAGTGTCGATTGCACATGATCAAGCTTTTAAGGAAGGACTTGAACATTTAGCGGCATGCGGTCATCAGCGAATCGCCATCGCTCTTGCCAGAATAGAGGGAACAAATAGCCAAACACGCCTTCAGGTGTATCAAGAGATGATGCGATCACTTGGGCAGGACATTGATGAGGAATGGATCGTTGAAGGAAAACTGACCCTGTTTGATGGAAAACAATTATTCACAGAATGGCAGGAGATGAAAAATCGTCCTACAGCCTTACTTATCACAAATGACGACGTATCAGCGGGCTTTTTATTAGAAGCACAGCGCCATCATATAAAAGTAGGGGAAGCACCAGCAATACTCGGCTTTCAAAACGAACAATTGAGTGAAGCGCTAGGGATTTCCAGCATCGAAATTCCAATCAAACGAATGGGACAGGAAGCATTCGATTTGTTCCACCTGTCGTTAAAAGGAGAAGCACCAGAAAAAAGAGTGCTGCCATTTCGGCTCATTGAACGGACAACCACTGTTTTAAAAAACAATCGTTGACGCATGTTTCATCTGTTTTGTACGATAAAAGGGATTGAATAAGAAGGAGGTGGGGATGTTCATGGAATCCTTCACCGTTGATAAAGCGTTAAATAATAATGTCATCATCGCAAGACACCCTTCTTTGGGCGAAGTGGTTCTGATCGGAAAAGGAATCGGCTTCGGAAAAAAATCGGGTGATATTCTCGATCAAGCCGCATTTGAGAAAATGTTTGTACTTAAAAATACAAAAGAACAAACAGAGTACAAACAATTGCTGCATCATATTGATGAGGACATAATCGAGCTTGCCAATGACGTCATTTATCATATACGAGAAAAAATGGGTCATCGCTTAAATGAGCATATTCATATTGCGCTGACAGATCATATTGCCTTTAGCTTTAAGCGGGTCAAACAAGGCTATGATATCACCAACCCTTTTATGCTTGAGACGAAATCTTTATACCCAAAAGAATACGAGGTAGCAAAGGAAGTCGTTGAACTAATTAATGCGCGGCCAGATGTTGAAACAAAGTTGCCAGAAGGAGAGATTGGATTTATTGCGCTCCATATTCACTCTGCTCTAACGAATCGGCCGTTGTCTGAGGTGAACCGTCATTCGCAGCTCATTACACAAATGGTCCAAGTCATAGAAGATTCATTTCATATGAAAGTAGACAGAGAAAGTATTCATTATTTACGCTTATTGCGCCATATCACGTTTTCGATTGAGCGTATTAAACGGGAAGAATCATTAGAGGAGCCAGAAAAGTTGCTTCATCTATTGAAAAATGAATATCCTTTATGCTACAATACTGCTTGGAAAATGATCAAAATTTTGCAACATGCATTGAAAAAGCCTGTACATGATGCAGAAGCTGTCTATTTGACCCTTCACCTGTACAGATTGACGAATAAAATTTCATAGTTTCCGTGAAACGTGTAACTGATTCGATCAGGCATGAGTGACTTAAGGTAAATACAGGATAAGATCCTGTTATTTGCGCAACCTTATATCACCATGCCTTTTTTCGTGTTTGAAAGTGAAATGTAAACGGTTAATTATGAAATATACGTCAGCACGCGATTGAAATGTATGTTGTAAGCGAAAACAAAAGGAGGTTCAACCAGTGTTTAAATCACTTTTTGGTGTGTTGCAAAAAATTGGACGAGCACTTATGCTTCCAGTTGCGATTCTTCCTGCTGCTGGTATTTTATTAGCACTTGGAAATGCGATGCAAAATCCGCAGCTGATTGATGTGGCTCAATTTTTAAGCAATGATACAATTCAGCTTATTGCAAGCGTCATGGAGAATGCAGGGAACATTGTCTTCTCGAATCTTCCGCTCCTCTTTGCTGTAGGGGTTGCCATCGGTCTTGCCAATGGAGACGGTGTGGCAGGGATTGCCGCAATTATCGGTTATCTCGTTATGAACGTGACGATGAGTGCCGTATTAATGGCCAACGGTTCTATTCCATCCGATTCAATCAAATTGGCTAAGTTCTTTAAGGAAAGTCATCCAGCATATGTTAATATGCTCGGCATACCGACCTTGTCTACCGGCGTGTTTGGCGGGATTATTGTCGGGGTATTAGCCGCTTATATGTTTAATAAATTTTACAAAATTGAGCTCCCGCAATATCTTGGCTTCTTTGCTGGTAAGCGTTTTGTTCCAATCGTTACGTCTATTTCAGCACTTATTTTAGGGCTTTTGATGCTCGTCATTTGGCCGCCAATCCAAGGTGCATTGAACTCATTTTCAACAGGACTGCTTGCAGCGAATGAGCCGCTGGCTGCCTTTGTATTCGGTGTCATTGAACGCTCACTCATTCCGTTTGGTCTGCACCACATATTCTACGCACCATTCTGGTATGAATTTTTTAGCTATAAGAGCTTATCAGGAGATATTATCCGTGGTGACCAGCGCATTTTCATGGCGCAAATCAAAGATGGTGTTCAGCTGACAGCCGGGACATTCATGACAGGGAAATATCCGTTCATGATGTTTGGACTTCCAGCAGCAGCACTTGCGATTTATCATGAAGCAAAGCCGAAAAATAAAAAGCTTGTAGCTGGAATTATGGGTTCAGCAGCTCTGACTTCTTTCTTAACAGGGATTACAGAACCGCTTGAATTCTCATTCTTGTTCGTCGCACCCGTATTATTTGCGATCCACTGTGTATTTGCTGGATTATCCTTTATGATAATGGATATTCTAAACGTGAAAATCGGGATGACCTTCTCAGGAGGGTTGATCGACTTCTTCTTATTCGGTATCTTGCCAAACAGAACGGCTTGGTGGCTTGTGATTCCAGTCGGTCTTGTGCTTGCTGTTATTTATTACTTCGGATTTAGATTTGCGATTCGCAAATTTAATCTGAAAACACCAGGACGCGAGGATGAAGCGGCTGATGGTGCAGGCGATGCTCAGTCTGGAAAAGGTGATGATTTGCCTTATGAAATTCTAGAAGCGATGGGTGACCAAGAGAACATTAAACACCTAGATGCTTGTATTACGCGTTTACGTGTGACGGTAAATGATCAGAAGAAAGTAGACAAAGATCGTTTGAAAAAACTTGGCGCTTCAGGTGTCCTAGAAGTAGGAAATAACATTCAGGCAATCTTTGGCCCGCGCTCTGATAATTTAAAAACACAGATGCAAGACATTATTGCAGGCCGCACGCCTCGTCCAGCGAAAGACCCTTCTGCAAAAGAAGAAGTCAGCCAGCAGGTAGAAGAAGTCATTGCAAAGCCGCTTCAAAACGAGCATGGGGAAGAAATATTTGCTTCACCAATTACAGGGGAGCTTCATCCAATTACAGATGTACCAGATCAAGTATTCTCAGGGAAAATGATGGGTGACGGTTTTGCCATCTTGCCAAAAGAGGGAACGGTGGTTTCACCGGTAAAAGGGAAAATCTTAAATGTGTTCCCAACGAAGCACGCCATTGGCCTCCAGTCTGATGGTGGACTTGAAATCTTGATTCACTTCGGTATTGATACAGTCAGCCTCAAAGGAGAAGGATTTGAAGCATTTGTACAAGAGGGAGATCAAGTAGAAATCGGTCAAAAACTCTTAGAGGTTGATATTGATAAAATTAAGTCAGAAGTACCATCTTTGATGACTCCAATTGTATTTACAAACTTAAGTGAAGGACAATTTATTGACCTTCAAGAAACCGGTGAAATCAAAGCTGGTCAAGAAAACATCATGAAAATTTCAAAATAATTTTCATAACTGCCGTTCTTGTTAGATGACAAGCTCGGCAGTATGATATAATATTGTGGATGTATGAATTGTATAAAAAGGAGATTGATAAAAATGGCTCAACAAACATTCAAAGTAACTGCAGATTCTGGAATTCACGCACGTCCTGCAACAGTTCTTGTACAAACTGCTAGTAAATATGATGCTGATATCAACTTAGAATATAATGGTAAAACAGTGAACCTGAAATCTATTATGGGTGTAATGTCTCTAGGAATTGCGAAAGGTGCTACTATCACAATCTCTGCTTCTGGTTCTGATGAAAATGATGCACTTGCTGCACTAAAAGACACAATGAAAAGTGAAGGCCTAGGCGAGTAATGCAACAACTGAAAGGAATCGGTGCTTCAGCAGGCGTTGCGATTGCAAAAGCATATCGTCTGGAAGAACCAGATTTAACAGTTCACCAAAAAGACATCAACGATCCAGAGACAGAAGTGAAACGCTTTGAAGAAGCAATTCATGTTTCAAAACAAGAACTTGAAGCAATTAAAGAACATGCGCTAAAAGAGCTTGGCCAAGATAAAGCAGATATTTTTTCTGCACACCTTCTTGTGTTAAGTGATCCAGAGCTGCTAAACCCAGTAAAGGATAAAATCAAATCGGATAAAGTAAATGCTGAATTTGCTTTAAAAGAAACAGCAACGATGTTTGTCACAATGTTCGAAGCTATGGACAATGAGTACATGAAGGAACGTGCAGCGGATATTCGCGACGTAACAAAACGTGTCACTGGTCATTTGCTAGGCGTTGACATTCCAAACCCAAGTATGATTTCTGAAGAAGTCATTATCATTGCTGAAGATTTAACACCTTCTGATACAGCTCAGCTGAACAGACAATTCGTCAAAGGGTTTGCGACAGATATCGGTGGTCGTACTTCTCACTCAGCGATCATGGCAAGATCAATGGAGATTCCAGCAGTAGTTGGGACAAAAGAAGCAACAAAAACGGTAAAAAACAATGATCTGATCATTGTAGATGGTATTAGCGGAGACGTCATCATTCAGCCTTCTGAAGATGAAGTGAAAGCGTATCAAAAAAAGCATGAAGACTACTTAGCTCAAAAAGCGGAATGGGCGAAACTTGTTGACCAGCCAACGGTGACAAAAGACGGCGTTCACGTAGAGCTGGCTGCAAATATCGGAACACCAGAAGATGTAAAAGGTGTACTTGAAAATGGCGGCGAAGCAGTCGGATTGTACCGTACAGAATTTTTATACATGGGCAGAGATCAGCTTCCTACAGAAGAAGAGCAGTTCGATGCGTATAAAACCGTTTTAGAGAAGATGGAAGGGAAAGCAGTGGTTGTCCGCACACTTGATATTGGCGGCGATAAAGAGCTTCCTTACTTGCAACTTCCAAAAGAAATGAACCCGTTCCTTGGCTATAGAGCGATCCGCCTTTGCCTAGAAGAGCAGGAGATTTTCAGAACACAACTACGCGCATTACTTCGTGCAAGTACATATGGAAACCTGAAAATCATGTTCCCTATGATCGCGACGTTAACAGAATTTAGAGAAGCAAAAGCCATTTTACTTGAAGAAAAAGAAGCATTGGTTGCTGGTGGTACAGATGTATCTGATTCCATTGAAATCGGAATGATGGTGGAAATTCCATCAACAGCTGTTATCGCTGATCAATTTGCAAAAGAAGTAGATTTCTTCAGTATTGGAACAAATGATTTGATTCAATACACAATGGCTGCTGATCGAATGAACGAACGAGTGTCTTATCTTTATCAGCCATACAATCCAGCCATTTTACGCCTGATTACGCTTGTGATTGAAGCAGCGCATAAAGAAGGTAAATGGGTTGGCATGTGCGGTGAGATGGCAGGAGATGAAATCGCAATCCCGCTTCTACTTGGATTAGGATTAGATGAATTCTCAATGAGCGCCACATCCATTCTTCCAGCAAGAACGCAGTTAAGCAAGCTTTCTAAGGAAGAAGCGGCATCATTTAAAGAGCATATCTTATCACTTAGCACAACAGAAGAAGTTGTTGAATTCGTGAAGAAAACGTTTCAACACAACTAGGTGATCAAACCAGGCAGGTAAAACTGTCTGGTTTTTTTGTCGAATTTTATCATAACGAGTCATATCGAGTGAAGACAAGGGCATCCTAAAATAAAAAAATGGAGGTGACCAGCTTGTCTTTCTCAAACTATAAGCCAGGTGATCAAGTATACGTGATTTATCGAAATCCACATGCAGCAAATGTGGCACAAATTAAAGAAGCGGAAATTGTATCACATCCATACAACGAACAAGAACTTGCGCTATTTCTACTCGAAACATATCATCCATTAGCCCCTGATGATGCCGTATTTCCAACCTATGAAGAAGCAGAAGCCCTTTATCAAGATCTGTTTGAATAAGGGAAGATTTTAGAAAGGATAAAAGCCATCCTGAGAGGTTAAAGTATCGGTATGAACCTATAAAGGGAAGGATGTGCTAAATATGATCAAACCTTTCGTCCCTCAGCTTGTTTATATTGAACCTCGAGCGCTGGAATACCCTTTAGGACAAGAGCTGAAGGAAAAATTCGAAGGTATGGGAATTGAAATAAGAGAAACAACGTCACACAATCAGGTGAGAAATATTCCGGGTAAAAATGACCTGCAAAAGTACCGTAATGCAAAATCAACGCTTGTCATTGGTGTGAGAAAAACATTAAAATTCGATACGTCTAAACCATCCGCTGAGTATGCCATTCCGTTTGCGACAGGATGTATGGGTCACTGCCATTATTGCTACCTGCAAACAACGATGGGAAGTAAACCGTACATTCGAACGTACGTCAATGTAGAAGAAATATTAGATCAGGCGGAACAATACATGAACGAGCGTGCCCCGGATATCACCCGATTTGAAGCTTCATGTACATCCGACATCGTCGGAATTGACCATTTGACACATACACTAAAGCGGGCCATAGAATACTTCGGACAGACTGATCTTGGCAAACTTCGATTTGTCACTAAATTTCATCATGTCGATCATCTATTAGATGCTAAGCATAATGGACGAACAAGATTCCGCTTTAGCATTAACGCAGATTATGTCATTAAGTATTTCGAACCCGGGACATCCCCCCTTGATCAGCGAATTGAAGCGGCTGTGAAGGTAGCAAAAGCCGGCTATCCACTTGGATTTATTATTGCCCCAATTTACATTCATGAAGGCTGGCAAGAGGGTTATAAGGTGCTTTTTGAAAAGCTCGATGCAGCTCTTCCCGAAGATGTGAGACAGGATATCACCTTTGAAATGATTCAGCACCGTTTTACAAAACCAGCGAAGCGCGTCATCCAAAAAAACTATCCGAAAACAAAATTAGAATTAGATGAAGAAAAAAGAAGATACAAATGGGGTCGATATGGAATTGGAAAATATATCTACCAAAAAGATGAAGAACAAGAACTAAGGCAGACGTTAGAATCATATATCGAACAGTACTTTCCGTCTGCAAAAATTGAATATTTTACTTAAAACAAGTCATTATGGCTTGTTTTTTCTATTTAAATTTTCTTGCAACTATTGAAGGCGGTATCATTTTTGCCGATATAGACAGTAAGATGCGAAAGTAGGATGTAGGGGTGATGAGATGTTTAAAAAACTTCAAATGAGGATAGCTGTATTTATCTCAGTTATATTAATTTTAACTGTCATTGCGGTTCAAGTAGGTTCCAATGTCGTATTAAGACCACTCATTGAACGAGATGCAAAAACAACCACAGCAGCAACGGCAGAAAGCATGAGAGACATCATAGCACTAAAGCTTGATAATTACGGTGATGCAATTAACAAACTGGCAACAAGTACACTTACTAAGGATTTTGTACAGAAACAAACAAAGCAAACACTGGCATTTGAAAACGATGAATTAAAAGGCTTGCAGGAGCAGGACGACCTCATTTCACTTGCCTATATTGGAACAACAGATGGCAAAATGTTTGCCTTCCCGGAGTCTGACTTTGGTGAAGGATATGACCCATCTAAACGAGATTGGTTTATTCAATCGGCTGAAAAGCCTGATGAGGTTTTATGGACAGATCCATATATTGATAAAGCAACAAATGAAATGGTCGTCTCAGCTACGAAGGCGATCGTACGAAATGGAAAGGTCCTAGGAGTTGCTGGATTAGACTTGAAACTGTCTTCCATTCAGTCCTATATCAATGATCAAAAGATTCCTTACATGGGTACCGCCTTCTTAGTTGACGGTACAGGGACGATTTTGGCACATCCAACAGCACAGGGGAAAAATATTTCAAAAGTCACTTCTGTGAAAAAGGCAATCGACAATTCAGGCATTGATGATAAAAATGAACTAACGGTCATCTCTAAAATAAAAGAAGCGAGTTGGACAATAGGGGTTAGCTTTGAGAAAAAGAAACTGCTTTGGATTACAGAACAGATGAATCAGACAAGTATCATCATATCTATCATTGCTATTATACTGGCCATGATTCTAAGCTTTTTATTGGCTAGAAGCATTACAACACCAATTAAACGGCTTATCGAGCATGTTCGTAAAGTGTCTGAAGGCGATTTAACGAGCTCGCTTGAAACGAAGTCCAAGGATGAGATAGGTTTCCTCACGAAGAACTTTAATCAAATGACAGAGGGAATCAGAGAGTTGATTGAAAAAGTGAAAGGTGCTTCAGATCAGGTGATGAAATCAGCTGATGAAGTGACGCAAATTTCAAACGAGACCTTGCTATCTAGTGAACAGATTGCAACTGCCATTCAAGAGGTAGCGGCAGGGGCGACTAAGCAGGCATCAGAAGCTGAAACCATTAATGAGAAATCAGAGCATTTGTATGAAAAAGTTCGTCATATGGGTGAGCTTGCTTCGCAAATGCAGACCAACTCAAAATCTTCGGAAGATGCAAGCTATAGAGGACTTGACGCTCTTGGTCTGCTCGTCCAAAAATCAACACAAGCAAATGAAGAGTCGAAGAAGGTAGAGCAAATGCTGCTTGACCTTGAGCATAAAACGAAAAATATTGAAAACGTCGTAACGGCGATCTCTGAAATCTCAGATCAAACGAACTTACTTGCACTGAATGCAAGCATTGAAGCAGCGAGAGCAGGAGAAAGCGGGCGAGGCTTTGCTGTTGTCGCAGAAGAAGTAAGAAAGCTTGCCGAACAATCTGCGCAATCAACAAAACACATTAGTGAAACCGTCAAACTCATTCAAGATGAATCGAAGAAAGCCGCTGAAGCCATGACAGCAGCGAGCAAAATGAATGAGGAACAAGGTGATGCGATCAACGCGACAGGCGAGGCACTCAGCAGCATCACAATGGAAATGCAATCACTTGTCGGCTCTATTGACAGCATTCATACACAAATCAATGAAATGACTGAAGAACAGCAAAAAATGAATGACTCCATTCAAAGTATTGCTGCAATTTCAGAAGAATCTGCGGCTTCAGCTGAAGAAGTGCATGCTTCGACAGACGAACAAGTACAAGCTTTAGAAAGAACGAGAACATCAACAGAAATGCTGAACGAATCGAGTCAAGCGCTGCGTCAGGCAATCGATCGGTTTAAGCTGTAATAGAACGGAAAAGAACCTTGGTATGAGCAAGGTTCTTTTTGTGTGATAAAATGTGAAAAGAGGAGGTGCCAACATGGATGTCAATCTATCAGGAAAAAAAGCACTGGTTGCAGCAAGCAGTCAAGGAATTGGAAAAGCCATTGCCTTTGCTTTAGCAAAAGAGGGAGCAGATGTGATGCTTTCGGGAAGGCATGAGCAGACGCTAAAAGAAACAGTCAAAGAATTGTCCCCACTTGTAAGAGGGCATTTCACTTATCAAGTATGTGATGTATCTGACGCCGAGCAAATTAAAGCGCTTGTTACAGCAGCAGCTGGTGATGAAAAATGTCTTGATATTCTTGTGAACAATACAGGCGGCCCTCAAACAGGTACGCTTGAAACCTTAACGGATGAAGATTGGATGGAATCATTTCAGCTTCATTTACTCAGCTATATCCGGCTATTAAAAGAAGCCCTACCTTATTTGAAAAAACGAGGTGCACGAGTGTTAAATATTGCATCTATGTCGGTCAAAGAACCGATCCCATGCTTGATGCTGTCGAATACATTCAGACCGGCAATTGCCGGCTGGACAAAAGCAGCCGCCCAGGAGCTTGCCAAAGATGGCATTTTGATCAATACCTTAGGTCCTGGGAAAATTGAAACAGAACGCGTCAAACAGTTGGACAAGTACCGTGCACAAACGGAGAACCAATCGATTGAAGAGATCAAAGCACAGGCAGAGCGTGCGATACCGCTTGGCCGTTACGGACAGCCAGAGGAATTTGCGACATATGCGGCTTTTCTTTTATCTGAAGCCAATACATATATGACAGGTCAAACACTTATCATTGATGGTGGATTGACAAAGTCTCTTTAAGGAGGAAGACGTGATGACACAAATCAAAACAGTTGGTTTTATTGGAATCGGTGTAATGGGACATAGTATGGCAGGGCATTTAATGGATGCAGGCTATGAGGTTCTCGTTTATACAAGAACAAAAGCAAAGGCAGACGCATTGGTTCAAAAAGGCGCTGCATGGAAATCGTCAGTAAAGGATATCGCCAAAAATGCGGATGCTGTCATCACAATGGTCGGATATCCATCAGATGTGGAAGATGTGTATTTAGGGGAAGATGGGCTTGTGGCACATGCTGCGCCTGGTACCTATCTCATTGATATGACCACATCGAAGCCTCAGCTGGCCAAAGAGATTGCAGAGAAAGCGAAGGAAAAAGGATTATTTGCGTTAGATGCGCCGGTTTCTGGCGGAGACATAGGAGCCAAAAATGGCACGCTGGCCATTATGATTGGCGGAGAAAAAGCAGCCTATGAAGCGTGCCTGCCGCTATTTCAGCAAATGGGCGAAAACATTCAATACCAAGGACCAGCAGGAAGTGGTCAGCATACAAAAATGTGTAACCAAATCGCTATCGCAGCAGGTATGGTAGGTGTCGCAGAGGCAATGGCCTATGCGGAAAAATCAGGGCTTGATCCAGAGCAGGTACTTAAAAGCATCACAACAGGAGCGGCTGGCAGCTGGTCTTTGTCAAACCTTGCGCCAAGAATGCTGAAAGGTGATTTCGAGCCAGGTTTTTATGTGAAGCATTTTATTAAGGATATGGGCATTGCACTCGAGGAAGCAGAGTTGATGGGACAAGAGATGCCAGGTTTGTCACTTGCAAAATCTCTTTATGAAAGGCTTCGTGAAGAAGGCGAAGAAAACAGCGGAACACAGAGCATTTATAAATTATGGGTGAAATAAAAAATCTGTCCCATGTAGGGACAGGCCAGCGTGTAGACAAACCCTCGCATTCTCCCGCAGTCCTGCGTGCCGGTGCTCACGAATGTTAAATT
>NZ_AMSH01000069.1 GCF_000300535.1 Bacillus xiamenensis
CGCTCCGCGCCGGTACTCGTCCTTCCGAGACTGCAAAGGTTTTCATGTCACGCTGAAAAGAAGACAAATGGCTAAAATAAAGATCATTTTAGCCCTTTGTCAACAATCTAAGAGCCTTTTCATGAAAAAAGGCTCTATTTCATCGAGGCATCAAACGCCTCTCCCCGCAAATTGGTCCTTTCTCAAAGGCTTACGCCCGGTATTCTCCCATATTCGTTAGAAACGCTTTCACTTCTTCGATGGTTAGGCCGATAGCTTTTGCTTCACTCATGAGACGCTTCCATTCTGAGATATTCGAATCGGTCAGCTTTCTATGGATAACATGTAATGTCTTTTCTTCCTGCTCCTTTCGAAAGGTTTGGAGCAGCTGATACAGATCTTCTTTAGGCATGCCGGATTGGACGGCATGCACGATATGCTCCCGCCATTCCTGTTCACCACCCTCAAAGTCATGAAACATCATTGTCTCTGCATCAAACAGCTCTTGTAAATCAATGTCTAGTGAAGAGGATACCTTTTTTAAAAACTGCACAGATGGATTCTGGTGGACACCACGCTCAATTTTACTTAAATACGATTTAGAGACATGGGCATCTTCAGCTAGCTGATGGATCGAGTATCCTTTCCTCTTTCGGTAAATGCGTATCACCTTTCCTATCATTCGATTTATGATCTCCCTTCTCCCTGGCGAATAGTTCTGCGACCTTTTCGTTCATTATAAGAAATAAATTGTTCTTT
This sequence comes from Bacillus xiamenensis, assembly GCF_000300535.1. GTDB lineage: Bacteria > Bacillota > Bacilli > Bacillales > Bacillaceae > Bacillus > Bacillus xiamenensis. Next base: position 739 of record NZ_AMSH01000069.1, read on the forward strand.
ATAAAATTCAAAAACGTAAGAAACAGGAAGTAAATAAAAGAAAACGAACGATTTTGTTCTTTAAAAAGAACTATAAGACCTATTATGACATTTTTCTTTGCGGGTATTATCTTTTATAATCCAATCATTAACAAAAAGAAACCATATATAACCTTTTTATGATGAAATCGGGAGGTATCTATGAATGAGAATATAGGTTTTAAGCAGCTGTTTTCTGTCATTAAAGAGAAAATGGCCCTTCTGATCCTGATTGTCCTGATCGTAACGGGTATTTCAGCCTACTATCAGTTCTATGTCTCGACTCCTGTATATCAGGCAACCACTCAAATTCTTGTTCATAAACGAAGCAGTGACGCACAAGCGAATTTAAACGATATTCAGATGAACCTTCAATATACACGTACCTTTCAAGTCCTATTAAAAAGTCCCATCGTCATTGAAAAAGTAAAAGAAACACTCAATCTCACAGAATCGGCTGAAGGATTAAAACACAAAATTGCCACAAGTACAGAAAATGAGTCTGAGGTCATAAATATTTCTGTACAAGATGAGGACCGCGCCAAGGCAGTAGCGATTGCAAATACGGCAACAGAGGTGCTACAAGAAGAAATTAAAAAGACCATGAATATGGATCGCATTAATGTTTTGTCTGAAGCCAAGCTGTCCAACACGATTCTCGTGAATTCACGTAAATTTGTTCATATCGTTTTGGCACTAGGCGCCTCTTTATTAGGGGGAATGACACTCATTTTCTTAATGAATCTACTCGATGATACGGTCAAACGAACACATCAAATAAGAGAAGAGGTCGGATTGCCGTCGCTCGGCAGTGTCTATCAGATGCAAGCAGACAGGAGGGCAAAAAAAGACAAGCAGTCCGTCATAACGGGAGGACAGAACATTGATTTTTAAGAGGAAAAAACGAGAAAAGAGAGATTTATCCTGTATTTCTGTATTAAATCCTCACTCTGTCATTGCGGAACAATTCCGAACGATCCGAACGAACATCGAATTCACATCCATTCAGACCCGATTGAAGTCGATATTGGTGACATCCTCCTTGCCGAAGGAAGGGAAATCATTTACGGCTGCAAACTTAGCAGCTGTTTTTGCACAGCAGAAAAAGCGGGTTCTGCTCATGGATGCTGATTTGCGAAAACCAGCCATACATGAATATTTTGACCTGAGTCCGCACACTGGCTTGACGAATGTGCTTTTAAATAATTGCAGTTTGGAGGAAGCCATTTTACCTACACCGATTGAGCATTTAGAGCTGCTTCCGAGTGGGACGATTCCGCCGAATCCAGCTGAACTGCTTTCTTCCTCTGTGATGAAGCAACTATTTTATGAGATTGAGCAGCAGTATGACATGGTGATCGTTGATTCCACGCCGCTTCTGCCTGTAGCCGATGCCAAAATATTAGCGAATCGGACAGATGGGAGCATTCTTGTTGTATTAAGCGGTAAAACAAAGATCGCCGCTGTGAAGAAAGCAAAAGAAGTATTAGACGGAACAACAGGGAAACTGCTTGGGGCGATGCTAAATGGAAAGAAAGTGAAAAAGGGAAGGCACTATATGTATTAAAGAGATTGATAGGTGATGTCTCCTAATCTTTAACAACGGAGGCACTCGATCCTGCTGTGGGCATGTCTTATGCCTTAGATGCTCGTCATCGGTAGTGGGATGTGAGGACGGGTTTGATGCCCATTGTACGTAAGAATAGTGATGTTTTAAAAAGGGGGAGGAGCGTTGACTTACGCCCAAAGATTATCAATCATCGTAGCACTAGATTCATATCTCATTTTAGTTGCTGTCTTTTTTGGCTTTCAATTTGTCCAAGAGGCGGCGTTAACCGTATATACATTTGAAATGCTCGTCATTTCTTCGCTTAGTCTGCTCATTGGGCACCATTTGTTTTCGTATATTTTTCACGTGTACAAACAAGTATGGGCATATACAGGGGTAAGGGAGTTATTTTCTTTAATGAAGACCTTTGTGTGCTCTTTTTTATTTTCAATGACGGTGCTGTACCTCTTTGTGCAGACATGGCCATTTCGGTTTTTATTCATCGTCTGGCTTTTCCATGTTTTATTCATCGGAGCATCTCGTATGGCATCCAGGCTATTTCATGATGGGGCAAAGCGGCTGCAGGAAGAAAAGGAGCGGGCACTAATCGTTGGCGCCGGATCAGCCGGGACCATGATCGTTCGTCAGCTTCAACAGTCGAGTGATGTACGTATTGAGCCTGTCGCTTTTATTGATGATGACAAGACAAAGCATAGGCTTGAAATCATGGGACTGCCCGTTCTTGGGGGGAAAGAACATATTCAAAGAGCTGTTGTGATGATGGATATTCAAAAAATCATCATCGCCATTCCATCTAAAAGCAGTCACACCTTAAAGGGGCTTTATAAGGAATGTGTAGCGACTGGAGTCAAAACACAGATTATGCCGGAAATGGAGCAGATCTTAAAAGGAACCCATGCGCTGAACCAGCTGCGGGATGTACAGCCAGAGGATTTGCTAGGAAGAGAGCCGATTCAATTAGATACAAGCCGCCTATCTGTACATTTAAAGGGGAAAACGATCATGGTGACAGGAGCAGGTGGGTCCATTGGATCAGAAATCTGTCGTCAAATTTGTGTGTTTGCCCCTCGGGCCATTGTGCTTGTGGGACATGGAGAATTTAGCATTCATTCTATTTTACTTGAGCTGAAAGAATTATATGGAGACAGCATCAGCCTCTATCCGCAAATTGCGGATATTCAAGATAAACAGAAAATGAGTGAAATCATGGGTCATTTTCAGCCGGATATGATCTATCATGCTGCGGCACATAAACATGTCCCGCTCATGGAAATCAGTCCGAAAGAAGCGGTGAAAAATAATATTATTGGAACCAAAAATGTCGCAGAAGCCGCACATGAGCACGGAGTTGAAACATTCGTCCTCATTTCCTCAGACAAAGCGGTCAATCCTGCCAATGTGATGGGAGCGACAAAGCGGTTTGCTGAAATGCTGATCATGCAAATGGGGGCAAGCAGTAACACGAAATTCGTGGCTGTACGATTTGGGAATGTACTCGGAAGCAGGGGGAGCGTCATTCCGATCTTTAAAAAACAAATTGAAAAAGGCGGGCCGGTGACAGTCACGCACCCAGCTATGACAAGATATTTTATGACGATACCGGAAGCATCACGGCTAGTCATCCAAGCAGGTGCATTAGCAGAAGGCAGACAGATCTTTGTTTTAGATATGGGGGAGCCAGTCAAAATTGTCGATCTCGCAGAAAACCTCATTCACCTCTCAGGCTACACCACAGACCAAATTCCAATCACGTTTACGGGCATTCGTCCCGGAGAGAAAATGTACGAGGAGTTACTCAACCACCATGAAAAAGCACAGAAGCAAATCTTCCCCAAAATCCACATCGGCCATGCGCTGGATGGGGACCCATATGTGCTGAACCGCTTTATTCACGAATTTGACATGATGAGTGAAGATCAATTAAGACAAGCATTATTTGCAGCCATTGAGTCGCATGATTTGTTGACTGAACCGGTGCAAAGAGAGGAGGAGACGCTTGCTAATGAAGAAAAAAGTCTTGTTTTGCGCAACGGTTGATTATCATTTTAAGGCATTCCATCTCCCGTATTTTCGGTGGTTTCAGGAACAAGGATGGGAAGTGCATACAGCGGCAAATGGCCAGCTGGAGCTGCCGCACGTGGATCAGGCGCATTCCATTCCGATTCAGCGATCTCCTTTTCATTTGCGCAACCGGCTTGCTTATGTGGAGCTGAAAAAGCTGCTTGAGAAAGAGCATTACCATTTCATTCATTGTCACACGCCGATGGGAAGTGTCATTGGCAGGCTGGCTGCCAAAGGTACACGCAAAAAAGGGACGAAGGTTCTTTACACGGCGCATGGTTTTCACTTTTGGAAGGGGGCTCCGCTTCAAAACTGGCTGTTTTATTATCCGATTGAAAGATGGCTCGTTCCATATACAGATGCGCTCATCACCATTAATGGAGAAGACTATAAAAGAGCCGATCGCCTGTCAAAAGAGAAAGTATCTGTGCATTATGTTCCCGGCATGGGTGTGGATATGAAGCGGTTTGCACCAGTTGATGATAAAGAAAAGAAGCGCCTTCGAACAGCATATGGCTTTACCCCGCAAGATTTTATCGTGCTGTGTGCTGGCGAATTAAATGACAATAAAAATCAAGGGATGCTCATCAAAGCGTGTGCTCAAGTTTACGGGCATATACCAAATGTAAAGATTGTGTTTGCGGGAGAGGGGACAAGCCGGCCGTTCTATGAAAAGCTGGTTCGGCAGTTGAATCTTGAGCCGCATGTTTATTTTGCTGGGTTTTGTCAAAAAATCGAGGAATGGATGCACATGAGTGATGTATGTGTGTCAACCAGCCTGAGAGAAGGGCTCGGCATGAATCTTCTTGAAGCGATGTCTGCTGAGAAGCCGGTCATTGCCACTGAAAATAGAGGTCACTGTGAGCTAGTCAAACATGGGGTGAATGGCTTTTTGGTCAAACCGCAGGATGTAGATGTTTTAGCTGGTTATTTACAGCAGCTTTATCATAAAAAGGACCAGCTGTCCCTTATGGGAAAAGCGGGACGCTCCATGGCTCACGCATTTGCACAGGAGCAGACGGTAAGTGCCATGGAAGAGATTTATACAGCCTATATGGATCAAGTAGAGAAGGTGATGTGAGCATGCGTAAGCCGAAGGTATCTATCATCATGGGCGTCTACAATTGCCAAGAGACAGTAGAAGAAAGCATTGAATCCATTCTTCATCAAACCTATGAAAACTGGGAGCTCATCATATGTGATGACGCATCAACAGATGGCACCTATGAAAAAGTGCTTCCTTATACAAAAAGAGATCCTGAAAGAATTCGCCTCATTCGAAATGAACAGAACCAAAGACTTGCGGCCAGTTTAAATCGCTGTCTCACTGAAGCGACGGGAGAACTCATTGCAAGGCAGGATGGCGACGATGTATCAGTGCCTGTTCGTTTAGAAAAACAGGTTGATTTCCTCGATACACATCCTGAATATGATGTGGCCGGTACGGCGATGACAGTTTTTGACGAGTCGGGAACAAAGGGTGTTCGTGCCCTTGCCTCAGAGCCTGATCGAAAGGTGCTGGCAAGAGGAACACCTTTTTGTCATGGGACGATTATGATGAGGGCCTCAGCCTACAAGGCTTTAAATGGATATCGTTCTGTGAAAACAACAAGGCGAATGGAAGATATCGATCTTTGGATTCGCTTTTTTGCTGCTGGGAGGAAAGGCTTTAATTTGCAGGAGCCCTTATACATGGTGAGAGAGGATGAAGCGGCCTTTCAGCGCCGAAAATTTCGATATTCTATGGATAATGCCTGGCTCGTTTTAAAAGCATGCTGGCAATTAAAATTGTCACCGTTTGATTATCTATTTGCTCTTAAGCCAGTGGTTCGTGCCTGTATGTCACCAAAGATCATGAGGTTTTATCATCAGCGAAAGCTTGAGGTGTCGATGTTGAAAAGGAGGACGATCCGAGATGAGTGAGCCAAAGCGTGTACTGCACGTTGTGGGCGGAATGAATAGAGGCGGTGCAGAAACGATGATCATGAATATCTATCGTGCACTCGACAGGAATGTTCTTCAATTCGATTTCATCACCCACCGCAAGGACGACTGCGATTATGATGAGGAAATTCGTCAGCTCGGGGGACGAATCTTTTATGTCCCGAGTATTGGAGCGTCCTCTCCTTTGGCTTTTGTGAACACGTTGACGAAGACGATCAAGCAGACCGGCCCTTATCAGGCGGTGCATGCACATACGGACTTTCAAACTGGCTTTTCTGCCCTTGCTGCGAAACTGGCAGGTGTGAAGGTGCGCATTTGCCATTCACATAATACGGCTTGGAAACAGTCGCCAAGCTGGATTGATCACTTGATGTTCAAAGGTTTTCGACAGCTGACCTTTGCATGTTCTACCCAGCTTGCTGCCTGCGGCGAAGATGCCGGTGTTTTTTTATTTGGACAGAAGAAGATGCAAAACCGGCGAGTGGTGATTTTACCAAATGGAATTGATTTAGACCTTTTTTTTCAGTTGAAACCAGAGGCAAAGGTGGGGATGAAAAAACACCTCCATCTTGACGAAAAGAAACTGGTGATTGGTCATATTGGACGATTTCATGAGCAAAAAAATCATGTTTTTTTCATTGAACTGGCGCAGACTCTAAAGAAACAAGGGGTTTCATTTCAGCTTGTTCTTGTTGGGGATGGACCGCTCAGACAAGTCGTCGAATCGTATGCGGAAAAAGCAGGGGTAACGGAAGACATTGTGTTTACGGGTGTTGTATCGGAGGTCCCGGAGTACATGAAAGCATTTGATGTGTTTGTGATGCCTTCTTTGTTTGAAGGTCTCCCGCTCGTATTAGTGGAAGCGCAGGCATCTGGATTGCCTTGTGTGATCTCAGATCATATTACAAAGGAAGTCGATCTAGGCTGCGGGCTCGTGAAACGGCAATCACTGCGCGATTCAGCACATGAGTGGATGAAAGCAATTCTTGAAGCGTATCACGAAGAACCTCCTCTTCAAGAAACCATTACCTCTCAGCTTGGCCAAAGAGGATTTGATGTGAAACAGAACATCACTCGTGTGATGAATGTCTATGGATTGTAAGGAAGGATTGGCAGATGGCGGTTTATTTGGTGAACATGATCATGGTCTATTTATGGTCGAGCTTTGCTGCATTTTATGGCAGGCGTGATGATACCATACAAAGCGGTTGGCGGCCAAACAAGCTTCTGGTGTTTTTTCCGTTTTTATTTCTTTGTATTGTAGCGGGTATAAGGTACAAAGTAGGAACCGATTTTGTGACCTATGGGCAGATGTATGAGTACGCCGTTCATTATGAAAAGCCTTGGCATATATTTGGGTTTGGCGTAGACAAGGCTGCAACCGATCCGGGGTTTACGCTGATCTTATGGATGCTTAATCAGCTTTCACATGAGCCGCAAATCATGTATATCACAGTTGGGGGCATCACTTATTTTTTTATCATCAAGACGCTCATGCAATATGGACGGCCCTTTGAGCTTAGTATGCTGCTTTTCCTTGGCACATTTCATTATTATGCTTCGTTTAATGGCATGCGTCAGTATATGGTGGCGGCGATTCTTTTTTATGCCATCAGGTTTGTCATCAATGGTGAGTGGAAATTGTATTTTCCGCTTGTACTTGTGTGTTCGTTGTTTCATTCATCGGCACTCATGATGATCCCCGTTTATTTTATCGTCAGAACAAAGGCATGGTCATGGATGATGCTTGTTTTATGTTTGATTTTTTTAGGCTTAACGGCTCTTTATGACCGCTTTGTTTCAGTATTTGTTGTGATGTTGCAAGGGAGCTCTTACGGCCATTACGAGGAATGGCTGACAACGAATACAAATGGAATGAATGTGACGAAAATTGGTGTGCTGATTCTGCCGCTTTTGCTTGCTTTCTTTTATCGAAAACGACTTCGTGAGCTGACGCCGGAGAGTGATTATATTGTGAATTTTTGCTTGCTTGGATTCTTGTTTGGCATCCTTGCAACAAAGGATGTCATTTACGCAAGATTTCATATTTACTTTGGTCTGTATCAGCTCATTTTACTGCCATATTTCACACGCATTTTTGATCAGCGGTCCAATTTCTTTATGTATGTTGGGATTGCCGTTTGCTATATTTTGTACAGCATTATGCTAATGCCGTTTGATTCTTCCGTTTTACCGTATCGAACGATTTTTACAAAGTAGATTTGAAGAAAGGTGGGGCATAAGGTAATGCCAGCTATCAGTCTATTGGTCGCAGTCTATAATACAAGTCAATATGTGGAGCAATGCCTCCAATCAATTGCAGACCAAAGCTTTTCAAATATAGAGGTCATTCTCATCAATGATGGTTCGACGGATCATAGCGGGGAATTGCTTGAAGCGTTTGCTGCGCGTGATGAGCGATTTCGGGTGATTCACCAAGCGAACCAAGGGCTAGGAGCAGTGAGAAACCGAGGCATAGAAGAAGCAAAAGGAACGTATCTCGCCTTTATTGATTCAGATGATATGCTCGCTCCTCATTATTGTGAAGCCTTGTATGAAAAAGCCGAAATGACCGGGGCAGATCTTGTTGTCAGTGAATATTGGATTCAATTTGAGCAGTCAAACAGAACCATACCGACGACGCTTTTAGCCCATCAAAAAGCAGAGAGGGCCAGCTTAATAGAATCGTTATTACATGGAGACATCACTGGATTCTCATGGAATAAGCTGTATCGGCGTGCTTTTATCGAAGAACATCAGATCCGTTTTCCGCTGAGAGGTGAGCTTGAGAATATTGAAGATCAGTATGTCACGCTGCGCTGCTTTTCTTTATCACGTGTCATGGCCTTTGTGCATGAACCACTTTATTATTACCGGGTTCATCGATCATCCATTGTACAGCGGTATCAAAAGCAATATTTTCACCATGGACTGGCATTTTATGACACGCAGCGCTTGTTTTTAAAAGAGCATGACGAGCTGACACCATATGAGAAGGCTTTTCATGTTTTTATGGTCAATCATACGCTTCATTGTATGCTCAATGAATGGAAGAGCCAAAATTCACTTTCATTTCAAGAAAAGCTTGATCATATGCGGGAAATGGTGACACACGAGGCGTTTCAGCATGCTGTGAAGCACGTGGAGGCATCGAAGCTGACTGTGCGAAAGCGAATGATCTTATTCTTGGCGAAACTGCAGTGGGTTTATCCGCTTTCTGCGGCTGCTTCAAGCTATCAAAAATGGATAGAATATCAAACGAGAAAATCGGGGTGATGGGGTTGACATTGCAGCAATTAAAAGCACATGCCGCAGAGTGGCTGCTCTTAAAGGTCAAGTATCCGCTTGAGTATAGACTGAGCCGCCAAAGGCTCCCAGAGCTAAGCCATCAGAAGAAAATCATTCTCACTTTGCTGCCGGCACATGACAATTTAGGTGATCATGCCATTGCTTATGCGAGCTACTGCTTTTTACAAAAGTATTTTCCAGACTATCACATCATTGAAGTGGATATGCAGGAGTTGTATCGTCTCGCACGCCCGCTGAAGCAAGCGAGGCATCCTGAAGATATCGTCTGCATTATCGGCGGGGGCAATATGGGGGATTTATACCGCTATGAAGAATGGACGAGACAATTTATCATGACCGCCTTCAAGTCCTATCCTGTGATTCAGCTTCCCGCTACTGTTCATTTTACAGAAACGAAAAGAGGGAAAAGAGAAGAACGCCGCGCTATTCGAACGTATCAACAACACCCAAGGCTCCTTCTGATGGCAAGAGATCAAACCACCTATGAATGGATGAAGCAGCATTTCCCTGATAAAGAGGTATGGAAACAGCCTGATATGGTCCTGACATTAGATGAATCATCGAACGAGCAAGCACGTGAAGGTGTGCTGCTTTGTCTGCGTGAGGATAAGGAAGCCTATCTCACCCAAGAGAAGCGAAAGCAATTACAGCAGCATATCAAAGACACGTATGATCAAGTGGGGTTCATCACAACGACAATTGGAAAACGAGTGGATCGAACGACTCGTTTAGAGGAATTATCCACTTTGTGGACGCAGTTAAGACAGGCGCAAGTCGTTGTGACAGACCGGTTACATGGCATGATCTTTTGTGCGATTACACATACACCATGTATTGTCATCAGGTCCTTTGATCATAAGGTGATGGAAGGATATGAATGGGTATCGCATCTTCCGTTTGTCACCCTTTTGAAAGAACCAAATGAGGAAGCAGTGAAAAAGGCGATTCATCAGCATATGAAAACAAGCGGTCAAAAGGGAGAGGAAGCTGGATGAAGGCCCTTAAACACTGCGTGAAGACACTATGAACCGTACGTTTCTTTACAATGTGAGTGCGAATATCATCACGTTTATCCTGATGATGCTGATGTCTGTTTGTTTAACGCCTTACATTGTTCATACACTTGGAGTGGAAGCATTTGGTCTGATTCATCTGACGCAAAATATGATCAATTATTTATCAGTTATTACGGCTTCATTAAGTGCTGTGGTTGTGCGTTTTTTTTCTGTTGCGGCTCATAAAGGAGAGATGGAACAAGCGCAGCGCTATCTCGCCTCCTATTTTGTCAGTTCTATTTTTTTATCCATCAGTCTCTTTTTGCTTTGCGTTTTATTGTCTCATCAGCTCGTTGACTGGCTTCATGTGCCCGCTTATCTCGCAAAAGACACACAGATCGCCTTTATGTTAGGGGGTCTTTTATTTATGCTCAATTTCGTCATGTCCGGTATCGGGGCTGCGCCGTTTTATGCGAATAAATTATATGTTTCAAGTGTTGGACAGGCCATCCAGATGTTTTGCAGGGCGCTTGTGATTGTGTTTTTGTTTACGGTGACGACACCCGCTATTTGGCATATTCCGCTTGCAGCCGTGATTGGGAGCTTTGCGGCTATGGGAATCGGCATCTATTATTTTAAAAAACTCATTCCTTGGTTTTCGTTTCAGTGGCGGCATGTCTCTTTATCTTCTAGTCTCACCCTTGTGCGATCAGGGGTATGGCATTCATTGGAGCAAATGGGGATTTTGTTATTTTTACAAATTGATTTATTGATGACCAACTTGCTGATTGGGGCAGAAGCGACTGGTCAGTATGCCGCCATTTTACAATTCCCATTATTATTACGCACACTTGCAGGGACACTTGCAGTTGTGTTTGCACCGACCATAACGAAATTATATTCAAATCAAGACGAGCAGGGACTCATTCGATATGCTGCCAAAGCCATAAAGTGGAGTGGCTTATTTGTGGCATTTCCCGCGGCTCTTCTAGGAGGTCTTGCCGGCCCGCTCATGCTGCTATGGCTTGGACCAGCCTTTGAGGAACTGAAATGGCTGCTCATGATTCATGCGGCTTATTTATGTTTGACATTGATGTTTTTACCGCTGACCTATGTGCCGCCAGCCTTTAACCGATTTAAAGTTCCAGCGGTTGTCACGCTCATATTAGGCGCTTCCAATGTGCTTTTTGCCTATGGATTGACTCAGCTGCTTCAGCTTGGCTTATACGGCATTGCATCAGCGGGAGCGATTGTTTTATTGATGAAAAATATCGTGTTTCTCCCATTTTATACGGCCAAGATCACAAAACAGAAAAGCACCATCTTTTACAAACATACAGTCGTTCCGCTATTAGGAGCTGTATTCATTTGGGGTTTCTGCGCTTGCATTCAGGCTGTGTATGACGTGACCTCGTGGTGGGAGCTCTTTTGTATTGGTGGAGTTGGTTTTATTCTCTACATGGGCTATTTGTATCTATTTGCAGGAACAAAACAAGAGCGGATACAGCTGATGCGTAAGGTGAAACAAGCTGCCGCTGCACGAGCTGTCTCCCGCTAGTGTGAAAAGGAGATGCAATGATGAAAAGAATAATAGATGTGGTCGTGGCACTGACTCTGCTCATCGCAGGTAGCCCTCTTTTCCTTCTCATGTATGGACTCATTAGGTGGAAAATCGGGGCTCCTGTGGTGTTTCGGCAGGAACGGCCTGGCCTGCATGGCCGGCCATTTATGCTGTATAAATTTCGAACGATGACTGATGAATGCGATGAACAGGGTGTGCTGCTTCCAGATCATCTTCGATTAACAAAAACGGGCGCCTTGATTCGCAAGCTCAGTCTTGATGAATTGCCGCAGCTAGTCAATGTGCTGAAAGGAGAGCTCAGTCTCGTTGGACCAAGACCTCTTTTAATGGAGTATTTACCGATGTACACAGAGGAGCAGGCTAAGCGTCACCTTGTGAAGCCTGGTATTACTGGATGGGCGCAGGTGAATGGAAGGAACACGCTCTCCTGGGAGGAAAAATTCACCTATGACCTCTGGTATGTTGAGCATCAATCGTTTTGGCTTGATTTGAAAATTTTATGGATGACTTTGCTGAAAGTCATCAAAACAGAGGGGGTGCAGCAGCCGCATCATGCAACAGCCGAAAAATTCAAAGGGACCGATACGTAAAGCGCAGCCCATTGGCTTAATTGGGGCTGGCGGGCATAGCAAGGTCATTCAGGATTTGATTTTTTCGCATCCTGATTACTCATTGTGTACTGTATTAGACGATCAGTTTGCTCAGGCGGTCACTCAAAGCGGCATTCTTTATGCACCGATCTCCATGAGTCAAATGCTAAGAGAGGAAATGCCCCATACGAAATGGCTGATTGCCATTGGACAAAATGAAATGAGACAGATGATCAAGGAACGTCTCTCGTTTAAAGACACGGCATTTGCCACACTGATTCATCCAGACGCCGTCATAAGTCCATCATCCAAGATTGGAAGAGGAACTGTGGTGATGACAAAGGCGGTTGTCCAAGCAGATGCAGTCATCGGTGAACATGCGATTATCAACACTGGCTCGATCGTGGAGCATGACTGCTTACTTGGAGCCTTTGTTCACCTTTCACCGGGAGCTGTGCTTACCGGCTGTGTTTCCGCGCGTGAGGGAGCCCATATTGGGGCAGGGGCTGTTGTGACACCTGGTACATCCATTGGAAGCTGGTCAATCATTGGTGCAGGAGCAGCAGTGACCCGAGATATACACGATCAGAAAGTCGCTGTAGGTGTTCCTGCAATTGAGATCAAAGATCGGAGAGAGGGCGGGAAATGATGAAAGAAAAGAACCGAATCTACTTATCTCCTCCTCATATGAGTGGAAAGGAAAGCTTGAAAATAGAGGAAGCCTTTAAGAGCAATTGGATTGCGCCTTTAGGACCGCTTGTGAATGAATTTGAGCAAATGGTCGCGAACTATGCAGGGGTGAAGAAAGGAGCAGCTTTATCTTCAGGAACAGCAGCCATTCATCTTGCCTTAAAACTCATTGGCGTTCAAAAGGGAGATGTTGTCTTTTGTTCCACCCTTACATTTGTGGCAAGTGCAAATCCTATTTTATATGAACAAGCAGTGCCTGTTTTTATTGATTCAGAAAGAGAGACATGGAATATGTGTCCGCTTGCGTTAGAGAAAGCCTTTGTTGAAACAAAACGTCTTGGGAAAAGACCTCGGGCGGTCATTGTCGTTCATTTATACGGCCAAAGTGCGAAAATGGATGAGATCATAGCGCTGTGTGAGGCATATGATGTGCCCATCATTGAAGATGCTGCTGAATCGTTAGGCGCTATGTATAAAGGAAGAAAAAGCGGCTCAATGGGCAGGTTCGGTGTTTACTCTTTTAATGGAAATAAAATCATGACAACATCAGGAGGCGGAATGCTGGTGAGTGATGATGAAGCTGCCATCGAACGATGCCATTTCCTCGCCTCACAGGCAAGAGAACGTGCGATGCATTATGAGCATCAAGAGGTGGGGTACAACTATCGCATGAGCAACCTGCTCGCAGGTGTAGGGATTGCCCAAATGGACGTGTTAGACGAGCGTGTTCAGCAAAAGCGGCGCATTTTCCAGCGTTATCATGACGCTTTATCCGATGTTGAAGGCATTCATTTTATGCCGGAATATCAAGAGACGAAGTCCAACCGCTGGCTGACGACATTAACCATTGATCGTGATACGCAGATTTCTCCAGTCGAGATCATTGATGCGCTGGAAGAAGAGCAGATCGAAGCGAGGCGTGTATGGAAGCCGCTGCACAGGCAGCCGCTCTTTCATGATTGTCCTTTTTATACAGCCGCTACGGGGATTCCTGCCTCGGAATTGTTATTTGAGACAGGGCTTTGTCTGCCATCTGGAACAAGCATGACAGAGGCTGAACAGGAGCGCGTCATTGACACATTGCATGGTGCTCTGCATAAGAAAGCATGTACCTCTATCAAGGCAGCTCGTACATAAGCAGTTTGCCTTTATCCTGTGTATACTGCGGGGCGGTCCGGCTTTTTGATGATGTACAAATCAAAGCTGGATCAAAAGCGTTTCCTGCATGACAAACACCCTTTGCAATCGAGGCAAAGGGTGCTATTTTTCGCCCATTTATTCGCTTTCTTTTTTCACCTTTTGATAAGCTTCATCAAGATGCTGAATTCGTTTCAAGACAACAGCATTTTTGGTCAATTGGTCCTGAACCAGTGTAGAAACCACCGAGCGGTAGTAAGCATTCATGGCATGCACCTTGTCCTCGTGTTGATTCATGGCAATATGCTGTTTCAAGTTGTCGACAAAGTATGGAACAGAAAAAAGTTCAGACATGGAAATCACTCCTATTTCATATATACGGTCGGTCAATCTTCATGTAAAATGAGGAGAGGGAGGGGAGACAATGAGCCTTAAACTGCAACAAGAACAAGTATTAAAGCATGTGCTCACACAAGAACTCAGGCAGGCCATTACGTTGCTGCAATTGAATTGTGCAGAGCTGGGCGAGTATCTTGACCAGCTAGCGCTTGAGAACCCTCTGATTGAGCGGAAAGACACGGACAGCTATCAACCAGTTTATCATAAAAGAACGCAAGATCGAATGACAGAGCCGTATCGTTCGCACCAAAAAGAAAGCCTGCAAATGTATTTAAAGAGACAGGCCATTGATTTGAATTTAAGTGAAAAGAATCAAAGAATCTTTCACTTTATGATTGAGTCCATTGATTCCAATGGCTACCTAAATGAACCGGTTGATCAAATGGCCGCTGTTTTGGAGGCTTCTTCAGAAGAAGTAGAAGCCGTTCTTCATCAGCTTCAATCATTAGAGCCTGCCGGTATTGGCGCAAGATCATTGCAAGAATGCATTCTGCTTCAGCTTAGAAGAAAAAAGGACCGCTGGTATGAGGCCGAGCGGATCATCGAAGAGCATTTCTTTCTTTTCGCAAGAAAGGCTTGGAAGGAAATTGCTTCAAAAACAGGCATTCCAATGAAAACACTTCAAGCGGTACAAGATGAGGTGTCACTCCTTGAACCACGACCAGGCCTTCATTTTTCTTACGAGGAACAGCATGTGTATATAGAGCCCGATGTGTTTATTACTGCTATGCAAGATCACATTACATTTGAGCTGAACCAGCGTGCCTTTCCGGACATTGAAATGAATCAAGCGTACTTCGCCATGATTCAAGATCGAAAGCGGCATGAAGCATATGCGTATTTAAAGGAAAAAGAGCAGCAGTACAATTGGCTTGTTCAAGCGCTTAAACAGAGAAAACAAACGATGACAAATGTCGTTCGTGAGATTATCTTACAACAGACTGATTTTTTCCTTACCGGGAAGCATAAAATGAAACCGCTTACGATGAAGCGGATTGCAGATGTTTTACAAGTGCATGAGTCGACAGTGAGCCGAACCGTCAAAGGGAAAATGGTGCAAACCCCTTATGGATTAATGGAAATGAAACAATTTTTCCAAGCGAAACTAGAGGGGCATTCGCTAGAAGAAGCGTCCAGCTACACAGTGAAGACCCACATTGCCGAGCTGATTCAATCGGAAAATAAGAAAAAACCGTATTCGGATCAGCAAATCATGACGTTGCTTCAGCAAACCTTTGGTATTCGCGTGTCGCGCAGGACCATTGCAAAATATCGTGAACAAATGAACCTTCCGTCATCCACACAGCGGAAGCGCTATGATTAAAAAGAAGCACATGCCAGAAAAATGGCTCGTGCTTCTTTTTTGATGAGAAAAAGACCGCTTGAAGATTTCTTGAGAATTGAGAAAAGGGGAGACGTGTGATCTGAAATTTTGGGGTAAAGTATAAGATAGGGCATGAGCCGAAGGATAGACAACGGTGATGAGGTGAGACCAATTGAAATATAAACAAATCAAAACGAAAAAAATATATGAAGAAATAGCGGATGCATTAGTTGAATCCATTCGTACGGGTGAGCTTCTACCAGGGGAAAAATTAGATTCGGTTCAAGCGCTCTCTGAAAACTTTCAAGTCAGTCGTTCCGCTGTGAGAGAGGCGCTGTCCGCTCTGAAAGCGATCGGATTAATAGAGATGAAGCAAGGAGAAGGCACATATGTGAAGCAGTTCGATCCTGAACAGCTCGCATTTTGTACATCTCCTGCTTTTTTGATGAAGCAGCAAGATATAGCGCAGCTTTTTGAAGTGAGGGCAATCATTGAAGCAGGTGCTGTCAAAAAGGCGGCGCTGCTGCGAACAGACGAGGACCTTCATCGCCTGCGTGATGCACTCGAACAAATGAAGCTGGCAGAAGCTCATCAAGAAATGGGGGAAGAGGCAGACCTCACATTTCATCTTGCCTTAGCCAAAGCCACGAAGAATGGTGTACTAGAGACATTAATGAGTCAGGTTTCAACCTTGTTAATAGAAAAGATGCGAGAAACGAGAAAAGCTGTACTGTTCTCAAAGAAAGCCTCCATACGGCAGCTTTACAAAGACCATGAGCAAATTTATCAAGCCGTCATGGCCAAACAGCCAGAAGAAGCAGAGAGAGCGATGCGCACACATTTGGAAAATGTAGAAAGACGTCTCGGCGACGTGCTGCAAGAACAGGGAAGAAAGCCAGATATACAACAATAGCTGTGCCCCATAAGGGCACAGCCAGCGTGTAGACAAACCCTCGCATTCTTTGTCAGTCCTGCGTGCCGGTGCTCACGAATGTCAAATTCGCTCCGC
>NZ_AMSH01000070.1 GCF_000300535.1 Bacillus xiamenensis
TGAGCACCGGCACGCAGGACTGACAAAGAATGCGAGGGTTTGTCTACACGCTGAAAGCCCCTGTATAAGGGGCTTTTATACTATTCATGCTTAAGTGGGTCACCATCGAAAGATTCGTCCGCAACTTTAATTGAGTCAGTTGGGCATCCTTCGAATGCATCAAGCATATCTTCTTCAAGCACTTCTGGAACTTCTACAGTCCCCTGATTGTCATCGAGTGTAACAAATGCAATGCCTTCATCATCATAATCATAAATGTCTGGAGCAGCTGCACCGCATGCGCCGCAAGCAATACATGTGTCTTTGTCTACAATTGTATATTTTGCCATGTTAAAAAATACCTCCCAGATTGTTCGATGGAACAAATGGTTTAACCTGTTTCGTTTCACCGATAAAAAAACAATTTCCTCAAACCTTATTGTAATGATTTTAAATTCACATTTCAACTGTAAAGTGATTGAGAATGCTTATCATATAAGGGTTTGTTCATAACTTTCCCCCATTAATTGAGTTTAAACATTTCTTCTTCTAAGAAATCTGTTAAAATAAAGGGAGAAAATATTCGAATTTTGTCAGGAAGACAGGTGCTTTGATGAATGACGATTCATTACTTGGATGTCGTGTTGATGGACAGCGTACATAAATTGAACGGCGAACGCTCCATTAGTGCTGTCTACCATCTTTTTAAAGGGAAAAAATCATCACAAACGATACAGGATGCAAGTTTGTTTCAGCTTTCCAGCTACTTCGGCTGTTTTCCGGGTTTTACGCGGGATCAATTGAATCGCTCTGTGCAAAAGCTTCAAGAGAAACACTTCATCAGAAAAACAGGGGATACATTCATTGTCACAGATGCAGGAAAGTATATGCTAAGGCAGCATTTTTCTAAAAAACCGATGCCCCCTTATTTTCACGGTGCCAAGTATCATGATAAAGCAAAGATGCTATGGGTGAGGTTGTCTTTACTTGTTCAAGTTCTTTCCCATCATGCGGCGCAATCACATCAATATGTGCCAATTCAAAGGGATATATCGGTTCAAAGCTGGACGAAATCGTTTTTAAAACACTTCCGCCAGAAGAAAGAGCTTTCTGAAGGTCTGCATCATGAACTTGATACGCTCCTTGATCGTTTAAGTGATCAAGAGGCACTCCTCTTTGTCTATTCATTGACTTCACATGAAAGAATCGGGCGTACGTACCAGCAAATGGCTGAATGGCTGAAAGAAGATGTGTGGTATGTTTACCTGCTTTTTTGGAATGTGCTCCATTATTTTATTCAATCTGCACAAAAAGGTGAGGCGCCGATCATGCAGCGTATGATAGATGACCTTGAATTCAAACGTGTGCTAACCACCTCCACCCACAAAACACTTGAGCTTGTGCAAAAAGGGTTTAGTATTGATCAAATAGCCCACATTCGTTCTTTAAAAAAGGCAACGATTGAAGACCATATTGTGGAGCTGTCCATCCATGAGCCGAGTTTCTCAATAGAACCTTATGTCAGCAGCGAGGAGCAGCAGGCGATCCATGAGATAGCCTTTCAGCTTCAAACGAATAAACTGAAGCTGATCAAAGAAAACCTCGAGCATCCGTTTACTTATTTTCAAATACGATTGGCACTGACAAGGATGGTGAAAGCAAATGGATAAGCTTCATCAAACACTCATGAGATACTTTGGATATAGCGCGTTTAAAGTGGGGCAAGAGGATATTATTCAAAGTGTACTTCATCAAAAAGATACAGTTGCCATGCTCCCTACTGGCGGCGGTAAGTCACTTTGCTATCAAATTCCCGGCTATATGACAGAGGGGCTAGTTCTCATTATTTCGCCGCTTTTATCGCTTATGGAGGATCAAGTGGAGCGAATGAAAATGCGCGGTGAAAAGCGAGTGGCGGCGCTTAACAGTACACTATCTTTTCATGAAAGGCGACATATCATTCGGCATCTGCCATCATATAAATTTTTATTTGTCGCACCTGAGGCGCTCATGTCAGATGCGCTGTTGCAGCAGCTCAAATCGATGCATGTTGGTCTATTTGTCGTCGATGAAGCGCACTGCATATCAGAATGGGGACATGATTTTCGTCCTGAATACTCCAAGCTCGGAGAATGGAGAGAAGCGTTAGGTCATCCTATCGCCTTAGCACTGACGGCAACTGCGACAAAGCAGACCTTAAAGGATACTGTGCAAACTTTGCGGCTACAGCAGCCAGACTTTCATATTCACTCAGTGAACCGGCCTAACATTGCGCTAGTGAAGGAAGTGCATGAAACGAAAGAAACAAAAGAAAAACGAGCACTTGAGCTTGTGGAAACCATTCAAGGACCTGGCCTGATTTATTGCCCGACCCGGCAAATGACAGAGGATATCGCTCTTTTGGTTAAACAAAAAACGCATCAACGTGTAGAGTTTTATCATGGCGGAATGGAGGCAGGAGACCGCATGCTGATTCAGCAGCAATTTATCAGCGGTCAAATTGATCTGATTTGCTGTACAAGTGCCTTTGGCATGGGAATTGATAAAGCAGATATACGGTTTGTGATTCATATGAGCCCGCCGCAATCAATAGAAGCATTTATGCAGGAGATTGGAAGAGCGGGACGGGACGGAAAAAGTAGTGTGAGTGTTCTTTTATATACAGAAGAGGATGCCGATATTCAAAGTCATTTGATTCAAGCTGAAGGCTTTGACGATCCAGAAATTGATTTTTTCTTGGCTCAATTATCTCAGGTGCCTACAAATGATGAAAAAAAATTACGTGAACGATTGATGGAAGCGGGGCTACAGGAGACGCGTGCGAGGATGCTGACACATTATTACATGATGCACCAATCTGAACAGCCTCGAGTGCTTTTGGAGAATCTGAAAGAAAAGCTGCAGGATAGACAAACAGAAAAGCTCAAAAAAGTGTGGCAGTTTAAAGAACGAATCACTGATCATAGCTGCTTTAGACAATCTCTATTATCATACTTTGACGAACAGCTTGATCAAGCGGAGGAGTCTTCCTCTGGCAACTGCTGCTCTTCTTGCGGACTTGACCTGTCGGATTATGAAAAAAAAGATCAACCATTGGAGCTGAATGAAATGAAACACTGGAAGACCGAGCTGGAGCGTATGTTTCATCTGACAAAAGAGGCGCAGCATTGATTGAACAACATCGCCGTATTATTGAAAAATTAACCGATCGACAAGTAGTAGAACAGCTGTATTTCACGCAGCTGCTCATGCTTATCGTTTCTTTTTTATTAGGCATTTTTATGTTTGATCATTGGACTGATTTTACGGCACTTTGGCAGATGCATGATATGCGGATACTCACTTATGGAATTGGCGGCGCCTTGGTTGTCATAATTGTGGATGTCATTGTCATGAAGGTGTTTCCGGCTCATATGTATGATGATGGCGGATTAAATGAGAAAATGTTCAAAAACCGCAGCGTACTGCATATTGTTTGGTTAACACTGCTCATTGCCTTTTCAGAGGAAATTCTATTCCGAGGGATCGTTCAGCAGCAATTTGGACTTGAGATTGCCAGCATGGTGTTTGCGCTTCTCCACTTTCGCTACCTGTCAAAAATACTCTTGTTTATCCTTGTGGTTTCTATTAGTATTTTTTTAGGACTTTTATACGAGTGGACGGGGAATTTATTTGTTCCTGTCATGACACACTTTGTCATTGACTTAGTCTTTGCTTGTCAAATTCGTTTTAAATATTGGGGGAGGGATGAACATGGAAGAGATGTCGAGAATAAAGAGAAAAAAGCAGCAGCTGACAAACATCCATGATGATGTAGAGGAAATCCTTGAGGAAAAAGTGCATCCTTCAGATGACTCTCACTTTCCTACACGAGAAGATTTCCATGAATATAAAAAGCAGCGCACGAAAAAAGTACGTAATCCACTGTTTACGACACTTGCTATTATCTTTCCTATCATTGTCGTCACTGTGCTATTTCTTTTGATGTATTATGCGTCAAACGGAATCAATGATCACAACAATCAAGGTGTATATATCGATAAAACTTCAAGTGCTGACACAGACCCAGTGCCAACCGCACTTGCTGAAACAAAAAATGACTCGGGCGCTGATCAAGCGGCGTCTGACGATGAGAAGAAAAAGAAAGAGGCAGAAGAAGAAAAGCAGCGATCAAAAGAAAAAGCAGAGCAAAAGAAAAAAGAACAAGCTGCTAAAGAGAAGGAAGAGCGCGAGAAGGCCGCAGCTGCAAAAAAACGTGAGCAGCAGCAGCTGGCTTTGCAAAAGCAGCAGGAAGAGAAAAAGCGAAAAGAAGCGGAAGAGAAAAAGAAGCAGGAAGAAAAGTCAGTTCGTGTTGTGCAGCATACTGTTGGTCCTAAAGAGAATTTGTACCGAATTTCCATGAAGTATTATAAGAACCGTTCGGGTGAAGAGAAGATTAGAGCTTATAATCATTTAAAAGGAAATAGTGTATACAGCGGACAAGTGTTGAATATTCCATTAGAAAATGAATGATCTGACATGAATCAATGAACAAGCACATACATATGTAGAAAAAAGGGACAGGGTGTATGTGATGACATTACACGCAATCAGCCGCTATATGGATCAGCCAACACAGAAAATGATTGAGACATTGATCAAAAGAAAGCACAAATACGAGGGCTTTGCCAAACAGTGCAAAAGGTGGCAGTGGACAGCCCTTTTATCTTTAGCGATTCTTCTGTTTTATTTTGTGATAACAGCGAATACTGGGGGTTCTCTAGAGCCAGAAGCGATGATTGCCACACTGCTCGGTCATGAGGTGTTTCTGTTTTGGATCATGGCTGAAGTGTTTGCGTTTTACGCATCATATTATTATAAGAAAAAAGAAGAAAAGGCTGAGGATGAATATCATAAGCTCAGATGTGAGATTATACAAAAAAGCACAGATTTATGGCCTCAATCAAACCAGTGGAAAGAGCGTGAAGCCGTTTTTCACTTCATGCAGAAGCAATATGACATCAATCTCTATTATGAAAGTAAATAAATGAGAAAAAGACGTTTAATAGTTGAAACGTCTTTTTTCATTCAAGCGTCTTATGAAAGAAAGATGATAAAAGGGAGTCATTCATAATGAAATATGCCATCGGATTTACTGCTGCCATAGCGGCTGTTACGACAGGTGTGTGTGTAACAGCGAAAATGATGAAAACGGCAAAACAAAACAACATCAAAAAGCATTACTTTACAATAGAAGCACTTCAATCAGATAGACCCGCAGTCATTTTCTTTATTTCTGATACGCATCGCCGCCTAATTAGTGAGACGTTATTGGCAGAAGTAGAGCAGGAGCAGCCAGATGTCATTATGATCGGTGGGGATTTAGCAGAAAAAGGTGTGCCTTATGCAAGGGTTGAAGAAAATGTGAAGCGGTTATCAAGAATGGCGCCGGTGTATTTTGTTTGGGGCAACAATGATCATGAGCTCCATCAGCAAAAGCTAAAAGAGATCCTTCATTCCTATCATGTCACGACATTGCAAAATGAAACGGCTGTGTGGAATTTTGAAGGCCAGCCCATTAAAATAGGCGGAATTGATGATATTCGGCTTGAAAAAGCAGATTATGAAGCGATTCGACCGGAGTTTGTTAAAGAAGATGTGAATATTCTCTTATCACACAATCCAGATGTGCATCACTTGATGAGTGAAGAAGAGGGCATTGATCTTGTGCTAAGCGGTCATACCCACGGGGGACAAATCCGTATCGGGAAATTTGGACCGTATGAAAAAGGGAGAACTGGCCAGGTCAAAGGCGCTTTCTTTCTGATTAGCAATGGCTATGGAACAACAAAAATTCCAATGCGACTTGGGGCAGAACCAGAAACGCATCTGATCTATTTAATGCCGCTAAAAACTCGCTAACTTGATGCCCCCTCAATATTTTCCATAAAAGTCACCTTAAGCATCGCTTCATGCTTGTCTTCCGTCTTGACACAGTGTAAACTGAATACAAAATTAAGAACCTATGACTCATCATCTCATATACTACAGTATGATGTGTGTTAGAAGAGGCAGGAGGGAACGTTATGCGACTGGAGCGTCTGAATTATAATAAAATCAAAATTTTTCTCACACTAGATGACCTGACAGACCGAGGTCTTACGAAAGAAGACCTTTGGAAAGATTCGTTCAAAGTTCATCAGCTATTTAAAGACATGATGAACGAAGCGAATCAGGAGCTCGGTTTTGAAGCGAATGGACCGATTGCAGTTGAAGTATTTTCTCTTCAGGCGCAGGGGATGGTCGTCATTGTGACAAAGAGTCAGCAGGAAGATGCTGATGATGAGTTTGATGAAGATTACATTGAGATGCAAGTCAAGCTCGACGAGAGTAAGCATGTGCTCTATCAATTTGCTTCGTTTGAAGATGTGATTCAACTGTCCCATAGTTTAAGTCGTATTGGACTTTTAGGGGGTACAGTTTACCATTATGAAGGTCAATATTTTCTCAGCCTAGATGATTTTGAAGAACTGTCTGCTGATACGGTCATTTCCATTTTAGCGGAGTTCGGATCTCCTACGACATTAACCATTCACCGGCTAAAAGAGTATGGAAAAGTGATCATGCAGGAGGATGCAGTGAAAACGATTCAAATGTATTTTTAATCACTCTTTTCTATTATATTTAATACTGTTGTGTTGAAACAACAGTATTTTTTTATATCCTTTTTTATATTTATAAACGCTGATATTTTATTTCGATAAAAAACGCTTTTTACCTTTGCTTTACCAGTACGAAGGTGTATACTATTGCTTGAAAGGGAGCAGTAGATCATGAAAGATTTCTAGGGGGTTTATTTTAATGGCAGCCGATCAAAACGCCGCTCATAACGCAGAAGATAAGCTAGATGTTTTAAAGTCAACTCAAACCGTCATACATAAAGCGCTTGACAAATTGGGCTATCCGCAAGAAGTGTATGAATTACTGAAAGAGCCAATTCGTCTATTAACGGTCAAAATCCCAGTACGTATGGATGATGGATCGGTGAAGATTTTCACTGGTTATCGCGCGCAGCACAATGATGCTGTCGGTCCGACAAAAGGCGGAATTCGATTCCACCCAAACGTTACTGAAAAAGAAGTAAAAGCGCTTTCAATTTGGATGAGTTTAAAATGTGGTATTGTGGATCTTCCTTATGGCGGAGGAAAAGGCGGTATTATCTGTGATCCAAGAGAAATGTCATTCAGAGAGCTTGAAAAACTAAGCCGCGGCTATGTTCGCGCAATTAGTCAAATCGTTGGGCCAACAAAAGATGTTCCAGCGCCAGATGTATTTACAAACTCTCAAATCATGGCATGGATGATGGATGAATATTCTAGAATTGATGAATTTAACTCGCCAGGATTTATTACAGGAAAACCAATTGTTCTTGGAGGCTCGCATGGACGTGACACTGCAACTGCAAAAGGTGTGACGATCTGCATCAAAGAAGCGGCGAAGAAAAAAGGAATTGACATCAATGGGGCTCGTGTTGTCGTACAGGGATTCGGAAATGCGGGAAGTTACTTGGCTAAATTCATGTATGATGCCGGAGCGAAAATCGTAGGAATTTCAGATGCTTACGGCGGTTTGTATGATGAAGATGGTCTAGATATTGACTACTTGCTTGACCGACGTGACAGCTTTGGAACCGTCACTAAATTATTTAACGATACAATTACAAACCAAGAGCTGCTTGAGCTGGATTGCGATATCTTAGTACCAGCAGCCATTGAAAACCAAATTACAGAAGATAATGCGGCAAACATTAAAGCTAAAATTGTCGTAGAAGCAGCAAATGGACCGACAACACTGGAAGGAACAAAAATTCTTTCAGATCGCGGTGTACTGCTTGTCCCAGACGTACTTGCAAGTGCGGGTGGAGTAACTGTTTCATACTTCGAATGGGTGCAGAATAACCAAGGGTTCTACTGGACTGAAGAAGAAGTCGAAACTCGTTTAGAAGATATGATGGTGAAATCATTTAATAATATTTATGAAATGGCGCAGAACCGCCGCATTGATATGCGTCTTGCCGCATACATGGTCGGCGTACGTAAAATGGCTGAAGCTTCTCGATTCAGAGGCTGGATTTAAGCGGCTTATTTGCATCACGCCTAAAAATCTCCTATCCTTAAATAGGAGATTTTTTTTATGTAATGGCACAAAGAATCAAACAGCCCAGCCATTGTTATTGCAGTGAAACGACAGGAGTGGAACAAATGAAACAAGAAAAAGCGATCATAATAGGAGGCGGCCCGTGCGGTTTATCAGCTGCCATCGCATTCAAGCAAATCGGCATTGATGCACTTGTGATTGAAAAGGGGAATGTGGTCAACAGTATTTATCATTATCCCACACACCAAACCTTCTTTAGTACAAGTGAAAAGCTTGAGATCGGTGATGTCGCTTTTATTACTGAAAACCGAAAGCCCGTTCGCATTCAGGCGCTTTCCTATTACCGAGAGGTGGTCAGACGAAAAAACCTGCGTGTGAATGCCTTTGAAAAAGTAAACGCTGTGACGAAAAAAGACGGCCGTTTTACCGTGAGTACATCAAAAGACGACTATACATGTGACTATGTCGTGATTGCTACTGGGTATTATGATCACCCAAACTATATGAATGTCAAAGGGGAAGACCTTCCTCATGTGTATCATTATTTTAAAGAAGGGCACCCGTACTTTGATAAAGATGTGACGGTCATCGGCGGGAAGAACTCTAGCGTCGATGCCGCCCTAGAACTTGTGAAATGCGGAAGCAGGGTCACGGTTTTGTATAGAGGGACTGAATATTCCTCCAGCATCAAACCTTGGATTTTACCGGAGTTTGAAGCACTTGTCAGAAATGGAACCATTCGAATGGAGTTCGGTGCGGAGGTCAAGGAAATCACAGAAGAAGATGTTGTCTTTACAAATCAACATGGTCAAATAGAGCGTGTGAAAAGTGATTTTGTATTTGCGATGACAGGCTATCATCCCGATCATTCATTCTTAGAAAAAATGGGTGTCACGATTGATCAAGAATCAGGCCGCCCAGCATTTAATGAACAAACGATGGAAACAAATGTAGAAGGTATTTTCATTGCAGGGGTCATTGCAGCAGGAAATAATGCCAACGAAATTTTCATTGAAAATGGAAGATTTCATGGCGGGCTGATTGCAGAAGAAATCAACAAAAGAATCAACGGGTAAAAAAAGAACTGGATCCTTTTAAGGGATTCAGTTCTTTTTAGGTAAAATGGGATTATATAGAAAAATATTTTGTGGAAAATGGGCTCGAGTCATATAAAAAAGCGGAAAATCATGGTACGATAATAAAGGATAATGTAGGGAAAGAGGTCTGATTATGATCGCAATCATCTCAGCAGGTTTAGCTCCCGGCATCGCACTTTTAAGTTATTTCTATTTGAAAGATCAATACGACAATGAGCCGGTTCACATGGTCATCAGATCTTTTATGCTAGGTGTCATACTTGTGTTTCCAACCATGTTTATTCAGTATGTCCTCCAAGAGGAACATATTGCCACGAATCCTATCTTGATTTCATTTGTGACGTCGGGTTTTTTAGAGGAATCATTAAAATGGTTTATTTTAATGGTCAGCGTTTATGCACATGTGCAGTTTGATGAACACTATGACGGGATTGTCTATGGAACAAGTGTCTCACTTGGATTTGCGACACTTGAAAATATTCTATACTTAGTCGTTCATGGGGTAGAATTTGCGTTTACACGGGCCTTGTTGCCTG
This sequence comes from Bacillus xiamenensis, assembly GCF_000300535.1. Lineage (GTDB taxonomy): Bacteria > Bacillota > Bacilli > Bacillales > Bacillaceae > Bacillus > Bacillus xiamenensis. The sequence goes on from NZ_AMSH01000070.1 coordinate 9,749, forward strand.
TATCAAGTCACGCTTTATTCGGTGTTGTGATGGGGTTTTATATAGGTAAAGCTCGTTTCTCTGAAAAAAAAGAGCAGCGCAAATGGCTGATCCTTTCTTTAATACTTCCTGTCCTTTTTCATGGCTTATATGACTTCATTCTTCTTGGCATGAAAAATTGGGGATATATTATGCTGCCTTTCATGATTTTTTTATGGTGGTTTGGTCTACGGAAAGCCAAAAAAGCCCGTGCAGTGAAGATGGTACAAATGTAAATCGGAAAACGTCCTATATGTCATTAGGGCGTTTTTTTGTTTTTTCATCCAATTCAATCCTGTGATGAATGTATAAAAATAGGGATCGGAAGAAACATATATTCAAACATCAAAAGTACAGGAGGATCAAATATGGACAAAGCTCGTTTCATGAAACAAATCGTCCTTATCTTTTCAATCGTTCTTCTCGCATCTTCACTGATGACAGCTGAAAAAAGTGGGGCTTTCACTAATCAAGTGATTCAGCGGGGAGCTACAGGAGAAGATGTAGTCGAGCTGCAGGCAAGGCTTCAATACAATGGCTTTTACAACGGCAAAATTGATGGTGTATATGGCTGGGGCACGTACTGGGCCGTTCGCAACTTCCAAAGCCAGTTTGGTGTAAAAAAAGTTGATGGACTCGTAGGGGAACAAACAAAAAGCCTATTAGTTCAAAAGACGAAATACTATAAAGAGTTTGTACAGCAGCAGCTGCAAAAAGGGAATCAGTTTACGCACTATGGAGGGAAACCCCTTGATCAGCAAACAAAGGCTCCTGCGCAAAGAAACACGCAAAAAAAGACAGCACAAGGAGCAAAAGGGAATCAAACAAGTCAAAGCGGAGGCAGCAGCTCATCTGGGAAGTCTGGAAATGGGCAGGCAAATCAAGCGCCGAAACAAACCGCAGCCAACATGCCAGGTGGTTTTTCCAGCAATGACATTCAGCTTCTTTCACAAGCTGTTTATAGTGAAGCAAGAGGTGAACCATATGAAGGGCAGGTGGCTATTGCTGCCGTCATCTTAAATCGTTTGAACCACCCAACCTTTCCAAATACAATCGCTGGTGTCATTTTTGAACCGCTTGCGTTTACAGCTGTGGCAGATGGACAGTTTTATATGACGCCAAATGAAACCGCTAAAAAGGCCGTGTTTGATGCCATTAATGGCTGGGACCCATCTGAAAGCGCCGTCTATTACTTTAATCCTGATACAGCAACAAGCCCATGGATTTGGGGAAGACCACAAATTAAACGGATCGGGAAACATATTTTCTGTGAATAAAAAGAGGTGTAAATAAATGATCAGAGGAATATTGATTGCTATTTTAGGAATTGCTGTCATCTCAACAGGCTACTGGGGCTATAAAGAGCATCAAGAAAAAGACGCAGTGCTGCTTCACGCAGAGAACAACTATCAAAGAGCATTCCACGATTTAACGTATCAAGTTGATCAGCTGCACGACAAACTTGGGGCGACACTTGCGATGAACAGCCAAACATCTATTTCTCCAGCACTTGCAGATGTATGGAGAATGTCATCAGAAGCGCATAACAATGTCAGTCAGCTTCCGCTCACATTGATGCCTTTTAACAAAACTGAAGAATTTCTAGCGAATGTCGGAGACTTTAGCTACAAATCGTCTGTTAAATCTTTATCAGATGAACCACTAAACAAAGATACGCATAAAAGCATTACAGCTTTATATGATCAAGCGGCAGATATTCAAAACGAGCTTAGACAGGTGCAACATCTCGTACTTAATAAAAATCTAAAATGGATGGATGTTGAAATGGCGCTGGCTGACGGCGATCGAAAGAACGACAACACCATCATTGACGGATTAAAAACCGTTGAGAGAAATGCAGATGCGTTTGCAGATGTTGATCTCGGTCCTACAAATGTGTCAACTGAATCAGAAACGCAAGGCTACAACCACTTAAAAGGTCAAAAGATTTCAAAAAAAGAAGCGATTCGCATCGCCCAGCAATTTACACCGGATCATAACCAAGATTTTAAGGTGAGAAAAAGCGGGAGTAAAACGAATCGTGATGTATACAGCCTGTCGATGTCAGACCCAGACAGCCAGGCAAACTTTTATTTGGACTTGACTGAAAAAGGAGGTCATCCAGTCTATCTTCTTCAAAATCGAGAAGTGAAAAAACAAAAAATCAGTTTAAATGATGCCTCAGAAAAGGCTCTAAGTTTCTTAAAAAAGCATGGTTTTGATACCGAATCATTTCATTTAGATGAAAGTGCGCAATTCGATAATATCGGTGTATTTACCTACGTACCTCTACAAAAAAATGTACTACTTTATCCAGATAGTATTCGGATGAAAGTCGCTTTAGATGATGGAGAGATCGTTGGGTTCTCAGCGAAAGATTATTTAGTCAATCATAAAAAACGGGACATAAAAGCCCCTAAAATCTCTCGAAAAGAAGCTGAAAAGACGCTGAACAAACACGTGAAGATCGAGGATACGCATCTAGCCATCGTTCAAAATGATATGTCAGAGGAAGTTCTGTGCTATGAGTTCCTAGGAACCATTAAAAACGACACGTACCGGATGTTCATCAATGCAGATACTGGAAAAGAAGAAAGAGTAGATAAACTGAAAAATGCGGAACCTATATATAAAGACCTATAAAAAAGGAAACGAGGAAAAGGCTAATAAGTCTTTTCCTTTTGTTTTATACATGGTTTAATATAGGAGAGGATACGATTTCACAGATGAAAAGAGTGATGAGGAATGTTACAAATAGGGGATGGAATCACAATTGAGTATGTCAATGAGAACAAAGAAGTAAAAACAGCAAAATCGAAGGTTTTGGAAAATAATAACGATCATATTTTCATTAATTATCCAGCTGATAAAGAGACGGGGCGCACAATTTACTTAAACCAGCAAACTGAAATCACTGTCTTCTTTTTCGATGAAAATCAAATTCCGTACAAATGTACAAGCGAAGTTATCGGAAAAAGAAAAGAAGATATTCCAATGATTGTTATTTCGATTCCACCAAAAGAAGAAATGGTTCGGCTGCAGAGAAGAGAATACCTTCGAGTGGATACGATGCTGAAAGCTACGATCACCCAAAATGATGTAGAAACCTTTGACACATTTATCGTGAATATAAGTGCAGGCGGTGTAGCAATTGCTGTTCCAGAAGGTGTCGCACTACAAGAAAACGGTGAAGTAGTCACAGAGTTTGAACTTCCGCTTAAAGAGCCAGTGAAAATTAAAGCGGTTGCAGAAATGAAGCGTGTATATGAAGATGAACAAACTGGCAAAACAAGAGCGATCATCGAGTTTACTGAATTGACGAATGATCACCAGCAGTACATCATGAAGTATTGCTTCCAGCAGCAGCTGTTAACTCGTCTGAAAAAAGTATAAGAATAAAGGTTGTCAAAAGCTTCCATACTAGAGTGGAGAGAATCTAGCGTGGAGGCTTTTTGTATGAAAACTTTAGAAAGATGGTTATTCAAAGCGGTGCTCATTCAGCTTGTTCTGCTATTAGCCGTTCAGATCACCCTTCACTTGACGAAAGGAGAATTATTTTTGTCAAAAGTCGTGCAATACGAGGGTGTGAATAACATGAGCATTGAAGATTGGATTGAGACGTTTAAGCAAAAGGATTGATAGAAAATTCCCCCGTTTGAGCGTTGATCGTGTTACAATTCATAAGGGAGATTCAATCAAGGAGAGGTATTATGAAAAAGAAATTATCTATCGCAATTGACGGTCCTGCAGCAGCAGGAAAAAGCACTGTGGCAAAAATTGTCGCAGCGAAAAAATCATATATTTATATCGATACAGGTGCGATGTACCGCGCGATTACACTTGCGGCACTCAATCAAGGCGTAGACCTTGAGGATGAAAAGGCACTTGATGCGTTACTGAAAAAGACAGTGATTGAACTTGTGTCAACGGACGAAGGTCAACAAGTACATTTAGACAAGATCGATGTCACAGAAGACATCCGAACTGACCGCGTGAGCAACCAAGTATCTGTTGTCGCAAAACATAGAGCTGTCCGAGAGGAAATGGTCCGCAGACAGCAAGAGCTTGGCAAACGAGGCGGTGTCGTCATGGACGGAAGAGACATTGGCACACACGTTCTTCCAGATGCCGAAGTGAAAATTTTCTTGCTTGCTTCAGTAGAGGAGAGAGCAAAACGCCGTTTCGAAGAAAATCAGAAAAAAGGCTATGACGTCAATTACGACCAGCTGATTGAAGAGATTGCAAGACGTGACAAACTTGATTCTGAGCGGGAGGTATCACCGCTGAAGAAGGCTGATGACGCCATTGAAATTGACACAACTTCCCTTTCCATTCAAGAGGTAGCATGTAAAATTTTAGATGCAGCAGAGCGTGTAGAAAAACAGTAAGAAATTTTAGAAAACTTTTATAAGTTAGAGGTTTATCTCTTGACAAACAAGTTCTTTTATTAGAAGTTTATACTAATACTATTTTTATTGATCATTCAAGCAATTATGTTGATTTGAATGTTTCTATAATACATATTCGGCTGGCAATCATCATGCTAAGGACACATATTCGCTCAGTCGTTTTAACTAAGCTGTGTAGGTTTGGACCAAGGAGGTTATCGAAATGACAGATGAAATGAATCAAATCGATGTTCAGGTACCAGAGGTTGGAGATGTAGTGAAAGGGATTGTTTCTAAAGTTGAGGACAAGCATGTTAATGTGGATATCGTCAATGTGAAACAACCTGGGATCATCCCAATCAGTGAATTATCAAGTCTTCACGTTGAAAAAGCATCAGATGTCGTGAAAGATGGCGACGAGTTAGAGCTTAAAGTAACAAAGGTCGAAGACGATGCTTTGATTTTATCGAAACGTGCTGTTGATGCAGACCGCGCTTGGGAAGACCTAGAGAAAAAGTTTGAAACAAAAGAAGTATTTGAAGCTGAAGTAAAAGACGTTGTGAAAGGTGGTCTAGTTGTCGACATTGGTGTACGCGGATTTATTCCTGCATCTCTTGTTGAAGCACACTATGTCGAAGACTTCACAGACTACAAAGGAAAAACACTCTCACTTGTCGTGGTAGAACTTGACCGCGAAAAAAATCGTGTGATTCTTTCGCATCGTGCAGTGGTTGAGCAAGAGCAACTAGATAAGAAGCAAGACTTCCTGCAAAAGCTTGAAGTAGGCAGTGTGATTGATGGAAAAGTACAGCGCCTGACTGACTTTGGTGCATTTGTTGACATTGGCGGCATTGATGGATTAGTTCACATTTCTCAACTATCCCATGCGCATGTTGAAAAGCCATCTGACGTTGTTGAAGAAGGCCAGGAAGTGAAAGTAAAAGTACTTGCTGTTGACCGCGATAACGAACGTATCTCACTATCTATTAAAGAAACATTACCAGGACCTTGGAGTCAAATTGGCGAAAAAGTACAACAAGGTGATGTGCTTGAAGGAACCGTTCAACGTCTTGTGAGCTTTGGTGCATTTGTTGAAATTCTGCCAGGTGTAGAAGGACTTGTGCATATTTCCCAAATCTCACATAAACATATTGGTACTCCTCAAGAAGTCCTTGAAGAAGGGCAGACGGTGAAAGTGAAAGTGCTTGATGTAAATGAAGATGAAGAGCGCATTTCACTAAGCATTCGTGAGCTAGAAGAAAATCCTGAAAAACAAATCGAAGAGGATTATCGTCAATATCAGGCGAAAGAAGAAAGCACAAGCGGATTCCAGCTTGGTGACCTGATCGGTGATAAACTCAATAAACTAAAATAATTTGGTGATTAAAATTGACGCGAGCAGAAAGAAAGAAACAGCATATTGAGCATGCTTTGTCGACTGGCCAGCATGCAGCAACAGGTTTAAAAGATGTTTCCTTCGTTCACGCCAGTTTACCAGATCTTGCGACATCACAAATTGATACACATACGACAATTGGCGGACTGACTTTCGGTTCGCCAATTTTTATCAATGCAATGACTGGTGGGGGCGGAGAATCAACCTATGATATCAATCGCTCTTTGTCTATCGCAGCGAAGGAAACCAATATACCAGTAGCGGTTGGATCACAAATGGCTGCGCTGAAAGATAAAGAGGAAAGACGTACGTATGAAGTCGTTCGAAAGGTCAATCCAGATGGACTGATTTTTGCCAATTTAGGCAGTGAAGCGACCATTCAACAAGCCCGGGATGCTGTCGACATGCTGGAGGCAAACATGCTCCAAATTCACTTAAATGTCATCCAAGAGATCGTGATGCCTGAAGGGGATCGTGATTTCAGGGGGGCTGTTGAGCGAATTGCAGCCATCGCTGAGTCGATTGGCGTGCCTGTTGTCGTAAAAGAAGTCGGATTTGGCATGAGTAAGGAAACGGCAAAGAAGTTATTCGATGCAGGAGTTGCAGCCGTTGATATTGGAGGATTTGGCGGAACAAACTTTTCTAAGATCGAAAACCTGCGCCGCCAAAAAGCACTTCGCTATTTTGACCAGTGGGGTATTCCAACTGCAGCGAGTCTTGCTGAAGTACATACAGCCTTTCAAGATCAGACAGTACTAGCCTCTGGAGGCATTCGAGATGCACTGGATGTGACCAAATCAATCGCTCTTGGCGCATCTGCCGCTGGGTTAGCTGGCTTTTTCTTAAAATCGCTGACGAGCGGGGGAGAAAGTGCTCTGATCTCTGATATCATCGATCTACAAGAAGATGTGAAAATGATGATGACAGTCCTTGGCGTGAAAACCATCGAGGAGCTGAGACAAGCTCCGATTGTCATTACGGGGGAGACGAGTCATTGGCTGAAAGAAAGAGGCGTGGATACGACGTACTATAGTTTAAGATCTAAGGAAAGAGGCATGTGATCATCACATGCCTTCAGCGTGTAGACAAACCCTCGCATTCTTTGTCAGTACTGAGCGCAGGTGATAAAGTATGTCCACTTAGATAAGATACGTTTTTAGTAC
>NZ_AMSH01000071.1 GCF_000300535.1 Bacillus xiamenensis
CTCAATTATACATGAAAAGATTGGAAAGCACATTCAAAAAATGGATGTGCTTTTTTGTATTCAAAAAAACAAATCAAAGGGAGTTTTTAAACATGAGCGAAAAACAAACAAACAACGTATATGATCTTTCATTCTTTATGCCAGGACAAACAACAGAAGCGGAAGAAGTCAAATCCATTATCTCAAAGCGTTTCGTTGATAAAAAAGGGAATGTCATTCCTTTTGTCTTCAAAGCGATCACAACAGAGCGCATCGATGAACTTGAGAAAGAAAACACGACTTTCAAAAATGTTAAAGGTCGTGGACGTGTGAAAGACTTAGATTCTCAACGTTTTTACGCACGTATTGCGGTTGAATCAACTATTTATCCTGACTTTAAGTCAAAAGAATTGCGCGAAGCATACAACACCCAAGATCCAGTCGAAGTGGCAAAACGTGTCCTATCTGTCGGCGGTGAATATGCGAACTGGTTAAACAAAGCTATTGAGGTCAACGGTTTTGAAGACGAGATTGAGGACCTTGAAACAGAAGCAAAAAACTAATAAAAGACGGGAACAAAGAGGCTGTGTATCTGTATTACTGCATGCATGAGCTTCATTACTCCCCGTCTGAACTCTTAGAGGTCTATGAAGCGCCAAGGCGTTTCAAGGGCTTTTTATTTGGGTTGATAGCCCACAAACTTGAAGTGTTAGAAAAGGAATCGAAGAAAGGGGGATAAGACATGGCTCGTTTGACAGCTCGGTTTGATTTACAAGACCGGATCACGCGTAAGTTGCGTTTGATCAGAGGGGACTTAGAACGACTTGATAGATTGCGCCGCAGATCAGAGCGGCCAATCACTCTAAGAATCAGGGACAATGCCACAATTGCTTTAAGACGTGTGCAGCGGTTCATATTGCGTGATCTTGCTAGAACCTATCAGCTGACACTGGAAGTAAATGATCTGGCCACAAAAGCATTGAGAAAGTTCAATGGCTTCTTACAACGCAAGATGCCGCGTACTCATAGCGTGCTGATGCGCATTAAAGATCAGGCAACACCAGGGCTGGTCAGGCTTCGTCGCTACATCGATCGGAAGTTTGGCAAAGTAGAACGGTTTGCCATAACGGTTCATGATCGGGCAACGGCGGGAATCAAACGTATTGCTTCATATGCAGCGCGTCAGCTTGGTCGAGGTTACAGCTATACAATTAGAGCCGTTGATATGGTCCGGCGCACGGTAAGCCGTATAGCTTCTTATACTCGAAATACACTCGGTACTGAGTACAGGGTGGCGATTAATGCGATTGATCGTTTCACCGCTCCAGTACGTGGGGCTGTCTCATTTGCAAATACCCATTTGGGACGGACTTACACAACCACAATTAAGGTCCTTGATCTTATCACAAAACCATTACGGGGGATTGTGTCAGCTGTCACCAGTACACTTGGTTTGCTTGGAGTAGGAGCCGGTGCAACAGGTGGTATTGTTGTGCCACTTAAAATGGTGGCGGATCGACAGAACATGACCACGGCTTTTGAAACACTGCTCGGCAGCAGAGGAAAAGCAGATGCACGTTTGGATGAACTGACAGCCTTTGCTGGTCAAACGCCATTTACTCGTGATGAAATTTTCGAGTCAAGTCGAGTTCTTCAGGTGTTTACGGGCAATGCCCTTTCTACGACTGAAGGTATGAAGCTAGTCGGGGATGTTGCTGCAGGTGTTCAGCGACCGTTCTCAGAAGTTGCGCTATGGATGGGGCGTTTATATGACGGCATTAAATCGGGGCGTCCTATCGGTGACGCAACGGCAGCTCTTCAAGAAATGGGGGCGATCTCAGGCGATGCCAGAGGCAAGCTCGAAAAACTTGCAAAGAGCGGCAAGGACATAAATAAAACTTGGCCGGAAGTCACGAAGGAATTTGGCAAATACAACGACATGATGATCAAAATGTCGGACAACTTGGCCAACTTATTTCTGGGTGTTAAATCATTCATAAATAACAGCATCCTTATGCCTTGGGGTAAAGGACTTGCAGCTGCGTTTCAACCTGCACTAGAAGCATTTAGAACGTGGCGCGGGGAATATTCCTTTGTACTGACCGATCTTTCCAATAAAGCTGAAAAGGCGGGCAAGAAATTTGCTAACAGCTTCCTTGATCCGACAAAGAGTGTTTTCGGATTCATTGGTGATCAATTTAAAATTCTGTTTCCTGGTGAGAAGTTAACCAAAAAGCAGACGCAAGAACTCAAAGTGAAATTTAAGGACAACCCTAAGCTGAAGAAGCACTTTGAACAACTAGAAAAATACAGAAAAATGGACTTTGAAACTCGGTGGAAGCTAGTTCTTGATAATACGAAAGACGTTTTTGGCCAATGGTGGGAAAAGACAGGAAAGCCTGGTCTTTTCAAAATGGCCGAGAATGTCGGGAAGACTTACGGCGGCATCATAAACGGTGTGATCAACGGTCTACTTGGTATTGATGACAAGCAGTCTGAGGATAGTTTCACTGATGCAGGAGCAAAGGCTGGAAAGATCTTCATCGAATCCTTTTTAGAAGCTCTTGATCCGGTGCAATTAGGTATTCGGATCACTAAAAAGATCGGTGAGATCAACTGGAATGCCCTTACTGGCGAAGGTTCAATTGCCGGTGCGCTGATTGCCAATGCATTTGCACTCGCATTCCTTGGAAAAGTGGCCACGTTGTTAAAGCCGCTCAAATCCATTCTTTCCGGAGCTTTTGCTGTCTACAAATGGGGCAAAGGTTTAAGAGGAGGAATGGGAGCAGGAACGAGCGGTGGTGTAATTGGAGGTTCTGGAGGAGCCGGGCGACCGCCAAGGAACCAACGACCTCCTGAATATCGTCAGCCTTGGATCAATAGAGGGGAGCCGGTACGTCCAACAATGCCAAACCAAGGTCGAGGCGGTGGATTCTTAGGAAATCTCGGTAAAGGTGCAAAGAGTATTGGAAAACGCATTCCTATTCTCGGTACGCTGATTGCCGCCACCGAATTAATCGGTATGAACAATGATAATAAAGGCGAGAAGATCGGTGGGTTCACAGGAAATCTAGGTGGCGGTATTGGTGGAGCCGCAATCGGAACAATGATCGCACCTGGTATCGGAACAGCTATCGGTGGAATCTTAGGAAGCATCTTTGGCGGTGATCTTGGCAAATGGATTGGAAAGATGTTCGATAACGGTACCATCAAGAAAAAATGGGATGAGATCGTCAAATGGTCAGAGGATGCAATCAAGTGGATTAAAGATACATGGAAAGATATTTCTACTTGGTTCAATGACAACGTGGCTGAACCAATTGGTGGTTTTTTTGAAAAAGCATGGACAAAAATTAAAACCACTTGGGAGAAAGTCTCTAACTGGTTCATGGAAAAAGTATTCATACCTATTTATAACTTTGTTGTACCAATCATCAACTTTGTGGTTGGTGTTTTCACCGTTGCTTGGAACATTATTAAAACCATATGGGGTGTTGCATCAACTTGGTTCATGGAAAAGGTATGGAAACCATATGGTAAATATGCAGTAGAAGCCATTGGATGGGTATGGAATAAACTTGTTGATACATGGAATTGGATCAAAGAGACATGGGGAGTATTGTCTGAATGGTTTAATGAATATGTGTGGACACCATTTAAGACATATGCCATTCCAGCAATCATGTTTATCTGGAATCTATTCAAAGGTACATGGAACTGGATTAAAACAACATGGGTGATACTTGCAACTTGGTTTGATGAGTATGTATGGCAGCCGTTTAAAACTTACGCTTTGCCAGCCATTATCTTTATATGGAATTTGTTTAAAAATACATGGAATTGGATTAAAACCACTTGGATTATACTTGCCAAATGGTTTGATGAGTATGTGTGGCAGCCGTATCAAAAATATGCAAAGCCAGCAATTGAATTCGTGTGGGAGAAATTTCAGGATGCATGGAAAATCATCAAGGGTATTTGGAAAACAGTGAGTGGATGGTTTGAAGAGAAAGTATTTAAACCGTTGAAGGGTCATGCTGAAAAACTCACAGAAATATGGAATGGGTTTTTCGGTTTAGTTGGTAAAGTGGTTGGTAAAGCAAAAGAGATTACTGGAAAAGGATTTAAATTCTTTGAAGGAATAGGTGAAGAAAAAACAGGTATGAAAAAAGTCCCTACTAAGGGGAAAAAGCCAGATCAGAAAGCCACCGGTGGTTATATCACCCAACCTACCTTATCATGGATCGGCGAGGCTGGGAAAGAGTTTGTCATCCCGACTGAAAACAACAAAGGACGAGGAAAGATGCTACTTGCACAAGCAGCTTCTCATCTTGGAATGTCCGTAGTGCCAAACGGTGCATCACCAACCTCTCCAGCAAGCTCATCATCTCCTATGAGACCAGCAGCTGCTTCATCAGTTTCCACTTCTACAAGTGGATCTGTATCAATTGGAGAGACCGGCAACGCATCAAAATATGGGGAACAGTTTAGCACTGAATTTGAAAAAGGGTTAAACAGCAAAGTGGTTTCACTTGAACAGTGGAAACAAGCTAATATCAAGCAGCCATTTACTCAAATTCAGGCAGCGACTCCGCAGTATGGAGCACAAACTGTCACCGGCTTTGCTGCAGGTCAAAGCATGACACCAACTGGCACAGGTCAATTTTTAGATCAAAATGTAAGACAACCTTTCTTATCTGCCCGACAAGAGTCACCTACATGGGGCGGTGGACTGATTGACTCATTCAACAGCGGTATGAGGTCAAAAGGAAGCGAAGTGACACAAGCGGCCAAGGACATGGCGAAGAAAGTAGAACAGGCGTTTAGAGAAGAATTAGATATACATTCTCCTTCACGTGTCATGATGAGTCTTGGGAAATTCGCATCAATCGGTGTCGTCAAAGGTCTTGATTCAGTTGATGTAAAGAAATTCGCAGAGAATCAAGCCGGTTCCTTAATTGCTGCATTTAGCGGAATGGGCGCATCTAATCTGAGTGTTCAACAATGGCTTATGGCAGCTCTGATGGCAACCGGTACATCTATGAGCTGGTTACCTGGTTTGATGACGATCGCGCAGCATGAGTCACGTGGAAACCCGAAAGCGATCAACCTATGGGATTCAAACGCCAAAAGAGGAACGCCATCTAAAGGGTTGATGCAGACCATTGATCCGACCTTTAATTCTAATAAGGCAAGCGGCATGAACGACATCTGGAACCCGATTCATAATGCTGCAGCTGCTATCAATTACATCAAAGGCAGATATGGGAATGTGTACAATACGCCTGGATTGAGAAGTATCAGAAACGGTGGACCATATAAGGGTTATGCAAACGGGGGACTGATCACTCAGGAACAGATAGCTAGAGTCGGTGAAGGAAACAAGCGTGAATGGATTATTCCTGAAGAACGAGGCATACGTGGTCGCTACTTGTTGGCTCAAGCTGCACAGGCTTTAGGAATGGACGTATATGATCCGGCCAACACTGCATCATCTGAGCTTTCACAAGGGCAGGTGCAAACAGTAACAGCTGGCACAGCGAATGCACCTTCTGCTTCTGGTGGATCAAAACAGATCATCATTAATTTTAATGGTGAGCAGCATTATCATAATGGCCAAGATGCAGAAGGGCTTGCAGAGAAGATCAAACAGATGTTGATTGATGAGTTAGAGAATGAAATCAACACAGGAACGAAGGGAGTCGTGATCGATGGCTAAATCAAAATATCAACTTTGGATTTCGCAAGGGAAGGACAAATTACGATTCCCTGTCCTTCCTGAAAAACTTGAACTGAACAACAACGTACAAAATGAATCTATCAAAGTATCAAAATTTGGCGAGCTTACATTTTTGGATGTACCAGGGGCTCGCCAAATTTCATTTACAACGTTTTTTCCAAAGAAATATACACCGATTGCCGAATATAAAAGGATTCCTTCACCAGAGAATGCGATCGCCAAAATAGAGCGATTCATGAAATCAAAAAAGCCCGTACGCTTTATTGTCACAGGAACCAAAATCAATATGCAATGCAGCATAGAAAGCTTCAATCACAATGAAGGTACTTATGATGTTGGTGATCGAGAATTCACGCTGCAGCTTAAAGAATATAAAACTGCATCACCTAGAAAAATTAAAAGGAAAGCCAAAAAGAGCAGCAAAAAACGCAGCTCAAAAGGCGCACCAAAAGTGTACACCGTTAAAAAGGGTGATACCTTGTGGGATATTTCTGGCCGCTTCTATGGTGATAGCACAAAGTGGCGTCGCATTTGGAATGCGAATAAAGCTGCGATGATCAAGCGGAGTAGACGCAATATTAGACAACCAGGGCATTGGATTTTCCCTGGTCAAAAATTAAAAATACCACAATAGGGGTGATCCGATTGATAGAACTCTTTGCAGTGCGGAGCGGGACCATGTATGAGCTTGTGACAGAGAGCATCACGCTTCGTGGTCAAAGGTATCAAGCTCCCCGATCTATACAAGCAACTATCGTGACTAAACAGAGTTCACAAAAATATTACAGCATCAAAGAGGGTGACACGGTTCTTTTCAAGTGGAAGGGAAAAGAACTTTTCAGAGGAACAGTGTTTGCAAGAACGCCGAAGGACGAAAAGCTCACTTTTACTGCTTACGACATGCTTCAGTATTTGGTGAAGAACCAGGATGTCTATGTCTTTGCAAACAAGCGGGCTGATCAGATAATGAAGCGGCTTGGTCAAGATTTTCAGATCCCGATGACGTCGATAGCTAACACTGGCCATGTCATTAAATCACTTGTATTCAAAAACGATACAAGCCTTTATGACATCATCCTGCAGGCGTTGAAAGAAACAAAGAAGCAAACAGGACGTAACTATCAAATCTATTCTGCTAAAGGCAAGATGGGGCTGAGAGCTTGGCCTGATCCGTCCGAAGTTTGGGTAATTGAATCAGGCGTGAATCTCATTGATTATCAGTACAGCACCTCGATTGAGGAAACGGCCACACGTGTGAAGATGAGAGCAACACATGTGGAAAAAATTAAGGTGCTGAAGAAGGAAAAAAAGAAATCAAAGGCTACTGATCAAGACAAAGATAAGAAAACAGCTAAAACCACGAAGCCGAAAACTGTTACGCAAAAGAAAGAGATTGAGATGTTGGCTGTGGCGAATGATAGTGCTGCTAGAAGTAAATACGGCATCCTGCAACACGTCGAAAGAGTGTCAGGGGAAATCAATCAGGCACAGCTGCAAAAGAGGGCTGATGTTCGTCTCTCACAGAAAAAGGGCGTGAAAAAAGAACTCAAAAGTATCCAAGCTCTAGGTATTCCTGGATTACAAAGCGGCATGCCAATACGCATCATCATTCCTGATATCGGTATCAAAAAAACGTACTGGATCGATCAAGACAGCCATGAATTTAAAGGAACCAAACACACCATGACGATTGATGTCGTTGAAAAGAATACGATCCCAACGGGGAACCAGACATGAAACTAAGCGAGGCAATTAAGCGATTGGCTGTCGATGCTGTTGATGCACAATCACCAATGGAATTGATACTCGGTGATATGGTGTCTGTTTCCCCTCTTAGTGTTCGACTCAATGAGAATGATAAACTCATCATTCCTGAAGAACTTCTTATCTGGCCAGCCCGCTTAGACGAGGGGGAAGATGATGAGCTAGAAGAAGGCGATAGTGTCATGGTCCTTGCGATGACAGGCGGACAAACGTTTTACATCTTAGATAAAGTAGTAGGAGGTGGTTCATAATGGCTCTTTCACCTGAAGAAGAGATTGAGGATTTGGATGAGGACGAAGAGGATATTGTTGAACCTTCGACCACCTACCGTATCGATTTCGAGTCAGGACGTCTAACCAATGAAAAGATCAATGGTCTTGATGCCATTCGCCAATTTGTCTATATGGCCCTTAGAACTGAACGATATTCGCATGCTGTTTATAGCCATGACGTAGGATGCGAAGTGCAGGAAGCTGTTTCTGATGAAGAATCAACGGACGAATACAAGGAGATGGAGATCCCGCGGCTCATTGAAGAAGCACTTCTTGTTGATGAAAGAATTGAAAGTGTGCAAGATTTTGAGATCACTAAAGAAGGGGCAACTTTTAAGGTGGTCTTTAATGTTGTGACAGATGAGGGAACCTTGGAGATCGAGGAGGTGATTGGCGAAGATGTTTGAAGATCAGTCTTATGAAGCCATCATGGAACGCATGTTGGAACGTATACCCGATGATATTGATAAACGTGAAAACAGCGTCATATGGAATGCGTTGGCTCCTGCAGCTGCGGAACTTGCTCAATCTTATATATGGCTTGATCAGGTATTCGATCTTGTCTTTGCGGATACAGCGCAGGGAGAATTTTTAGATAGACGAGCTGCTGAAGTTGGAATCACTCGTAAAGCGGCCACAAGTGCTGTATGGTCCGTTGAAGTCTCGCCCGAAGGTATAAGAATACCAACGGGATCAAGGTTCTACATTGATAGTCTATATTTTCAGTTTGAATCTGATGGAACTTTGAAATGTGAAACGACTGGTGCTGTAGGCAATGGGAATTTTGCAGAGCTGCCGCTCCTATCGCTCGATAACATACCAGGACTTGAGTCTGTCATATTTGAAGAATTGAAGATACCAGGGCAAGAGGAAGAAGACGATGAAGCTCTGTATGAACGGTACTTGATGAGGGCAAGGCGGGAGGCTGTCAGTGCCAACAAAGCTCATTATAAAAAGTGGGCTGAAGAAGTAGAAGGAGTTGGCAGGGCAAAGGTTTTTCCTCTTTGGAACGGAGAAGGAACAGTCAAAATTGTCATCACAGATGGTAATTTTGATGTTGCGACGGATCTGCTCGTCAATAAGGTCCAAGAGTACATTGATCCGGTTCCAGGAGAAGGGGAAGGCCAAGCACCTATTGGAGCGACTGCAACTGTTGAAAGTGCTAAGTGGAAAGATGTTGAGGTGTCCGTATCTGTGGAGCTTAAAATGGATTACTCCATTGAAGATGCACAACAAGAGATTGAAGAGAAGGTCAAAGCGCTTCTAAAATCACTTGCCTTTGAAGAAAATGTGATCAGAATGTCAGCGATCAATGACATTTTATATCATGCGGATAGTGTCTCTGATTATGCGGATGTCTTGATAAACGGCGAATCCAAAAACTTGCCCCTCCAAGACATTGAAATTCCGCGTCTAGGGCAGGTGAACGTCATTGAGCAAGCTTGATGAAATGAAAGCTTACCTGCCTGCTTATCTAACGGAGATCACTGAATTTGATGAATTAATGAAATCAGAGGCTCCTGAGATGGAAAGGCTAGATGATTCTATTTTTGATATGACTGATCAGCTTTTTCCGATCACAGCAACATGGGGATTGGATCGATGGGAAAGAATGCTGAAGGTGCAGCGTGAGTCAGGTGACTCGATTGAATTGAGAAGGGCACGTGTATTGAATCTCATGTCAAACATTCCACCGATCACGTATGCATCCCTAGAAAGAGCAGTGAACCGGTTCTTGAAGAAACCTAGCGCAGTGGTTCGTCTAACGACAGGCCGCTATCATTTCTCCCTTCGTGTTAATTTGGATGACCTGCAGAACACCAGATACATTGTGGAGACGCTTGAAAACTTAAAGCCTGCACACTTGGCTTACAAATTCACAAGCGTTCATCATACGGATATTCATGAAATCAAAGACTATCATAACCGGCTCACACTGCGCAGCAGAGTGGGCTTTTTTGATCACATCCCGATTCTGTTAAATGGAGAGTTTTTACTTAATGGCACTTTTTATTTGAGCGGATCGCGCAATTCAACAGATATTCCAGTGCGCTTCCGGCAATCTTTAAAGCTGGCCTTGAAGCTCAAAAAAGAAATGAAAGTTCTTGGACGTACAAGATATGTCATGGTAGGAGCCAAACACGAAACAGATCAACAAGCAGCTCTTACACTTCGATCTCGTTTCAAACACGTAAATAAAGAAAAAAGGAAAGTAACATTCCGCATGGCTGCTCATGTATCAAATGATCAGAGCGGAAGTGTAATCATTAAGCAGAAATATTGGACGCTTGATGGATCAGTATCGCTAGATGGTTCAAAATATCTAGCTGCCACGTCCAAACAAATAGATTTATAAAGGAGGATCATAATGGCTGATCAATTAACCGTAACAACGCTTTATGCTCGGCAACAAATGGCGAAGGCTAGAGCAGAAGGAACGAAGCTCACAAAAGTGGTTAAGATGGCTTTTGGGAATGGTGGAACTAAGGACGGAAAGCCAATCTCTCTGGATGGAACAGAACAAGAATTAAAGAGTGAACTTGTTCAAAAGGAGATTGATTCATACGAGTTTATGGAGCCGGCGAAGATCCGGTACACATGCACCATCGCTGAAGGAGAGCTTGCAGGAGAAGTGATCAACGAATTAGCTCTTGTCGACGAAGACGGTAAATTCACCGCCATCCGCACTATGACAGACAAGCAAAAGGATGGTGACATTGAATTCATCTTTGAGATTGATGATATTTACTAGGAAAGGAGTGCTCATCGATGGACATTAAATCTCCTAAAGTGTTTGAAACAAGTGACAAGGCTCATGCGGATTTGTTCAATGAAATGGTTAAAGTGTTGCTTGAAAATGACTATGGACTGTTAGATCAAATCATTGGACATATTGACGATACCAAGCCGCATGCATCTGAAGCGGAGAAAAAGAAATGGAATGAATCGCAGTTATATAAAATCACAGCTGATGACGGCAAATACTTGATCTCTGTTCCAGCTGACAAAAATATTTATGATGCGATTAAAGACAAAGGGACCTGTACTTTCATTGCATCCCCAGGTGTAGAAGATTCCCCAGCGCCAAGCAATGCCTATTTGAGAGGTATTCAGACGGTGGGACAAAACAACATCGGAACCGGTTTTGCAGTAGACACGTCAGGCAATGCATATTACTTCTACTATAATTCCAACCATATATCTATCACTTGGACGAGGCTGCCGACAATAGCTGAACAAGATAAATGGAACAATGGCCAACTCTATAAATTGACGCAAGATTCAGGTGAACGTAAACCGCTCCCCAAAGTATTAAACGGAACAGATGTCTTATCATTGCCTCCTGGCCGTTATTATGCAGCTGGTCAATATCTTACAAACATTCCGACAACCAATGATTCAGGTTGGTTTAATATCGATGTTGATACTGCTGTAACAAGAAAAAACATTCATGTATGTCGAAGTTTTGATAATCTACATTGGTTCGGAACTGTTCATACAGAGGGGAATTTCACAGGTTGGAAACGTGTTCTTACTGACACAGATGCAAAACTCAATTGGAAGTACCCCACAATCGGAAACGGGTGGAAAACATATCAGTCTGAGGTCAATAATGATTATCGGGTACGTGTTGCAAAGGATGCGCTTGGAACTGTTACTGTTAAGGGAGCAATTGCCGGAGGGACATTAGGTGATGTACCTGCCTTTACGTTACCAGAAGGATGTGAACCAGTTGCTCCTTTCTACAATCTTGGAGTCGCTTCAAGTACCGGTGGTTTTAAAGGACCTCAATATAGTAGACAATATATCGCAACTGATGGCCGTTTTTGCATACAAAGCACAAGCAGCAATACTGAGTTTATTGTCGTGAATTGTATGTTTAAGGCAAAGGAGGGATAAATCATATGAAGCCAATATACGCGTACGATGAGGATTTTAAGTATATACCTGGTGGAGATAAAGAAATCCCAGATGATGCTGAAATTCCAGAAGGGTTTACAGACGTTCAACCGCAAGAAGGGTTGTACATCGCGAAATACAATCCCACAAGCAAGACATGGAGTGAGTCGGCAACCCAGGAATACATTGATAGCTTACAAACAGAGCAACCGCCGTATGATATTGATTTACTAAAACAGCAAAATGCGGTCTTAACTAAACAATTGAGTCAGCTTTCAAAAGAAGCAGCTGCAGCTAAATTGCGTGAGGCACAAATGGCAAAACAATTGGCTCAACTTATGACTGAGATTCAGGAGTTGAAGGGTGGTGAAAAATCATGATATATCCAACAGTTGCGGATATAAAGCAGTTTTGGGATTGGAAGTGTTACGGTCCTGAAGACATTGCCTTTTATGTAGAAATCGGTTGGATTAACAAAGAAGACTATCAAGAAATAACAGGAGAACAATACGAAGCCTAGAGGGGCTTTTTATTTTGCCTTCTTTAAGGAGGTGGACAATGTGAAGGAGTAGGTGAGTATGGTGGAAATGGATTTGGCGCAATATTTGATGACACAAGGACCCTTTGCGGTTCTTTTTTGTTGGGTATTGTTTTATGTTCTAAATACAACAAAGGAAAGAGAAAACAAACTCAATGAGCAAATTGAGGCGCAAAATGAAGTCTTAGCAAAGTTTAGTGAGAAGTATGACGTGGTGATCGATAAACTCGATAAAATTGAACGGAATTTAAAATAGTAGGAGGAAACAATTATGAAAAACTTCGACAAAGGCACTGTGATCCGTACAGTGCTTCTTTTTATGGCATTAATCAACCAAACGTTAATTCTATTTGGTAAGCCAATCTTGCCGATCAGCGAGGATCAAGTCACTTCGTTGGCTGAAACGTTATATCTTGCAAGTTCAATGATTTTTACAATTGTTACAACCTTGATGGCTTGGTTCAAAAACAACTATGTAACATCGAAAGGGCAGCAGCAGAAAGAAGTTCTAAAACAAAAAGGATTAACGAAGTAAGGAGCTGCCAAGAGGCGGCTCTTTTTATATTAAATTGATCAAAGGAGACGATGAACGTGGTAAAAATCATTAAAGATTATATTCCGAAAAGCAACAAGAACCGTCCTGGCAACTACATGAAGCCTTTATATATTACGGTCCACAATACTGCTAATACTAAAAAAGGAGCAGACGCAGCTAATCACGCTAGTTTTGTTAAGCGATCTAGCACGGGGGTAAGCTGGCACTTTACTGTGGATGAAAATTGTATCTATCAGCATTTGCCGCTAAACGAAAACGGTTGGCATGCGGGAGATGGTCGGGGAACCGGCAATATGAAATCAATTGGTATCGAGGTTTGTGAGAATGCTGATGGGGACTTTGAAAAGGCAGTTGAGAACGCCCAATGGCTAATTCGTCAGCTGATGACCGAGCAAGGCATTCCATTGGCCAACGTTGTGCCACATAAGAGATGGAGCGGCAAAAATTGTCCGCGAAAGCTGCTTAATCGTTGGGACAGCTTCAAAGCTGGGATCGCCGTTGCTCACACAAATAAAAAGCCGACTGTTAAACCAACAACAGCAGTACCATCCAAAACAGCAGTTTCCAAGCCTGCTAAAAAGTCATACAACCTGCCTACCGGCATTTTAAAAGTCACGAATCCTCTTACAAAGGGATCAGCAGTAAAAGCCGTACAAGAAGCCCTAGCGGCTGTTTACTACTACCCGGATAAAAAGGCAAAAAACAACGGTATTGATGGCTACTATGGAGCCAAGACTGCGAATGCAGTCAAGCGATTCCAGCTCATGAATGGCTTAACACCTGATGGCATATACGGACCGAAGACAAAAGCCGCTCTCGAAAAACTATTAAAATAAAAATCTATAGATATGACTACAGGAAAAGAAATTAGCCCCTGTCCTTAATGGATGGGGGCTTTTTTGTTTAAAGTGTTTTTACATTAAGTATATCTGCAAATTTTATTAAATTTGTATCAGAACGGCTATCTTTTACATGAAACAGTTTCTTTATATGGTCCACGTATACAACTTGTCCCGATACCTCTCGAACAAACCCATCATCAAATAGCTCGAAATTCAGAGTCGAGTCTTCGCTCATAGCAGTCGCTATTGTATATTCAAATTCTTCAATCTGTTCTGGGCTTAATGTTGGCCGCTCGATCTTATGTTTTGCAAGATGAAGCTGCCTTAGCGCTTCGTTGTGTTCCGGCAGAATAAATTTCATCTGCCATCTATTTTGATCTTTTCTTTCATCCCACACCAATATCACCTCATTCGAATTATAACCGAATGTTTGTTCTGTGTCTAAGTTTGAGTTATAATAAATTTATATACGGTTTACCCGCGGAAACGGGGATTAAAAAATTCGTATATTTCAATGATTTACTTCTTTATCAAACCACTATTACTCATGTATTACTCACATGGCTCCTTTACAGGAGCTCTTTTTTTTGCTCTTTTTTGCGGTTTCTTTTCGGTGCTTTGTAAATTCCTGTATGTAATAATATATGTAATATAAGGGAATTTTGTGGAAGGGGAGTAAGGGGATGGAGAAGGTTCTTTCTTCACATGTTGGTGTGAAAATAAATGAATGGTATAAAATGATTCGTCAATTTAGTGTACCAGATGCAGAGATTTTGAAAGCTGAGGTAGAACAAGAAATTGAACGAATGGAAGAAGACCAGGATTTACTGATTTACTATCAATTGATGTGCTTTCGTCATCAGCTTATGCTTGATTATATTAAACCCTCAGACCAGCGCTCTTTATCCATTGCAGACTTAGTAGATAAAATAGAAAACTCAAATCATAAATTATCCGGCATGCTGCAGTATTACAACGCTTTTTTTCGTGGGATGTACGAGTTCAGTATAAAAGAATATGTACAGGCCATTCAATACTATAAAATGGCGGAGAAACAACTTACGCTAGTTATAGATGATATTGAACAAGCCGAGTTTCACTTCAAGGTGGCTGAAGCCTACTATATTATGAAACAAACCCATGTTTCCATGCATCATATTTTAAAAGCTCTGGAAATCTACGATCAATATGATCTGTATAAAGTAAGAAAAATTCAATGTTTGTTTGTCATAGCAGGAAATTATGATGATTTGGCTCGACACGATAAATCAATTCCTCATCTAAAGAATGCAATTAAAATAGCAGAGGAAATTGGTGATCAAAAAATTCTAACTAAAGCCTTTTTGAACATTGGCCATACATTTGATAGAGACGGTCAATGGGATGAAGCTATCAATTATTTTGAGAAGGCTATTCAAAAGGCAGATGATGATTCGGAGCTTCTTACCAAATTGTATTTTGCGATTAGCTGTACGCAATTTAAAGCAGGAAGATTTAAAGAAGGAGAAGCATCTTTAAAACAAGGAACTAATATACTTGAGGATGCCCCTAATAAGCTTTATGAAAATCTATTTACCTTCTTAGAAGCGGTTTATGTTAATAATATAAATGAGGAGCAGCTGGCCGAAGTGTTTCAGTATCTAGAACAGAAACAGCTTTTCGCTTACGCTGAGGCATGCTATATAGTGTATGCAGATGAGTATGGGAAACAAGGTCAATTTGAAGAAGCAACAGCTGCTTATCAAAAGGTATTAGAAACACAACTCAAAATTCAGAGAGGGGATTGTTTGTATGAGTTTTAAGAAGGGTTTTACGATGATTGCTCTTACTGTGATTGCAGCTGCAGGAGTGTACACTATTGCAACTGATCGAAACACGACATCGATAGAAATACAAAAAATCGATCGAAACACGACGATGATCGATCGAAACACAACTTCTCTAAACGTATAGGCAAAATTAAAACAGACCCTGCATGGTCTGTTTTTTTATGGGGACGGATTGGGGACCAACCCTTTCAGTTTTGTTCAGAAATGAAAATATTTATTCAGAAAGGCTCATCATAGAATCTTATTAAATCAGTCTTTATCAGAGAACGTCTGTTTGCTTCGGGTTATGTCGTTCACCCTGCCAGCGTAGCGCTCTCCCAGCTGAGCTA
>NZ_AMSH01000072.1 GCF_000300535.1 Bacillus xiamenensis
ACCCGTGTCTAAATTTAGGGGGTCACTTCAATTCAATGGAATGAGGCTCTTTTTATGGGTTGTATATAGTTTGCATGAGCTAAATGCTTAATAAGCAATGCCAACGCGTTGATGCAAAAATTCCTTTGAGTTTAACTGTTGATATAAAAAGTGTGCAGTATCTTCAACCGAAATTTTCTGTCCATCTATAGGGAGAAAATCCTTTTCATAGCGATATGAACGTGTCACTTCTCCATCTGGTAAATAAGTTGGGCAAATAATCGTCCAATCTAAATCAGTTGATTGAAGAATTTCAAACGCTTTGGCATGTTCTTTAGCTGCTCGGGAAGTGGTTCGCCTTGATTCATTTGTTTCAAAGCGGTAAAGCTCCGGCTGCTGCCTCGCTTTCAAAATCCCCGCAGTGCCAATCGTTATAATTCTTGATGTTCCTGTTTGCTTCATGGCTTGTACGATATGATCCATTGAAACAGATAAAGTGTCATCACCATCTGTCGATAGACAGCTGACGACGATATCTGATCCTTTGATCGTTTCAAGCACATCCTCTTGATTTCTGGAATTGCCGGTGACTTGAAACATACCCGCAAGCATTTCTTCCCGGTTTGTCCGAATTAACGAACGAACCATGTAACGATCATCTTCTTGTACGAAACGAAGAAATGCTTGTCCTACACGTCCATGAGCACCGAAAAGAGCTATTTTCATCTGTTCGATCCCTCCACTACATACTATAAGTGAAAAGAACTCAAAATGGTACAATTTTATGTCATGCTTTTTTTATAAAGGTGAAAGGACCGAATACTATGAGCATATTCACATAATAGAGAGATACCGACAAATTGTAGAAGTTCAAAATTCATACCAGAAATAATGTCCATGAAGATCCGCTCCTTTCTAATACATCATATGAACACAAAAGGAATCGGTGAGGGATAAAAGCAAAAAAAGAAGACACCTGAAAAGGTGCCTTCTATGATCCAAATATGAAATTAAGCTTTTGTTCCGCCAAGGTTTTGTTGAGCGTAAGACACAAGACGTTTTGTAATTTCTCCACCAACTGAACCGTTAGCACGAGCTGTTGTTTCTGCTCCAAGGTTTACACCAAACTCAGAAGCGATCTCGTATTTCATTTGATCGATTGCTTGCTGTGCTCCAGGAACTAGTAATTGATTCGAACTATTAGTATTTGCCATGATGTGAATCTCCTTTTTATATATGATTTTTTTGGTTGGGCTTGCTGGAATCGCACCAGCGAAATGATCATGTCATTTGCCACTTGGCGAAACCCAATGCGGTAACTGGTTTGTACTAAATATTATGGTTCGTTGCGAAAAAAACATACGAAAAAAGAACATGGTAAATGTTGTTTTAACATACAAAAAACCATCACTTAATCGTGATGGTTTGGGCGAGCCTTTTCTTATTCAGCAGAGCGGATGCGCAGCTCAGTTTCGGTATCAAAGAAGTGAGCTTTATTCATATCAATGGCAAGCGGGAGAGTCTGACCTGCCTGAACGTCTGTACGAGAATCAACACGTGCAATAAACGTTTGGCCATTGAGAGATGAATACAGCATTGTTTCTGCTCCCATTAATTCTGCCACTTCTACGTTTGCTTCAATTTTTGTTCCTTCAGAAGCCTCTATAAATACAGGTTCATCGTGGAAGTCTTCTGGTCTGATGCCTAAAATAACATCTTTTCCGATATAGCCTTGACTGCGTAATACTTTCATTTTCCCTTCTGGGACACGAATGTGCGTATCGCCAACCGCAATGGCACCGTCAGAAAGTTTTCCTGTAAAAAAGTTCATCGCAGGAGACCCAATAAACCCGCCTACAAATACATTCTCTGGGTTTTCATACACATCCTTAGGCGCACCAACCTGCTGGATAAAGCCGTCTTTCATGACAACAAGCCGGGTAGCCATTGTCATAGCTTCCGTCTGATCATGTGTGACATAAATGAATGTCGTCTGCAGCCGTTGATGAAGTTTAGAAATTTCAGCTCGCATCTGTACACGGAGCTTTGCATCTAGGTTAGAGAGCGGTTCATCCAAAAGAAAGACTTTCGCATCCCGCACAATGGCTCTTCCAAGGGCAACACGCTGTCTTTGGCCGCCAGAAAGTGCCTTAGGTTTTCTATCTAAGTATTGTTCAAGCCCCAATATTTTAGCGGCATTTCGAACCCGTTCATCTATTTCAGCTTTAGGAAACTTCCGAAGCTTTAATCCAAAAGCCATATTATCATATACATTCATATGAGGATATAATGCATAGTTTTGGAACACCATTGCAATATCCCGGTCTTTTGGTGCCACGTCATTCATCCGTTTGCCGTCTAAAAGAAAATCACCTTGTGAAATCTCTTCAAGACCTGCAATCATGCGAAGAGTGGTTGATTTTCCGCAGCCCGATGGCCCAACAAAGACAATAAATTCTTTATCTTGTATATGTAGATTAAAGTTATCTACTGCGGTTACTTTATTATCGTATACTTTGTAAATTTGATTCAGCATCATTTCAGCCATTGATGACAGCCTCCCAATCCCTTTTTTTTGAAAGCGCTTTACTTATAAATAAAGTGTATAAAAAGGAGGGAATTCTGTAAATGGACAACGTGCACAACATCTGATTTTCGTTTTTGGGCAGGGTGCTTACATGTCACTCATATTTAAGAAAGATCGAGAAGGTTCATCATCATATAGGCTGCTGCTGCTTCTTGAAAATGTCGTATATCCAGCCCTGTCCGCTCAATAAATTTATCAATCCGATACTGAAGACTGTTTCTGTGGACGTATAAAGCCTTAGCCGCCTGAGATGCATTAAAATTACATTGCATATAGGTCATAAGCGTTCTGTAAACATCTCGATCAAAGACTGTCTCTTTAAATGCATCTGATATGGCATCAGAAACGATGTCCGCATCATATCGAATGAAGGATGGTAGACATTGATAAAATGTTGTGACCCCTGACCTGAGCTTTCCACGCTGCATATGCCACAAAAAGAGTTGATGTTCATTTAATAATCTCATCTTTACATGCTCATTCGGCAAATGCAGTTGTCCTTGTAAAAAGACGGAGTTGGTTAAAAAATCACTTGTAATGGCTTGTGACAAATCATTTAGCCGGTCTAGCTGACCATTATCTGCCGAGGCGTTTGTTTGAATCAGCATGGCTGTTTCACCGCCTGTCCATATGAAGTGAGTGTGTTCGAGGCTGCTGTTCACAGCCTCTTTGATTTGCTGTCTTTGCTCTACTTGATGATCCATTTTAAAATAATGAACACGAACGGGTTCATGAATGGTCAATGATTTGTTTTCAAAAAGAAAGCTGTACCATTTCTGTTCATCTTCGGTCTTCTGCGTATGAGAGATATCAATCGGTGTTAGGAAAGAATTGAGAAGAAGAATTTCTTTTGTTGATAGCTCTTTTTTATTTACACCAAAAATTTCGCCTTCGTCTGTCTCATACCAAAGTATATGTTTATCTTTTGTTGGTGTACTGATGATATGGTTTCCGTAAACAAGTTTTAACTTTTCTAACATGGCGAGGCTCCTTAACGAGTTTAATCATAGACATGGAATAGCATTAATTCGTGGATTTCTTCTTTTAAGGTTGGTTCAACTTCATGAGGCGGAAGAAGAGAGCCCCATTCAATATCACCTGTTTTGTGGTAGATGCCTTCATAGTGGGCACCATTGTGAAAAAAAGAGATTTTCCAGCCAGGCAATTGTGCCTTTTTAAAGAGAGGTTTCCATTGAAAATGAGAAATCATATCATCATTGCCTCCTTGCTTATATTGATGAAACAATAAATCAACACGACCATACGGAAACAATCTTGAACTTGGTTTTATTGTATCTCATCTATTGAAAAGAGCATAGGAAAAGCACAGATTTTAGAACACCATACCCTAAAAGAATAACTAGATACTTGCTTGGCCTGTGGTCAGTGCTGTTTGAGAGAGGTAAGAGGCGTAATCAACAATTCTTTTCCCAATCAGCCATTCTGAGTTTTTCAAAGAAGCATGCTTGAAAATTTCACGTCCAGGACGAGAATTGGCTTCAAACATCCAAATAGCACCAGATGTATCAATGCCTAAGTCAAAACCAATTTCACCAATAAGACCGGGCATTTTTTCATCTATCACCTGACTAAGTGTGATGGCGGTCTCAGATAGCTGCTGCAAAATCTTGAAACGTTTATCCGTATCAGGAAAGGCCTCGTTGAGTGTTTTGATTGATCCGCCATGCAAATGATGGGTCGTGACTGTGTGATCTCCTGAGAATTTTGCAGCAGCAGCTGTAACTGTCCAGTGTCCGTACCTATTTTTATTCGTGTGTACCCTAAAGTCCATTGGTTGATGATCGACGTGCAGAAGCTCAATGCCTTGTTGGGCGATAAAGTTATGAATGGGCTCATCTTTACGCAGCTGTTTCACAAAATGATCGATTGAATCATACGAAATCGTTTTTCGTTTATTTGAACATACAGCGATCCCGCTTTCCGATTTCTTTAATCGATAAATACCATCCCCATGGCTGCCGTTTATCGGTTTTAAATAAATGACATGATGCAGATAAAGGAGTGTCTCTATTTTAGTTAGAGCATCAATAGGATCTAATTGTATGGAATGAGGTAGGAAGGACCTTGTGCTTTCGTCTGTTAAGAGCCGCTCATGAATTTCCCACTTATTAAAAAAATAAGGATTGAACCAAGGAATATTGTAGTCCTGAGTCAGTTTCCGTTTCGTTTCTTGAATGAATGCAGATTGGGCAGCCTTTCTATTTGGCAGCCGGTCATAGACGATGGATGGAAGGGGGACCTGTTTTTTTATCCATTTTTCCTCTTGATAGAGCAGACCATCGATTATTCCTTTTTCCCAATCAATTGAATGGGTACCAAAAAGATAAGCAAATCCGCTATGCTGCCTGCAAGATTGCAGAAGCTGTATGAAAAAGTCTGACCTGTCTCCTAATGGAGGTGCATTTTGTTCAAAGCCTGCGGTGAAGATGCCGATGAAAGGTCCAATATAAAGTGTATGTTGATCAAATATGACCTCGATTTTTGTGCTATAGGGAATCAGTAAATCATGATATAGATCTTGCGATAATAAAATTTTTTGAGAATGTTGATGGTAGGAAATACTGAAATCCTCTACTACACGAGACCCAGCAGCGATAGATAAGATAGCACCCTTCTGTTTCCATTGGATGGGCAGATACACTGTTTTTTCACTTGTCAGATGAGGAGCGATGATGCAGCGTTTTCTCTTCATAAGAAACCTCCTTCTGTTGAGACTTCATAGATTTGGCGTGTTCAAGTATGATTTGAATCATTTGATTTTCCTTTTCAGGGTAAGCTTTTAAAAAAGCGGATCGTCCTGGCTTTGACCTTACATTTGAGATGTATAGTTTGCCTTCACTTGTATGAAGTAAGTCTACAGCGAATTCAATGCATGGAGAGAACGTTTTATCTATAAATACTGATAGGGATGACTGAATGGATGCAATATCATCTAAAAGGAGCTCTTGAATGTGTGGCTGCAAGGAGTGTAAGTAGTGATCAAATCCTAACACATGAACGGAATTTTGTGTATGACTCAAAAGGCTGTTTTCGACTGATGATTTTGTATGAATCCCCATGCTTTTCCATTGATTTTGTGAGTCTTTCATCAAAAAAATCCTGATTTCATTAAATAAAAAATCCTTTTGATCACTCGTGTTAAAACATTGAAGGAAATAGCGGCCAATATATTTTTTGCACCAGCGCTCAATCTCTGATGGACGAGAAAATGTCATCATTTGCTCGGGGCTCAGTTGAACAGTGAATGTTGATTTGTTTTTTAAGGAAATGAAGCAAGTGGGTGCAGTGTGCTGATGAGAGAGTGGCTGTATTTTACAGTATCCGCCTCTTTTCACCATGTTGAGAAGATCTGATGGCTCTTTCAATAAAGAGCACACAGGTAAATATGGCTCTAATGAAGGCTGGAGACGGAGCTGCTCGAATAGCAGCATCTTATCTTGGATTCCGGTATTTAAAAAAGATGTTTTTGGGTACTTTTTTAACCAAGTCATGATAGGTTTTGCTTTTTTTGATTGTGCGTCATGCTGGTATAGGCATCGATCATAAATCATGTCAGGAATCGAAAATTCTGATGCTTCAAATCCTTGGCCAGACTTGAATTTTTGACCGTGGATTAAATTTGAAGCAGGTTTTAAATCATAGGGGGTAAAACGAACAACCTCTAAATCAAAAGATGAGGCAGCTTTGGCAAGCTGATGTGTGAATGCCTCTTCATGTTGCAAAGAAAGGGTTACAATACCTAACGTCGCTGTCATCATACAACACCTACTTTTCAACTTCTTTTTTTCACCATTGAAAAACACTTTTTTATGATTTTACATAAACCTGGCGCTCCTTTATCATTACGACAGATCACTTTATCATATGTCACCATGCATGCTTCATTTGCTTGGGATCTTGACAACAACTATAATACGTATAGATCAAAACAATAATCACCCGGTATTGTTTGAAAGGTAGATGACGACTTTGGATATACTTACAACGTTTATTTTTATGATTGTAATAGGTGCAGTTATAGGGGCAGCGACAAACCATCTTGCAATTAAAATGCTCTTTCGTCCTTATAAACCATATTATTTATTTGGGAAGCAACTTCCATTTACCCCAGGGCTTATTCCGAAAAGAAGAGATGAAGTAGCCAAGCAGGTCGGTGTCATGGTCATGGAGCACTTACTCACGCCAGAGGGAATTCAAAAACGATTTGAATCGTCCGAGGCAAAGCAAGACATATTGGATACAGTGCATCGATATATTGACAAGGGTGCTGACATGGAGATAACAGTTCTCGACATGCTAGAAAGATACGGTGTTTCACAGGCTGACGTCAGAGCAGATGAATGGCTTCACCATTGGTCTGATAAAAAGCTTTATTCTTTGCTTGAGACATATGATCAGCAAACATTATCTGAGCTGCTACCTCAGGAAGTGGAAAGTAAACTCTCAGCCAAAATTCCAGATGCGGCAGATTATATTTTGAAAAGAGGTATTCATTACTTTGAAAGTGATGAAGGGAAAGCAAGGCTTGGCAATATGATAGATGATTTCCTAAAAGAACGAGGCATGCTTGGCAGTATGGTTCAAATGTTTTTAGGAAATGCCAGCTTAATTGATCGGGTACATCCTGAAATCATCAAGTTCCTAAAGAATGCAGAAACAAAAAGGTTCTTATCAGACTTGCTCGTTCAGGAGTGGGACAAGGTAAAGCAATTCTCTTTAAATGAGCTTGATGAAAAATGGAATGTGAAGGAGCTTCTATTTAGTGTGAAAAAGCAATTGCTTTCACATTTTTCTACAAAGCTGCTATTAGACAGACCAGTTGGAGGTTACATCAGTGCAGTAGCGGATGATCTGAAAACACAATTTGCTCCAGTTTTCATTGATAAGGGGATTGAAGCCGCATCTCATGCTTTAGAGGGACTGCTCGCAAAGCTTCAATTTGAAGAAATTATTCGTGAGCAAATTGAACTTTTTCCACTTGAAAAAATGGAAGAGCTAGTGGTTAGCATTTCCAATAAAGAGTTGAAAATGATCACATTTTTAGGTGGGCTTTTAGGCGGAATGATTGGTGCTATCCAAGCTGTTTTTGTCACTTTATTCTAAGAGAAAATCGAGAAATTTTGTTGAATTCATTGTATATATATGAAACGAGAGCCATAGTTTGTTATAGTGGAGTGGTGTCCGCCGATCCATATCGGTGATAACGGATAGAAAGGAGACATAACATGTCTGTAAATCTTTATGATGTTGCATATGACCTTGAAAAAGCACTGCGTCATAGCGAAGAATATTCAACGTTAAGAAATCTTTATGATGAGGTAAACGAGGATGAGTCCTCTAAAAGAATGTTTGAGAACTTCCGTGACATTCAAGTCAACCTTCAACAAAAACAAATGACTGGTCAAGAGATTACGCAAGAAGAAGTAGAGCAAGCGCAAAAAACAGTTGCACTTGTGCAGCAGCACGATAAAATCTCTCAGTTGATGGAAGCAGAACAGCGCGTAAGTGTTCTCATTGGTGAATTAAATAAAATTATCATGAAGCCTCTTGAAGAGCTTTATGGAAATGCAGAAGAAAATTAATTGAAAGGGCGATGCGATTCGCCCTTTTTTATGTTTCACCGCCTTCTATGCACCTTGAAAAAAAGGGTTGTCGAAGCTCATAAATTCTGCGATAATACTTATTGAAAGTGCTTTCAAAAAAGTACTCTCGTGATGAATTGGGTGCGTTTCACTTGGGCTTTATGGCGATGAGTCAAATGAGAGAGAAGCGCTTCTGGGAGAAAAGCAAAGCATAAGGGGATCTGATATAAGCAATGCTTTGGTGTGTAAGATTAGGGGATAATGGGGAGCTTCATCACTCCATTGTTACGCATCCAAACCGTACATAAAAAAAAGCCTAGGGGTAGGCTTTTTTTATTTATCATTGATTCATCAAACAAGGGCTGCTACAACTGCATGTTCTAAAGCATTAAACTAGGGCATATCCTCATCGTAAGTACAGTCATCAAGAAGGGGGATGCCTCAGTGTCAAAAAAACTACTTGCACTCAATATAGATGGAACGTTGCTTCGTTCCAATGGAAAAATCCATTCCGCTACTAAAGAAGCTGTGGAATATGTAAAGAAAAAAGGGGTTTACGTGACGATTGTCACCAACCGGCATTTTCGATCAGCACAAAAAATTGCCAAGGCGTTGAAACTATCCAATGCAACCCTTGTGACGCATAGTGGTGCATTTATTGCTGATAAGCTCGATGAGCCGCTCCATGTGAAGAAATTAACGGAAGAAAAAACGTTTAATCTTGTGCAAATCCTTGAAAGTTTTGATTGTAATATCCGTTTGCTGCATGAAAAATTCTCAATCGGCAACCGGAAAAAAACACAGTCGCAACTGATGGGGAAAACGTTGATTCATCCGTCTGATCCGATTTTCTATCCTGTCCAATTTGTTGAATCATTAAGTGATATGCTGATGGATGAACCGGTCAGTACACCTGTTATTGAAGTGTATTCGACCGCAGCGCTTCAGCCTGAGATCCACCAAACCATTCAACAAGCGTTCCCATCTGTTGATCTGATCAAGATCAGTGATGAGAAAATGAATATCGTTTGCAAAGGGGTATCGAAAGAAGCAGGACTTTCTTTGTTAACCTCAGCACTAGGTTTTACATTAGAAGATACGGTCGTGATTGGCCACGGGACAGACGATATTCCAATGCTTGAGTTAGCTGGCTTAGGCGTTGCTATGGGAAATGCACCTCATTCGGTCAAACGTAAAGCTGATTGGGTGACACGTTCTCATGATGAACAGGGTGTCGCTTATATGATCAAAGAATACTTTAGGATGCAGCAAAGGGAAGGTTTTTTACACCAATTTGATATTAAACGATAGTACGGTGAAGGCTCTGTCAATCAAGAAATGACAGGGCCTTCGTCTATTCCCTTCATTGCTTTTCCTAGTTGAATTTTGTAAAATGAAACAAGTTTGAAGATAAAGGTGATACGATGCGAATTTTAATAAAAGGGCTGTCTGATGAACGATTTCATCGCCCGCTTGTCAATATAGCCAATTTATTTGAGGAAGACAGTGAAGTGCTGTTCGATCGAACCGAAATGGCTGAAGCTCTAGTAATGGAGTTTAACTGGAAGGAAGAACATGGAGTCGTTGAAGCAACTGGCCATATTGCTGGATCGTCCATAACCAGCCGTTTTGCAAGAGAGATGCCAGAGGGCTTGAACGATAAGGAGCGCTGGAAGCAAATCAAAAATACCGTGCTGTCTGTTTATTTACACCTGCTTCAGGAGCATACAGGAATGACGCAAAAATGGGGGATTCTCACAGGGATTCGTCCTACGAAATTACTTCATAAGATGCTCAGAGAAGGTATGACAAAGGAAGAAGCGCATGCTGCGTTAAAGCGTGATTACTTAATTCATGATGAAAAAATCAATTTGATGCAGGAGATTGTCGACCGGCAAATACAAGCCATCCCAGATCTGTATGACCTTCAGGAGGAAGTGAGTATTTATATCGGTATTCCTTTCTGTCCAACAAAATGTGCTTATTGCACGTTCCCTGCTTATGCCATTAAAGGACAAGCTGGAAGAGTGGGAACGTTTCTGTTTGGGCTACATTATGAGATGCAAAGAATGGGCGAATGGTTAAAAGAACACGGGATTAAAGTGACCACGGTTTATTTTGGCGGGGGCACGCCAACAAGTATTACAGCGGAAGAAATGGATTTGCTGTATGAAGAAATGTATCGCTCTTTTCCTGATGTGAAACACATTCGTGAAATTACTGTAGAGGCGGGGCGTCCTGATACCATTACGCCTGATAAGCTGGAGGTGCTCAACCGGTACAATATTGACCGGATTAGTATTAATCCGCAGTCATATGAGAATGAAACACTGAAAGCCATTGGGCGGCATCATAGTGTGGAAGAAACGATTGAAAAGTATCATTTATCACGGCAGTACGGCATGAATAATATTAACATGGACTTAATCATTGGTTTACCTGGTGAAGGACTGAAGGAATTTCAGCACTCCTTGCAGCAGACAGAAGAACTCAAACCCGAATCTTTAACTGTGCACACACTCTCCTTTAAAAGAGCGTCTGAAATGACCCGTAACAAGGAGAAGTATCAAGTAGCAGACCGCGAAGAAATCACACGTATGATGGATGAAGCGGTTGCTTGGACGAAAGCACATGAATATCATCCTTACTATTTATACAGACAAAAGAACATCTTGGGAAATCTCGAAAATGTCGGGTATTCGTTAGATGGGCAGGAAAGTTTGTATAATATCATCATTATGGAAGAGGTGCAGACGATCATTGGCATTGGATGCGGCGCGGCCAGTAAATTCATTGATCCGCGCACAGGGAAGATTACGCAGTATGCCAATCCAAAAGATCCTAAATCGTATAATGATCGCTATGAGCACTATACAGAAGAAAAGATTCAATTTCTTGAGTCATTATTTGTTTCTCACGTTTAAACACTGCGGTACCGCAGTGTTTTTTTCATTTGTAAAAGGGTATATAGGAGGTAAAAAGTTAAAGCAGGTGTACATATGATTGATGTGATCGGAATTGGGATTGGGCCCGCAAATTTAGGCTTGGCCGCTTTATTAGAGGAGTATGAAGATGTGACATGCTGTTTTTTTGAACAGGAGACCGAATTTGCCTGGCATCCTGGTATGCTGATCAAAGGAACGGATTTGCAGGTTTCCTTTCTAGCAGACCTTGTGACGATGGCGAATCCAAGGAGCAGGTATACATTTTTGAATTATTTACATGAGTCAAACAGGCTTCACCGTTTCTATACCTTTGAACAATTTGATATTCCACGGAGAGAATTCAATGCGTATTTAGCATGGGCTGCAGGTGAATTAGATAGCTGTCAGTTTGGGATGAAGGTTGAAGAAGTGACGGACTGCCAAGATGGGTATTTAGTGAAAGTCCGAAAATTGACAGATGGATCGCTTTCTGAATATCGCGCAAAGCATGTGGTTCTTGGAACTGGAAGTAAGCCGATGATTCCTGTTGATGTGCCAGAAGCTGCTTTGCCGTATGTGACCCATAGCAGCCGTTATGTAGATCGGCAAAAAGAAATTCACGAAGCTCAATCAGTGACGGTGATTGGTTCAGGTCAGAGTGCGGCTGAAATTTTCTTAGATCTCCTTCAGCATCAAACGAAAGGGCAGCAGCTTTCATGGTTTACGCGGTCTAGTGAATTTAGAGAGCTGGAGACAGCAGAGCTTGGTCAGGAGTTATTTACGCCAAAGTATGTCGAATATTTTCATTCGCTTCCTTATGAAGAACGGATGAACACGTTGCCTAGACTGGCGGGATTAAGAAATGGCATAGATGCCTCGACGCTTTCTCGCATCTATCAGGAATTGTATCATCGCTCCGTTTCAGGAGAGGAGCCGTCTGTTCTCATTCAGCCGATGACTGAGCTTGAAGCGGTTCATATGAAGGACGATCAGTCTTTAGAGCTGCATCTGAAACAATGGCAGCTGAAGAAAGAAAAGACAATCGCAGCGGATCATGTAGTATTGGCCACAGGATACACGCCGAATATTCCGTCATGGTTTAGCACATATGGACCTTTGATTGAGTGGGAGAGTGATCAGCATTTTAAAGTGACAGATGATTTCAGACTTGTGTTTAAAGACAAACGCTCCCATCATTTCTTTACATTCACGAACCTTGATCACTCTCACGGAACAGCGGCAACCAATTTAAAACTATCTATCTATCGCAACCAAAAAGTGATACAAACGATACGGGGAATAGAGAAATCTCCAGTGAAGCAAGAAACAGCATTTCAGCAATTTATTTAAGAAATGAAAGAAGGGCCCCGGAATCAAGGGCCCTTTCGATTACAAAGTGGGTTCTTTTTTTACTTTTGGTTTTTCTGTTTTCCATTTGAAGATTTTGTTTAGGATTTGATAGATACGCTTCGATTCTTTCGTCACTAGCGGTCCTAAAATCGCAAGAATTAACACATATAATGCTGCAAATGGCTTCAATGTAGCGGCAAGCCCGCCTGCAATGCCAAGCTCGGCGACAATGATGGAAAATTCTCCTCTTGATACGATCGTTAATCCAATATTAGAAGAAGCTTTATGAGAAAACCCAGCTCTTCTTCCAGCAAACATCCCAGCAGTGAAGTTCCCAATCAGGGTGAGAATGACAGCACCAATTGCAAGCCAGAAGGCATCTCCTAATGTAAACGGGTCGATACTCAATCCGAAGCTGAAGAAGAACATCGCTCCAAAGAAATCTCTAAATGGAACAACGAGATGTTCGATGCGGTCTGAGTGTTCTGTTTCTGAGAACACAAGGCCAAGTAAGAGTGCACCAATTGCTTCTGCGACATGGATCGTTTCTGAGAAACCAGCGACAAAGAACAAGGCGGCAAAAATCACAATGATGAACACTTCATTCGAACGGATATCGAAAAGCTTATTTAATAGTTTTGGCAGCTTACGCGCGATGATAAAGAAAAGCATCATATAACCAAAAGCGATTAAAATAGATAATAAGGCACCGCCAACGGATGTGGCATCTCCAAGGACAAGACCTGATACGACAGATAAATAAACGGCGAGGAAAATATCCTCAAACATAATAATCCCAAGAATTAACTCTGTTTCAGGGTTCGCTGTCCGTTTCAAATCAACAAGGACTTTGGCGACAATGGCACTTGATGAAATGGTGATAACCCCTGCCATAATAAGAACTTCAAGGAATCCAAAGCCTGTGATAAAGCCATAAAGCAATCCTAAGCTGAAGTTGATCAAAATATAAATAGATCCGCCGACTGCAATGGATTTACCCGATTTAATGAGCTTTCCGACAGAGAATTCAAGTCCAAGGTAGAAAAGAAGGAACAAGACACCCATTCTACCAAAAAACGAAATGATTTCGGTGCTTTCGATAAATTTCAAATCAATGATCCCGATGGTTGGTGCATGTGGACCGACAATCATTCCGAGGACAATCAGAAAAGGAATGATCGAAAATTTAATTTTATTGGCGATTAAGCTGGCAATGGCGATGAGAATAAGCGCCGTCCCAACTTCAAAGACTAAATGATCCATTCATCACTCTCCCCCTCTTGAAAGAAAATCACGTATTAAGCGTTTTAAGTGTTTTCTTTCGCCTGAAATGACGATCGTATCGTTTTCTTGAATAATCGAATCGGCACCAGGGTTGAGTAATTTTTCATTCGTATGCTTAATGATCGCAATAACGGTTACTTCATAATTTTGTCTCACATCTAAATCACCGAGTGTATGTCCAACCGCTTTTGCGCCTTTTTCTACTTTAAACCATTCAATGATCAAGTCATTGAATGCCATTTCAATGGTTTCAAGGGCTTGCGGCTTATATACCATACCGCCAATAATGGCAGCAACTTGCCGGGATTCAGCATCATCGAGAGAAATGGTGGACAGCACTTCATCTGGATCATCATCGTCGAAACGATAAATCTCCCGTCTGCCATCATCATGAATCACAATCGTCATCTTTTCTCTATTTCTTGTTTCAATTTCAAATTTCTTTCCAATCCCAGGAAGATCATTTTCTTTAATGTCCATTTTATCCCTCCGAATATGATAGGTTTTGTTTTTCATATAGTGAATACGGATGAAATAAAATGAATCAGTCGAGGTAATTTGATTGATACATGATGGGGATTGCACACTTCATTTCCAAAAAACATAAATCAATAGATAGTGCTGTTGATGCTGCACGCTTTAAAAGAAAAGCCTTTGAATCCCCCATTGATAATCTGTCTTTTAACAGAATAGATGAGGCCAGCTTTTTTGAAAATGGAGGTGTCTTCACAGCGCTTATTTCTTCCTCATAGATTGACGGAGAAATAAGGTTGGGTGTGCTCGCCTCTGCTTGTGAAGCAAAAACGACATTTGAAAAGGGAGAAAACATGACGATGAAGCTAACCAATATGAGTATGGAACATCTTATCAATCATTCTCCCCCTTTCAAACGATTTTTTATTTCTTATTTTACTATATAAAAATATATTTCTTGTTTCAACCATTATGCTCATTTTAGTATCAATTGATCTTGAAATTTTTTATTCAGAGGAAAAGGAATTACTTGAAGGGTATTGAAGTAAGACATTAGCTGTAAAAGAAAGAGGGGAATGGATGATGACCTATATCAATTGTCAATTAGATGGGGATATTTTTGAAATCGCTTTCAATAGACCGGAAGCTTATAATGCGTTTCATGTTGACATGTTTGCAGAATTTAAGGAGGCGTGTGATACAGCGAGTGAGAGCAGTGCAAAGATCGTTGTGATCAAGGGAATAGGGAAAGGGTTTTCGGCAGGCGGAGATATTGGAATGATGCTGAAGCAAGATCGTGAAGAAGATTTTCATCGTGTGATGGATTTGATTGAGGGAATTACACTATCTTTAGCTCGTATGCAAAAAGTGACGATTGCGCTAGTCCACGGGGCAGCGGCTGGTCTTGGTTTTAGCTTTGCCCTAAGCTGTGACTATTTGTTTATGCATCAAGATGCAAAGCTCGCTATGAACTTTAATGGAATTGGGCTAATTCCAGATGGTGGAGGGCATTATTTCCTGACTAAACGAGTAAGTGAGCAAACCGCTAAACAATTGATTTGGAGCGGGCAAAAGCTGTCGGCTGAAGAAGCGATCGAGCTTCGTCTTGCAGACGGTGTGTTTCAAGAGGAGGTTGAAACGTATCAAAAAGTGTGTGTGAAGCCGTTTATCAACATGCCGCTTCAAGCATTTATTGAAACAAAGATGATCTATTTCCAGCAGTCAGAATCACAGCTGTTAGCCGTTCTTCAAAAGGAACGTGCGGCGCAGGCAAGACTCAGACAAAGTCAAGATCATAAGGAGGGCATTCAAGCCTTTTTAGAAAAAAGACGTCCTGTATTTCATTAAGTTTAAAGGAATGTAAAGCCGGCGCATGCCGGCTTTCAGCGTGTAGACAAACCCTCGCATT
>NZ_AMSH01000073.1 GCF_000300535.1 Bacillus xiamenensis
TCCGATAATGAAAATATTTTGATTTCACTCTAGAAAAGTGCTAAAATAAAAATCACTTTAGCCCTTTTTTAGCAAAGAGCGATGGTCAACGTCTATCGCTCTTTTTTTGAAAAGTAAGCGAATACATGACGAGACTTGGCATCTTGCTTATTGACATCATTCCGCTTTTTCTGTAATCTCATTGTGTTAACAATATGAGACTTCGTTAGGTGAGGCTCCTGTATGGAGATACGCTGCTGCCCAAAAATGTCCAAAGACGCCAATGGGTCAACAGAAATCATCGACATAAGGTGATTTTTAATGCAGCTGGTTTTGTCCTATGCCATACAGTGCTAAAGCTCTACGATTGAAGGAGTAAGTGTTTATTTTGTCATGCTTACAAAGCGCCTTCATTCGGTTGAAGGTGCTTTTTTATGAGAAAAGGAGGTGTGGGGATGGATCATCCCGATTCGAGACACATAGAGAATATGTCAAAAGATCAGATTGACGCATCAGATAGAGGAGATCCTGACCCCCGCACATTCTAAGGGATTCGGGTATCTCCTGACTTTGGGGAGGTAACAGCGATGATACAGAACATTACGTACGATGAACTCATTTTAAGAATTATTATTTTATTAAGAGACGGCAAACGCAAAGAATTTAAAAACATTATGGAAGAGCTTCAGCCTTATGATATGGCCTATTTATTTAAAGAGCTTCCAGAAAAGCATCGCGGCCGCTTCTTGCATTTTTTAACAGTCGATGATGTGACGGAAATGATGGGCGAGCTTGAGCGTGAATATCAAGAGATCGTCCTTGAAAAAGTAGGGAAAGACAAAGCCACCTTCGTCACAAACAAAATGGATAACGATGACTTAGCCAACTTGTTTGATGAAATGGATGACGAGCTAAAAGATCAGCTGCTGTCAAACATGGAAGCCGAGGAATCAAAGGCCGTACAGCTTCTCATGAATTATCCTGCTGAGACAGCAGGGCGTATCATGACCAACCGGTACGTATGGATTCCTCAGCATTATACGGTTCAGGATGCTGTTGTGAAGCTTAAAAGCTTTGCCGAAATTGCCGAATCCATCAACTACCTCTATGTCATTAATGATCAAAAACAGCTTGTGGGTGTCCTCTCATACCGTGACCTAATTTTAGGTGAACCGGATGAAAAGGTGCAGGATCTCATGTTTACAAGAGTGATTGCTGTCGGAGCGTTTCAAGACCAGGAAGAAATCGCAAAGCTCATTGAACGATATGATTTCCTTGCCATTCCTGTTGTAGAAGAGAATAATGTCCTTGTTGGGATTGTCACCGTTGATGATATTATTGATGTCGTCATTCAAGAGGCAGGAGAAGACTATGAGAAATTCGCTGCCTCTGGTAAAGATATTACGTTTGACACGCCGGCATTTGTTGCGGCATACCGACGTCTTCCTTGGCTCATCTTGCTTTTATTCATCGGGCTGATTTCAGGCAGTATCTTAAATTATTTTGAAGATACCCTTCAGCAAGTCGTTGCTCTTGCTTTCTTCATGCCGATGATTGCAGGTATGACAGGGAATACTGGTACACAGTCTCTAGCGGTGGTCATTCGAGGACTTTCAAAAGAGAAATTAACGAAAAAAACCATTATGCGGCTTATTTTTAGAGAGCTGAGAACAAGTATTTACATTGGAATTGTTTGTTCAGTCATTATTACCGTCGTTGCGATGGTGTGGCAGGGCAATGTGGTTTTAGGCTTTGTTGTCGGTTCCTCACTCCTTGCAACACTCATTATCGGTACAATGGCAGGTACGGTCGTGCCTATTATTTTACACAGATTAAACGTGGACCCAGCTATTGCATCTGGGCCGCTGATTACAACATTAAATGATATTTTATCACTGCTGATCTATTTTGGAATTGCGACAGCATTCCTTCATACGCTTATGTAGCAAAAAGACTGTAAAACATGTCGTTTTACAGTCTTTTTTCAATAAAGATTGCATATAGCGCTTCCATCCTTTACATTTTAAGGAGAAGGTGGGAGAGACACATGAAGAAATGGGGATTCATGTTGATGTGCGTTCTTTTGCTTAGTGCATGTCAAAGAGAAGACGAGGGGAAAGACAGAAGGCTGGTGGCTGCAGAGCATATGCTTGAAGCCATCACCGAAGGAAATAAAAGAAAAATAGAGAACGTCTATGTCGAAGGAGCGGTCCCAAGCCCGAGTGACATTCTCAAATCGAAAAAGGAATGGGGCATTGAGTCGCTTTCCTATGAAGATTTTCAAATGGAAGAAGCCAGTATTCACGTCTTTCATGCGAATTATGAAGATGTAGAAACTGGAGAGAAAAAGGCACTTGCCTTTCGTGTAAAAGAAGATCCTGAAAGAGGCGGCGTGATTATTGACTTCGTAGGGGTCGTTGAAGGGTCTGACGCTTCATCTAAATAAAAAGAATCGTTCAAAAGAGCGATTCTTTTTTGTTTATCGATTTTTATACCGGAAGTGTGCATTGATCTGTCCTTCCAGCATTTTTTTCTTAAATTGCCCGCTTTTTAATGCTTGTTCTTTTTTCTTCATGTCTTTTAAAATTTCCGCTGTCTGCACACCATCTTCCCGTTTATTGGCGATATCCATTAAACGTTCTACATCAGAAAAAGAATATTTCCGCGTGCCTCTTGTTGAGCGCTGGGGGTAGATGAGTTTACGTTCCTCGTAATATCGGATTTGCCTGACGGAAAGTCCTGTTAATTCGCTGACAATCCCGATTGAAATGACTTTTTTATCTTTATAAGATACATCTTCCTGCGTCATATACTCACCCCTGCAAGTCTTTTTTTCATATTATATAGAACGGAAAGTAAAAAAACCTAACGTTTGTTAGAAAATATAACACAAAAATGAAAAAAACGAAAAAAATATGGCAGGAAACTTAACAGCGAGCGTGCAATCCATCTTACAAGTAAATATGATAATGAGGAGAAGACTGAGGAGGAGGAGCACATGATGGAGAAAACACAAATCATCCGTATGGCAAAAGAAATCATCGCATTAGATGTGAGGAGGGACGAATTGCTGGAGCAGTTCATGCAGGCTGCGGGTCAGAATGCACATGATCTTCTAAGAGCCGTACAAAATGATTTGTATAAAAAGTCTTCATAAGCACCCGATCCATATCCATTGATAGGAGGGGAGATGTCGTGCGGCGTATATTAAAAGAAGCGTTAGCAAAAGAAAGGCATTATTATACGAAGCAGCTTTGCTCACTCGGGGAGTATAGCCCTGATATGACGAAGAACATGACAAATAGTGACTTAAAAAAAGAGTATCATTTCTTTTTCAACAAAACAGACCGTTATCTGTAAAAATCCCTTAAAATGTGCGTGTGTCACATGAAGGGTTCTTTTTTTGCGTGTTAAATATTATAGCAATATTGAATTTTGTAGAAATTTGACGAATGAATTGCAAGAAAATAAAGAGTCTTTACAGATTATGTTAAAACTTGTCGCAATTTGATGGTTTGCTGAAAAAGCTTTTTTTCGAGATGATTGTGAAAAATAAGAAGGATTTTAAAAGTTTATATCGAAAACTTATACATAACACGAATGGAGTCACTTATGTGGTTGAAAGGGTTTTCAAAAACGTACTTCTATTTTTTACGAAAGGCTCCAACTGCACCGCAAGAAAGCCTTGAAGTTAAAAAAATATTATAAGAGGTAGATATGTGATGAGACTATCGTTTAATGAAGAAGAAGTAGAACGTTCAATGACGCTTTACAAGGTTTTTGCAAGAGCATTTAAAAGCGTATCCGAACACAGTATTAGAGACAGCAAGGAGCATGGATTTAATCCAACTGAGTTTGCCGTTCTTGAATTGCTGTATACGAGAGGTGCTCAAAAGCTTCAGCAAATCGGCTCAAGACTTCTGCTTGTCAGCGGGAATGTGACGTATGTAATTGACAAGCTAGAACGCAATGGTTTCATTGAAAGAGAACAAGACCCTAAGGATAAACGGTCGGTTTATGCCCATTTAACGGAAAAAGGGCGCAGTTATCTCGATAAGATTTACCCGATCCATTCGCTTCGAATTGCGCGGGCATTTTCTGGCCTCTCGCGTGAAGAACA
Organism: Bacillus xiamenensis; assembly: GCF_000300535.1. Taxonomy (GTDB): domain Bacteria; phylum Bacillota; class Bacilli; order Bacillales; family Bacillaceae; genus Bacillus; species Bacillus xiamenensis. Next base: position 4,100 of record NZ_AMSH01000073.1, read on the forward strand.
GGAGCAGTTGATTAGTCTGCTGAAAAAAGCAGGTATTCACAGTCAGCATTTGTTATTTAGATAAAAGGAAAAGATGCCCTGGCAGGCACCTTTCAGATGATTGACAAAGGGCTAAGCCCTTTGTCTTCTTTTTTATGTGTCCAGCTGATGTGCAGGGTAGGCGATAAATTTTTCAATATCGCTTGCTGGAAGCGGCTTGGCATAATAAAAGCCTTGTAAGTCGTCACAGCCCTGCGTAGATAAAAGCTGCGCTTGTGCAAAGGTTTCAACACCTTCTGCAATGACATCTAGAGATAGCTGGTGCCCCATTGCAATAATAGCCCCTGTGATTTGCTCAGACTTTGAATCGCTCAAAATATCCTCGATAAATGATTTATCAATTTTCAGGCGGTGAATCGGCAAATCCTTCAAATAGCTTAAAGAGCTGTGGCCTGTACCAAAATCATCAATACTAATGCGAACGCCAAGCTGCTTCAAAGACGTTAGGACCTGTTTTGACTGCTTGATGTTGTCCATTGTCATACTTTCTGTCACTTCAAGCTCAAGCAGTGACGGTTTAAGGTCATATTTTTTCAGCGTCAGCTTGATCAAATCAATTAAGTCTTCGGAGTTGAACTGTTTAGCAGATAAATTCACCGCTACAGGAATCTTCAATTCGTTGTCATACCATATTTTTGCCTGCTTACATGCGGTATCAATGACCCATCTCCCAATATCAATGATAAGGCCAGATTCCTCAGCTAGTTCAATGAAAGCCTCAGGTGATTTTAGAGAGCCGTCTGGCGCTTTCATTCTTAAAAGGGCTTCAACCCCTGTCATTTGTCTTGTTTTGGCACTCACTTGCGGCTGATAATGAAGCACAAACTGCTCTCTTTGAATGGCATCTCTTAACTCGAGTTCCCGATTTAATCTGTCCTCACTAGATCTTTCCATTGATTCAGTGAAAAATTCATAGCGACTTTGTTTATTCTTTTTCGATAAGTACATCGCCATATCGGCTTTTCTCATGAGTTCCATGCCATCCTTGCCATTTTGCGGAGAGATGGCGATTCCGATACTAATGGATGTAATGAGCTGATGGTTTTGGATGAAAAAAGGACGTTCAAATTGGCGGATGATATTTTTCGAAAGCTGTTCAATTTGATACGTATCCCCCTTCATGTGAGTGAAAATCATTAAAAATTCATCCCCGCCAAGTCTTGCAATAAAGCCATTGTCCGGTAAACATTGTGTGAGTCTGTTTGCGGCGGCTTTCAAAAGCAGGTCCCCTATGTTATGACCGAGTGCATCATTAATAATTTTAAACCGATTTAAATCAAGAAATAGAACAGCCGTTGAGGTTCTTGTCTCTTCTTGAGCGGATAGAACATCATTTAAATAATTGATCCCGTGACGGCGGTTAGGCAGTTCAGTTAACGCATCATAATGTGCCATCACATGAATTTCTTTTTCAGCAATCCGCTGCTGCGTTAAATCCTTTAAAACAAGATAAATGCTGTCAAGCGTATTGTTAACGTGTACAGGTATGTAAGTGACATGAAAATAATAAAAACGATCTGCTGCTTTCAATTCTGCTTCGCGTGTGATGGCCTTTTTTGACTGGTGAATAAAATCTTCCCACATCTCAGTCGGCATCACGTATTGACTCACATCGTCGCCAATCCAAGAATTGCATATCTTTAAAATTTGTTTGCCTGAGTCATTAGCAGATAGTACTTTTCGATCGACAGATAACACAATAATGCCATCTATATTGTGTTTGATGAGCGATTGAAACCGCTGCTCATTTTCCTTTAGCTTATCTGATTGAGTCATGATTCGGTGATCAATATAAGCGCCAAAAATCATGAGCGTTTGGACGATAAGTGTCATCAAACCGATGAAAATGGACAGGCTGAATGGTGACATTTCAAGAGAACCACCAGCAGCGATCTGACCCTCTGAATGAAAAAACATCGTCGATGCCGCCATGCCGGTATAATGCATGCCCGCAATGGCAACGCCCATCATGAGTGCACCAGCTATTTTTAACAGCTGATCCTCCCGTTTTCTTCCATATTTATGAAGCCGAAAAAAAAGATTTAATGAAAAGAATGAAGCGAGCGCAGCAATAAAAAACGAAAGGAAAAAGAGAAATGGATCATAGCTGATGGTAACATTGGCCATTGATTCCATTCCGAGATAATGCATGCTGCAAATAGCCGAACCCATCGTGATTGAACTTATGAGCAGTCTTCTTGTGGAGAGCAGCTGCTGAATACATATTGAAAAAGCGATTAAAGAGCCGATAAAAGAGGCTAAAATCGATAAAATGAGTAAGGGCGTTTCATAGGTGATGCCAGATCGCATGTGGAAGGCCATCATGCCGATAAAATGCATCGACCATATTCCCATTCCCATGATCATCGAACCAATGATCAGCCATACTTTTTTCTTTGCACCGCTTGACTGAATCATTCGCCCCGCTAATTGAAGAGCTGAGTAGGAGGCGACAGCGGCGACAGCGACTGACAGACAGACAAGCCATCCGTTGTAGCTTCCAGTTAAATGTGTCATGTAAGAAAACCTCCTGTATCTAAAAACAGACATATACTTCATATATCGGATCGGATGGTCACTGTGTTCACTTTTCCTTCACTTAAAAAGGACAATCAGTATTTTTTCCCCTCATTTTTTATAGTAAAATCAAATTTAATGTAAAAAAACAATGAAAAGTGAATCGTTTTCTAGGTTTGCTTCGTTTAATAGGTGGCACGGTTTTATCAGCGGTATAGCCTGTCAAACTGATTATGTGTGAAAGGGATTGATAAACATCGAAGATTTTATTATTTCTTTAGCTGATGCCTTTAAAAATTTGTCATACTTTGGCATCTTCCTTGCATTATGCATTGAGTTTGTTCCTGCTGAAGTGGTTTTGCCTCTTGCGGGCTACTGGGTCTCAAAAGGGGACATGACCTTCATCGGTGTTGTGGCTGCCGGTTCCATTGGCGGTGTCGTTGGCCCCTTGACTTTGTACTGGTTAGGGCGTTACGGCGGCAGACCCTTTTTAAATAAATATGGGAAGTACTTTTTTGTAAAACCTGAGTCACTTGATAAATCGGATGCTTTTTTCGAAAAGCATGGCGGATTTGTTGCGTTTAGCGGCCGGTTTATTCCAGGCGTCAGAACCCTTATTTCTATCCCGTGCGGTATTGCGAAAATGAATGTGTGGACGTTTTGCCTGTATACGTTTTTGGCCATTACGCCGATTACATGTGTGTACGTGTATCTTGGGTTGATGCTCGGGGAGAACTGGAAAGAGGTTGGGGCGATATTGGATCAATATCTGCTGCCGATTGGAATCGGTTTTGTCGTATTGTTTGTTCTTTACGTGTGGCTAAAACGAAGAAAACGAAATACAGAAACGCCAACTGCTTAATCACGAGATGGAGATAAGAGTCACCAGTTGACAATCCAGTGTCTGTTGATTAAGATATAAGTAATCTAAATATTCTTAATCCCACCAAAGGGGAGTAGCGTCCGGTATCAACTGGAAACAAAGTCGTCATTACATGGAATGATATTCCATCGGCTTTGTTGGCATGATTACATATCACATGTCTAGCAAGACCTTTGCCATTACAGGCAAAGGTCTTTTTTGCATTCATAAGCCTTTGTCTGTTGTGGGACAATAGATAAAAACAAGGAGGAATGATGATGGATGCAGCAATTATTTTAGAGTACGGGTGGGTTCTTCTCGTATTGATTGGATTAGAAGGGATTTTAGCAGCTGATAATGCGCTAGTCATGGCTGTGATGGTCAAACACCTTCCAGAAAAGCAAAGAAAAAAGGCGTTGTTTTACGGACTTGCGGGAGCGTTTGTCATGCGATTTGGTTCCCTGTTTCTGATTTCGTTTTTAGTGGATGTGTGGCAAGTTCAAGCCATTGGCGCAATTTATCTTCTTTATATTTCCATTCATCATATTTTAAAATCGCACGTATTTAAGAAAAAGGATACAGATACAAATATGAAACAAAGCGGCTTCTGGGCAACAGTCGTGAAAGTCGAGCTGGCCGACATTGCTTTTGCAGTAGACTCCATTTTAGCAGCCGTTGCTTTAGCTGTGACACTGCCGAAAACAGGTCTCCCGCAAATTGGCGGACTTGATGGCGGTCAATTTATCGTCATTCTTTTAGGCGGTATTATCGGTTTGATTATCATGAGATTTGCCGCAACTGTATTTGTGAAACTGCTCAAAACAAGACCAAGCCTAGAAACTGCCGCATTTGTCATTGTCGGATGGGTTGGCGTGAAGCTGACGCTCTATACACTTTCTCATCCAGCCATTGGTGTCGTGTCCTCTCATTTCATCCATTCAACATTATGGAAAATCATTTTCTGGACGGTCCTTCTCGCGATTGCAGCTTTTGGCTGGTTTTTATCAAGTCCATCAAGAAAAGATGGTCAACAAAACGAGGAAAAACAAGAGGTGAGGCTGGAAGAATAGGTTTTTTGAAAGAAATATCATTTCATTTTCATAACACATATATTACAAAAAAGGGGGAGATACCCCCTTATTTCTTTGCTTTTAAACGAAACGTTGTAAAGTAGATAAAGAAATACATGTCATAATTGAGTAACAGGAAATGAATTCCTCATTTCTTCCTTTGCGCTTCCCTCATAAATTAGCTATCATAAATGAGTAATATAGGGAGAACTGAGGTGAAACCATTGCTTAGCCTTTTGTTTAAAAAAGGAAAGAAAAAGCAAACATTAGAGCAGTCGGCTATCAATATCCAACAGGGAGATACCGAACTGCAAAATGCATTAATAGAGCAATATAAACCATTTGTCGCTAAGACGGTTTCATCCGTTTGTAAACGATATATAGATGAAAAAGATGATGAATTCAGCGTAGGCTTAATTGCCTTTAATGAAGCGATAGAAAAATATTCTGCCGAAAAAGGGAACTCACTCCTTGCTTTTGCGGAGTTAATTATTAAAAGAAAAGTGATCGACTATATTCGAAAAGAAGCAAGAAATGCACCAACGGTTCAAATGGACCTTCAAGAAAGTGAGAATGGGGAATACTCTCAAAGTATGATTGAAGCAGAGCTTTCTGCAAATGAATATAGGCGTTTAATTGAACAAGAACATAGAAGAGAAGAGATTGAACATTTTAAAGAACGATTGAAAGTATATGGCCTTACATTTCAAGAGCTGCTTGAGCATTCGCCAAAGCATGCAGATGCAAGGCAAAATGCCATTCAAGTGGCTTATACACTCGTTGAGAACGACGAGTTGAGAACCATTTTGTTTCAGAAAAAACAATTACCCGTCAAACAGCTGGAAAAGCTCGTGGCAGTCAGCCGCAAAACGATTGAGAGAAATAGAAAATATATCATTGCGATGGCGATCATTATGACAGGTGATTATGTGTATTTGAAAGATTACCTTAAAGGGGTGCTTAATTCATGAGAAGAGGCATTATAGTAGAGAAAAACAAAAAATATGTCACACTGCTGACCCCTGATGGACAATTTCTGCGGACGAAGTATGAACAGCAAGACTATGAAATCGGTCAAGAGGTGACATTTCCGAATGAATCACGTCTCGAAAGAAAAAGAGCCGGTTTCTTTGACCTGCTCCGTTTACGTCCATTAAATGCAGGAATTCTATCAATTGCAGCGATTATTGTCGTGATCTTCACTATGATGCCATCTTTCTCAAGTCAAAAAGCTTATGCATATATGACGATTGACATTAACCCAAGCTTTGAGCTGAAACTCGATCACAATTATCAAGTGATCGGTGTGACTCCGCTGAATAAAGATGCGAAGCAAGTGCTGGCCAGTATGGAAGATTTAGAAAAAGCCGACATGAGCAAAGTGGTGCAGAAAATTATAGATGATTGTGATAAAAAAGGATACGTCAACCATTCTAAACCGATCTATATCTCCACTGTTTATGAAAACAAGCAGGATCATACATATAAAACAAACGTAAAAAGTAAAATTAGCACCATCTCGGGGGAATATCAAAAGCGCAATTATAAGCTGGAAACGGTAGAAGGTGACCTGGAAACAAGAGAAAAAGCACAAAAAGCAGGTATGTCTACAGGCACATATATTCGAAATCAAGAAATGCAAGACAATGAACAAGAGGACGTTAAGAAAGATGAGAACACAGCAGATGATGAGGCTGTCAAAGAAGACGAACCTGGCCATGCTGATGAAGATCAAGCCGATCAAGACAAAAAAGAAGACATAAAGTCAGACGATAGCGATGAGATCCAGTCAGATCAAAAGGCTCCTGAAGGCGACGACAAAGAGCAGACAGAAGTAGAGAGGGAAGAGCAAGGGTCTGTTCAAAAACCTCACCAAACAAGCCCAAATGATGAAAACAAGGTTAAAAAGGGAAAGGAAGAAAAAGGCCGCCCTTTTGAAAAAGACAAAGAGCAAAAAAAAAATCACTCAACTGATTCTGATGAAAACAAGCAGCCGAACGGTACATCACGTGATGATACAGAAAAACACGTAAAAAAAAACAACATCGGTCAGAAGCGTCCATACGGTGAACCTAAAAGAGATGACGTCAAACAACAAGAAAAAAATACACCGCCCTCTTACCGTGAGAACAGAGATGAGCCCACATACGAACAATAAAAAACGCCAGAATAGATCCGGCGTATTTCACCATGTCTTTATTTAGTTGAATTGCCCATTTGAGATTGAGCCTGCTGGACGAGTCTTTTTGTTATTTCGCCGCCAACAGAACCGTTTGCACGTGCGACTGTATCTGAACCGAGATTCACGCCAAATTCTTGAGCGATCTCGTATTTAAATTGATCTAAAGCTTGTTCTACTCCAGGAACAAGAAGTTGATTTCGATTTGCCATGTTGTTTTCCTCCTTTCACCTCATGTTTGTTACGCCTTCTTATTTTGAAAAAAACGGCTGGCAATTATGCTGGCAATTGCTGCACAAAAAAAGCCGAGGTGATCTAGGTCACCTCGGCTTTCATTTAAGCCTTTTTCAGCTGAAGCGTATTAAACATCATTTCTTGCGCTGTGCTCTGCAAGTGAGAAGTGAAGACAGAGAAGACGGTAGAACTGATAATACCTTTAATTAATTGCCACTGATTCTTCGTCAATTCTGTAAACTCTTCACGGAGCTTGTCTGTCTGTTCTTCTGTCATTTCTCGTAAATTCGTTTCCTTTAATGGGAAATGTGTATGGTGATAAATAAAATCAAGGACGTGCGCATATGCTTCATAAAAACGGATAGGGCTGATAATATCATCCGATCGATCTGTGATCGTATTAAATAAGGCAGATAAGATCATGCGAATGGTATCAAAGTCAAAAACTGATTTTAAATCCCTGACAATTAATAAAATAACGACCTGATCAATGGAGTACTTCTTGCCAAGCTCTGGATGGCCGATCATATCTTTAATATCGCGCTTGATCCAGTTCTGAATGGCTGTCGATTTAAGAGAAGTCAGTTCACACAGGTTGCCAAGCTCAACAATTTCATTCGTTGAAAGTCCGTGCTCTGCTTTTTGCTTCCGCCGTTCGAGCTTCTCAAAAAACGGAGGGATTTTTAATTCATCATATTCATGATCCTTGTCGTTTTTTACAGATAAATTCAAAAGCTGAAGCGGAGTCAGATCTCCCTCTCCTTTTAGAGAATACAGAAGTCTCGTCATGTCAATTCTCGTTAATTTAAAAGTCACCATGTTCCACCTCATTTGAACGTCAAAAACGTGATTATTGATCTAATTCAACATCATAATCTCTTTTTGTTGAAAATGCAAAATAAACTAAAACAAGGGCAGATCGTCACAATTTGTTCACTTTTCAACAATCGCAAGTAGCGTAATTATTGAAGTGACGGGGGTTAAGTCATTATGATAAACATAGAAAACGATTCCTTTTCCCTTGCAATTTGAGACGTTTATTTTTATAATTTTATTAATAAGTTCAAATGAACTTAATATGACAGCGGAGGTTATGTATGGGTAAAAGAATATTTCTGTTTATATTAACGAACATTCTTGTTATCACTACGATTGGTATTGTTCTATCGGTTATTAGTGCAGCAACTGGTGTTGGTTCTTATATAGGAGCAGACGGAAGACTTAATATCATGTATCTTCTTGTATTCAGTGCAGTTGTCGGTTTTGTCGGCTCATTTATGTCACTTGCGATGTCACGCTGGATGGCAAAAATGATGATGGGTGTGCGTGTGTTAAACCCAGAAAAGGATTCATTAACTTATGATGAGCAGCAGCTTGTTGACCGCGTGCACAGATTATCAAGAGCAGCAGGCCTTTCTAAAATGCCTGAGGTTGGTATTTATCAATCATCTGAAGTAAATGCTTTTGCGACAGGTCCTTCTAAGAGAAGATCACTTGTTGCTGTATCAACTGGATTGCTGCATGAAATGGATGATGCAGCGGTTGAAGGTGTTATCGCACACGAAGTCGCTCACGTTGCAAACGGTGACATGGTCACAATGACGTTACTGCAAGGAATTGTCAACACGTTTGTTGTCTTCCTTTCAAGAATTGCGGCATGGATCGCAAGTCGATTCGTTTCACGTGAAGAGCTTGTGCCGGTTGTTCATTTTATCGCTGTGATCGTCTTCCAAATCATTTTCTCTATCTTAGGAAGCCTTGTCGTGTTTGCATACTCTAGACATCGTGAATTCCATGCAGACCGCGGCGGTGCGGACCTTGCAGGGAAAGATAAAATGATTCATGCGCTTCGCTCACTTGAGGCGTATACGTCAAGAATCAAAGATGATGACCAAACAGCTGTTGCTACACTAAAAATCAGTGGTAAAAGAAAAGCTTCACTTTTCTCAACACACCCTGATTTAAACGAAAGAATCAGAAGATTAGAAGCAAAATAAGAAAGATCAAAAGACATTCTTTGACAGGATGTCTTTTTTCTTTTTGATGAAAAAGAAAATAAAGCATAAAATATCTTTAAAATCATGTTTCTTTTCATTAAAATGATAAAGTATTCGAAAAGAAAGATAAAAGAAGGAATAACAATGAATCCAATAAAAAAACTAATTGACCGGCTGTCGGCTTTCCAGCTGATCGCCCTTTACTATTTTCTCGCTGTGACTGTGTCGTTTATTCTGCTTAGTCTGCCAGTGGCTCATCAAGACGGGGTAAAGTGGACATTTATTGATGCACTCTTTACAGCTGTGAGTGCTGTCAGTGTCACAGGATTGACCGTTGTCGATACCTCACAAACATTTAGTGTGACTGGGATGTGGATCCTTGCATTTGTTTTGCAAATCGGGGGCATCGGCATTATGACCCTTGGCACCTTCGTATGGCTGGTTATGCGAAAAAGGATCGGGATTAAAGAAAGAAAACTTATTATGGCAGACCAAAACCAAAGCAATTTATCAGGAATTGTAAAACTAATGAAGCAGGTCTTATATTTAATTTTGCTGATAGAGTTTGTAGGCGGTCTGATTTTAAGTATGTATTTTCTAAAGTATTACGACGTGGAAGGAGCCTTCTTACATGGCTTCTTCTCAAGCATTAGTGCGACAACCAATGGAGGCTTTGATATTACAGGGAATTCGTTAATTCCTTATAAGGATGACTATTTCGTACAATTTATTACGATGCTGCTCATCATTTTTGGCGCCATCGGCTTTCCGGTACTGGTCGAAGTAAAGGATTATTTAATCAATCAGGACCGAAAGCATGCATCGTTTTCCCTGTTTACGAAAATTACAACGATTACGTTTGGGGGACTTGTCGTTGTCGGGGCCATTGGAATGTATGCACTGGAGGCTCGTTTTACCTTTCTAGGAAAGAGCTGGCATGAGATTTTGTTTTATTCTTTGTTTCAATCAACGGCAACAAGAAGTGGTGGACTGACCACGTTAGATATTACACAGCTGACAGAACCGACGCTGTTATTTCTCTGTATGCTCATGTTTATCGGAGCCTCTCCAAGCTCGGTTGGGGGCGGGATTAGGACAACCACATTTGCCCTTAATTTACTTGCCTTGTTTCATTTTGCACGAGGAAATAAGTCCATTAAAATCTTTAAAAGAGAGCTTCACCAAGCGGATATTAATAAATCTCTTATGGTGACGATGATGGCCTTTATTTTAGTGTTTGGCGCCACGTTTCTGTTAAGTTTATCAGAGCATCATACGCTTCTTGAAAATTTATTTGAAGTTTGTTCTGCCTTCGGAACAACGGGGCTGTCGCTCGGCATTACTTCTGATCTGACTGTATTTGGAAAGTGTATTATTATGGTGGTCATGTTTATTGGACGGATTGGAATTCCAAGCTTTTTATATTTAATTGGCCGGAGAGAAAGTGAAGCCAATTATCATTATCCGAAAGAGCGTGTGATCATCGGCTAGCCAGCATTCCTACTGAATGCTGGTTTTTTATTTCCATTATATAACTGGCTAAATTGCGCGTGATGTTCGCAATCTATAGATAAGAGGTGAACGAGACGTGCTGGATGTGTTATGGAAAGCGATTGTTATGCTGCTAGTTGGAACCTTGCTGCTAAGAATAGCAGGGCCGAAATCCATTAGTCAATTGACGGTACAACAAACCGTTATTATGATTTCGATTGGGTCGATTATTATCCAACCCTTCATAGAACATAATTTACTTGAGACCATCTATGCAGCCGCCATTTTTATTGTGGCACTTGTGGTCATGGAAAAGTTGTCAATCCAATTTGATTTCTTTGAAAAATTGGTTTCAGGGAAGTCTGTGGTGATATTACAGGATGGAGAAATGCTTGATCACAAGCTGAAAAAAACGCGGCTTACAAGGGATCAATTCAAAATGCGCTTAAAGCAGCAGGGCATCACAGATATCTGCAGTCTCAAAAAAGCCACGCTAGAAGCTAATGGGCAAATCGGCTATGAATTAAAACCTGAAGAAAAACCAGTAACAGTCAGGGAAATGAAAGAGATGTTTGACCAATTGAAAGAAGAATTAAACATGCCAAAAAAGGACTGATTTCAGATGAAAAGAAAAGCAGCGAAAAATGAAGCGCTAACAAATAATATGACGCCTACAGAAAGCATGGCACATGATCAAGGCCAAACCCAATATGACGAGCAATCAAAAGATCGTCAGGCGAACCGAAATTCTCACCAAGGGAAACAAGGGGGAGCATCTCGTGACTAAAAAGCATGTGAAAAGCAAGGATATGAAAGATCATAAAAAACCGATGAACCCAGATATTTTAGAAGAAGAATTTGGCAGCGAGCTGGGAGATGTAAACAGCAGCAAATGGATCGAGACCCTTATGAGGCCTAAAAAAGATGCGGAATGTCATACTGAACAACAGAACAAGGAATAGAAAAAAACGCTCCTCATAGGGATCGTTTCAGCGTGTAGACAAACCTTCGCATTCTTTG
>NZ_AMSH01000074.1 GCF_000300535.1 Bacillus xiamenensis
GCGGTGTCTTAACCGCTTGACCAACGGGCCATTTTGTCAAGTTTACTGTTTCCGCGAAGCTGACAAAAGTTATTATATACAGGTTGCCCACCGTTTGTAAAGGGGATTTTTATTTTTTTTATTTTCTAATTATTCACCCCCTATCAGCACAATGTTTCGACTGAAATATAATTTCAGTATTTAAATATAATATTGAAATTTCATATCATACTCAATATACTGAAAATGAAGAAATAAGGAGGTATGTCACATGCAGCCATCTCAACTGCGTTCTTTGACAACAGAATCAAGAAACCCTAACACCATGGGAATTTCACAAGCAAATCCACTCGAAATGCTCCAAATGATCAATAAAGAAGATATGAAGGTCGCCCAAGAAGTCAACCGAGTCCTTCCCAATGTAAAAACAGCAAGTGACTTCGCCTATGAATCCATCTCGAATGGAGGCAGACTCATTTATCTAGGCGCTGGAACAAGCGGCAGAATTGGTGTCATGGATGCTGTGGAATGTCCACCCACCTATAGCGTTTCACCAGATGTCATCATAGGCATCATGGCAGGCGGAGACTCTGCTTTTTCACACGCTGCTGAAGATGTGGAAGACAGTGAAGAAGCTGGCAAACAGGATTTAGAACACATCCACCTGACATCAAAAGATACTGTTGTCGGCATCGCTGCTAGCGGCAGAACACCTTATATCATTGGCGCTTTAAACTATGCAAGATCCATTGGAGCAAAAACAATCGCCCTCAGCTGCAATGAACAAGCTGAGATTAGTGAGCTGGCAGACTGTGCCATTGAAGTCATCGTCGGACCAGAAGTCATCACTGGATCAACAAGAATGAAAGCCGCATCCGCTCATAAAATGATTTTAAATATGCTTTCCACCTCGGTCATGATCAGACAAGGCAAAGTATATGAAAACCTAATGGTTGATGTAAAAGTAAGCAATCACAAACTAAAAGAACGCGCCATCACCATCATCCAACATGTGACAAACGCTTCCTATGAACAAGCCGTAAAAACTCTTGAAGCAGCCGATTTAGAAGTCAAAACCGCCATTGTCATGCTTCAAACAAATACAGATAAAAAGACAGCAAAAGACTTACTCAACAAAGCAGATGGCCATATCGACAAAGCCATCTTACGTCATCAATCCTAAAGGAGGCAAAGCTCATGTCAGCAGGCGGACTCACCCTACTACACACAATGAAATCAAAACTTCCCCAATCTGAAAAAATCATTGCAGACTATATCCTTGCCCACCCTGACAAAGTCATTAAAGGCACAGTGCATGAAATCAGTCAGGCTGCCGGTGCAAGCAGCTCTGCCGTCATCCGCCTTTGTAAATCACTCGGGCTGGATGGCTACCAAGATTTAAAAATGCGAATCGCTGGTGACTTAATGCACGCCGATAAACAAGGCTACCGGGATATCGAACAAGATGAACCACTTCCATCCATTATTCAAAAGACAGCAGGAAACTCGATTCAATCGATCAAAGACACAGCCTCTATCTTAAATGTAGAAGCTTTAGAAAAGGCCGTTCAACTGCTGCTGAATGCAAACCAAATCCATTTTATCGGTGTTGGTGCATCTGGCATCGTTGCAGCTGATGCTCAGCAGAAATTTCTCAGAATCAATTATGCGGCCACAGCCTTCACTGACATGCACATTGCATCCACAGTCATCGCAAATGCAGGAAAGAATGACATAGTATTCGGCATATCCTTTTCAGGAGAAACGTTAGACATCATTCAAGCCCTTCAACTCGCCAAAGAAAATGAAGTGAAAACCATTGCCTTAACGCATCCAGGTCATACAAGCGTTTCTGCATTGTGTGACGTTCACCTATCGACATCCGGTTCCAATGAAGCACCCTTTCGCAGTGCTGCCACTTCCTCTAGAATGGCACAGCTCTATTTAATCGATGTCTTGTTCCTAAGCTTAGCCTCCCGTCAATATGAACAAACGGCACAATATATTGACAAGACAAGGCATGCCATCCGCTCCATGAAACGAAAATCAAAGGGGGATTCAACATGAGTCATCAAAAGAAATATCAGCAGTTGGCGAAAGACATTCTTTCACTCTGTGGTGGTTCTGAAAACATCTCTTCCCATACACATTGTATGACACGTCTCCGAATTACACCGATTCATCATGAAAAAGTTCAACTCACAGCGATCAAAGAACTCGATGGTGTCATTGGCGTCGTCGAGGCGGAAACCGTTCAAATCATCTTAGGCACTGGTGTTGTCAATCATGTATCAAGTGCGTTTGAACAGCTGCTAAACGCCTCGGATTCATATGATCTAAACCAAGAAGCACAAAAAAACAAACAAGCCATTTCACAAAAGAAACGCACACCATTCAAGCTGCTATTACGTCGAATTGCGAGCATTTTTATCCCCATCATTCCCGCACTGGTCGCATCAGGTCTCATTACGGGTATTACAAAAGCGATCGTGCAAGCGGGCTGGCTCGATGGAAAATCCCAAGCAGCCATTATCCTAACGGTGATCGGATCAGGCTTGTTTGCCTATCTCGGTATATTAGTCGGAACAAACGCCGCAAAAGAATTTGGAGGCTCTCCTGCATTAGGTGCATTAGCAGGTATCCTCATTATTAACCCAGCCTCCGCAGATATTATGTTATTTGGCACAAATATTCTACCAGGCAGAGGCGGACTCATCGGTGTTCTTCTTGCCGCCATCTTTATGGCACTTGTTGAGAACCGAATCAGACGCTTCGTCCCGCAATCACTTGATATCATCGTCACACCAACCATCACACTTCTTATTACAGGCATTTTCACATACGTTGTCTTCATGCCAGTCGGCGGATTTATATCTGATACCATCACCTCAGGGCTTACTTATCTATTAAACATTGGCGGTATTTTTGCCGGATTTGTTCTTGGTGCAACCTTCCTTCCTCTTGTTGTGACAGGACTTCACCAAGGTCTAACACCTATTCATATGGAGCTCATCCATTCAATTGGAGATGACCCGCTTCTGCCAATTCTCGCTATGGGAGGTGCAGGACAGGTAGGCGCTGCCTTTGCCATTTATATGAAAACAAAAAAGAAAAAACTGAAAAGAGCCATTGCAGGCGGACTTCCTTCAGGAATGCTTGGAATTGGAGAACCACTCATTTTCGGTGTCACACTCCCGCTGGGAAGACCATTCCTTACCGCATGTCTCGGTGCTGGAATCGGCGGAGCATTTCAAGCCTATTTCCAAATCGCCACTAAAGCAATTGGGGTATCAGGTCTCCCATTAACCTTTATCGTTCACACGCATCAAATGCTTCTTTACTTAATCGGACTATTTATCGCATATGTCGCTGGATTTATTTTCACATACTTATTCGGCTTTCATGATGATATGGCTGTTGAATTCGAGGAAACTAATAATAAGGAGGTCTAGCTCTTGAAGAAATGGTTTCTATGCATAACAAGTCTGTTCATGCTCCTTGGGTTACCAGTACCAACATTTGCAACTAGCTCCCATCCTGTACCGTCTTTCTCTAAAACAGCACCTGAAGAATATCCCGTCTTAAAAAAAGCAAAACGACCGGAACAAGCAGGTTTTTCTTTCAGGCAGCTTAGGAAGGTTGATCAAATGATTCAAAAAGATATCAAAGCAGGATTTCCAGGAGCCGCACTCATCATCATCAAGGATGGTAAAATCGTCCACCAAAAAGCCTATGGCTACAGACAGAAATACGAAGGAATGACTGAACTCAAATCGTATAAGAAAATGAAAAAGAACACATTGTTCGATCTGGCATCCAATACAAAAATGTATGCCACCAACTATGCCCTGCAAAAGCTTGTATACGAACAAAAACTAGATGTGAATGAAAAAATACAATCCATCCTGCCAGACTTTCAGGATGAACCAGATGCAAAGGTAACCGGCAAAGATCAACTCAGGGTAAAGGATCTTCTCACCCATTCTGCCGGACTCCCTTCAAGTGTCTTATTTTATAGCAAAGAAGCAGCATGCTCTTTTTTCTCCCAAGATAGACAAACAACTATGAAATGGCTGCCTAAAGTGCCGCTGCAATACACACCAGGCACCCAGCATATTTATAGTGACATTGATTACATGCTGTTAGGCATGATCATTGAGAAAAAAACAGGCATGCCTCTTGATCAATATGTAGAGTCGACGATCTACCGGCCGCTCGGTCTCAAACATACAATGTTCAATCCGCTGAAAAAAGGATTCAAGCCGAAGCATTTTGCAGCTACCGAGCGCCTAGGCAATACACGAGATGGTGTCATTGATTTTGAAAACATTCGGCGATATACCCTACTGGGTGAAGTCCACGACGAGAAAGCATATTACTCCATGGCTGGTGTATCTGGTCATGCTGGACTTTTCTCTAACACCTCTGATATGGCTGTGCTTCTTCAGCTGATGCTCAACAAAGGAGGCTATGGGAAAACAACCATCTTTGACCAAACTTCAATCGATCTCTTTACGACATCCTCAGACACGAACCCAACCTACGGGCTAGGCTGGCGGAAAAACGGCCATACTGACATGGAATGGATGTTTGGAAAATACGCAAGTAACGAAGCCTATGGACACACAGGCTGGACCGGAACGATGACATTGATTGATCCAAAACACAATCTAGGTGTCGTCCTGCTGACGAATAAGAAACATTCACCTGTCGTTTCACCTAAAATCAACCCAAATCAATTTGAAGGTGACCTTTTCCCAACTGGAACTTATGGAAGCATCATGACTGCAATCTACGAATCATTTAAGTAAAAGGAGGAATTCGATGTTAAAATCTCTCTTCCCCGCTGCACTGGTTTTGGCCCTACTCACCGCTTCCATTCCAACGGAAAAGGTGAGCTCTGCCCCTCTTCCAACCGCCAAACAAATGGTTCAAGACATGTCACTAGATGAAAAAATTGGTCAAATGCTCATGCCAGACTTTCGAAATTGGCAAGCAGAAGGTGAATCCACTCCTACAGGGTTAACAAAAATGAATACAGAAGTGTCTCATATTGTTAAGAAATATCATCTAGGCGGTGTCATCTTATTTGCAGAGAATGTCGTTGATACGAAACAAACCGTCAACCTCACTCATGAATTTCAAAAAGCATCACCAAACATTCCTCTATTCATTTCAATTGATCAAGAAGGCGGAATCGTCACAAGACTTCAAAAGGGAACACATTTCCCAGGAAATATGTCGATTGGTGCCTCTAGAAGTAAGAAAAATGCATACGACACAGGAAAAATCATCGGTAAGGAATTAAACGCCTTAGGCATCAATACAAACTTCTCTCCTGTTCTTGATGTGAATAATAACCCAAACAACCCCGTCATTGGTGTCCGTTCCTTTAGCTCTGACCCTCCACTTGTCACTAGACTTGGTCTTCAAACCATGAAAGGACTTCAAAAAGAAAAGACCATTTCCACACTAAAGCATTTCCCAGGCCATGGTGATACAGCTGTCGATAGTCACTACGGACTTCCGCTCGTCAAACATGACCTTGATCGTTTGAAAAAGGTTGAACTGTATCCGTTTCAACAAGCAATCAACGCAGGTGCTGATATGGTCATGACCGCTCACGTTCAATTTCCAGCCATTGATAACACGACCTATCAAAGTAAAAAAGATGGTGAAGACATCATGGTTCCTGCTACTTTATCTAAAAAAGTGATCACACATCTACTAAAAGAAGAAATGGGCTTTCAAGGAGTTGTTGTGACAGATGCTCTAAACATGAAAGCGATCGCAGATAACTTTGGACAGGAAGAAGCCGTGGTGATGGCCATTAAAGCAGGCGTCGACATTGCCCTCATGCCAGCCCCTGTCACGTCCTTAAAAACAGCGAAAAACTTAGAAAATGTGTTCAATGCTCTAAAACAAGCCGTTTTAACAAACGAAATTCCGATATCTCAGATCAACCAATCTGTTGAGAAAATCCTTGAATTAAAGATCAAACGAGGCATCATATCCACCAATAAACCCGTAAGCCTTGAAAAGAAAATCAAAAAAGCCACTCAACTCGTTGGTCAAAAGGCGCACCGAAAAGCAGAACAAAAAATGGCACGTGAAGGCATCACTCTACTTAAAAACAACCACAAAACCTTGCCCTTTAAACCTAAAAAGAACGATCAAATTGTGCTCATGGCACCCTATGAAGATCAAACAAAAGCAATGTCTGTCACAATTGACACTCTGATCAAACAGAAAAAGATCAAGCCTGTTCATATCCAATCGTACGCATTTGCAGATAAGAGCTTCTCGAAAGAAACAGCCAAGCTGATTCAAGATGCTGACTATGTCATTACCGGCTCTTACGTTGTCCAAAATGACCCAGCTGTAAATGATGGCGTGATTGATGACAATGTACAGGACCCGAAGAAATGGGCAACTGCCTTCCCTCGTGCTGTCATGAAAGAATCAGCAGCACAAAACAAAAAACTGGTCATCATGAGTCTTAGAAACCCATATGATGCTGCCAATTTCGAGGAAGCCGATGCCTTACTGGCTGTTTACGGTTTTAAAGGCTACTCAAACGGACAATTCAATCAACCGAATATTCCTGCTGGACTAGAAGTGATTTTTGGCGCGGCATCACCTAAAGGGAAATTGCCAGTTGCTATCCCATCAGTCACTCATCCTAATCAAACCCTTTATCCATTTGGCTATGGACTCAATTTAAAAGGGAAGCAGATCAAATAGGAGGGATTCTCTTGAAAAAGACCGCAAGCTTGATACTCGCTAGTCTTCTCATGATCAGCACATTGACCGCCGCCTCCCCCGCAGATTCAGGACGAACAGACACAAAAGGGAAAAAAACAGCAGTCAAAACAGGGATCGAAACATTACTATCAAGTAATCTCTCTTGGCTAAAAGGGAAAAAGGTAGGACTTATTACGAATCCTACCGGCATTGATGCAAACATGAAAAGCAGTCTCGATCTCCTATTTGAACATCCAAATATAAAACTGACTGCCTTGTACGGACCTGAACACGGCGTACGCGGTGACGCACAGGCAGGAGAAGGCGTCGAATCGTATACCGACGAAAAAACGGGCCTGCCTGTTTACTCTCTCTATGGAAAAACAAGAAAGCCAACTCCTGATATGCTCAAAAATGTAGATGTCCTGCTGTTTGATATTCAAGACGTTGGTACTCGTTATTACACCTATATTTACACGATGGCCTATGCAATGGAAGCCGCTAAGGAAAACAACATTCCATTTGTTGTCCTAGATCGTCCAAACCCAATAGGCGGGCTAAAAGTAGAAGGACCTGTATTAGAGCCCGAACACGCCTCATTTGTAGGTCTCTATCCAATCCCATTAAGACATGGGATGACGACTGGAGAACTTGCACACATGTTTAACAAAGAGTTTCATATCAACGCTGATGTCACTGTGATCAAAATGAAACATTGGAAACGCTCCATGACGTTCGATGACACAAAGCTGCCGTTTGTCCTTCCTTCCCCTAACATGCCGACTGTTGACAGTACCTATGTCTACCCAGCAACCGGATTAATTGAAGGCACAAACGTCTCTGAAGGCAGAGGAACGACAAAACCATTCGAGCTCATTGGTGCTCCATATATCAATAGCAATCAGCTAGCAGATCATCTAAATGGGCTAAAACTAAAAGGCATTCAATTTAGACCTGTTTCATTTACCCCTACCTTTTCAAAACATGCCGGGACTCTTTCCCATGGCGTGCAATTATACGTCACAGACCGTACTTCATTTGAAGCAGTAAAAACGGGATTATCCATCATCAAAGCAATTCATGATTTGTATCCGAATGACTTTCAATTCCTTCAAACAGGAAGCTTTGATCAACTTATCGGAAATGGCTGGGTCAAAGAAGAAATCAATAAGGGAACTTCCATCAAACACATCATGAAACAATATCACCATGACCTGAAAACATTTGAAAAGAAGCGAAAGAAATACCTCATCTATTAATCGCAAAAAAGCCTCCATCTCAAAGGATGGAGGCTTATTCATGATAACGATTTAGTCACAGCAGGTGTTTTCAGCTCAAAACGATTAAGTAAAAAACCAAAAAAGGCAGCAAGCACTTGCTGAAAGAGCATACCAATCACAACAGGGACGGCAACAGCAGGCGGAAAAAAGCTAATGGCAAGTACAGCACCCGCACTAATGTTTCGCATACCGCCTGTATACACAATGGCCACAACCTCCCCTTGCGTACATTTCATGGCCTTTCCAATGAACCACGCAAACGCATACCCACTCATTGCAATGAGAAACACAATGACTGCTTTACTAAAAAATGCTGCATCAAGCTCACGCAAATATGGGGCGACAACAGAGCTATTAATAGACACCACCACAAACAAACCTATTTTTGAAAAAGGTGACATCGTCTGACTGATGGCCTTCGTCACCGTTGGCTTAGCATACTGATGAACGAGCATTCCCAAAATAGACGGAAGCACCACCATACCGAACAACCCTTTCATGATGGCCCCAATGTCCATATGCACTTGTGTTCCGACAAGCAATGACAGACTGGCTGGCACAATCAAAGGCGAAAGCAGTGTATCAATTAAAATAATAGATAAAGTTAACCCAACATTTCCTTTGTACATGGCTGCCCATATTAAACTAGACACACCTGTTGGAATGACCATCGCTAGCGTCAAACCTGTGATGGTCATGGAATCATCAGCAAATATCAGATGCCCCGCCGCCCAAGCATAAAGAGGCATTAATACATGCAAAATCATAAACGTTAAAATCAAAGGCAATGGATGCATCACCGTATGCCTTAAAGCTGAAAAGCTGGCAGATAAACTTCCTGTAAATGTCATGACGGCAAACACCCAAGGCACCAAAAACGTAAAATCCCTTAAATACGCCGCTAATACAACACCAAGCAACACACTAATAGGAGTCATCACCGGCATCATCCGACCAAGCACTTGATTCAAATGGACAATCATGCCGCGCACCTCCATCCTTCACTTTCTTACCTCATTTATTGTCAAACAAACAGATTGGCTTTTTAAGAACCTGTCACCTATTTGACGAGTTTTTGACTAGACGTATCCACTTTATACACATACCGCACAAGGAAAGGGGTTTTTCTGCAAAATGAAGAAATAGAAGAATAACTTTCGAGAAACAGAGACGTTCAGCGTCTTTTATATTTGAGGATACCTAAAAGGCAATATAGTAAGAATAAAAGAAATGAAGGCAAGAATCAAGAACTATCGATGTGAAGACATTCCTGAATCAAATATAAATAAATGACAAAAAATCACCACCATATAGACCGCTCCACAAAGTCAGAAGTACATGTGCACATTACCACCGTAAAAATGAAAAGACCTAATTTCGATACATACCGAATTCAGGTCTTAGAAGTGGTCTCACCTTATTGAGTAAGAAAAATCAATATGGCTCTTTTTTACTCTTTCACCACCGACGAATCATCATGTAATTCCAATCGTTTAATATCTCCTACAATCAACAAGTAACTCAACATAGCAACAATTGCATTTATGCCTACAAAAACGAGTGCGCCATGAAATGAACCAGTTGCACTAATGATAAAACCAATAATAATAGGTGTCGTAATACCAGAAATATTTCCAAATGTATTAAATAAGCCGCCACTTAACCCACCTATTTCTTTTGGAGAGCTATCAGCCATGACCGCCCATCCCAATTGCCCAAATCCTTTTCCAAAGAACGCCAGCGCCATAATGCCAACCACATGCCATTCCACATTCGTATAGTTACATGCGATCATACCACTTGATAGAATCATCCCGATAATAATAGGCGTCTTTCGAGCAAAGGTAAGCGATTTCCCCTTTTTCAGCAAATAATCCGAATAGATCCCACCTAAAATCCCACCTATAAAACCACTAAGCCCAGGTAATACGGCGACAAATCCCGCTTGTAGTATTGACATCCCTCGCTCTTGTATGAGATACACAGGAAACCATGTCATAAAAAAATAAGTGAGGGTAGAAATACAATATTGACCAATATAAACACCGACTAACATACGACTTTTCATAATTTGTTTGATATAAGACCATTTGATTCCACTTTTCTGCGCAGACCCTTTATTGGCGTTTTCCCCCATCATATCTAACAGACCGCCGCCATCCTCAATATAATCTAACTCTGCTTGATTGACACGGGGATGATCCTTTGGATTATGAATGACTTTTAACCAAATAAAAGAGATCACAATCCCTAACGCACCCATAATTGTGAAAACATGTTCCCACCCCATGTACGCTGTAATCCACGACATAAATGGTGTAAAAACAATAATGGCTAAAAAGGCAGATGCACTAAAAATAGCAGATGCAGTCCCACGCTCATGATCAGGAAACCACGAAGCTGCAACCTGGCTATTTCCCGGGAAAGAAGGAGCCTCTGCAAGCCCTACAATAAACCTCAGAACAAAAAGCAGAATAATAGCTGTAGAAGCACTAAACAAACCGACAAACCCTTGCAATAACGTAAAGAAGGACCAAAGAAAAAGACTCCAAAACAACACCCTTTTCGTTCCAAACCGATCTAATAGCCAGCCACCAGGAATCTGGCCAAGCGCGTAAGACCAACTAAAAGCCGAAAAGATAAACCCCATCGTCACCGCACTAATGCCTAGATCACTCTGTAAAGGCGTAGCCGCAACTGAAATCGTGGCACGATCTGCATAATTTATCGTCGTCACAATGAACAAAAAACTGACAATGAACCAACGGATATTCGTTTTCTTTCCTTGCACTGGAACTGTCTCATTCCCAATTATTGTGTTGCTGTCTACCCTCATCTTATTCGCCCCTTTGTTTGTCATTATTTACACACACAAGTCAAACACCCCTAAAGAAAACGCTTTCAAAAAATAAGGAGGAATCTACTCTCGGTGTGTCTTTCGTGCCCCACTTCATATGACTCATGGGGCACGAAATTTTTATCGTCCAAGCCAACCACCATCAACAGAGAGCAAATGACCATGCACATAGTTCGCAGCAGCTGATGCTAAAAAAACAGCAGCTCCTTTAAAGTCATCTGGATTTCCCCAGCGCCCCGCAGGAATTCGCTCTAATATTTGCCTGCTGCGAACTGGATCATCAATCAACGCAGTGTTCATTTCTGTTGCGATATAACCTGGTACGATCGCATTGACATTAATACCAGATGATGACCATTCATTTGCAAGTGCTTTCGTCAATTGACCAACCGCCCCTTTTGCAGCTGCATATGCAGGGACATACAAACCTCCTTGAAATGAAGCAATAGAAGCAATATTGATGATTTTCCCGCTCTTTTTTTCAAGCATATGTTTTCCTGCTTGCTGACATAGAATCCAGACAGCCTTCAGGTTCACTTTGATCACATCATCCCAATCCTGTTCAGGAAACTCAGCAGCCGGAGCCCTTCTTTGAATACCTGCATTATTCACCAAAATATCAACTGAATCCATCATCTCAATGGCTTTTGGGATCGCCTCTTTTACTTCGTCTATATTTTCCATATCACAGCGAACAATTTCACAACGCACACCTAACTCTCTAATTTCATGTTGTGTCACCGTATCATCTGACCTTTGAAGAAGAACAATATCTGCTCCCGACTCAGCAAGACCTATAGCAATTGCTTTACCAATACCACGTGTTCCCCCAGTTACTACAGCTGTTTTCCCTTGTAAATCAAAAGCCTGTCTCATCAACATCACCCCTATAGTTTAAATAAAATTTTCAAAGCTTGATCGGGATTTTCCATCAAATCAAAGCCTGTTTGTATCTCCTCTAATGGTAGAATGTGTGACACCAATTCATCGATTTGAATCTTTTGCTGTTCGAGCAACTCAATAGCTTTTGTAAAATCACTCGGTGTATAACAGCGAGTCGTTGTTAAAGAAATTTCTCGAAAATGCATCGCAGACAACTGTATAGTCGGCGCTTTTTTATAGACACTGACCACAACGATTTCACCTTGGTATTTGATGCATTCTATCATTTGATCAGCTGTTGCCTGAATACCTGCTACTTCAAAAACGACATCAGCCCCAACACCATCTGTATATTTTTTTATCACATGTGTCACATCTGTGTGCCGAGCATCAATGACTTCAAACCCCATCTTCTGAGCGATTTCTAAACGCATTGAACTTACATCAGAAATGACAATTCTTCCAGCGCCAGCCTGTCTTGCTATCAAGCCTATTAAAAGCCCAATAGGACCTGCACCGAGAATGACAACCGTATCTCCAACCTTCAGCTTCGATCGCCGAACTGTATGAACAGCTACAGCCAAAGGTTCAATCATTGCTCCCTCTTTTTCTGTAACAGATGCTGGAAGGAGCCTAAGCCTGTGAATAGGAATCGTAACATACTCAGCAAAACCACCATCTTGATCAATTCCTATATATCTCAATTTCTGACAAACTTGAAATTGCCCTTGCTGACAGGCTGAACAAACCCCACAATGTATGAGCGGTTCAATCACCACCTTATCTCCCTTTTGAACATGCTGATCACCATCAATATCTATTACAACCCCGCTAAATTCATGTCCAAGGACAAGGGGAGCTTCTGCCCTCGGATGCAGCCCATGATAAATCATCATATCAGTGCCACATATCCCTGCGTAAGATACCTTAATGAGTGCCTCCCCAGATGCCGGTACTGGCATCTCTCTCTCCTTCATTGCGACACATTTAGGTGATACGTATGCTCCTACTTTCATACATTTCTCTCCTTTTAAAAGAATCCTTTTGTCTTCAAACTTTCCGTTCATCGCTTACGGTCGTACAGCAGTCCCGTCTGGTGTTCGGGCAAGTGTCCACGAAGGAATACCGCCTACAGGTGGATACAATTTTGCTTTCTCTTCATCAATATCAACGCCTAATCCAGGTAGATCATTCACATAAGCAAACCCTTGATCAACAGTTGGACAGCCTGGGAACACCTCTTGTAACGCTTCATTAAACACTGTCCATTCCTGAATCCCAAAATTCGGAGAGCTTAAGTCTAAATGCAGATTGGCAGCCACACCGACTGGAGAAATATCCCCCGGACCATGCCAGGCTGTTCTGACGCCAAACAACTCACTGAATACAGCTAATTTCTTGGCCGGAGTGATTCCTCCGATAGTGCTGACATGGCATCTAATAAAGTCTATTTGTTGGTTGATAATCAAGTTTTTCCACTCATTTATGTTCGTGAATAACTCTCCTATACCAATTGGCGTTGTACTTTGTTGTCTAATAGTTTGAAGCCAATCAATATTTTCAGGAGCAACAGGATCTTCTAAGAAAAACAGTTGGTATGGCTCTAAATTCTTGGCCAACCTTACCGCTTCGATTGGTGGAATGCGTTCATGAACATCATGAATCAATTCCATATTGAAGCCAATCTTAGATCGCAGATAATCAAATAACTTATCAACACTCCTTGCATAGGCTTCAGGGTCAAAATAACATCCGGGTAAAGCATTTTTAGGAGAACGCTTCGGTACAATTTGATTCGATTTTTCATAAATCGTTGCAATTAACCGTGTATCAGTCGTTCCACTGCCACCATACATCCCCATTTGACATCGGGCATATTGATACCCCTCTTCCATTAAGGCAAGTACATTCTCCTCAACAGCCTTTTCATCTGGCCCATCGGCATGACGATAAAGGGGGATACCCTCCCGACATTTACCTCCTAATAGTTCATACACAGGTAAATGAGCCAATTTACCTTTAATATCCCAAAGTGCCATATCAATTCCTGATAAAGCATTGTTCATGATTGGACCATTCCTCCAGTAACCGCTTACATTTGCAGACTGCCATATATCTTCGATTCTCTTTGGATCTTTTCCAATAAGAAATGGCTTTAAATAATCCTCAATTGCTGATTTCACAGCAAATATCCGCTGTGTAAACGTAGCACAGCCTAAACCATATAGACCTGGTTCATTTGTTTCGATCTTTACAACGACTAAATCAATATTTCCAGGTGCGGTTAAAATTACTTTGACATCGCGAATAGTTAAATCTCTCATGGTCAAATGCCTCCTATCATAACTCCCTTTATTACAATCTTGTTAGTTGTCCTACAAGATTACGAAAAAATACTACCTCTTTTTAAAGAGGTAATGTTCAATCCTTGATCATGCTCATTTTCTCAATGTTATTTTCCATCGCATGATTCAGTATCTCCTTCGCTTTTTCTGCATCTCTACTTTGAATGGCTCTAAATAATTGCAGATGGACTTCGATACTTTCCAACGTAACACCAATCACTCGATTTAGTTCCTCTAAATAGCGGTAATACATATCCCGAATAGAGTGGACGACACTATAAAACACTTTGTTATTTGAAGCCTTCGCAATAGCTAAATGGAAGTTAAAGTCGGCTTCTGAATATTTTTTATAGTCATCACGATAGCGAAACATCGCATTGAGTGCATGCTCCATATTCTCAAAGTCCTCATCTGTAGCATGCTTAACAGCCAAATCAATACATTTGTATTCAATAGTCTGTCGAAACTCCATCATGTCCAAAAATTCTTTCTCACTTAAATGCAGAATCATTTCAATATCATGTATATCAAATTGACCAACTTTCTCTGACACGAATGATCCCTTTCCATGATGAGTCACAACAATTCCTTGATCCCTTAAACGCTGAATAGCGCTCCGAACACTTACCCTGCTCACATTAAACAACTTCTGCAGCTGCGGTTCAGATGGAAGTTTACTTCCTGGCTTCCAGTTCCCCTTTGCAATATTGTCTTTCAGTTGTTCATATACCATATTCACAATGTTTTGTTTGTCTATAGAATCAAATTCCAAATCTAATCCCTCTCTTGTAACACGTCATACAAGTTATAACTGATCATAGCACATAATCAACAACAAGTAAACGCTTTCTTTTTAAAACTAAAAGAACTGACTACCTGATTCTATGAATACTTCTTTGCCCTCTTCAAAAAATAGGTCCCCGATTTGTTTTGATGTTATCTACACGCAATAAAAGAAGTTGGTGCTATGGTAGCCGATGCAATATCGAGGCTTTTGCAAGTAAAGTTATGCGATCCCAACTCGATCCCAATCAATAAAAATAAACACAAAAAAAGCCTTCTCATCTTTGAGAAACCTTGTCAGATCAATATTTAGAGGAAAGCTTCCAAGCGGGCTCGAACCGCTGACCTCTTCCTTACCATGGAAGTGCTCTACCTACTGAGCTATGGAAGCATGGCTCCGCAGGTAGGACTCGAACCTACGACCGATCGGTTAACAGCCGATAGCTCTACCACTGAGCTACTGCGGAATGGATAAAGTAACTTCTTCCATTGGAAGGATATAAACAAAAAGCTTGGCGGCGTCCTACTCTCACAGGG
>NZ_AMSH01000075.1 GCF_000300535.1 Bacillus xiamenensis
CCGATAGGAAGGGGGTGATGCTCATGTCAACATTCCAAGCACTGATGTTAATGCTTGCTTTCGGGTCATTTATCATTGCCCTGTTGACATATATAGACAAAAAATAGACTCCCCTTGAGCTGTGGAAGGTTGAAGGGAAAGTCTACCTAAAGAACCTATTCGATAAGCCAGCCCCTTGAGGGCCAAATTGTACATTGCCGGGATGTTGACGCATCCTGGCTTCTTTTTATTTTATGCAAAGTGCTTTGCATGTAAACATATTTCTAAGAAACTCTTGAGGGTTACACAGCAACTCTTTTATAGCTACTCTGTCACTACGAAAAATTATACCATATCGTTGAATAAAATAAAAACAACATCTATTTTTCGTCATTCGTCATGTCTTTTCTATTGTAATTTAGAAAGAATTCTTCAGTTTTTCAGGCAGATCAAAGTCTTCAAATGTAAATGGAACTTCTTCTTCAAGTGCCTCTGAATCGACATCCAATCCAGCAATTTTAGCTGAATCAAAGTTGACATCAAATAACGTCACACGCTCAGCGCCTCGGCCTGATGACTTATCATCAAGCACCGCTTGAAGAGTGAAATAAGGGTCTTCCCCTTTTTTCACATAGTTGAGCATTAATTGAACAAAACGTGAAGTGACTTTATAGAATGTTGCCGTTCCTGTTCCGTTTGCCCCTGTTGTTTTATGACCAGTCATTCGGCGTCCCATGACGTTGACTTCGGATTTGTTTTTCTCCACGTTTGCTTCGAAGGTTTTGATAAATGCAAGCTCCTCACCTTCTAAGAAAAGACGACCCTCTTTACCTGAAATTGTATTTTGCGCTTTAAAAGCCATCTTACTTCACCTCCACATTGAAATAGAATTTTTCTGCTGCGTCTACTGGTTGAATCGCTAAATCAATAATAAATCCATCACGATCCTCATTGAGACCAATGACGATATCTGTTTCTGAGTTAAAGCCTGTAATGCCGCTTCCGTCTTGAAGTTGCGTGAGATACTGCGTAATCAGTGTTTTCACAAGCTGCATACCGTCATCTGATGCTGGAATGTCATTTCCATTGGCTTTGCGTAATTTGATCATATTTTTCAATTCAAATGTTAAATCATTGTTGATTGCATCAAGCACACGAATGATTTTGTTTTTCGCCATTTGCTGGTTCTTTTCAGCCGTGAAGCTTGTCAAGGAGTTAATATCTTTTTCAACACTCACTGTACGGTCTCTCGCATCAAAGGTGAAAAGAAACTCCCCTTGTGATAATCGGTATTCTACTTGATCATTGTCAAGGCGCTCTAGTGTGTCTACTGCTCCCTCGTATTCAACAAAGGTAAGTGACTGATTAAAATTCGCTCCTGCACTTGCACCTGCGACCCAAGCTGTTGTTTGAGCAGGCGTCAGTTCTGTTCCATCTTCTAGAACAACACCACTTGTGACATTGATGATTCCTTCTTGGTCCGCTGCATAATTGGCGACAACCCCTTGCACCTTACGTCCTTGTTTATCGCGTAACCGTTCGATAAACGAGGCAAAGGTTGCTTTTAATTGCTCACTATTATTGACTGGAAGGGCAATGACATCAAAGTATTCTGTTTCTGCTGCTTCTAGGAAAGTTGTATAATCTGCGACACTTGCCACGCCATTTTTCCCGCCGCTTAGAGCCGTTCCAGCTGTAATGACCGCTTCACCTTCACCAGAAAATTGAACATATTTGTTTTTCACAAGCTCTTTGACATCTGTGACAACCTGCTTATCGACAATATCTGTTCCAAGATAGGTGATGACGTCACGTTTGGTGCTATCCAGTACATTCTCTGCAACTTGAATAGTGATCTCATTTCCTTTTTGACCGCCATAATTTGCTGTGACCACAAAGCTTTCGGCAATTTCAGCTTTGGCTGGCTCTCCTTCGTTTAAACGGTAAAGTAAGACCGTTTGCGCTTTTTTCTTCGCTTCGCGGAAAAGAAGAAGTGACTTATCATCAATGTTGAGTCCGACTTTTTTATTTAAGTCTTCCATATTGGAAACGGAAATAAAGGTTTTTGGTTCTCCCCAGCTCATCACAAGAGGAAGTGCCACCGTGCCTCGATCGCCTAAAGTAATTCGCTGCTCTGCTGTTGTTTTAAAATTAAAGTAAATGCCAGGACGCTTTTTCTCTGTACCTGATGTAAAAGTGCCTCCGTTCATCCTTTAAACCTCCTTGGACAAAAAAGCATCAATGTGCTTCTTTGCTTCTGTTTTTGTAATTGGTTGATGTTTGATATAAAAAAGAGCACCTTCAAGGATTTCTGGTTTTACCCCAAAAAGATCCTTACTGTGCTCTTTTAAGGCTTCAAATGAAAAGCCAAATTCTTTTTCTTCGCCAGCTGCTTGATCGAGCTGTGCTTTTTTAGTCTTGCTCACGTTTGATCACCCCATCTGAAAAGTTGATATCCTCTAGGCTTGGCTGTTTGTCTCGATAGTACCAATAGCTGCTATCCCACGTCAGGACAATCGCTGCTACACCTTGATCTATGATTCTTGTTTCCACCCTTTTGATGCGGACATAATCATCAAGCACTTTGCCATCTTCACTGATCATCTGAATCATTTGACGATCAGCAAGTAATGCATCAACGACAGTTTCTGCCGCATCATGTGCTTTCTCAGTATCGATATGAAACACTTTCACTTGCAGCGAATAAGATTTCATAAAAGTAGACACTGTATCTGGACCACTAATGATAGTCACTGGCGGCACATAAACAGATGGCACTTGAAAGCGCTCTGGCAGAAGACGATCATACATTTTCACAGGAAAGTGTGTGTATATATAATGCATGATTGCCCCGACTTCTTGATTCATTCCATCACCTCCCAAAATGTCGATCGATCCAGCTTTGAAGCTTCCGATCCAGCGAGTGTTCAAACATTTGTTCATAGAGCATGACAGCATGATCCCAGTAACCATTTCCATCGATCCATTGAGTTGAAAGCATCATGCCTGTACTCGCGCTCGGATCATATTCAAAGCGGCTTCCAGCCCATCTGCCAGGCACCCACCTTCGTTCTCCATTTGAAGAAACGGCATGTCCATCATTGACGTAAGAAGCATATTCAAGCTGCGTTCCAACTTCAAGCGTGAGCCCACCTCGTGAAGTGAGAAAATGATTCTCCCTGTCACCTTTTTGAAAGGAATTGAGAAGACGGCCTGTATCGACAGCCTTTTCCTTGATTAATTCATCTTGAATGATGTCTAAAAGCTGTAAGCCCATTTCCTGTAACCAATTTTGGTACTGCTCCGTCAAGTCGCCACTATTCGCCTTTTGGAGCTGTGACAGCAGCCGGTCAAGTCCATCAATTTTCATAGATTTTCCTTTCTGACAGCCATCACTTCAATATGATGCTGTTTCACTCTTTTCGGCTGCTGTAGCTTGAGTGAAATGCCGTTCCACACCATTTTGTCATGCAAGCGAATATCACTTGCTATAGGGAAATGGACAAGATAGGACTGATAAATCACTGTATTTGGTTCTTCTTGCACGAGTGACTGGTTTTTTTCTACGACATAGCAAGCCAAATCTCTTATACTTGGTGCATCAGGATAGGCGGGTGTCATTTGCATATCTCCTGCTGGAATACCATATTTACCGCGGACAGGCTCCTCGTTCTCCAGGTGAAAAAGATCACAGCGATCCGTTAAGAGAGATTCATAGCTCATAACGATCTCACCTTTAAATTGGCACTGCCGCAAGTTAATGATGGTTCAATATAATCAACAAGCAGGGCATACACATATGGTTTGCCTTTCACTTGATCCGCTGCCTTGGCATATGAATAATCACCCATTTTTTCTGACGTCAAGCCTTTCATCATGGATTCATCATCATTCAGCATGGCAAAATACTGGGCCATTTTTAAGAAGGCGATCCTTGCTTTTTCAGGGATGGGCTGATATTTTTCGTGCGTAAAATCGTGGCCGACGATCTGAAATACCGCAGCTTCTGCTTCGATAATATCTGCCGCTAGTCTCTCTACAGAACGATTTTTCACGCGATCAAATACAGAATAGGCTTGTAATTCCTCAGCAGAAATGATCATGATCTGCCGTCACCTACTCTTTCACTTTCATTACTTTGGCTACAGCATCCTCTTCCTCAAATTTGCTGTCGAGCTTTGCTGTCAGCACAATGATAAACTTACGACTGCGAATATCTTTTTCTACTTCAATCCGAATATTGCGAGAAAAACCTACGATGATGTTTTTAGGGTGTGTCAGCAAAATATCTGATACGTCCGTTCCTGCTTCATCATACGGCTGCATGTTGGCAAGACCTTTGACCGGAACACCGAACGCAGAGGAAAGTCCGCCTTGAAGTGCTGAATCTCCTAAGCCTGTTTGACGGTTTGCTACTTGATCTTTCCACTCGACCTCTAAGCTCGGGGATGTGTAGAACCGGAAATCCTGTGGAACACGTAAATATTTTGACGGCATCGCTTTATAGGCTTGTTTGAACATTTGACGGCTAATTTCTGCTCCATTTGCATCGACAATATGAGAGACTGCCTGTTTTCGTACGCCATCTATTTGAGCTAAAAATGGATCTTCTGCTGTTGTATCTCCGTTGACAATCAGCTCTTCAATATCGACTGCCGCTCGTTCCGCCAGCATTTGCATAATCGTCTGCTGAATCCCGTCTTTTTCAATATTGTTTTCAATGCTGTCGTAGGTCATATGAATCTCTGCAATGACCTCTTTGGCATTAAGCTGGACAGTGCTTGTCGCTGGGACAACACGATCTTTTGCATTAAGCGCTTTGCCTTCTTCTGCTGGGCGCAAAATACGCTGGCCGAAGCCAATTTTTTCGATTTTTTGTGAATCACTTTCCATTGGAATGATACGTGCATCATTTAAAACGGTTGGTGTGTTTTGCATCATTCTAATGAATGTGTTGGATTGGGCTGCGTTCATGAGACCGCCGGTTTTTAAGCTGGCAAGTGTCATTTCTGCCTTACGAATCAACTCTTGATTTCTCACACTTTTTCCTCCTTATTTGGCTTATAGTAAGCCATCCCATATGGGTTTTGTACTGTCGTTTTGTGTATCGTGAATTGTTTGTTTTGAAATACCCCGCGCTTTTTCAAGCATGTGAATCCGCTCTGAAATAGGCAGTAGCTGCTGCTGAAGCACTTGCTGAATAGCTGATTTTTCTCTGCTGGTGGATTTCTCTAATGAAGAGAGTTGATGACGAATCGGCGCAACCACTTGCTCCAGCACTTTTTGAACAGGTTCTTCTTCCCCTGCTTGATCTGCCCTCTGTGTTTCTGCTTGCTGTAAGACGTTTTCGATTGCCGTCTTTGCTTTTTCAAGCTCGCTTACTTGATCGGTCGTCAATCCGGCATCTTGCTTTTGAACGGATGCTGGTCTTTCGCCAATCGCTTGAAGGACGTCTGTTGTCTTCAACACGTCCTGCACAATTGGTATCAATTGTGCAAGCGCAGCTCTTACGCTAGACTCATCAACATCACTTGACTGTAACGTTTCCAGCAGATGATCTAAAACGCTCCAAAATTGTTGTGGCATATTTGCACCTTCCTCTTTCAAAAAGAAATTTTTCAGCAAAGAAAAAAGCCCTCTCTCATTCGCTTCTTGAGATAGGAGCTGTTCCTGCTCTTCTATTGCAACGATGTCTGCTGTCCCTGCCATGGAATAGCCTGTAATGTGGCCTTTTTGAATCTGATCCCAAATTTCTTCGGAGGCCTTTGTCACAAGCACCCATGATCCTTTTCGAATCAGCTCTCCGCCTACTTCAAAATCCGCTGGAGCAATATATGATTCGACGACTTCGCCAACACCCTCTTGAAAATCATGCTGCTTGTCAATGTGACGGGCATCTTTCATAAAACCGTGTGCTGCTCTTTCAATTTCTTTGGCCGACATAAAGTCTTGATGTGCATCAGGTGTATTCGGTTCATACACGACGCCATACACAAGGCGATGAGCATCTTCTGCCTTTGTCAGGACGCTAACTTCCTTTTGAAAGTCAGGCTGTTGTTTCTTTGCTTTCGTGAAAAAGAATTTCTTTTGGTTTGCTGCCCTGTCGACATAGGAAACATGCGTAATTTTTGCGTTTTTTAATTCTCTTGGCATATGTTCACCCCCCTTCAAAAAAGCTCACGTTCTTCTATTTCTCCAGCTGTGCCGGCGCTGACTGTGACTGTCCATCAGCTGATGCTACGCGGCTTTCTAAAGGCCTGTGATAGAGATCTTCCGGCCATTCCTCTAACGTTTTGCCAAGAATGCGTCCCGCCAGATCTCGTAAATCGTTTGGCGATACTGCTCCAGCCTGAATAAATGGTGTCAGAACCTTCGCAATCTCTAATGGATCTCTGAAATCAGGACCATTTAATAAAAAGCGGACATGCCATATATCCAGATCAGGAAGGAAAAGGGTATTGAGTTTCCCAGTAATGAGATGCCTCTCCGGCTGAAATACCTGCTCCTCCGTCGTTTTACGTGCGGTATCTGCTGTGGCCTTGTTATAATCTTGTGACTCACCTGTGTAAATAGGCGGCAGACGAAAAGCGGAGCGGATTTTGTTTCTAGTTTTTTCATCGTATTCTAAAAAGAGCGCATCCTCTTGCAGGATTTCCGCCAAGGATTTAAAGTTCACTTTGACATTTGATACCTCTTCTTCACCTGTTAATCCCTTTTCTGTCGGAAGCCCTTCTACTTCAAGCAATAAAAATTTATGCGCATGATCAGAGCCTTCAATATCGTCCATATAATCCTGAAGCTGCTGATATGAAGCCTCTGACAGCATCCCATTTTCAACAATAATGGCACCTGGTACATGCCGCCCTTGCTTAAAATAAAGATAATTCAGCTCTTCTGCCTTGCGTGCTCCATACATATTGACGATATTGCCAATCCAGCGGGGAATCCCATACGTACCGCTACCAATTTTAAAATGAATCACTTCTGTTGCTCTAAGCGGTTCTGGTGTCGTGTCATCGTATTTGCCTGTTTCATAATTTAAGATGCGGGGATCACCATACTCCTTGAAAAAGACTTTCTTTTCATTGATGACCTGTACATATTTTCGGAATCGTTTCTGTCGATTCATCGTCTTCAATTCTCCGTCTTCTGTGAATCGGAATTCGACGTCGACTGGCTCACTCAGCTTACAAATGCGGATATGGAGTGCATCTAAATACTCGATTCCTGCTGGCTTTCCTTGTCCATCTCGCAGCACCTCTAAAAACCCATTGCCCGTTTTCTCTCGGTCTTCTAGGACATAGCCAAGAATCACATCGGCAGACTCATCGTAGTTCATGTATTTCGTAAACTCTTCCAGTCTTGTCCATTCCTTCTCTGCTGTCTTCTTTTTTGCCGATTTCACACCTTCTGCATTAAAATCAAACGCATATTCCACCCCAAAACCAAAGCCTAAAATGTTGGTTCTATACGCATCAATACACTGCTGAAGAATCGTCGAGTATTCTGCCATGCTTTTTAGTTCATTGATGTTGTAAGGCGGGGGAACAATGTCATCTTTTTCGTAGGAAAATTCATCTTCATACATTTGTTTTGTGTGATCAGACATGTTTGCTTTCATAATTGTTGCCTTCAATTGTTTCATTGTATGGACCTCCTCTCTCTGTTTGGACGGACACGGTCAGAAGCAGTCTGTTTCAAATCCGTCACCTCATAATCATCCAGTGCATACCAAATGGCGGACAATGTGTGCGGGTCAATTTGAAATTCATCTTCCGCTAAGCGGCCGTTCTTATCTGCCTTATAGGTCAGTGATTGAAGTTCATAAATAGTATAAGGACACGCATCAGAGCAAATGATTTTCTTAAACCGTTTGATTTTCTTTGTATATTGCAAGCGTGAGCCTTGGAACTTATGCGCTGCCACCATTTGAAGTCCGCGCTGCCGAAAATAATGAATGGTTTTAGGCTCTGCTGCGTCTGCCTTAATAAGTTCCTTTGATTCCGCAAACTCTTTCAGGTCAACGGCTGTTTCATCATCTGTTTTTCCGCGGTCGTAATATTCCCAATAAATATATAAGTACTTTTTTTCATGATCGACGGCTAATCGAATTAACGCATTATAGGATTCCACAAAGCCAAAATCCATGCCCGCTCGTTTCAGCGGTCTGTCAATCTCGTGAATCGCTTCTAATACGTCAGCATGATTTCTCACTTCAAATTGAGGAAAAACCTTTGTGCCATTGATCCCGAAATATCCCTTCCTCGCAATTCGATAAAGGTCTGGGTCATATTCTTTCAGCTCATCCAGCTGCTTCACATAGCTTTTAGGAAGAAAGAGGTTATCTGCTGCTGTCGAATGATGATAGTACGTATCCTTGATGACGACAGTTCGCTTTTTGTATAAAGTCTCGTCATCCAGAACAAATCGCTTCAGCTGCTCATCTCGAAAGAAATGTCTGTACGTCCAATTATCCTGACCAACAGGGTTGGTCGATAACATCATATAAAGAGGTAAAGCCGGGTGCCTCAGCCTTCCAAGCAGTTCTTTAAAACCTTCATAAGAAACCTCGGAGCACTCCTCAATCCAAATGATCGAGATATTGTTGATCGACTTCAATTTCTCAGGTTTATCCAGCCCTTTAAATAAGATGCTGCTGCCGTTTCGAAAAGTGAGGGCAAGCGGCGAACTGCGGCACTTCACAATATGATCAATGCCAAGATCGGTGACGATTTCTTGCAAAAGAGAAAAAGTCGACTCTCGGTGCGTATCATACACCTCTCGTATGACAAGTGCTGTCCGCTTTTCCTCGAGCAGCTTTAAGATGAGCTTTAACGCAATGTGATAGCTTTTGGAAGAGCCATAGCCGCCTACTAAAAATTGAAACTTTTGATTCCAATCGAATAGAAAGTGTTCAAAGTGAGGATTGACTTCTTTTTCAATCAACGACGTCATGAGTCGTCCTCTTTTCGCTTGATCATGATGTGAAGGTCTTCTTCTTTTTCCTCTCGCACTGCTTTTTTTGTTTTTTCGATTGTCAGTTCAATTTGCTTCAGCCTTAATCTTCGTTCGTCTTTCGCATGAGCGAGCTCTTCAAACTGTTTTATAAGTCGTCTTAGCTCTCCCATTGCACGAGATTGGGCATTTAAAAAAGTGGCATGCCGGTCCCATGAAAATTGAAACGAAAATTCTTCTGCTGTAATATCTGGTTCTGGCTGAATGCCTTCTATCGTGTCTTCCTCTAATGAAGAAGGCATGTATGTCACCTTTTTCAGCTCTTTGATCATGTCATCTTGAGCTGCTACATGCATGATTCGCTGCGCACGAATAATGGCTGCGTATTGAATTTGGATTTGGTCCCAAATTAAATCAAGTGAGGTGCGCCCGCCCATTTTCTCCATGATTTCAATCGTTTCATCCGAGAGAAATTGATTGAAAATCGAATGCGCTGTCTTTGACGACATTTTCTGTCTTTGCCAGCCGTATCGCCTTTTCCATGATTTGACGGTATGGATGGAGACGTCGTAACGATCAGCTAGCTGCTGGTACGTCATCCCTTTCATATAATCCTGCTTAGCCTCTATCTGTTTATCTTTCATTTACATTCACCTGCCGCCTCCTTTTAGTTCGAACGATTCCCTAAAAAGGAATCATTTGTGCCGGGCTAGCAAACATTCGTTTGGTCTTTCTACATATAGGTGGCAACTGTAAGACAAGCTCTGAATGAATTCTTTTTAAAGAAAAAACGCCTATTCAGCCGCTTTGAATAGGCGTTCTTGTACTTTTTTGGACATTTTGATCCGAGCTCTTTCCATATGCTTTTGGACAGTTCCTTTCTTTACATCTAGCATCATCGCAATCTCACTAAATGAAAGTCCCTGCGTTGTGTGCATAAAGAAGACGTCTTTTTCTCGATCTGTTAAAACGGACAAAGCTTCGTCAATTCGTCTTTTGTCCCGCTCACTTACCTCTCTTTCTTTCTCTTGAATAAGGGTATATTCATGTGATAAGGCCTCTAATACTTCTGGATTGGCAAGGATCGTGCGCTGATAAACAGAACGTCTGTCCAATCCCCTGCGCGCGCCTGGCTCTCTGCCGATTTGAAGCCAGTCCACAACGTATTCTAGATCACTGACCATACTGGCGATCATTTTTTTGTCATGCTTCTCTTGATCTGACAACTGCTTCTCCTCTGTTTCTCTCAATCGTTCATATCGTTTTCTAGCATCTTTTAATGCTCTTTTATATTCAATCAGTAAATCTTGCATATGTGCTCTCTCCCTTTTTTAGAAAATAAAAAACGGACACCAATCAAGTCCCTTTCAGTAGGGTCTTGATCAGTGTCCGCAGGCTTTCCGTCTTGGACTTATGATGTTGTGTATTTATCATGCTCGCTGATTTTAAAACCAATCTCGTGATCCACTCTTGCAAAATGCCCCTTTGCTGTTTGAATAATTGTTTTTCCATGCTCAGGCACATCCATCTTATAGGCCGTTCCTACATTTCCATCTAACACAATGACTTGAATCTTTCCTTTTTCCATTTCACCGACAAATGTCTGGTTTTCTTGAATGATGAGCTGTTTTGGCTCGTTCATATGCTTGTCTCCTTTTTTGGTGATGACCTCATGCCGTCACCGACAGTATTTAAAATGATTTCCACTCTTGGACGCATGCTATAAAACTGTGAAACTCTTAAATCCACAATCTGCAAAGGGGCGTCATCGGCAATGGAGTGAAGTGCTTCTAGAATATGCTTCAAACTTGGCTGGAGGATGCTGATGTGCACTGGACGTATCAAGCCTTTTTCAGCATATGTACGCTTGTCTTTGCCGGCAGCTAGATCAATTGGCATATTGTAAAATAAACGAATGTCCAGTGATAGTGTGCCTTTTATTCTTTTTGAGCATTGCGCTTTTGCGGCTGCTCGAATTCTTTTCATCAACGGCTCTTTTGTGAATAAATGCTCTATCTCAATGATGAAGTGGATCACCATGTTACGATCTCCCATCATCCTTGCTCCACTGCCGAATGTCTTGTTCGTTTTGACTCGCTTTGAGCAAACATGTCAAGAACGTCACGATTTGCTTCAATCGATTCATATCGCTCTGATTCCTTCCTTCTTCTTTGCATCCATCGTTTTTTCTGCCATGAGGGTCATATAGGTGCGCTTCGCTTCTGCCGTGGCGAAAGCAAACATTGGTTCCTTTTGATGAAAAGTCATCCAACCGCCAGCTTGTTCTAAACAAAGCTGGGCTTCTTTTCGATCATCAAACGTCAACTGATGTCTCATCATCGTCAACTCCCTCCTCGTTGTCATCGCCGTCTACTTGATAGCCATATCGCTTGATCTCATTCTCATACGGCCAGTAACTTTTTGGATATCCAAAGTCATTGATTTGTGTCACGATCGGATGTTCAATATTCATTCTGTTTGTCTCTCCTTTTTCAGAGCGGTCTCTTTTCAAATTACTCTTTTTGTGTAACTTTTAGCTAAAAAAAAGCGCTTGAACACTGATATTGAACAGCTCAGCAATATGCTTTGCTCATTCTGCACTGGGCTTTGTGCGGCTTTTTCTATATTCGCATCCTCACTCGTGTCCTTATATGCAATTTTTTCGCCATATACGTTTGTGTTTTCCCTTGTAAGATTCGTTCTTCTCGCAAATGCCTCTTACTCAATATGTGTAAGTTATACTCATTATGATAATATACACAAAACGAGTAAGTCAATCATATTTTTATTCTTTTTGTGTATTTATTTATCTTTTCCGTGTAATTCATGATAAAATTTACACATAATATGAAAAAAGGTGTTTCCAATGGATAATTTGACTGGAAAGATTCTAACTGAATTAAGAGAGAAGCATGGATGGAGTAAGTCAACCGTTGCTAAAAAACTCGGATTAAAAGCGATGTCGACCTATGCAAACTGGGAATATGGATTGAGAAAGCCCGATGGTGAAATGATTGTGAAAATCGCCGAGTTATATGGGGTCTCAACAGATTATCTCCTCACAGGTAAGGACAAAGGCACCTCCGATTACGACCTTGCAGATGATCCTGATTTGCAAATTGCGTTTAAAGCTGCCTCCGACTTTTCTGAAGAAGCACGAAGACAAACCATCGACTTTATTAATTACATTAGAGAGAAAGAAAAGCAAAAAGGCCGTCAGCCAAAGCAGTCAGACGACAAATAAAAGAAATCTGCTCTTTCATGACCTCTTTTTATACAGCATCACATAGCTGGGGATATACCCAGCTTTTTTTAATGCCTCTTTTTCCTCTAAAAAAAGAATGACCTATGAATAAAGTGATGACAGTGAACCGTACACTTTCTGTAGATTATTCAATCGCCGTCTCTCGTCCAGCCATCAAATTTCTGTGTCTGGTGCAGCGTATGCGATTCAATTAGATCAAACTGCTCCGAATTCCACTTGGATTCGTGCCATGCAACGCGGTTCTGTGACTGTTTCTTACTATCATTCACTAGGTGAGCTTGTGATTCACTATATAGCTGTTCGATAAGCAATCTAGCTTTACATATCAAAAGGCGATGAGATGAAGTCATCCCCTTTTAGTGTTTCGGACTGCCATCCTCTGATCAGTGGTTGCCAATATTCATCCAATATGTTAACTTCTAATAAAATAAAGTTAACATATTGAGAGGGGCTTATTATGGGAAAACAAACGTCTTTGTCCTGGGAAGCGATAGCGGAGCAGGCGATGAAAAATGAACCGATCACCATGGAAGCAGGTCTAGATATTCTTGAAGCAGACGACGGAGAATTGTTACCTATTATGCATGCAGCCTATCAAGTGAGATTTCATTTTTTTCAAAACAAGGTGAAGTTAAATATGATTTTGAACGCCAAAAGCGGTTATTGTCCTGAGAACTGCGGGTATTGTTCACAGTCGGTCATGTCAAAAGCGCCTGTTGAGAGATACACAATGCTTGATCAAAAAACCATTGTGGCCGGTGCGCGTGAGGCATTAAAACGAAAAGCGGGTACTTTTTGTATTGTGGCAAGCGGGAGAGCACCCTCGCATCGTGAATTAGATGAGGTAACCGCAGCAGTGAAGGAAATTACTGCGACGATGCCTTTGAAGATTTGTGCATGCCTTGGATTATTAAATGAAGAAAAAGCAAAGCGTCTGAAGGAAGCAGGCGTTCATCGTTATAATCACAATATCAATACACATCAAGATCATCATGCTCAAATCACAACGACCCATACATATGATGACCGTGTGTCGACCATTGAGCAGGTTAAACAGTCAGGTATGTCGCCATGCTCCGGTGTCATTATCGGCATGGGCGAAACCAATCAGCAAATTGTTGAAATGGCTTTTGCGCTCAGAGCCCTTGATGCGGATTCGATTCCCATCAACTTTCTCCATGCAATCAAAGGAACACCTCTTGAACATCAGGGACGCACCCACCCAATAAAAGCGTTGAAGGTTTTGGCACTGATGCGATTCATCAATCCAACGAAGGAAATTCGAGTATCTGGGGGAAGAGAGTTTAATTTACGAACGCTGCAGCCCCTCGCATTATATGCGGCAAACTCTATTTTTGTCGGTGATTATTTAACCACAAAAGGACAGCAAGTCCAAACCGACCATCACATCATTGAAGATCTAGGATTTGAAATAGAAGAATGTGCGCTGTAAAAAAGTCTGCCGATGAATCGGCAGACTTCTGACGTTGAGATTAGAATCTTTTATGGAAATCAACCGTGCCGCTGCCTTCTTCGCGATCAAAGCTGCCAATAAAGGTCCAGTTAATATAACCGCCGTCACCATTGTTGACAAACGTACCATCTTCAAACACCCAAATACCAAACGTAATCCCATCATAAACGACACTATCATAATAGACTACATTGTTCAGTCCACTAAAGTCATGGTCTTGGCTTAAGTTTTGGACAACCACATTATAGTTTTGATCTGCTTCATAGAATGCACTGTACGCTGCATTTTTGACAAATCCATCACGATTTTGAGATGTTTTCACTGCTTCTTCAATTTTATCGGCAATGGCTACTGGATCAATCGAGACACTTCCATCGACACCTGTTGTCGTAGCAGCTTCAGCCTTTTGACCAAAAGTCGTAAGAGATAGAGGGACAGCAACCATTGAAGTAGCAATCATCGAACTAACAAAAAATTTGCTTGTTTTTCTCATTATTTCTAACTCCTCCTTTAAATGGTATGTTGATGTACTACCCTTTTACTTGTCTCTTAAACACTAAATTAAGAAAAAAGTTCATTTTCTACCAATTAAGAGGGGTATTTTACTGTTTAAAAGGGATGAAACAACAAAAAACTACTCTTTTGAAAGAGTAGTTTAGATTGTTGACAAAGGGATAAAATGAACTTTATTTTAGCCCTTTGTCTTCTTTTCAGAGTGACATGAAAAACTTTGACGGATAGGAATGAAGAGTTATTTC
>NZ_AMSH01000076.1 GCF_000300535.1 Bacillus xiamenensis
GGCTCAAATAAAGTTCATTTTAGCCCTTTGTCAACAATCTGAACGATCCGCTCCTCATAGGGATCGTTTTTTTCTATTTGATATAGCTGTTTTGTCTGCCAGTGACCGTTCGCATCAGGTTGGTCATTTTGAGCTCGATGACTGGCTGTGCAACAGTTTTAACAAATGTACTAGACAGGGTAAAGGTTAAGAGGATCGTCAGCAGCAAGAGCAGCAATACACTTGCCGTATTGAGCGCCCAATCATCAAACCAAGTCGTTCTTAAAAGCTTAATCGCAAAGCCATGTAATAAATAGACATATAACGTTCTCGTGCCCCATTTCGTAAAGAAGAACCGGCGTGTTGGGACTAGCGCAAAGAAACTAAAGGTAGCAGCAAATGCAAGTAAATACCATGCCATTCGTTTCATAGCTGCAACGAGTCCTTCATCTCCAAGGGAAGAGTACGACTGGGACCCAAATAAGAAGGAATAATCGAATTCATAAAAATAGCAAAACATGAACACGGCCATCAGTACAAGAAGTGCGGTCACTTTTCCTTGACTTGTTCGGATGAATTCAAAGTGCTGTCTCTTTAAATAAAAGCCCGCCAAAAACATAGGTAAAAAGACAAGCGTACGCGATAAGCTAAGTGTATTGCTTATGCTGTCCACGTAACCAGCAAGTAAGGCAATTGATAAACTGACAATCATCGCCCAGTGGAACGGTAGCTTTGAAAAAGGAATGAGCAGCAAATTCCAAAAAAATAAGCTAATTAAAAACCATAAAGACCATTGTGGATCCATCGGATTTAAGTTAGACATGCTTTGATCCTGTAAGAAATAATAATACACAGAATAGATGACCTGGAAAATCAAATAGGGGATGATCAGCTTAACGGCAACTTTTTTCATAAAACCTGGTTTTCTAAAGCCTTTTGCAAAGAAGCCGGAAACCAATATAAAAGCCGGCATATGGAATGTATAAATAAACTTGTATAAGTAGAGCATCCAATCATTATCATGAATGAATGACCGTAACAAATGACCAAAAACAACTAGAAAAATCAGAAGAAATTTCGCATTATCAAAATAACTATCTCGTGAGGATGCCATAACATCACCTTTCCTGCTTCGTTTCAAACATAAACGTTCTATGTGCACTATTCCCTCATTTGCCCCATTTTAAAATACATTTCGGCTCCTTTCGCTATTTGATGTGAAATTGTAGAACGGTTGTAAAAGAAGCGTAAGAAAAGAGAATCATGATACAATCGTGTCATCCAAATGAAACAAACTGAACAAACCTCGTGTAAAAAGTTATCTTTTTTTATGAGTCGAATGAAGGAACAATGAAAATATTGTAGAAATATTGTAGAGGAATGAGGCTGGAAAAGGAGTGTAAGAGAATGACTGAAACGCTCGATGGCAAACAAGTAGCTGCCGCAGAAGATATCAGAAAATTAGAAAAAGAGAACGAATATTTACGAAATGAATTAATGCAGCAGAAGATGCTGTTAAATAAGACGTTAGATGCCATTTTTATATTTGATCAGCACCTCAACATTATCCAAGCCAACGAAGCGACGTGCAGGCTTGTACAGACACCGAAAGAAGACCTCCTCAACAAATCCGTTCTAGATTTCTTATACGGCATCCCCAAAAACAAAATTGAATGCTCACTTGAGATTTTTTTTCGAAAAGGAACATTAAAACGAGAGATCTCCATTCAGCTTGAAAATGGAGAGACAAAATATATTGAATTTATGGCAGAGCATGATGCAGTAAATCAACAATATTTTGTGGTCATGCGTGATATTTCTTCAAAGAAAATATTAGAGCGAGAACGTTCAATGAATGAGCAGTTGTTCAAAGATTTGTTTGATCGAGCGATTGATGGTATGGTCATTTTTGATCAAGATGGCTGTATGATTGACGCCAATCACTCCTTTTGTCAGAGCTTTGAACTTCAAAAGACAGATTTAACAGACCGCTATTTAAATGAATTTGTTGAACAAGAGAATCTTCCAGCCCTGCATCAGCTGTTAACGTCACTGAAAGAAACGGGGAAAGCAAAGGGAGAGCTGCCTGTTACCCTTCAATCTGGGAGGCATAAATTATTTGAACTGACCATTACATCAAATGTGATGAGCGGTTTTTATATGTCCATCATGCGTGATATTACAGAAAAACGATTAATGGAAGAAAAGCTGCTAAAAAGTGAAGAACGTTTTAGAGAAATATTCGAAAATGCGATGGATGCGATCATCATCTGGGCGGATGATGGAGAAATTGTAAGGGCCAATGAATCAGCCTGCCGAATCTTTGAATTACCAATGCATCAGCTGATTGGCAAGAATCTCATCGACTTTCTAGTCAAATCTGATAGAAGATACCGGCCTACAAGAAGGCGATATATGAGGAATCTTGAGATAAGAGAAGAACTCCTTTTTAGAATGGCGAATGGCCAATTTAAAGAGCTTGAATTCACTTCAAAGCATGCGGTATTAGAAGGACAGCACTTAACCATTTTACGTAATGTCAGTGACAGAAAACGAATGGAAGAAGAGTTGCGAGAAAGTGAGCTCAAATTCCGTAAAGTATTTAATGGCTCAATGGATGGCATTGTTCTTTTCGATAATCAATACCGAATTATTGATGTGAACCCTTCTGCAAGCGAACTGCTTGGACTACATGATGATCATTTAACGGAAATGAATCTTTTTCATATCCTTGCGCCCTATCAAATTGAGAATTTGGCACAGCCAGCTCAGGCGATGTCGTTAGATGAGATGGACAATGAAGTGCCATTTGTGCTGAACCATCCAGATCAGCGCATCTTGGAATTTTCCTTTAAACGTAATATTATTCATAATATGAATTTGGCGATCTTTAGAGATGTGACCGAACGCAAGGAATTAGAAGATCGGGTGAGGAAATCAGATACGCTTCATGTGGTCGGAGAGCTTGCTGCTGGAATTGCGCATGAAATTAGAAATCCAATGACGGCTTTAAAAGGCTTCATTCAGCTCTTGAAAGGGAACATTGAAGGTGAGTATTCGCTCTATTTCAATGTCATCACATCAGAGCTAAAAAGAATCGAATCGAT
Source organism: Bacillus xiamenensis (assembly GCF_000300535.1). Lineage (GTDB taxonomy): Bacteria > Bacillota > Bacilli > Bacillales > Bacillaceae > Bacillus > Bacillus xiamenensis. The sequence continues at coordinate 3,087 of NZ_AMSH01000076.1, forward strand.
CATTACAGAATTTTTAATTTTGGCGAAGCCGCAAGCCATCGTGTATGAAGAAAAAGATGTGGTGCAAATTGTAAAAGACACGATGGATCTTCTTCACGCACAGGCCAATCTTGGCAATGTGCAAATGCACCTGAATGTATTGGATGATATTCCGCTCATCTACTGTGAACAAAACCAATTAAAGCAGGTGTTTATTAACATTTTAAAAAATGCGATTGAAGTGATGCCTCGGAAAGGAAATGTATATGTGAGCATTAAGCGGAAGGGCGAGGAGCATATTGTCATCTCCCTTCGTGATGAAGGCTGCGGCATGGCAGAGGATAAACTAAAGCGTCTCGGAGAACCATTTTATACAACAAAGGAAAGAGGGACTGGACTTGGCTTAATGGTCAGTTATAAAATTATTGAAGAGCACCAAGGAACGATTGAAGTAGAAAGTGAAGAAGGCGTGGGGACAGTGTTCCATCTCACGCTTCCACTCAGGCAGCAGAAACAAGAAGGGGAGCTTTAATGTGTATTATACAGTCTATAGCGCACCAATCGGGGCATTATACATACTAGAGAAAGACGGTGTCATCATCGAAGTGATGTTTGATGATGAGCCGTTTTTGGCCAAAAAGCAGGCAGCGCATCTAAAAAAAGAGGATACGTCTGTATTACGAGAAGCAAAAAAACAGCTTGATGAGTATTTTAAAGGCGATCGTAAAGGATTCGATCTTCCTCTCAAACAAGCAGGCTCTCCATTTCAAGAGCAAGTGTGGGAGGCACTTTCCGCTATTCCGTATGGTGAATCAAAAAGCTATGCAGATATTGCAGAAGCGATCGGCAATCCAAAGGCAGTCAGAGCCATTGGACAAGCCAACAGGCGTAATGCCTTGCCTATTTTCATTCCGTGTCACCGGGTCATTGGAAAAGACCGGTCTCTAACGGGGTACGCAGGGACAAAGACGGAAATGAAAGCGGCCCTGCTAGAATTAGAAGGCATCCCATTTGTTCAAAAATAAACCGATTGACCTGTTCCAAATGTTTGGTGAGCGACATATCCTTTTATTAAGCTAAAAAAGTTGGTTGAGGGAAAAAGGAGGCCGCTGGCATGTTTTGGGGCAAAAAGAATAAAACGTACGCCGTCACATCACTATGTGTCAAAATGAACGTGTTGACAGAGGAACAGAAAAAAGACATATTAGCCAAAACGATTGGAACAAAAAAGCGCGATGCTCTTAAATGATAAGAACACGGCGCTTTTGTTATATCAGCGTGAAATGCTTTCAGAGAATAGCGCATCAATCTCTTCTGTATAGTTGGAAGTGATGATGCCTTTTTCTGTAATGATGCCTGAAATGAGATGGTGGGGAGTGACGTCAAAGGCCGGATTAAATACCTGAACATCAGGAGGCGCAATTTGGATACCGTTTAATTCCTTTACTTCCTGCGGGTCACGTTCTTCAATCGGAATATCTGCCCCGTCCAGTGTCGACACATCAAAGGTCGAAAGAGGTGCTGCCACAAAAAATGGAATTTGAAAGTGTTTAGCCAAAACAGCTAGACCTAGCGTTCCAATTTTATTTGCTGTATCACCATTTCTAGCGATTCGATCTGCCCCAACAATGACAGCAGAAATTTGTTTTTCTTTCATCGTATGGGCGGCCATGTTATCTGTGATGAGTGTCACATCTACACCGCCCTGCATCAATTCCCATGTCGTCAGGCGAGCGCCTTGAAGGACAGGGCGTGTTTCACATGCATAAATGTGAAGGTCGAGGTTTTTCTTTTTGGCTAAATAAAAGGGAGCAAGCGCTGTTCCGTACCGGCTCGTTGCAATGGAGCCTGCGTTACAAATGGTCATAATTCGATCACCAGATTTAAAGAGCTGGAGAGCATTTTGACCGATTTGACGGCATGTTTCTTCATCTTCGATTTGAATTTGAATGGCTTCATGGACAAGGTCTGTTTTGGCAGCATTCACCGAAGCAGCACGTTCAATACGCTGAAAAAGCCGTTCTAATGCCCAGGCGAGGTTCACAGCGGTTGGACGGGCACTGTTTAAATATTCTTTTAGACGGGCGACTTCTTGTTTAAACACATCAATGTCCTCTGTATCAATCTCTTGGGCACTAAGCGCCAGCCCAAATGCCGCTGTAATGCCTATAGCAGGTGCTCCGCGTACTTTTAACGTCACAATTGCATCATACACATCTTCTTTTGTATATAAATGCTCAAACACGGTTTCAGCCGGTAATTTTTGCTGATTCAAAATGTTGATACGGTTTTCTTCCCATTCGACGGAACGGGGAACTTCAAATTCTTTAGACAAAACTCGTCACTCCTTTACAGTTTGCTGGAATAATGCGACGAGGTCAGACGCTGTTTCCACTGCATGATATTGTTTGATGAATGTTTTTCCGAGCGTAATTGCTGCTTTTTTCTGCTGAAGCCTTCTCGAATGTGATGGAATCGCATCAAGATCAGCCGCATTAGCAAGACCGATGGTTCGGCGAACAAGCTCACAGCCAGCAAAGCCTGCCGCTTCTTTTAAAATACGCTCTAAGGTTGCTTCCAAAAAGCTGTCCGATACACTATACGCTTCAATGCTGTCTTCTTTCCAGGCTTTTGTGAATACTTCTTTGAATGTTGCCCACACATTGACGACATGGTCAAAAAGATGCTGCTGCATCTGTTCATTCTCATGAGATAAAGCATTTATGAAGAGATTGGCTATAAAGTGACCGATATCGAATCCAAATGGACCGTAAAAAGCGAATTCTGGATCAATGATTTTCGTTTCCGTTTCGTTTGCAAAAATACTTCCTGAATGAAGATCGCCATGAACCAGTGTTTCAGCCGATGTTAAGAAGATATGCTTTAGCTCTGCTGCTTTTGCTTGCAGTTCAAGGTCAGCCCACAGCGCTTTTGCATCTTCTTTTAATCCCTCTTCGAAGTCATTTGTTTCACTATCAAAGAAAGGATCTGTGAAGACGAGTTTTTCTGTGATGTCACAGAGATCAGGGTTCGTAAACTGCTTCACGAATTGTTTTTTAATTTTAGGATTTGTGGCAAAGTCAGATGTGTAAAATAACGTTTTGCCTAAAAATTCACCGACATGATCTGATAAATACGGATAATGTTTTCCGGCAATTAGCCCTTTTCTGACGATTTCAAGGTGTGATAGATCCTCCATTGCTGTCACCGCAAGAGCTGTATCTGAATAATAGACTTCTGGTACAAGGTGCGGTACATATTCTGACTGCTTGATGAGTGCTGCACTTTCGATTCTTGCGCGGTCTAATGTGAGAGGCCAGCTTTCCCCAACGACCTTTGCATAGGGAAGAGCTTGCTTAATAATCAGCCCTTTTTCGCGTTTGTGATCAAAAATATGAAAGACGTAATTTAAATTCCCGTCACCGATTTCGGTACATGTCAAATGACTGCTTTCTTGGATTAATCCAAGTCTAATAGCCAGTGCGACTGCCGAACTCTCTGTTAATTCTTCATATGATGCCGTAAGTGTAACCAATTGCTTCCCCTCCAAATCATATAAAAAAGCCTCTTTCTCCTGAGAGAAAGAGGCTTGATCGCGTGTATGCTCGAAGCCTCTCTTATCTCTCAGCACATACGTCTGATGGAATTAGCACCGTGCCCTATAAGACAATTGTCTTGGCGCTGTACTTGCTGCGCCCCACTTCACAGTGGTATTAACGGTCGGTTGCTGTTGGGGTCAAAAGGCCAAATCCCTCGCCCAACTCTCGATAAGAGAAATCAATATGTAATTGTTTCATGTCTGCATGCATTTCTTAATTTAAGATATTATCAGAGCCACGCATCACATGTCAATCTTTTTTCAAAATTGCTTTACAATTCATAAAACAATCCATTACAGTGATTGTATTGTCACGTAACTTGAATAGAAGGTGAAGAAATGGAATTCCAGCAATCAGATGTATTGAAACAATTACCGAAACAGTTTTTTGCGTCGCTTGTTCAAAAAGTGCAGAAAAAAGTGAAGGAAGGGGCAGATGTCATTAATTTAGGCCAGGGAAATCCTGATCAGCCCACCCCGCCGCATATTGTAAAAGCGATGCAAGAAGCGGTAGCAAAGCCCGAAAATCATCAATATTCCTCATTTCGCGGAACGGCAAAACTAAAAAAGGCAGCCGCAGTTTTTTACGAAAGAGAATATGGCGTCTCACTTGATCCGAAGACGGAAATTGCCATCTTATTTGGGGGGAAAGCGGGACTAGTCGAGCTGCCGCAATGCTTACTTAATCCAGGTGATACGCTGCTTGTCCCAGATCCGGGTTATCCTGATTACTGGTCGGGTGCCGTGCTTGCTGGAGCTCACATGGTGACCATGCCGCTTCTTGAAAAAAATAATTTTTTACCTGACTACAATCGACTGTCTGAGGATGATAAGAAAAAGGCAAAATTGATGTACTTAAATTACCCAAATAATCCTACTGGTGCGACTGCAAGCCGGACTTTTTTTGAGGAAACTGTTACGTTTGCGAATGAACACAAAATGTGTGTTGTGCATGATTTTGCTTATGGAGGCATTGGATTTGACGGCGAAAAGCCGATCAGCTTTCTGCAAATAGATGGGGCGAAAGAGACTGGCATTGAAATTTACACATTGTCCAAAACGTATAATATGGCCGGCTGGAGAGTCGGTTTTGCAGTAGGGAATGCCTCTGTCATCGAAGCCATTGAGCTTTATCAGGATCATCTGTTTGTGTCGCTGTTTAAAGCGACTCAAGATGCTGCGGCGGAAGCACTTTTAAGCGATCAAACGTGTGTACAGGTGCAAAATGACCGGTACGAAAAAAGGCGGAACACTTGGATTCATGCATGTAAAGAGATTGGATGGGACGTAAGCGCACCAAAGGGATCATTTTTTGCCTGGTTAAAGGTGCCTGAAGGGTATACATCTGAAACCTTTTCTGATGTATTATTAGAGAAAGCACATGTTGTCGTTGCGCCGGGAAATGGCTTTGGCGCTCACGGTGAAGGCTATGTCAGAGTCGGTCTTTTAACAAGTGAGGAGCGGTTAAAAGAAGCCGCTGAACGCATCGCTGCATTGCAGCTGTTTGAAAAAAAGCCATTGACAACGTAAAAAAATGGTGCGATAATTCAGGCAATATTTAAGAAAATTGAATATTCTTATCAAGAGTAGGCAGAGGGACTAGCCCAATGAAGCCCGGCAACCGACTTCCATGAAGCACGGTGCTAATTCTTGCAGCAAGCGCTGAGAGATAAGATTCGGATGAATGAGACGAAACCTCTTTAATGCGCTGACAAAGCACTTAAAGAGGTTTTTTTACTGACCATATACAGGACGCAATCGAAAGGGGATTCCTAGTGAGTGAATTACTGGCAACATACGTATTAACACATCGAGCGGATGAACAAATAGACCGAAAAGCGGAGCAGATCGCACTTGGATTAACGGTCGGGTCATGGACGGACTTGCCGCAGCTCAAAAAGGAGCAGTTGAAGAAACATAAAGGCCGCGTGGTGAGCGTAAAGGAAAAGGCTGCCGCAGTTGATGGCTTGTATCAATCAGAGGTGACAATTGCTTATCCTGAGGCTAACTTTTCAGCTGATCTACCCGCCGTTTTAACGACGATTTTCGGAAAGCTTTCACTAGATGGGAAAGTAAAGCTTGTCGACATCGCATTTTCAGAAGGGTTTAAAAGAAGTCTGCCTGGACCGGCATTTGGAATTGAGGGGATACGAAAGAAGGTAAATGTGTTTGATCGACCGCTGTTGATGAGTATTTTTAAAGGCGTGATCGGCCGTGATATGGCGGATTTAAAAGAACAGCTCCGTTTACAGGCTTTAGGTGGTGTTGACTTCATCAAAGATGACGAGATTTTATTTGAAAGTCCATTAGCCCCCTTTGAAGACCGAATCAAAGAAGGAAAAAAGATATTAAAAGAAACATATGAACAGACAGGACATCGCACGCTGTACGCAGTTAATTTAACTGGCAGAACCTTTGACCTGAAAGATCGAGCAAGAAAGGCAGCTGAACTCGGAGCTGATGCGCTTTTATTCAACGTCTTTGCCTATGGACTTGATGTGATGCAAAGCTTAGCTGAGGACCCAGAGATTCCATTGCCGATCATGGCACATCCAGCAGTGAGCGGCGCATTTACATCTTCTCCTGATTATGGATTCTCGCATTCTCTTCTTTTAGGCAAATTAAATCGTTATGCTGGCGCTGATTTAAGTCTTTTTCCCTCTCCTTATGGGTCAGTTGCACTTCCGAAAAAAGATGCCCTTGGTATCTATGAAGCTTGTGTGAAAGAAGATGCGGTTCAAAAAACGTTCCCTGTCCCATCAGCAGGCATTCATCCTGGAATGGTTCCGGTATTGATCAAAGATTTTGGACGCGATCATGTGATTAACGCAGGTGGAGGAATTCACGGACATCCGCGGGGAGCCATCGGCGGCGGAAAGGCATTTCGCTCTATCATAGATGCGGTGATCAAAGAAGAATCCATCCAAGAAAAAGCATCATCTTGCCAAGACTTAAAAGCAGCACTTGATCTTTGGGGAAGGGTAGCAGAATAAATGAAAAAACCAATTGTATGTTGTGATTTTGATGGAACGATTACGAAAAATGATAATATTATCCGCATCATGAAGCACTTTGCCCCAAGTGAATGGACGAAGCTGAAGGAGGGTGTTCTGTCAAAAGAGATCACGATTCAAGAAGGCGTCGGACAGATGTTTCAATTACTGACGAGTGATCAGAAGGATGCCATTCAGTCGTTTATTTTAGAAGATACAGAGATTCGGGAAGGATTCGAACAATTTGTCGATTATGTCAAAAAAGCAGACATTCCTTTTTATGTTTTAAGCGGCGGTATGGACTTTTTTGTCTATCCAATACTCGAAGGCATTGTAGATCAAGAGAAGATTTATTGCAATTATGCATCATTTAAAGAAGACCATATTCAAGTTGAATGGCCGCATGCCTGCGATTCAGAGTGTCACAATGGCTGTGGCTGCTGCAAACCTTCGATTATTCGAGAGCTGACGAAGGAAGATGACTTCATTATCATGATTGGAGATTCAGTCACTGACGTTGAGGCAGCAAAACATGCAGATCTCACGTTTGCGCGTGACTATTTATTGAATGAATGTAAAGAGCTTGGACTCGTGCATAAAGAGTATGAAACTTTCATTGATCTAAAAGCGCAATTTGTTCAAATAAAGGAAGTGAAGGAATGGGAGACGCAAAGAGTAAACGCTGGCAGGAGCTAGCAGACATCAAACGTGAACTGGCACAAAGAGACTGGTTTTACGGAACAAGCGGCAATCTATCGATTAAAGTGTCGGATGATCCAATCACGTTTTTGGTGACGGCAAGCGGCAAAGATAAACGAAAAGAAACAGACGAAGATTTTGTACTTGTGAATGCAGCAGGTCAGCCTAATGATCCGAATCAGCCGCTTAGACCTTCAGCTGAAACACTGCTTCATACATACGTGTATGAGCGGACGAAAGCAGGCTGCTGTCTTCATGTCCACACAATTGATAATAATGTCATGTCTGAGCTGTATGGGGATAAAGGAGAAATTCGTTTTAAAGGCAACGAAATCATCAAAGCCCTTGGTTATTGGGAAGAGGATGCTGAAGTGGTTCTTCCCATTATTGAAAACCCAGCTCATATTCCGCATCTTGCAGAACAATTTGCAGCGCACTTGACAGAAGGGGCGGAATCCGGTGCTGTCCTCATTCGTAATCATGGCATCACCGTTTGGGGGAAAACAGCATTTGAAGCAAAACGAGTCTTAGAGGCTTATGAATTTTTATTTAGCTATCATTTGAAATTAGCGCTTTATCAAAAGCAGCTGGTCAGATAAAAAGGAGGAAAAACATATGGCGACAATTTATATTCATAATGAAGAAAACACGTTACTTGAGAACGAACAAGAGGTAGCAGCGTATTTAGAACAACAAGGGGTCATTTATGAGCATTGGGATATTGAAAAATTACCAAATCGATTATCAGAAAAGTATGATTTAACAGATGATGAAAAAGAAGAAATTTTAACTGTTTTCCAAGAGGAAATTCAAAGTATATCTGAACGAAGAGGGTACAAAGCGCAGGATGTGATTTCATTATCAGATGCGACACCAAATCTTGATGAACTGCTCCAAAACTTTAAACGTGAGCACCATCATACAGATGACGAAGTAAGATTTATCGTGAGTGGTCATGGAATCTTTGCTATTCAAGGCAAAGATGGCATCTTTTTTGATGTAAGACTGAATCCAGGAGATTTAATTTCTGTGCCTCCGAATATTCGTCACTACTTTACACTTCAAGAAGATCGTAAAGTAGTCGCAGTTCGCATATTTGTCACAACTGAGGGCTGGGTACCGATTTACGAGGAAGAAACGGTTTAATAGAAGGAGCTGATCATTCGCACGGGCGGAAGATCAGCTTTTTTTAGGAAAAAAGACATAAAATGAGAGAGAAAATAGTTGATTTTGGTCTTCTGCATAGGATAAAATTCTGTTTAATCAATGTGTCAGTCCTGTCCAAATTTGAAGTTTACCCCCAGATATGATTGGGTAAAAGGTCTTTAGACTGTAAAAAATTAAATAAAATAAGCATATTTAATTTAATTTACAAATAAAGTATAATTTTGGTGTCGGATCATTTAGAGCGTAGACAGACGAATTCATTGCGGGAGCTGAGATCATGAATATTTATATACGGAAAGAACAGCTGTTGATGTCAATTGATGAAAAGAGAAAACAAATGGTAGAAGCGGCTCAAGTAGAAGGGTATACAGGTGAGACGACAATTAAATATAGTCAAGAACTGGACAACTTGATGAATGAGTATCAGCACCTTCTTTTTCATGAAAAACAGTCTGTTGCATCCTTTCATGACCTTGTGTCTCAAATGAGTCTCCTGTCTGTGAATCGTCCCTCTTATTGACATGTAAAAACCGGTCTTGCATAAGCAAAACCGGCATCATGTCTCAATGATTAGGTGCGGAAGGAAGCGTGATGATCACGGTTGTTCCTTTATTCATTTCGCTTTGAATATCAATTGTCCCGCCATACATCGAAATGATTCGTTTACACACAACAAGCCCAAGACCTGTTCCTTTTTCCTTCGTTGTAATAAAAGGGAGGAAGATATGTTTTAGCATTTCTTCTGGTATGCCTTCCCCAGTATCTTTCACTTTAATGATGACCTGTTCTTTTTCAGCCTCAATCACAATCTTCAAATGACCGCCGTTTGGCATCGCTTCTAATGAGTTTTTCGCTACATTTAATACGACTTGTTTAATGTGATCCTTCGTGCAATACACACCAACATCTTGAATGGTGTTGATTTGCAAATCAACCTCGACATTATAAAGATTCGCCTCAGAAAAAACGATTGGCATGATCTCACTTATAATTTCTTTCACCGAATTATTTTGCCACTTTTCTGCCGTTGGTTTTCCTAACACAAGAAACTCACTGACGATTTGATTAATCCGTTTAATTTCTTCCTCTATGACAGAAAAATAGAGCTGATCTTCTTCTGAACGATACTTCTTTTGCAAAAGCTGGATAAACCCGCTGATGCCTGTTAATGGGTTGCGAATTTCGTGAGCCGTACTTGCCGCGAGTGTGCCAATTAATTCAAGCTTCTGTGCTTCATTTTGATGGCGTTCCTGCTGGGTTTGGCGTCTTAAAATGATATATTGGACTAGCGTGAATAAAATATTTAATAGAATAAATGCACTGGATAAAGGAAACAGCATCACTGACAGCACTTCACTTGTTGTCGCACGCTGCGGAAAAACCTCAAGCTTCCAGCTGTTTTCATCTAAATATGTAGACACGGTGCTGCCACTTTCAGATGCTGGCTGCGGACCACTCGTAAACACAACGTGTCCATTTTGATTCAGCATCTTAAAATGAAGCTCTGGGTTCAATACATTCATAATATTTTTTAAATAATCAATTTGAATAGCGGCGACTAGTACATTGGTGACTTCTTCATCTTCATTCAAAACAGGGACACAAATGGAGAGAATCCGCTGATTTGTAATACGGCTTACATAATTATCTGTAATGACGGTTTGCTTTGTGACTTGAATGCGCTTAAAGTAATCTCTGAATGAAAGGTTGATTTTTTCTTTTAGCGGTGTGGTACTGGCTGTTACATTTCCTTTTTTGTCTAGGAGATACAGGCCTGAAAAACGAGGTTCTTGTTTATAGATTTTCTCTAGGATGTTTTGTACTTTTTTCGTCTCAAGCGGCTGGTCAAATCCCATGGCAAGGGAAGTTAATCTCGCCTCTGTTTCACTTATTAAATAATTCATTTGGTTTTTGTGAATATTTAACATAAGTGTAGCAGTTTGTTTGTTTTTTAAATCGATTTTTTCAGTTTCTTTTTCGTAGATAAAATAACTAATGATTAGGGTTGGAATCATGACCAAAATAAGGTACAGCTTGATCTTCTTCCAAAGCCCTTTCAATATACTCATCATTCATCGCTCCAACGTATTACCTAATAGACTTATTATAGCACTGAACCTATCTTTATTACGATGACTTGTGTGATTTTTAAAAAATTAGGTGATTCGTTCTGGTCTCATTTTCATGCTAAAGATAGATCAACATGTTGACATTTTACTTATTGTTTATTAATGTCACATTAGTAGGTTGCATTTCATAAAGGATGATAAAAAAATGGAAAATCATAATGTTGAGAAATCTTTGAAATTATTTATTGTATTATCACGAGCCTATCGCTCCATTAATCATCACATGAACAAACATATTGTGAAGCACGGTCTGAATCCGACTGAATTTGCTGTACTAGAATTGCTATATCATAAAGGTGATCAGCCGCTTCAGCAAATCGGTGATAAGATCTTACTTGCAAGCGGAAGCATCACGTATGTGGTTGATAAATTGGAGAAAAAAGAACTCCTAAGTCGAAAAGCTTGTGCAGAAGACCGCAGGGTGACATTTGCGCATATTACGGAGCAGGGACGAGCTTTGCTTGATGACATCTTCCCTGATCATGCGAAAGAAATTCATGAGATGATCAGTGTGCTCAGTGAAGAAGAAAAGGATGCCTGCATCGATATGCTCAAACATGTAGGGCTGCGTGCCAAGCATTTATATGATCATAAAGAATAAACACATAAAAAAGGAAGCCGCTGGCTTCCTTTCAGCGTGTAGGCAAACCCTCGCATTCTTTGTCAGTCCTGCGTGCCGGTGCTCACGAATGTTAAATTCGCTCCGCTCCGGTACTCGTACTTCCTAGACTGCAAAGGGTTTCAGTTCAC
>NZ_AMSH01000077.1 GCF_000300535.1 Bacillus xiamenensis
GAATGCGAGGGTTTGTCTACACGCTGAAAAGCCGATACACGATCGGCTTTTTCTCTTATTCAGCATCAAGCGGAACGACTGCTTCATGGAATAGTTGCTCTAATTCTGTTTGATGTTTTTGTTTCGTCGCATCATCCCAGCCAAAACGATCAGCCATATAGTCAACGACAGGCTGTGCATACGTTTTTGCCCAATTGATATTAAATAATAGGCTGCCTGTTCTTCTTAAGAAGAAATCAACCGGTGTCACGGCAAGTTCTTCCTCAATCGCATAGACAAGCTCAGCCAGTACATACGCTGGAATATTTCGTTTGTCTGCTTCACCTTGAAGCTGCTCTACACGCTTGAAGACACTGCTGACGTTTGAGCCGTATTTTTTGGCTAGTTTTTCAGCAATCGGTTCTGTCAAACCAATAGAAGCTCCTTCTGATGTTTTCGCTTGTACAAAGGCTGCCATATTTTTAGAACCGCCGACATGTCCGCCTGAAATTGGCAGATGCTTCGTTTTACATGGCCCGTAATCTTTTCCCGTTTCTTCTTTGAGTCCATCACGTACGAGGTCTACAATGTGCTCGGCCATTTTACGGTAGCCTGTTAATTTACCACCAGCAATCGTAATTAAGCCTGAAGGTGATGTCCATACCTCATCCTTACGAGAAATTTCTGAAGGATCTTTGCCTTCTTCATGAATAAGCGGACGAAGACCAGCCCAGTTGGATTCAACATCTTTTTCTGAAATGTTTAGATCAGGGAACATGTACTGGATGGCTTTGATGACGTAATCACGATCTGCTTTTGTCATACGCGGATGTTCCAGTTCTTTTTTGTACACTGTATCCGTTGTTCCAACATACGTTTTTCCTTCTCTTGGAATCGCAAAGACCATACGTTTATCAGGTGTGTCAAAGTAGATCGCCTGTTTTAATGGGAAAACAGATTGGTCAAATACTAGGTGGATTCCTTTTGTATGCTGTAAATGTTTCCCCTCTTTTGAGTGGTCCTTCTCTCTTAGCTGATCTACCCATGGACCTGTCGCATTGACAATTTTCTTCGCATATACATCGTATGTTTTCTGAGTCATGACATCTTCAATGACTACGCCGACAACCTTGCCTTTATCGTAAATAAATTCTTTGACTTTCGCATAATTGACAGCTTCCGCACCGAATTTCACAGCCTCTTTCATCACTTCAATTGTAAGGCGAGCATCATCTGTACGATATTCAACATAGTAGCCGCCGCCTTTTAAGCCGTCCTTTTTCACAAGCGGTTCTTTTGCAAGTGTTTCTTTGACACTTAGCATACTTCTGCGTTCGCTATGCTTGACTCCTGCTAAAAAGTCATACACTCTTAGACCAATTGATGTTGAGAACTTACCAAATGTACCGCCTTTATGCATCGGAAGAAGCATCCATTCCGGTGTTGTCACATGTGGCCCATTTTCATATACAATGGCACGCTCTTTCCCGACCTCTGCCACCATTTTCACTTCAAATTGTTTTAAATAACGAAGTCCACCGTGCACAAGTTTTGTTGAGCGGCTAGACGTACCAGCTGCGAAGTCCTGCATTTCCGCAAGACCAACGCGCATTCCGCGTGAAGCTGCATCAAGTGCTGTACCAGCGCCTGTAATACCCCCGCCAATGATAAACACATCGTATGGTTTTTTTGTCATTTCCTGAAGCATTTGTTCTCTTTCTAAGCTAGAAAAAGTCATCTCTTGTTCCTCCCATGTTGTACGGTAAAGAAAAAGAGACCGCAAACACCCAAAGCGTATTTCTACACTTCGGTGCTTGCGGTCTCTCCAGTTCTCCAACCGTTCTATTAACTTACTTGAAGTATACCATACTTTTTGTTTATTTGAAAGCTTGAGCTGCTTTTACAGCCTTTTTCCACCCGCTGTATAACGAGTTGCGGCTGTCCTCTTCCATTTTAGGCTCAAAGCGCTTGTCAAGGTTCCATTGGTTTGCAATGTCTGAACGGTCGTTCCAGAAGCCAACTGCTATTCCCGCAAGATAGGCCGCACCGAGTGCCGTCGTTTCATTAATTTCTGGACGTTCTACTGGTACATCCAGTAAATCACTTTGGAAGCCCATTAAGAAGTCATTCTTCACAGCTCCGCCATCGACACGCAATGTTTTTAATGAGATGTTTGAATCCTTTTCCATCGCATCTAATACATCTTTCGTTTGATAAGCAAGTGATTCTAATGTTGCACGGACAAAGTGCTCTTTGGAAGTACCGCGTGTTAAACCGAATACAGCGCCTCTGACATCACTGTCCCAATATGGTGTGCCTAGACCAACGAATGCTGGAACGACATAGACGCCGTCTGTTGATTCTACGCGCTTTGCATAAGCTTCGCTGTCTTTCGAGTCTTTAAACATTCTAAGTCCATCACGCAGCCACTGGATAGCTGAACCAGCAACGAAAATACTTCCTTCTAAAGCATATTCAACTTTGCCGTCAATGCCCCATGCAATCGTCGTTAATAATCCATGATCCGACTTAATTGCTTTTTCCCCTGTATTCATCAACATGAAACATCCTGTACCATATGTGTTCTTTGCCATTCCTGCTTCAAAGCAAGCCTGACCGAATAGCGCAGACTGCTGGTCTCCCGCCGCTCCTGCAATCGGGATATTTTTACCGAAGAAATGATAGTCGGTCGTTTCACCATAAATGTGTGATGATGGTTTGACCTCTGGCAGCATGGAAGCAGGCACGCCTAAAATATCAAGTAATTCTTCATCCCATTTCAGATCGTAAATATTGAACATGAGTGTTCTTGACGCATTCGAATAATCTGTCACGTGTGATTTACCGCCAGTCATTTTCCAAATGAGCCATGTATCGATTGTGCCAAATAGTAAGTCGCCATTTTCCGCTTTCTCACGTGCACCTTCTACATTGTCTAAAATCCATTTCACTTTTGTACCTGAGAAATAGGCATCGATGAGAAGACCTGTTTTATTTCTGAACGTCTCATTATGTCCTTGTGCTTTCAGTTCTTCACAAATGCCAGATGTTTGTCTAGACTGCCAAACAATTGCATGATAAACAGGTGCGCCTGTATGTTTATCCCAAACAACAGCTGTTTCCCGCTGGTTCGTAATCCCAATACCTGCGATTTGATCTGCTTCGATTCCTGATTCAATTAAAGCAGTTGAAATAACAGATAGAACAGAGCTCCAAATTTCATTTGCGTTGTGTTCTACCCAGCCTGGGTTCGGAAAATATTGATTGAATTCCTTCTGTGCTGTATGTGCAATTTTGCCCTCTTGATCAAATAAAATCGCTCTTGAGCTTGTTGTCCCTTGATCTAATGCGAGAATATATTTTTCTTTTGCCATGGTGTTTTCCTCCCCTTACATACTTTCATTTACAGTATTTGTTTGGTTTTTCGTAGAGACATAGAGTCCTAACAATACCACAACTAAAATAACGCTTACAATCCAAAAAGCTGGCGTGACGTTTGCTTTAAAGGCTGCATTGTAGAAAACACCGCCAAACGCTCCACCTAAAATTGGACCAACAACAGGCACCCAAGCATATTTCCAATTAGATGGCCCTTTACCTGGAATCGGCAATATTGCATGTGCAATTCTCGGACCTAAATCACGTGCAGGGTTGATTGCATAACCAGTTGTTCCACCTAACGAAAGACCAATCGCCACAATTAAGAAACCAACAATCAGCGGGTTGACCCCGTCTGCAAATTTATTTGCACCGATCGCCAAGATTCCTACTACCAATACAAATGTGCCAATCACTTCACTTAGTACGTTCGCAAAAGTATGCGGAATCGCTGGACCAGTTGAAAATACGCCTAGCTTTGCACCTGGATCGTCTGTTGCTTTCCAGTGCGGTAAGTAATGTAAAAAGACAATAATAGCTCCGAGTAATGCGCCAAGCATTTGACCGGTAATATACATTGGAACATCAGCCCAAGGAAAACTTCCTTCTAAGGCAAGACCAATTGTGAGCGCCGGGTTTAGATGTGCGCCGCTAATTCCACCAGTTGCATATGCTGCAATAGCCACCGCAAATCCCCAACCGAAAGCGATTACAATCCAGCCAGACTGATATGCGAGCGATTTCTTTAAACTGACGGCCGCACATACACCGCCTCCAAAAATAATCAGTAGCATTGTACCTACGACTTCACCCCAAAATGGTGTCATGAAAAATTCCTCCTCTGGTTCAGTTGCCATCCCCTATAAATGTGTAGAAAAGATAAAGAAAAAAAGATCCACAACAAACAGACTTTACATCAGGGTCATTTGTCACCTAGTAAAGCGTTGTTGTGGATCTCCATTTCTCCATCACATATCATTAACTTAGTGCTATAGTATCAGAGGATGAAAACGTTGTCAATCAAATTTCACATTTTATCTTTTTCACTTTTGGAACGCTTTCCAAAGCGCTGTATTCGATGTCGTCACAGCTGTCGCTCCTGCTGCAAGCGCCCTTTCTACATCTTCTTTTGTTCGGATAAACCCTCCTGCAAATATTGGTATTCCAGCTCTTTCGCGCACTTCTGTAATCAAATCTGGCACGACACCCGGCAATACTTCAATAAAATCCGGACGATGTTTCCCAACAAACTCCATGCTTTTTTCCATCGCACTTGTATCAAGTAAAAACATTCGCTGTATGGCATATACCTTTTTCTGCTTGGCTTTTACTATGACAGAAGACCTAGTAGAAATAATGCCTGCCGGTTTCATTTCCTGACAAATAAACTCCGTTCCATACTCATCATGTTTGATACCATGAATTAAATCGACATGGACAAACATTTTTTTATGATGTGCGTTTGCCTCATTCATGATGCCCTTCAGCCGGCCTAAGTGAACATCAAGTAAGACGCCATATGTAAAGGGACTTTTTAAAAATTCCTCAAATTGCTTTATATTACGAACAGCAGGTAGAATGGGTTGATCATGAAAACTCATATGCCGTCTCCTTCTAAAGTGTATTGGTTTAGCCTTCTCCTTACAGTAATAGAATCTCATGTTTTTTTCAATACACCTAGTGTGTCCATTGCCCAATCAACCTAGCAGCCCCGCCCTACTTCCCTGCACATAAAAAAAGCAGAGGAGTCTCTCTGCTCTATAGCTGTGCCATGCTTTCTTTTAAAGTATGAATAATAAATGAGGCGTCTTCATCTGTGATATTGAGCGGCGGTGCAATCTGTGCAACGTTATTATAACCAGCCACCGTATCGCCATTTTTTCCGATGATCAACCCGCGTTTTTTACATTCTGCAATGAATTGACCGACAACACTTGGATCAGCTGGCTTTTTGGACTGCTGATCCTGAACCAGCTCGATCCCAAACAGCAAGCCTTTTCCTCTGACATCACCGACAAACGGATGCTTTTTTAACTCCTGCAAGCGATCGAGCATGTCTCGGCCAAGTGTATCTGACCGCTCCACTAATTGCTCGTTTTCCATAATGTCCAGGTTGGCAAGTGCAACCGCACAGGAAGCAGGGTGACCCCCAAATGTATTCACATGACGCAGCCGGTCATACGTATCTTCTCCTGCATACGCTTCATAGATTTCTCGTTTCACGCACGTTGCAGAAAGCGGTAAATAACCGCTTGTGATCCCTTTTGCCATGGTGATGATATCTGGCTTTACTTCCTCATGCATAAAACCAAACCGCTTTCCAGTTCGGCCAAAGCCGCAGATGACTTCATCCACAATGAGGAGTGCCCCATGATCTTCACAGATTTCTTGAACCTTCTTCAAATATCCTTTTGGCGGCATTAAGATACCGCCTCCCGTAATGATCGGCTCCATAATGACCCCGGAAATGGTCTCGCTTAATTCCCACGTCATCGCTTGATCAATTGCATCAGCACTTGCCAAGCTCTCTTGGTCCTCAGGATGCCGATACATATCAGGGGGTGCGACATGGATGAAGCCCTGTCCTAATGGTTCATATTTATATTTACGCTGCGCTTGACCCGTTGCGGCGAGAGCGGCTGCTGTATTGCCGTGATACGATCGATATCGGGAAATGAATTTCGTGCGTGTACTCTCTCCCTTTTGCGCATGATATTGTTTGGCAATCTTAAATGCAGCTTCATTCGCCTCAGAGCCGCTGTTAGAAAAGAAGATCACATAGTCTCCGCCAAGCCATTCATTGAGCTTCTCAGCCAGCTGAATGGCTGGTACATGGCTTTGTGTCAGCGGATAGTAAGGCATCGTATTTAATTGCTGATATGCCGCTTCTGCAAGCTCTTTTCGGCCATATCCAGCATTCACACACCATAGGCCTGACATTCCGTCTAAATATCGATTCCCGTGAATATCTGTCACCCATGCGCCTTCTGCCTCATGAATGACCATACTTTCATTTTCCTTGTTTGTTCCTTTCATATGATGCCAAATCAACTGATCATCTTTCGCCTGAAGATCTTGAGCCTGCTCATGTGTTTTCATCTTCCCACGCCCCCATGTATCCGTTTTCATCATTAAAGAAACTTCGACCGGTCCAGCATATGGCCTCTCCATTCATTATATGGATGAAAAGTGAGGCATATGAAACTGAAACAAGACCGCCCGTTAGAGCGAACCAATCGTTGCTTTTATTATAAAAAAGGGGCAAGGCACATTACATTAGACAGATCGTCAACTGATTGAAAAGAACCATAAGACACTCTACTTGATACGTTGGCAAATCTAACATGCGCAGTTAATGGCGGTTCCCTTGCAAAAATTCATAAGCAAGGATTGCAAATTCAAGCGCTTGGCGTTTTGGTGATTGCATCATATCCTCACCAAGCAGCGCATGCAGCTTATCAAGTCTGTGATAAAGTGTCTGCCTGACAATATAGAGCTGGCTTGCGGTTTCTTTTTTAGAACCATTTGTCTGTAAAAAGATATTCAGCGTCTGAAAGAGCCTTCCGCTATTTTGTTTATCATATAAAATCACCGGCTCTAAATACTCTTTCACCATACTTTCTAATAGTCCGCTCTCTTTCATAACAGGCATGAGCCGAAGCATGTGTAAATCTTGATAAAATGGGCTTTCTACCCGCTGCGGCATCACTTTCTTTAAATGCAGCACTTCTTTCGCTGATTGAAAGCTTTTTCTCATGTGCTGAAACTGCTCACAATACTGCCCGATTCCAAAATTGATGACTGTGCCATGAGGCTGCTCCCGATCATATAATTGCTTGATTTCATTTGCTGCTTTCTCTGCACGCTCTTTCCAGTCTTCAATCTTTCTTGTATTCAATAAAATAAATAAGGTTTGTCCCTGATGCTCATACACGATCAAATGGAAACCAGCACGCTGAAAAATGGAGCGGCAAGAGACGAGAAAATAAAGGTTTCCTGCTATGTCTTCCAGCTGATGATTCTTTTGAAAAAGCATGACCACACAGCCGGTCGTTTTTTTTAATCCTTCCGTATCCTCAAGGTGTTCTAAAATATCTCTTTCTGTATGCTCTTCATGAAACCATTGCTGCAGCCATTCGTTCTCTTTTGTCTTCTTCAGCTCTTCTGTATAAAGCTCCCTTAATGTTTGCTGGGCAAGGGCATTCGCTCCCTTATCAAGCACAAGCAGTTCAAATTCTGAAAGCGTGTTCGATTGATGAATAAGCACAAGGTCTGCAAATGTTTGTTTAAGTGCCAAGACTTGCTTTTGAGTCACTTCGTATCCTTTTGGCAAGGAAGCATGTGCTAAATAATTCATGACAAGCTCTTCTGTTTGTTTGGAAGAATCACATAAAATAATGGGCTCGCCTTGAACAGGTATGAGTAAAAGAATTCCTCTCACATGCTGATACACTTGATCCAAAATATCCATCTGTGGATGAGGCTTCAGTAAAAGCTCATTCAGTCTTGATGATAATGCTTCTAAATCCGCCATCATTTGATACTGACGCTCGATCATCATCGTATGAAGGTGCTGCGTGATGTTGACGAATTTCACTTCTTTTGTAAACAGAATAAGCGGAAAATCTCGTTCTTCTGCATAAGCAATCAGTTCTTCAGGCACATCCAATCGTAGCGGTACAAATTCAATACACAGGCCGGCTGCACCTGAATCAATCAGCTGGCTTAAAAAATCTTGAAACACATCCAATTGATCCTGAAAGCCTGCGGCCGTCGTTAGGATGAGCTCTCCCCCATTTAACAAATCCTCTACAGCAGGCACTTCTAACACATGAACCCATTTCACCTGACGAAACAGTCCCTTTTCCCCTGCTAATACCTTCGCATGTGTAAAATACTTCGTTTTTAACACATCACTTACTTGGAAATGAACATCTACATTCATTCATATATCCCCCTTTTTGTGTGTCGTCCCCTATCCCAGAGGGTGCATGGATAAAATCCATAATAAAACAGGTAAAGTAACGATACTTAATATGGTACTAAGAAACGTCGTGCTTGAGACAAACTCAGGCTTCGTTCGAAACTGTACAGCCATCAGCGTAGTATTCGCTGCTGTCGGCATGGCTGCAACTAAGATCATAATTTGTTTCACCAAATCATCTACCGGTAAAATAAGCGTAAAGCCGAATGCGATCAGTGGTGAAATAAATAACTTTAGCAGCACAGCATAGGAAATATTGCGATAATCCACTTGTTTAAAAGAAATCACTGCAAGCTGCATGCCTAAAATGAGCATAATTGTCGGTATCGCTGCATCCCCAACAAGCTGAACACCCGTCATAAGCTCTTTAGGTAATGAAAGGTCAATGAGCTGAAATAATAGGCCGAGGAGCGCCCCATATGCAACCGGCATACGCAGCACCTTTTTCAACACGACCTTTAGATCTCCCGCATCCTCTCCGCCTTTTGCTGCATAATACATGCCGATTGTACTCATGACAAGCTGCTGGAGAACCATCAAAACGATGGCAATATCTAAACCAGCTGCTCCAAAGACAAGAAGGACAACGGGCGTGCCGTAATTCCCATTATTCATAAATGCTGATGACAAAATCATGGCACAATACGTTTCATTCGAATATCCGTAAATACGAGATAAAATGAAGACACATAAAACAAGCGAAAGACAGAGCCCTATGACAAATATAGATAAGTACACATAGTCCATCGATACTTTATTTTGATAAAAGGTTTCAAACGCAAGAAATGGTGACATTAAATATAAAGACATTGATGAGAGCGTATGTATATCAAAACCAATTGCCTTTTGCCCAATATATCCTATGAGGAAAATGCCGAACACTGGCATTAAGACAAGTAAAAACTCCATGCTGCACCTACTTTTCTCTAGATGAATTCCTTATTTTTTTGCTTTCTTATTATCATACCACTGATAAACAATAAAAAAGAAGCACCCTTATGAAAGGCCGCTTCTCTCCGCATTCATATAAAACACTTCCCACAAATGACCATCAAGATCCTGAAAGCTCCAGCCATACATGAAATCATGATCCTGTTTTTCCTTAAACGGCGATCCACCTGCTGCTATCGCCTGCTCCACCAGCTCATCTACCTCTTCCTTCGAATCAACCTGCAGCGAGATAATGACCTCTGATCCATGCCTAGCATCCACCAATTGCTTCTCTGAAATGGATTGAAAATGCTTGAGTGATAGCAACATGACGGTGATCGTATCATTTATCACCAAACAAGCGGCCTGATCATTCGTCAATCGCTGATCAAAGTCAAACCCTAGCTGCTCAAAAAAAGCCTTTGACTCCTTCACACCCTTGACCGGCAAATTAATATACAGATGTTTAGATTGTCGCCCCATATCCCTCTCCCTTTTTAAAACATGATGTCCTTTCAGTATATTCGTCTTTTGATTTGGCATCCCTTTGTCACAAGAAAAAATAAGCGCCAAGACTCATTACCTTATTTTAACAAAAATATATAATGAATCTCGAACATGATACTAAAAAAACTAGGAGGTTTTCTTGATGAAAACAATCGCAAAATCTTTGATGCTCTCCACTACTGTCCTTTTATTCGCTTCACCGTTCACACAGACAGCTGATGCTGCCTTTATTCAAACTAAGCAGGTTACAGCACAGAGTGATTTTCAGCTTCCTTCAATCACAGACACAATTAAACAAAACATCAAACTTTCTTTAGACAAACAAGAAAAATGGTTACAAAAATTAGAAGTGCTTGCAGGACAAGAAAAACGTGAACAATTTGAACAGTTTTTCAATCAACATGTAGGACCTGATTTAAAAAGTCTTTTAGAAGAACCTGATCTTACATGGAAACAAGTAGAAAAAACGATTGATCAATCTCTCATCAAATCAGGTGTTCCATTTTTAGCTGCCAAAAGCATTGCCCACTTTGCTACATCCGCATTAAAGAAAATGTAAATATAAAAGACAAGCGCCCTACATTACAGCGGGGCGCTTGTTTTGGTTATTTCTTATATTCAATATGATACACGTCTCTTCTTCGGTCCTTCAGCTGGCGAACCGTCCCATCTTGACGCTGCCTTCTTAATATTTCTAAGTCGACATCACCGACGACAACCATTTCTATATTCGGGTTGCACTCCCCTACAATGCCATCTCTTGCAAATTCAAAGTCAGATGGTGCAAAGATAGCAGATTGTGCATATTGGACATCCATATTTTCTGTTTGCGGAAGATTTCCAACAGTTCCTGAGATCACTGTGTAAATCTGATTTTCAACCGCTCTAGCCTGCGCACAGTAACGCACCCTTAAATAGCCTTGGCGGTCTTCTGTACAGAACGGAGTGAAAATAATTTTCGCTCCTTTATCAGCCGCAATCCGGGCCAGCTCAGGGAATTCAATATCGTAGCAAATTTGAATCGCAATTTTGCCGCAGTCGGTATCAAACACCCGGACTTGGTCACCACTTGAAATCCCCCACCATTTTCGTTCATTCGGCGTGATATGAAGCTTATATTGCTTTTCAATCGTTCCATCACGTCTAAATAAATAGGCGATATTGTAGATTTTCCCTTCCTCTTCAACGAAATGAGAACCTCCGATGATGTTAATGTTGTATTTTACAGAGAGATCTGTAAACAAATTAATGTAGTCCTCAGTATATTCCGTAATCCGCTGCACCGCTAGACTTGGGGATCTCTCCTCTAAATATGACATGAGCTGCGTCGTAAAAATTTCCGGGAAAACAGCAAAATCAGCTGACGCATCTGATGCAACATCCACGTAATACTCGACTTGATTCATAAACTCCTCAAAGGAATGAATTTGTTTCATCGCATATTGAATCACACAAATTCGAACCGGGAAAGCCGATTTATAATATCTTTTCGATTGCGGGCGATAATCGACATTGTTCCATTCCATCAACGTCGCATACGTGCTGGACGCTTTATCATCCGGCAAGTAATTCGGATTGATCCGCATGAGGCTAAATTCATTTAACAGCTGAAAAGATAAAACAGGATCATAAATTTGGTGCAGCATGACCTGCTCAACATATTGGCGGGGCGTCATTTCCTCTTGATATTTATGATAATTCGGGATACGTCCCCCAATAATGATGCTTTTTAAATTTAATCTTCTTGCTAAGTCCTTTCTTGCTTCATACAAACGATGACCAATTTTCATGCGGCGGTAATCAGGACTCACCATCACTTCAATTCCGTACATATTCATCCCATCTGGGTTATGGTTTGTGATGTACCCATCATCTGTAATGTCCTGCCAAGTATGCCGATCATCGTATTCATCAAAGTTAATTAATAAACTTGAACAAGAGCCAATGATTTCCCCCTCGAATTCCGCACAAAACTGCCCTTCTGGGAAATGTTCAAGATGGCTTTCAAGGTGCTCTCGTTTCCAAGGGTCCATGCCCGGAAAGCATACCTCTTGCAGTGCAATGATTCGATCAATATCTTCTTCCCTGATATTACGGATCACCATTCTTTTTTCAAACCGTGTTAAATCTAATTTTTCTGCCATGATGTTTTTGCCCCCTTACTGATCCTCTTTTTCAAGCTGATGGAATAGTTGGAGCAATTCGATTTCAGCCATTGATTCTAATCTGACATCATATTCTTTAAATTGCAGCGTGCTTGTCACTTTATTTGGGACGATCACACATTTCATGCCTGCTCGTTTGGCAGCGACTGCTCCATTCACAGAATCCTCAAATGCCACGCAATCTTTCGGATCTACACCTAAGCATTTGGCAGTTTGTAAATAAAGTTCTGGATTCGGTTTGACTTCTTCCACATCATCTGACGTGCGGATACATTCAAAATAATCAAAAAGCCCAATTTGCTTTAAGTGATCAGACACCCATTTATAGTCTGAGCTTGAGGCAAGTCCAATCTTTATCCCAAGCTCCTTTGCTGCCTCTAAATAAGCTTCTACACCAGGTCTTGCTGATTCATCCTTCATTCTCTTTTGAAAACGGGAACGCCGGTCCGCTGTAAGCGCCTCATGATCTAGTGTCTTCCCTACCTGCTGTTCCAAATATTCAAAGGGCTTAAAGCCTGCCTGCGTCCCAATGACCTTTCCCCATACCGAAAGAGGCAGCTCCGATTCATGCTCTGCAAACATTTCCTGCAGAACCTCATATTCATGTGTTTCTGTATCTAAAATTAATCCATCAAAATCAAATATAATCGCCTTTACCAACGAGGCCACTCCTTTTTTTACGAAAGTCTTAAATACGATACTCCATGCTATCATATCGTGAATAAAATTGACTTTCAAAGATGAATGTCTGCTAAAATGATTATGTATAAAAGGAGCCTGCATCGTTTGTCAGGCTCCTATCATGTTCGATTCATTCTGCAAGAGATCCAAGCGCTCCGATTCGTGGAGAATAAAGAATGTGAAAAAGAGCGGGTTTGGTATTACAGATCTTAAAGGTTTCTCCGTTCCCTTAAAAATAGTATGTGCGGCTACCTTGTAAGTTAACAAGGAAGTTCACACCAGCTTTTACGCATTTTGAAGGTGACGGCCTGCAAAATCATCTAAGTCAAACGGAAAAGAAAAGCCGCACGCATTGACTTGTTCACGGTTCAGCTCAAATAACTCACGATCTCGTTTGGTGATATGACGCTTTGGCTTTAACATAATGGTATGTAATAGCTGAAGACCTGATAAGATACGAAAAGCATCATCCATTGTCCCATTATAAACACCATCAATGAATGTAAGCGGGCGTTGTTTCTGCCGCTGTTCTCCATGTAAAGAATGGGGTAAAAGCTCTTCAACTTCCTTGGCAATTTCTTCAATTGCCTGCTCTTGAAGGTCTGTAGCAGCTTTCATTAATCTCACGTGACATCTACCTCTCTGTCGTTATTTCTCCATTCAGAATAGCACAGAAAAAAAGGCATTCGCCAAGGTAAGTGTTTCCTATATATACCCAAAGAGAGGACCAGATATCATGATCATAAAAGGACACACCCTTTCACTAAAAGTAGGTGAGCAGCATCAAGGCATTTCCTTAAGTCAATGTTTAAAGGACGAAGTGTCTGCCTCAAAGCCGATCATCCATTTTTGGATGGAGCACCAAAAAGTGCGCCTGAATCAAAAGCCTGCACACCACGCAGCAAAAGTCAGTGAAGGCGATCAAATCATCATTGATTTATTCGAAACAGAAGAAAGCGATGTGACGCCAGAATACGGAGAATTAGAGGTGCTTTTTGAGGATGAGCATTTACTGATTGTACAAAAGCCAGCTGGCCGGCCAACACATCCGAATGAAAAAAGGCAGACGGGCACACTTGCCAACCTTGTCGCCTTCCATTTTCAAGCGAACGGGGAGGAAAAACGGGTCAGACATATTCACAGGCTTGATCAAGACACAAGCGGCACCGTCATTTTTGCCAAACATAGGTTAGCGCATGCTGTCCTTGATCAAATGCTTTCTAAAAAATTGATAAAAAGAACGTACATGGCCATCGCACAAGGGCTTTTTCAGAAAAAGAAAGGAACGATCAATGCGGCAATCGGACGCGACAAGCACCATGCAGTCAGAAGGAGAATATCCCCGACTGGTCAAAGCGCATTGACTCATTTTGAGGTCATCAAACACAATAAACGTTTACAGATGACAGCCGTCAAGCTGCAGTTAGAAACAGGAAGAACGCATCAAATTCGTGTTCATCTTAGCAGTGCCGGTCATCCTTTAGCTGGAGATACATTGTATGGCGGTATGCGTGAGCATATCAACAGATGCGCTCTGCATGCCCAGCAAGTAGACATGAAACATCCATTTACAGGCGAGCAGCTTACGATAGAAGCACCGCTTCCAGCTGATATGGCTGAACTAATGGACAACATGTAGAAAGAGCCTGCTCCATACGCAGGTTTTCAGCGTGTAGACAAACCCTCGCATTCGG
>NZ_AMSH01000078.1 GCF_000300535.1 Bacillus xiamenensis
TAAAAAAGAAAAAATTACAATAACTGTAAAAAAAAGACAAAGGGCGAAAATAAATCTCATTTTAGCCCTTTGTCAACAATCTGGAATCCTCTCCAGAAATGGAGAGGATTTTTTATGTGGAAATTTCATCTGAATTTGACAGGCGGAATGAAAAATGGTTCAGTAAATTAGTAGAACGATCTACATAAGTCTGTTTGACTAAATAAAGGATAATAGAATAAAAAATGGGTGAAATAATTAGTTCGATTCACTTAATTTCTGGCCAAATGACAGTATTTTCAGAAAAAATGATTGACGATAAAAACGAATGCGCTTACAATAAAGTCACATTCCAAAAAGTGAAATCAAATTCCACTGTATGGAATAAAAGGAGTGGTTCATCTCCAAATAAGAGGCTAAAGGAATGATTCACACAATGAAAAATCGAAGTGCGCTGGAAATATACAAAGAAGGAGGCGCTTGGTGGGAGACGGAGATTAGTCATATTGAGAAAAATTCAATTGAGCTTCGAGGGTATCCAATTGAAGAGCTTATTGGTGAATTGTCGTATCCGCAAATGCTCTATTTACTGCTTGTTGGTGAATTACTGGATGATTCGAAAGCGGCTCTTTTTGAAAGTGTTCTTGTCGCAGGTGCGGACCATGGACCAAGAGCACCGTCTATTGCAGCGGCCAGAATGGCAGTTACGTGCGGCATTTCGTTTAATTCCTCTGTTGCAACAGGGGTGAATCTATTAGGTGATATTCATGGCGGAGCCGGTGAAAAGGCGATGCGTATGTTATACGAGGCCAAAGCGGTCTACGATGATCACAAGGATATCAAGTCTGCTGCAAAGCAAGTGTGTCAGACGTGGTTAGCCCGCAAGGAAAAAATTCCAGGAATCGGTCACCAGCTGCATGATGATGATCCGAGGGTGAGACGGTTATATGAGCTAAGTCAGTCATATGTGCAGCAAGGTCATATCAGTGGAACATATTTACGGTTAGCCGAGGCCATTAGACATGAACTTGAACAACTAAAAGGGAAAAAAATAACGATGAACATAGATGGTGTATCTGCTGCGATTCAATGTGAATTAAGCATTCCAGCTGAAGCGGCAAAAGGCATCTTTTCCTTATCGAGAGGAATGGGCATCGTGGCGCATGCATATGAAGAGCTGACAAAGGGAGCCCTCGTGAAAGGACCTTGTCCAAATGAAGAAAAACTGGTTCGTTATGCGGGGGTTGGAACGCGTCACTTGAAGGAGGGTGAGAGAATTTGAGTGAATTGAAAGCGTTGTCATATATAAACGGCGAATGGCTGGATGCAAATCATGTCAAAGAAGACATCATCAATCCATACTCTGGGGAGATCATCGGTGCATCCTATCTAGCATCATCAGAAGATATTGAACAGGCACTTTCTATTGCACAGCAAGCTAAAAAACAAATAGCAGGGATGTCGGCATTAGAACGCTCAACGCTGCTAACAAAAGCAGCCACCTTGCTGG
The DNA here is from genome assembly GCF_000300535.1 of Bacillus xiamenensis. Lineage (GTDB taxonomy): Bacteria > Bacillota > Bacilli > Bacillales > Bacillaceae > Bacillus > Bacillus xiamenensis. Next base: position 1,490 of record NZ_AMSH01000078.1, read on the forward strand.
AAGAACAAAAAGAGCATTTTGCAAAACTTATTTCTTTAGAATTAGGCAAACCGCTTAAATATACAAGAGATGAAGTCTCACGATCAATTGAAACGATGGCGCTGTCAGCCCAAGAAGCCAATCGATTAATAGGTGAGACCATTCCTGGCAATGTATCTTCCCGTGGACAGGAAGCCATGGCGATGACATTTAAAGTGCCGGTTGGAGTTGTGCTGGCGATTACCCCTTTTAATGCACCGCTCAACTTAATTTGTCACAAAGTCGGTCCAGCCTTTGCGGCAGGGAATGCCATTATTTTAAAGCCAGCACCGCAAACATCAGCTGTTGCCACAGCGTTTGTTAAACTGCTGCTCGAAGCAGGATTTCCTGAGAAAGCCCTCCAGCTTGTGATTGGGGGAGTAGATGCAGGGAGACAGTTAGTCACTGATGAAAGAACCAATCTGATCTCTTTTACCGGCGGAGCGGCTGGCGGAGAGCATATTTCAAACTCTGCTGGATTAAAAAAAGTTCTGCTGGAGCTTGGAGGAAATGGAGCGACGATTGTTCATCATGATGCAGATATTGAGAAAGCCGCATCTCTTTGTGCAAAGACGGGCTTTAGCAACTCTGGTCAAAGCTGTATTTCTGTACAAAGAATTTATGTCCACAAGCACATTTTGCCGTCATTTATTGAATCATTAAAACAAAAAGTGGAGCAGCTTGTCGTTGGAGATCCGCTGTCTAGTGAGAGTGATATTGGCTGTATGGTGGATGTACAAGCAGCGAAGCGTGTTGAGGCTTGGATACAAGAGGCAGAGAAAATGGGTGCTCAGCTTTTATCTGGAGGGCTAAGAAAGGGAGCAAGCATCACACCAGCTATTTTGCTGAATCCGCCGAAACAAGCCAAGGTCGTCTGTGAAGAAGTGTTTGGTCCAGTTGTCTGCGTTCTCCCGTACGAGGAGCTGAATGAGGCCATCAAAGAAGCAAACGATAGTCGATATGGTCTGCAAGCAGGCATCTTTACGAACCAGATGGATGTTGCGTTACACGCAGCAAAAGAGCTTGAAACTGGCGGCGTTGTAATCAATGGGACATCGAATTTTAGACTTGATCACTGGCCATATGGCGGAATTAAGCGAAGCGGTATTGGAAGAGAAGGGCCGCGTTTCGCCATCGAAGAGATGACCGAAAGCAAAATGGTCGTGCTTCCAAATGGCCTATGAAAAGGAGCAGATGGATGTGAATGCATTTCAGCACAAGCTAAAAGACGTGCAGGCAGTCAGTCAGCCGATGATTTGTACACCGCTAATAGGACAAACAAAGGAAGAATTGTTTCATGAGGTCGAGGTGTTAGTCGAGAAGAAGCCGGATGTGATTGAGTGGCGAGCGGATTTTTTCACACACCTCAATGACAAGGAACAAGTAATAGAAACCCTTAAAGGAATGGTAGAAAAGGCAAATAAAATCCCATTTTTATTTACCATCCGCTCTGAAAAGGAGGGTGGTGAAAGCATATCACTCTCAGAAGAGGAGAAGGTGTCTCTGCTTGTCGAGCTTTGTTCCACTCAGCTTGTGGACGCGATTGATTATGAGTTGATGCATGATGTGACACATATGCAGCAAGTCAGTCAGGCGGCTAAAAGGAATGGGATCACCTTGATTGTATCGTATCACGATTTCCATCGTACCCCTGAGGTGGATCGCCTTGTACAAATATTCACCAATGCAGAATCAGTCGGCGCCGACATCGCAAAGATCGCTGTCATGCCGCATTCGTATGAGGATGCATTAAAGCTGCTTTCGGCGACCAACTATGCGCAAAAACGACTGTCGATTCCAGTCATTTCGATGGCGATGGGAGAGCATGGGGCCTTCACCAGAATGGTTGGTGGACTGTTTGGGTCTGTCATGACCTTTGCCGTGGGGAAAGAAAGTTCAGCTCCCGGACAAGTAGCGATTCAAGATTTGAATACCGTTCTATCTGTTGTGTTTTCAAAGAATAAGTGAGTAGCAGATTCATAGCTGCACCGTGAGAGGAGAGAAACATGAAGAAGAATATTTCTACACAGGTCATTCAGTATTTAGAAAATCGGGGAGTCGAGCATATTTTCGGTCTCTGTGGCCATACGAATATTGCTTTTTTATCAGCACTTGAAAAAAGCCGTATTCAATTTGTGAATGTCAGACATGAACAGATAGCGGCACATGCAGCAGACGGTTATGCACGAGCAAAGAAACAGACGGCTGTTGTTCTCAGTCATTTAGGTCCTGGACTCACCAATGCGGCAACAGGTGTCGCAAATGCAGCACTTGATTCCATTCCAATGGTTGTCATTGCAGGGGATGTCCCAAGTCATTACTACGGAAAGCACCCACACCAAGAAATCAATCTTCATTCCGATGCTTCTCAATACGAAATTTATAGACCGTTTGTGAAAAGGGCATGGCGTGTCGACATTCCAGAATTATTTCCAGAGATATTATCAAAAGCATTTCAGTTAGCTGAAAGCGGACGTCCCGGTCCTGTGCTGATTTCTGTTCCGATGGATGTGTTCTCAAAAGACTTAGATGTGTCCCTATTTGAACAAATCGAGCATCATACACACACCATTGAAAAACCTTCCATTGATGATCATACAGCAAATCGTATATTAGATCGATTGCTGCAGGCGGAAAAACCGCTCTTATATGTAGGGGGAGGCATTTTACTAGCAGATGCCGCGGAAGAGTTAAAGACATTCTCTGACCATTTGAGCATCCCTGTTGCCCATTCTTTGATGGGGAAAGGGGCGATGCCGGATGATCATCCAATGACCTTGGGGATGACAGGTTTTTGGGGAACAAAATTTATCAATGATCAGTGTAAAGAGGCGGACTATATATTGGCTTTAGGCACTCGCTTTGCTGAAGCGGATGCAAGTTCGTGGGAATCGGAGTATACGTTTAATTTCTCATCAACCAAGCTCATTCATATTGACATTGATCCGAATGAAATTGGACGAAACTATCCTGTTGAAATTGGGGCTGTAGCAGATCTCAAGCAGGCGCTGACCGTACTAAATCGTGTGGCGAAAGAAAGACTGCCAGAAGGTCTGGATCGACCTGAATTGAAAAAAGAAATTGCGGCATACCGTGATGAATTTCAAAAGAGCAATCTGACGAATATTCAAGACGAGTCCTTCCCAATGAAGCCGCAGCGTATTTTGCAGGAAGTGCGGGAAATATTGCCGCCAGATGCCTTCATTACAACAGATGTTGGCTGGAATAAAAATGGAGTGGGGCAGCAATTTCCTGTGTTGACACCAGGGACGATTTTAACGCCAGGTGGTTTTGCGACGATGGGATTTGGAGCTCCCGCCGCACTTGGAGCAAAGATTGCTCAGCCTGACCGTGTCGTTGTGTCACTCGTCGGTGATGGCGGATTCGGTCAAAATCCATCCGTTCTCGCAACAGCCATGGAAGAAAACATTCCTGTTGTATGGATTGTGATGAACAACAGTGCGTTTGGGACAATCGCCGGCTTGCAAATGGCGCACTATGAAACGACATACGGCACTGTTTTTAGAAAAGATGGAGAAAGTTATTCTCCTGATTTTGCGGCCATTGCAAGAGGTTATGGGATGAAGGGGATCAAAATCACTGCCGCTTCTGAATTCAAAGAAGCATTGGCTGAAGCAATTGCATCTCAAGAACCATGCGTCATTGATGTAGCAATGAAAAATGATCCTGTGCCGACCGATGGACATTGGAATATTAATGATATTTATTCACCAAATACAAAACGCTCACATGTCAGTGTGAATTAAACAGAACTAGGGAGGAATAAACAATGAAAATTAAAGTATTGAACCCGTTTAAAGATGGAAATCCACTATGGTTAGGTTTAGATCATCCAGAAGAGCAAATGATTCGAAAGGTGTTTCAAACCATTACACCAGATACTGTAGGATCGGAGCATATGATGGCAGGTCTTACTATTTTTGAGCCAGGAGAAGCAAGTTCTGTGCACAATCATCCAGGATCAGAGGAATTTGATTACGTGATTAAAGGATCTGGCGAAGTCATTTGCGATGGAGAAAAACAGTCCTTTAAGCAAAATGATTTTATGTTTATTCCAGACGGTGTCTCGCATCAGCATGTGAATACAGGGGATGAACCGTTATGGCTCATCTGGCTCTATACACCGCAAGGGCAGCTTCCGAAGGACTAAAAATCTGACCCCGTGAGCTCACCTTTCTAATCACCTAGGGCTTCTGGGTCACTCAAAAAGAAGACAAGGGCTAAAATAAGAAGCATTTTAGCCCTTTATCACTTGAATGAAAGGGAGTCAAGCAATGAATAAGAATACACCGCTTGAAGGAATCAAAATATTAGACGTCTCTACAATGATTGCTGCACCCTATGGCGCGGTGCTTCTAGGCGATTTTGGTGCGGAGGTGATCAAAGTTGAGATTCCTGGAAAAGGGGATACGCTGCGGCATGTCGGTCCTTTTGCGGATGGTGAACCGCTGAGATGGTCAGGTCTCTCAAGGAATAAGAAATCACTTACACTGGATCTGCACAAAGAAGAAGCAAAAGACATTTTTAAAAAGCTTGCAGCGCAGGTTGATGTCATTATTGAAAATTTTCGTCCGGGAACACTTGAAAAATGGGACGTTGGGTACGATGTATTAAAGGAAATCAACCCTCGTTTAATTATGATTCGAGTATCGGGCTATGGGCAGACCGGCCCGTTTAAGGATAAGGCTGGGTTTGGAACACCTGCGACGGCGTTTAGCGGCTTTACATATATTCAAGGGTTTCCAGATCGACATCCAGTCAGCCCTTCCTTTTCCCTCACGGATTACATTGCTGGAATCTATGTGGCGTTTGCTACTGTGACAGCGATGTATTACCGGGATACGCATCCAGAAGGAACGGGGCAAATGGTGGATTTGGCACTCTATGAATCTGTGTTCCGTATGCTAGAATTCTTGATTGCAGAATATGATAAGCTTGGAAAGGTGCGTGAGCGTTCACCAGGTCTAAGTGGTCATTCAAGTCCTGCCGGCACTTACGAAACAAAGGACGGGCATTATTTGGTCCTTGTGACGAGTACGGATTCGACCTTCAATCGTTTGGCAGAGGCGATGAATCGGTTAGATTTACTAGAGAATGAGAAATTCTCTGTGAATGCAGCCCGGCTGAAACATAACGATGAAATGGATGCTATCGTCTCTCAATGGATTGCGTCTAAAACAAGGGATGAGGTATTAGCCATTCTAGATAAACACGGCGTGCCTGTGAGTCCGATCCTGAGCATTCGGGATATCTTTGAGCATCCGCAATTTAAAGCACGAGAGAATATTGTCGAGGTGCATCACCCTCGTCTTGGCAAAGTGAAAGTACCTGGCATCATTCCGAAGTTTGAAAAAACACCTGGTCGTATCCGGCATATTGCGCCTGATTTAGGTGAACATAATTATGAGATTTTAACGAAAATGCTTGGCTTAACAGAAGAAGAATGTAAACAGTTAGAAGAAAAAGGGGTCATTTAAGACGCTCAACCGATCCGCACGCTGCGGAAACAAAGGAGGATGGTTATGAAAGTGCATTCAGAACTGAAGGGGAACGAATTGCAGCCCAATTATATGAAACCAACGAAAGCCCGTTTTGGTATATTGATTCTGTTGTTTTTTATTACCGCTATTAATTATATTGATCGAGCCAGTGTGTCCATTGTTGCACCTGCTATTCAATCTTCATTGCAGTTAAATCCTGCTTTATTAGGATTAATCTTTTCGGCATTTAGCTGGACATATACCGCGATGCAAATACCAGGCGGTTTTATTCTCGATAAATTTGGCTCAAAGGTAACATATGGGATATCACTTATTACTTGGTCTATTTTCACAGGTTTACAGGCGTTTGCGAACAGTTTTGCCTTTTTATTCGGCTGCCGTTTGTTTATTGGGATTACAGAATCTCCTGCATTTCCTGCGAATAACCGCATTGTGACAACATGGTTTCCAAGACGAGAACGGGCATTTGCTACAGGTGTTTATACCGCTGGAGAGTATGTGGGTCTTGCATTTGCGACACCTCTTCTTTTTTGGATCATGACGACTTTCGACTGGAGAACCGTCTTTATTACTGCAGGTGCGCTCGGTATCATATTTGCTTTCTTTTGGTACAAGTATTATCACGAACCGAAGGAACATCCGAAGGTTAATGAAGATGAGTTAGAATTGATCCGTCAAGGCGAAGGGCTGACAGTAGCATCACAGGAGAAGCTGAAATGGGCAGACTTTGCCGCTCTTTTAAAATATCGTAAATTGATCGGACTCTATATTGGTCAATTTTCTGTTGCGTCCACTCTCTTTTTCTTTTTAACATGGTTTCCGACCTATTTAGCAGAAGCGAAAAATATGGCGTTTCTTAAGGTAGGTTTTGCCGCATCTCTTCCATACATCGCAGCATTCTTTGGGGTACTGTTTGGTGGTTATGTTTCTGACTGGCTGCTCAAGAGGGGTGTCTCGGTCAATGTGGCGAGAAAGCTGCCCGTTGTGGTCGGCTTGCTTCTGACAAGTACGATTGTTTTGGCGAATTTTACAACGAGTATTCCACTTGTGCTGACCATTTTATCCATCGCCTCCTTCGCACAAGGGCTGTCAAATATCTCATGGACCATGCTGTCTGAGGTGGCTCCGAGAGAGATGGTTGGACTGGCTGGCGGCGTATTTAACTTTTTTGCTAATTTATCCGGCATCATCACGCCGCTGATCATCGGACTCATTGTATCAGCGACAGGCTCATACAACGGCGGTATTTTATTTGTCAGCCTGGTAGCATTAGGCGGGGCGATGTCGTACATCTTTATCGTAGGTAAGATTGAACGCATTCAATTAAAACCATAATGACAAACATAAAGAGAACTCATCCTAGATAGATGAGTTCTCTTTTCTATGAATAAAAGATCATGGTGATGACTGTTGCACATGCGATGCCCATACTGATATAAAAGCCGGCAAACCAGATATTCCAACGAGTGATACGGTAAGGATTGACCTTCATCAAATCGGCTAATAGGGAGACCGAAACATTAAATGGACTAAACATAACAGTTGATGTTCCAGCGATAATGAGCATGATGGCAATAGGAAGGGCAGGCAGTTCATGGATGACAGGTGCCAGCATGCTCACTAACAAAGCGAGTGAGACGAGCGGGTGAAAACCGCAAAGAGCGGTGATCAGAAAATACAACCCAATGACACAATAAACCCAGATGGCATGGTCTGATATACTGACAATAAATGCTTGAATCGGCTGCATACTGTTTGTGGCGAGCAGCATATCGACAAAGAAACCAGCACTTAAAAATAGACACATATAATTGGAGAGCTGACGGGTTCGCTCCTTCCAATGAGGAACAGAGACAGCGACATATTGTTTCCGTTTTTTGATGACCGTTGAAAAGAGTAAAGCAAATGGAATAATCGTCAGCACAACAGCGAATAAATAACCTTTTCCAATCCAGGCATCGACAAGCGAGACGACTGTGATAAAACTTAGCAGCATGAAAGCGAGCTGAAGGGTTTTTCGCTTGATTCTCTTAGGATTGGTATGCGTTTCTTCTGAATGGATGATGTTTGGCAATCGCTTGCTTTGACGAGAAAAGAGCAGCCAATCCGTCAACAGCACAACCACCATTAAACAAAAGGTAACGGGTGCAATTTGATAATATTTCAATTGGGTGGCATCAATGGTGACACTCACCAGCACTTCAACAGGACTCCAGCTTAGACAGAGCGCATATGACCTTAAGAGGTTTCGCGTATAAAGCTGCTGTTTAACTTTCTCTTTCAGGGCGTCCAGCGACGGTTTCAAGGATGTATATAGCAAGGGAATGGTTGCGATATTTAAAAACATGCCAAGAATATGAGTGACGAACGAACTCTTGCGATAAAGCTGATTTGTACTCGTTGTATGCAGGGTAAGCAGTTTATTTAATTGTGTATCGAAATGTCCAACATGTATGAGAGAATGAATAAATGGCAGCATGAAAAATAAAGAAAGCAAGCCTAGCATGGAATGAAAATGAAGAAAAAACGTGTGAAAAGGCTGGTCAGACAAGAAGAATAATACCAAGCCAATTAAGAGAAACATAGCACCTGTTTTTAAATAAAGCCCATTAGCCTTCTTAAACGAAATGGTGAGCGAAGCAGCAGCCAGCAGACCAACAATATAGGAAAGTATGGGAGCAGGGAACAGTTGATGAACGATGTATAAGCTAATAAGAAGTGTATAAATGAATAGGTATATCATGATATCTATATCTCCTCCATCAAAAACCATCTATTTATCTTATTCCGTCTAATGGAATTTGTTTTCTTTTAATGGAACATTTAAAATGGATTATAGCAAAATTGCTCATTCATGTCGATAAGAAATCAAAAGGGAAAAGGAGAAAGTAAACATGGCTGATAAGAAGGTAAAAGAAGAATCAGGACTGCGTACTGTTCAGCGCGCTCTGGATATTCTTTATTGTTTTAGCGAAGAACGTCAAGAGCTGACGCTAACGGACATTTCAAAAGAGATGAATTTAGCAATGTCTACTACGACGAGACTGCTCAAGGCACTTGAAATGAATCATTTTGTAGAAAAGAATCAAGATACACTGAAGTACCGGCTCGGTCAAAGACTGTATCTTCTCGGTTACATTGCTGGGAAGTCCATCAAATTGAGGGAACTGGCAAAGCCGCTGATGTACACACTTCGTGACGAAACAAAGGAAACCGTCAACTTGTACGTGCTGGATCAGACAAGCAGGGTATGTATTGAACAAGCGGAAGGCCTTCAATCTATTCGGCATCTTGTCAAGATCGGCGAGAAGCTACCGTTATACGCAGGTGCCGGCGGAAAGGTACTGCTTGCCTTCCAAAGCGAAGAATTTCAGCAACAAGTGTTTGCATCTGAGGCTGATCACGTGACGAGGGAGGACTGGCAAAAGGAATGTGCGCATATTCTGAAGACATATACTGCTAGCAGTATTGATGAACGGGAGGTCGGATCTGCGGCAGTGGCGGCACCGATCTTTAACATTCATGGCGAGGTGAAGGCATGTTTATCCATCTCTGGACCTACCCATCGATTTACCGAGGACGTCATTCCTCAGCTGCAACAAAAAGTGAAGGAGCATGCCCAGAAGCTCTCCGAACAGCTCGGTTACGTCGTCAAACACAATTTTTAAGAATGCCTATCTTTTCACAGCCCATTTATCATATAATAGAAACATTATGTAGCATTCCTTGTCGTAAGGAGGACGTGTCACGAACATGAAAAACAATAGAGAAATCCCTGTGAGACAGCGAAATATTGTCCTCATTGGCTTTATGGGTGTTGGGAAAACAACCATTGGACAGATGGTTGCCAAAAAGTTATATAGAGATTTTATTGATGTCGATCAGGAGATTGAAAAAAAGTACAACATGACGATTCCAGAAATGTTTCAGCAAAAAGGAGAAGCTTTCTTCAGGCAGGCTGAAAAGGATTATATCGTCGATTTATGTGAACATACTCAGCTGAAGATCGTGTCCCTAGGGGGCGGTGCATTCAAACAGGAAGAAATCAAACGAGCCTGCTTGAAGCATTGTACGGTTCTTTTCCTTGATTTATCTTGGGAGAATTGGAAGCAGCGGTTGGATATTTTAATCGAAAACCGTCCTGTTCTTCATAACCGCACGATTGACGAGATGAAAGAGCTGTTTGAAGAGCGCCGGGAAATTTACGCCCTTCATAACTCAAGAGTTGAAACAGATCATCTAGAGGCAGAGGAAGTCGCCAATTATATTGTCGACACACTCAAACTTGGCTGGGATTTATACTCGAAATAAAAAGTCTACCGTTTAGGGGACGGGACTGACCCCATAAGATGAGACAAATCAAAAACACCTTCAAGTTTGAAAACGGATCGTTGTGATCCGAAATAAAACATGGAGGTGTTTTTTCTATAGCATCACTGTTTGATTCCTTGCAGGAGTGCGGCTTTTAAGCAGAGGGAGGTGGGCTGATGATATTCATCGAATTGAAGTTGAAACAGCTGTTTCGTTTCAGGGTCTGCGGCTTGAAGATGGGAAACGATCTCCTTTTGAACACTCTCTGGTGTACGTCCACGCTTGATCCAGTCCTGATAATCAATCTGCAGGTCCCAGTAGTGAATATCTTCTTTAGTCAGATGGTTGTCAGCGAACAGCTCTTTCCATTCTGATAGCGAGCTTTCACGAACATGAGAAGGGTCCCTCAATCGGTTTAAGTGGTTAATAAATTCATCCTGTGCTCGGTTTTCAGGTGCATAATGGTCTACAAGAAGAAATTTGCCGCCTTTTTTTAAGACACGGCTGATTTCAGACATAGACGCTCGGAGGTTTGGAAAGTGGTGAGCAGCAAATCGGCATGTCACGAGGTCAAATGATGCTTCTGAGAAAGGCAATGCTTCTGCTCCTGCCTGCTGAAACGTAATATGGTCCAAATGGCGTTCTTTTGCTAGTGCTTCTGCCACCTCGATCATTTTGTGCGTGACATCAATGCCAATTCCTTTAGAGATGATGTCTGAAAAGGAAAAAACGGTATGCCCTGCCCCGCTGCCGATATCAAGTAAATGCTCATGACCTTTCGTATTTGCTATCACTTTCATCCATTCTAGCTCTTCTCCTGCTGCAAATATGGGTGAATCTCGGTAGTTCTCTGCATTTTGTGAGAATTGTGTCTCGGCCTTAGAATATGGATTCATTCCTTTTCCCCCTTTTTGTTGTCTACTTTATCGTAGAATTCTTCCGGTTATTTGTCTAAGACATAAAAGATATGATATGAATAGATAAAACCTATGAGGTGAGAAAAGTGGATATACGAATGATGGAATATGTCATTGAAGTGTACCGCCAGCAAAGTTTCACAAAAGCGGCGGAAAACCTTCATATTGCCCAGCCTTCTTTAAGTCAACAAATTAAAAAGCTGGAAGAGAAATTAGACACGCCGTTATTTATTCGGAAGTACGGACAAGTGACCCCAACACCTCAAGGAACTCGATTGATCAAAAGAGCTGAGAACATTTTGAAGGAACGTAATGATTTGCTGCGTGAGATGGAGGAAGCATCTTATGAGGTAGGGAAAGAACTGATGATCGGAGCACCTGCTGTCACAGGAGGATATGTCCTGCCGGGTGTATTAAAAACCTTCTGTAAAACATATCCCCATGTACACGTTCATTTGATAGAAGAATCACCTCGTGAGCTAGAAAGGCTTTTGCTGGCTGGGAAATTGGATTTGGCTATTTTATCTCTGCCTGTCGAGCACGAACAATTGAAAACGAAACAAATGCTGACAGAGCCGCTCCTTCTCGCAGTTCCGCAAGCTGCCGAACCTTGGTTAGGCAAGGAATTGAACGACATCATCCATCAAGCTGACCAGAAAGGAATCGGTGGTGAAGCCGTTCCGTTTCACCTTCTTGAAGGCGTCCCATTCATTATGCTGAAGGAGGGGTATGGCTTTCGGAAAGTGGTCACAGAACTGTGTCGTCATCATGGCTTTCGGCCAAGGATTGCATTTGAAACCAGTCATATTCAAACGGCTCAGGCCTTGGTTAAAAACGAACTAGGCGTGACGGTTGTGCCGAAAATGGTGGCAAAAGAGGAAAGAGGCCAAGTGATCTACTTACCAATTGAGTCATGTCCAACCCGCACGCTTGTGTTTGCATATGTGGAAGAAAGGTATGTAACGAAAGCCGCTCAAGCATTAATGGACCTTTATCAGAGTAGAGGAGAAGCTTAAACAAACGTTTAATCAAACACAAAAAGCAGGGGAGCGCCCTGCTTTAAGATTGTGGACAAGGGGCTAAAATGATCTTTATTTTAGCCCTTTGTCTTCTTTTCAGCGTGACCTGAAAACCTTGCAGTCTAGGAAGGACGAGTACCGGGAGCGGAGCGAATTTAAGATTCGTGAGCACCGGCACGCAGGACTGACAAAGAATGCGAGGGTGTGTATACACGCTGAAAGAAGGGGCGTGAACTGCTTCATATTATATGT
>NZ_AMSH01000079.1 GCF_000300535.1 Bacillus xiamenensis
TCATTTGTCGCATTCATCATTTCTGCGTACAATGCCATTGTAGCCTGCTGCTCCGTCTCTGACAAAGCATATTCATCTTTTAGATTTTGATCAAGCTCTATTAAATCTTTAACCGTTTTCTTCCGTTCATCTTCCGCATCTGCAATCTTTTCGTCAAAGGTTTTACTATCAAATACCTCCAGAGAAATGAGGTCATCAATATCTTGAAAAATCGTTTTGAGTGCCTTTTTTTGATCCTTCACGATGCTTTTGGCATTCTTGATTCCCATATGTACAGCGTTGTCTAAAAAGTGTTCTTCTACAAAGGTGTCGCCGCCAAAATTTGTATCATCAAGTGTCCCAGAAACACCTTCATGAAAGGCTTTTTGTTTATCAATGAAGCTAATAAACATGTCTACATTCCCAGCAAGCTCTTTATAGAAACTTTTAATGTTATCTGCACCTTTCCCAGTGAAGTCATCACCGAGATTTGCGACGCCTTGTAGTGCCTTTTTTAAATCGACCATTTGTTCGCGAAGTTCCTGATAATGTTTCGCCCTTGCATCCATGGCACTGGTTAGTGCTTTAGCATCAAGTATCTTGCCCAGAAGAATTCACTCCCTCCTATTCATTGACAAGGTCAATTTTACCAACACAAAACTTGTCATTAAATAGAAATAAAGATACAAAAAAAGCGCCCCTTGTTGAGGCACTCTTAAACTTTGGTTACACGGACAATGAATTTTGTATCTTATTCGTATCTTGAACGATTGGATCACCAAATCGCACGATTTGGTTTTCAAGTAGACGCAGTTGCCCTTGATTCTGGTTATTTGACAACCCCAATCTGTAAAGGTTTAACTGATCGCCGTATTTTGGCGAAGCTTTGCATATTCAAAACAACATGGGCTTCGCTACTGCCGGTTGAGGGAAAAACAAAATGTGAGTGAGCAAGTGCTTCTCACAGCTGCCTGTCAGAACATGAAGAAGATTGCCGCACACCTAGCGAAGCTTGGCTAGGTGTGTGGGAGGACTCTTTAATTCAATATCATACATTTTATTTTATATGAGCAAGTGCTTCTCACAGCTGCCTGTCAGAACATGAAGAAGATTGCCGCACACCTAGCGAAGCTAGGCTAGGTGTGTGGGAGGCCTTTTTCATTCAATCTCATCCATCATACTTACGCTGAAAATAAAAAAGATTGTAGAAAAACATGAGTTTCTCTACAATCTGAGGATGATTTCATCCTCTTTTTCCTAAGGTGATTCAATTGCGGCGGTTTCTTTTGCGAACAATTGCTTCATTGTTTCCCAGGCCGTGCCTAGTTGTTCGTGTAGTCCGAATAAACCGGAGGTGCCGATGATGTAGATTTCATTTCCAGCCTCAGCAAGCAATCGGAATGTGCTCTCATTACAAGAACCGTCTACTTCAATTGAAAAGGAGTAGCGCCCCTTCTCTTTTACTTCTTTCACCTCTTGAATTTTCGGAAGCATTTCTTTAATAAAAGGCTGACCGGCAAACCCTGGATCAATCGTCATGATGGTCACTCTGTCTATTAAGTGAATAAACGCATCTAATGCCGAAACTGGTGTAGCGGGATTTAGCACAAAGCCAACTTCGCACTTTCTTTGGTGGATATGCCGAATGATTCGAAAGACGTCTTTTTGCACAACTTCTGGATGTAAACAAATCATCGTTGCACCAGCATCAATACAGGCATCGATTAAGAAGTCCTGAGGCTGTTCGGCCATAAGGTGAACATCAATCGGTACATCTGTCAGTTTCCGAAGCTGTTCAATGAAAAAGGGTGATAAGGTCATATTTTTTACATAATGACCATCCATGACGTCGACATGATAACGGTCTGCCCTTGTGTTCAGAAGGTGAATTTGTTCACGGAAGTGCGTTAAATCCATGCACATGAGTGAAGGTGAGAAAATGGCTGTCATATTCAGATTCCTCCTTTTTAAAGATGAAATAGAAACTTGATTAGTCCAATGAAGATGCCGATGATGCCAAAGTCTGTATCCCCAAAAGTTGTTCCTTCAAATCCAAGAGTTCCTAACACAGGAAGTAAACAAGCAGGTAAGAATGAAAGAAGTATGCCATTCACAAAGGAACCCGCGACTGCACCTCTCACCCCTCCTGTTGCATTGCCGTATACGCCTGCTGTAGCGCCGCAGAAAAAGTGCGGCACAAGTCCAGGAACAATGACAGTTAAACCAAACAAAGGAAGAAGGAAAATAGACATGATGCCTCCTGCAAAGCTGCATAAAAAACCGATGATGACCGCATTTGGAGCAAATGGAAAAACCGTTGGCGCATCAAGTGCCGGCTTCGCCCCTTTCACAAAGCGATCAGCAATCCCCTTGAAAGCAGGCACAATTTCACCGATGGCCATTCGAACCCCTGCTAAAATAATGTACACGCCAGCAGCAAAGGTAATGGCCTGAATGAGAATGAAGACAGCAAAATTCGAGCCACCACTAATTTGTTCTATAAAGGAAACTCCCGCAAACGGTGCAATAGCAAAGAAAAGCAAAGCCATCGTAATTGAAATGGCCACCGATGTATCTCTGAGAAATCCGAGTGATTTAGGCACTTGAATGGTTTCCGTTGATGTCTCTGGGCGTCCGACCCATTTGCCGATCATTCCCGCTGTAAAATAACCGAACGTACTGAAGTGTCCGAGCGCAAGATCATCGCTTCCGGTGACTTTCCTTGTAAACGGCTGAAGAATTGCGGGGGCAATGACCATCGCTGCACCTAATATGATTGAACCGGCGGCGATAAGAAGCGTCCCTTTCATGCCGGCTGTCGAGAGAACGACTGCGAGCATAGCAGCCATATACAGCGTATGATGCCCTGTTAAAAAGACGTATTTAAAGGGTGTGAATTTTGCCAGTAACAAATTGACGAACATACCAAAAATCATAATGAGCGCTGTCTGTGTACCGAATTCCTTTTGGGCAATTGCAGCCATGGCATCAGTATTTGGGACAACCCCTTGAATGTGAAAGGCTGCTTCAAACATTTTCCTGAAAACCCCAAGTGAATCAGACACGACTGTTGCGCCCGCTCCTAATATTAAGAAGCCCATCGTTGTTTTCAAGGTGCCTGATACAGTATCGGCGGCTGATTTTTTCTGCAATAATAAACCGGCTAGTGCAAACAAACCGATGAGAATTGCTGGTGTGCCCAATATATCGTTCATGATCAGTTCTATCATGTTGTGAATCCCCCTTTTTCTTGGCTTATATGTGTTTACGAAGGACGTCTTTAATGGCTTCCTGGTCTAATAAATTATTTAACCCAGCAACATTTCTTGTGCCGTCATCGAGCTGATCGATGATATCTGTTGCTCCGATATAGAGATCTGCTTGTTCATTTTTGCTTGTACTGAGATCGGTATGATCCACTTCGGCTAAAAGTCCTAATTCTTCTAATGCTTTTTTGACATTCATCTCAACAATAAAGCTGCTTCCTAAACCGTTTCCGCACACAACAAGAATTTTTTTCATCCTCATTTTCCTCCTTTATACTTGTGAAAATTGATCAATTAGAGCTTGAATCGTTGTGAATTCCTCTGCTTCTATTAATTGTCTCAGCCGTTTTTCCTCACTTAACAGTATCGTCAGCTGTTTGAGTGCTTTTAGGTGGGTCATGCTGTCAATGGCAGCTAGCACAATGATGAGCCGAACCTGCTTTTTTCCATCCTTTGAAAAGGAAACGGGCTGTTTACATGACATGAGTGACATGCTTAATTTGTTCACGCCATCCTCTGGTCTGGCATGCGGAATGGCCACTTGTGGTGCAATCACGATATAAGGGCCATTTTCATGAACAGACTGGATCATTGCTTTCACATAACCTTCCTGAATCGCATCTTGATCAAGCAAGGGCTGCGCTGCTTTTGTAATGGCCTCCTGCCATGTGTCTGCTGTTTGCTGGAGCTGAATGGTTTCTTCTGTTAATAAATCGTTTAACACTGGTTTCCACCCTTTCTGATGGGATACGTATGCGGGATGAAGCAGCTCCTTCAGGTTACGAAGCAATGCTTTTTTATTTTGTACGATGGTGTGCTGCTGAATCACGTTGAATAAAGCGTTCACATGTTGCTCATCAAGCCTAGTCTCTGAGCCTTCCCCGTATTGAAGCAATGTTTTTTTCTCATAGGCAGTGAGAATAGGATGAACAAGATGAATAGGTTTTCCTTTAAACGAAATAGGTGTTGTTGACACAACGAAGTCGGCATCAATGGACGTTAATTCTTCATATGAACGTTTTGATAACAATCCACGAACTTCGATGTAGCCGATTAATTCGAGAAGCTGCGTCTTTAGCATGTGACTTGTGCCAATTCCTTCGCCGCAGACAATGTAAACAGAACGCCGCGCAATGGAAGAAATCCCTTCTCTTCTCATCCAGCCGCCAAAATGCATCGCCACATAGGCTATTTCATGGTCGCTCATCTTTGAACAGGTCGCCTTCTCTAAATGGCATGCAACCTTTTGAGTGATGTCAAACACCTCTGGCTGTGCCTGTTTAATAGAATCTGTTAATTCATTGATGATATCAATGTGATAGATGAGCCTGTAATAGGCCGGAATTAAATGCATGGTTAAGTTTTGTTCCAAGGCTTCTAGTTCTTGGAAGGAAATACACGCATAGCGCTGAAAGTCAAAGATCATTTGTCTGGCAATGGTACGAATGAGATGCTCTTCTTTTTTTTGACTTGATGGAAGTTTTTGTTTTTTGGCACTGAGCCATAGCGTACTAAGAAAATAGATTTCATCATCATGAACAAAAAGACTGGTTTCTTTTTGAATCTGCGCCATGAAACGAATAGCTGCCAAGCATTCATCTGTTTCCTGCAAAGTACGTTTTTCTTCCGCTGAGATGTGTACAGCACGTCCTAGCTTCATTCGTTTGAAGTAGAAAAAGAGATCCAAAGACAGCTGATCCAGCATGTCATCTGCAAACTCGAGCTTAAGATCTTGTTCTGATTGTTGGAGGAGATGGTGTAATCTCTTATGTGATATAGGGCCCTTTAACCAAAACGTTGGAAATGTTTTTTCATTCTTTATCATGGTGCGAATGAAATGAATATAAGGCTTCATCGCCAATCGAATGGCTCTTTCTTCTCCGGAAATTAAATAGCCGCTTGCCGCCTGATAGTGGAGTGTGAGCTGCTGTTTGGAAAGTGCTTCTTTTAACTGTTTCATATCTTCAAGCAGTGTATTGCGGCTTACCTTTGTCATCTCCATAAAATCATCAATTCTGAGGCGTTTCTCACTGCATGCAATGGATAAGAGCAAGATCGCACGTCTTTCCTTTACACATGGTTCATAGTCATGACCGACGAGAATGGTGTCAGCTTTTTGGATAATCGCTTCTTTCTCATGTGGGTGTAAATAGTAGCCCAGTTGATCTTTTCGCTGGACGCTGCTAAGCTGATGGGTTTCCAGCCAGCTATTCATGCGTTTGATTTCAGAGTAGACGGTACGAGTAGAGACATTCAGTCGATTTTGTAAATCTTCTATTGATAGATAAGATGTTGTGTGAAGCAGCATTGATAATAAAGTGGTGCCCCTTTTGGTTAAATACAGATGGAATCCCTCCCTTCTTCCCTTTGGTTATAAGTCTAATCAACTCACATGCGTCAAAGAAGTCCAAATGTCTTCAGCCAGTGTTGTGCAGCTTTTGGGTGCTCTTTTTTCCATCAAAAAAGCACACCAGCATGAGTGTGCTTTGTTACGATTTAGATTTGAGCAATTGCAGCTCTTGATCCATGATATCTGCTGTTTGGGAAATGAATTGAATGATTAAATCTAATTCTTCTGGTTTGTATTCGTTTGTGAGCTTTTTGGTTGATGCCGATAAGGATAAAAATAGCTGCTTCACCTGTGATTTCCCCGCAGTTAGTGGAACAATGATGACTCTTCGCTTGTCTTTTGGGTCCTTTTCTCTTTTGGCGTAGCCAGCTTTTTCAAGCCGGTCAATAAGAGCGGTGACTGCACCTGAGCTAAGACCTGTTTTTTCACTTAATTCACCTGCTGTGAGTGGTCCGAGTTCGTTTAACAAATCGGCTGATTTGAGGTCTGTTGGAAAAAGTCCGAGCGATTGAGCGGCCGCTTGGTGGAATAGAACCGTTCGTGTGGCAAGGCGCCTCATCGTATGAATGATCTGGTCCGCTCGCTCTTCTGCCTCGTTCTTTATTGACAACTTGTACTCCTCCCTTTAAAATCAATTTATCTTGATCATCAAGATAAATGTTCTCTTACTTTATAATTAAGTTGATCATAGCAAAAAAAAGGAGAGAACGTAAGCAGGAGGTAAATGAAATGAATACTGTAGATAAAGGCAAGGCATCCACTCGCTTTGTTGTGATCGGTTTGCTTTTAGGCATTTTTATGGCAGCAATGGACAACACCATTGTCGCAACAGCGATGGGAAGCATTGTAGCAGATTTAGGCAGTTTTGATAAATTTGCTTGGGTAACCGCTTCTTACATGGTGGCAGTGATGGCCGGAATGCCGATTTATGGAAAGCTTTCAGATATGTATGGTCGAAAGCGTTTTTTTCTGTTTGGACTTATTTTCTTTTTAATTGGATCTGCGCTGTGCGGCATCGCACAAACGATGGATCAACTCATTATTTACCGCGCCATTCAAGGGCTTGGAGGCGGTGCACTTCTTCCGATCGCTTTCACGATTATTTTTGATATCTTTCCGCCTGAAAAACGCGGGAAAATGTCCGGTATGTTTGGTGCAGTATTTGGCCTGTCAAGTGTATTAGGCCCGCTCTTAGGTGCTATTATTACGGATTCAATCGGCTGGCATTGGGTTTTCTATATTAATGTGCCAATCGGTATCGTCAGTGTGTTCTTGATCGCTAAATTTTATCAGGAATCGCTTGAGCATCGTAAGCAGAAAATCGACTGGTCAGGCGCCATTACGCTTGTTGTGGCGGTTGTGAGTTTAATGTTCGCACTTGAGCTTGGCGGTAAATCCTATGCTTGGGATTCTATTCAAATCCTGACACTATTTGCTGTGTTTGTTGTCTTTGGTGCCATGTTCTTTATCGTTGAACGGAAGGCCGAAGAACCGATTATTTCATTTTGGATGTTTAAAAATCGTTTGTTTGCGACAGCTCAAATTTTGGCTTTTTTATATGGCGGGACGTTTATTATTCTAGCTGTCTTTATTCCGATTTTCGTTCAGGCGGTGTACGGTGAATCTGCAACAAGTGCCGGGTTCATTTTAACACCGATGATGATCGGTTCAGTCATTGGCAGTATGATCGGCGGAACAATGCAGACGAAAGTACCTTTTAGACGATTGATGACGATCTCTGTGATTTCATTTTTTGCTGGGATGCTGCTGCTTGCTAACATGTCGCCAGATACAGCAAGGCTGTGGCTTACACTCTTTATGATGATATCAGGGTTTGGCGTTGGTTTTAGCTTCTCCCTTCTGCCATCTGCGTCAATGAATGATCTCTCTCCGCGCTACCGTGGCAGTGCCAACTCTACCAATTCGTTTATGAGATCACTTGGGATGACGTTAGGTGTGACGATCTTTGGGACGATTCAAACCAATGTCCTGACGAATCGATTAGCAGATGCCTTTAGCGGGATGAAAGGAGCCTCTTCTCAAGTTGGCGATCCGCAAGCCATTTTTCAAGAGGGTGCCCGCTCACAAATTCCACCTGATATTTTAAATAAGGTCATTGATGCGATGTCACAAAGTATTACGTATGTATTTATGATTGCTTTATTCCCAATTGCACTTGCAGCGATAACGGTCGTATTCATGGGAAATGCACGAGTACGTACATCAAATGAAATGAAAGAAAGCGAATAAGATGAAAAAGCAGAGCGATGGGGCTCTGCTTTTTTTCTTCTTATTGATATAAAAGATGGGCTTTTCCTTCACTGCCAACGATTCGTATTTTAGATGTGACATAGCCGTTGTATCCAATTTTCTTCATCAGTCTGACAATCGTAGCTGTCGACACGTTGGCTCTTTCACTTAATGTGACGATAGATAAGGTGGAGATATCCTCTAAATGTTGGTGAATATCATGCAGTAAATAACGTTCTGTTTCACTTCACGTTTGATACACATCACTTGGAATGTTAAATAATGGTTCATTCAATGCGATTCCCCTTGATCATTTCATCCTATAATTAAATGACCGGTAAAAACAAGATGATTCTTTTTTTCTGTATTTTCATTAGAAAGGCAGCATGAGTGAAATTTTGTTTTTAACATAAGATAAGAAAAAGAACTGTCTGTGTGAAAGGAATTGATCACCATGCTTCATCTCTTGTTTTTTCTGATTGTTCTATATGTGGTATATGTATTTTTGACCGCATTTGTTTTGTTTTACTTACCGTTTCAAAAAACATGTAAAGACCAATGCATCTATAAAGCCTCTTCTATTTCAGGAGACGACCAAGGCACAAATCAAGTGATGCTCCTTGATGACGGGTTTGAATCGGGTCAAGTGAGAATTCAAATGATTCGTGAGGCTAAAAGGATGATCCGTTTGAGTTATTATTCCATTCAAAAGGGAAAAACGGCTGAATGGGTACTTGGTGCTTTAATTGAAGCCGCTGATCGAGGAGTGAAAGTTCAGTTATTGTTAGATGGCATTTGCCACAGCCTTCGTGGACCGCTGAAGCATTTGCGCTATGCTGTGGCGGATCATCCGAATATGGCCATTCGATTTTATGAGCCCTTTCGTTTGTTTAAGCCATGGACATGGCATAACCGCCTGCATGATAAGCTGCTTTTGGCAGATGGACGAGTCGCTGTCATGGGCGGTAGGAATATCGGTGATAAATACTTTGCAGATCAGCCGCCGAAAGACTTTGCTTATGACCGCGATGTGCTGCTCTACAACGCCCAAAAGGGAAAAGTATTAGATGAAATGGAACAGTATTTCGTTTATTTATGGAATCATGATTTTACGAAAAAAACGAAAGATGTCTTTTCCAAGGCAAAAGCGAAAAAAGGGAAAAAACTAAGGAAACAGTTGCTTAGATCTTATCAAGAAGCCCTTCGCACAAAAGAACCTTTTGTGATGTCCACATTCGATTGGGCAAAAGATGCCATTGCGGCGAAACAGCTGGCCTTTTTCACAAATCCAGTGGAACGCTTGAATAAACGCCCTCTCGTACTAAAAAAGTTAAACGATCTCGCTCACCGGGCAAAGCGTTCTGTTCTCATCCAGACGCCTTATGTCATACCGACACGTCCAATGAAAGACGGCCTCACTCCATTACCTAGTGGTATTCAAACGACGATTGTGACGAATTCCCTTACAGCCACACCAAACCCTTTAGCATTTGCAGGGTATTTAAGCACAAAAAAGGAATTGATGAAAACGGGTGTTCATTTGTATGAATATGAAGGTCCGTATTCAATTCACGCAAAATCGATGGTGATTGATGATCATTTAAGTATGATCGGAACCTATAATTTGGATGCGAGATCTAGTTTTTTAAATACGGAGTCGATTTTGGTCATTGATAGTGCCCCCTTTGCGTTATCTCTTACGGAGGCCATTGAGCGGAAAATCGCGTATAGTGTTCTTGTAGCAAAAGACCGAACAGAATATAAAACGAGCGCCTATGGGCAGAAAAAAAAGCCTTTCATGAAAAGGCTCCTTTTAACTGGGTTATCCACGATCACTGTTTTATGGAGACGATTGATTTAAAAAAGGGCAGCTACTTTTGTGGCAGCCCTTTTTCTTGCGTCTGCTCCTCGTCTGCTGCTTCAAGCTTGGTTAGCTTAAAGACCAATATTCCGGCAACGATGACAAGGACACCTAATAGTTTTGTAAATGTAAATTCTACTTTCTCTAACCCAAGCCAGCCAAGCGAATCAAATAAAAGCGCGCATCCTAGCTGTGAGGTGAGAACAATTGATATCCCATAAGTGGGTCCTAGACGTTTGATGCTCTGAACAAGGCAGATGACCACCCCGACCCCAATCGCCCCGCTTACCCAGTACCAGGCTTCCATATGTCTTAATTGAAACATGCCTGTTCCTTCTAATAAGCAACCCATCAGGAGGGAAGCGATAAAACCCATACCAAGAACGAGTGTCGTTGTTGACCAAGAGCCTGTATGCTCATTGACTTTACTATTAAAAATGGTTTGTAAGCTGACTAGTGCCCCAGCAGTGACAGCTAATATTATGCCTATGATCATATATAAATCCCTTCGTTTCTTCTATTCATAAATGTTGTGCTCCGCTATTTCTAAAAGTCCTTTTTGGTCACAAATCGTAATCTTTCCCCTTCGTCTTTCAATCAGTCCTTTTTCTTGGAATTGCTGAATGACCCGGTTAATATGACGATAACTCGTTCCAATTAAGCTCGCGGCATCTGTGAGACGAAGCGGGCGTGTGAGGGCGCCGTCATTACTTGTTAGAACAGACAATAGATAGCTTGCGAGTCTGACCTCCACAGGATATAGAAGGTGGAAGCTTAAATCGTTTGATTTTATATAAAATTTGTTTGTGATCCCTTTTAGCAAAAAGGTTAAAACGCGAGGGTCGTCCTTCGCATGTCGCATGAGTGCTTGATGGGAAATTCTTAGCATATGTACTTCTGTGACGGCTTCGACTGTATTGACCATATCTGTCTGTTGAACGTACTCAATATCTCCAATCGCTTCAAGAGGGTTTTTAAAGCAAAGAATAAAGGTTTTTCCTTCCTTTGTGGTGGTGAAAATCTTTAATTTTCCTTTCACTAACAAGTACAAGTACTCCCTCTTATCTCCTTTTGAGCAAATCAGCTCACCTTGCTGATAGCGCCATAAGCTCACATGTGACATGAAGTTCTTGTGAAAAACGTTCTGTAATTGATGCGCTTTGATATAAGAGGAAAAAAGAGATTCATGATGAAGCTCCTCCATTTGATGCCCTCCTTTATAGCTTTAAAATGATGACGCCTGCAACCATTAAAAGGATCCCTGCATAATGAGGCCATTTCATTTTTTTCTTCTGAACACCAAACCATCCTTTTGCATCAATTGCAAAGGTAAATGCAAGCTGTGCAATGAGTAAGGCGGCGATGGTGAGCGTGACGCCGATCATTTGAATAGCGGTGACTTCATTAAAAATAATGATGGCTGCAAATGCGCCGCCAATTAAATAGAGCGGCTTCACCTTTTTGTATTCCGAAAAGTGGCCATCTCGAACGATGAGTAAAATGAATAGAGAGAGAATAAACCCTGTTAGCTGCGTGATTGTTGCCGCCTGCCATGTCCCGATATCTTGACTAATTCTTGCGTTGGCTACGCCTTGTAATGTAATACATGCGCCTCCTAATAATGCGAAAATAACACCTTTCATTCTTTCAAATGCTCCTTCTTTTTCTGTCTAGTTCCATTAAATGATAGATGCCCCGAGGTTGAAAAGGACATATGTCCCACTTTGCGTATTATATCAGAAACTTTTTCTCATGCAGTTTCTTCGTTTTAGATTTTTCACAGTGGGTACAGTTTTATATCAGCTGAAAACAGAATATAGGATTGAATCACATATAAAAAGGAGACATGTCAAAATGAGAAATCAAGAGAAACACTTTATGAATGGAGAATGGGTAGCATCCACAGGAAACGAAACGACGGAAGTCATCAATCCTGCTACAGAGGAAGTCATTGGCACAATTAGCTTAGGAACGAAGGAAGACTTAGATAAGGCTGTTAAAGCAGCTCGTGCCGCCTTCCCTTCATTCTCAAAAACATCTCGACATGAACGAGTAGAGATGCTGGAAAACATTGTGCGCGGGTACGAAAAGCGTAAGGATGAACTAGTCGAAGTCATGACACAAGAGCTGGGTGCACCGCTTAAAGTATCAGAAGAGGTTCATTACAAAATGGGGCATGAACACTTCTCTAAAGCTGCGGAAGCCCTTAAGTCCTATACATTTACAGAAGACCGCGGTGGACATACAATTATAAAAGAAGCAATTGGTGTCAGTGGACTCATTACACCATGGAATTTTCCAACAAACCAAACATCACTGAAAATAGCTGGTGCCATTGCGGCAGGATCACCAGTCGTCTTAAAGCCTGCTGAAATTACACCATTTGCAGCAATGATTCTTGCAGAAATTATTGATGAAGCAGGTGTGCCTAAAGGCGTCTTTAACCTAGTGAATGGAACAGGTGAAGTCATTGGGAATGGCATTAGCTCACATCCCGATATTGATTTTGTTTCATTTACAGGCTCAGGTGCAGTCGGTTCTAAAATAATGGAAAACGCTGCTGAAGATATTAAGAAAGTCGCGCTTGAGCTTGGCGGGAAATCCCCTCTTATCGTTTTAGACGATGCAGATGTGGATGAAGCAGCAGAAACGGCCGTTCATCATATTGCGATGAACACAGGTCAAGTATGCTCCGCAGCTACACGTGTACTGATTCCTGAATCAATGAAGGAGACATTTGAGAAAGCACTGCTGAAGGCTCTGCCGAAGTTTACTGTAGGTGATCCGAGAGAAGATCACGCCACTGGCCCGCTTGTCTCCAAAAAACAATGGGATACTGTGCAGTCATATATTGAAAAAGGAATCGAAGAAGGTGCAACCTTGCTTGCTGGGGGAACTGGAAAGCCGGACGGCATAGACAAAGGCTATTTTGCAAAGCATACGATCTTCACAAATGTGAAAAATGATATGACCATTGCCCAAGAAGAAATTTTTGGACCGGTGATGAGTGTCATTACGTATCAGGACCTAGACCATGCCCTTGAAATCGCTAATGATACAGTTTATGGTCTTGCTGGGTATGTGGTTGGCAAAGATGAAAAGACATTAAAATACGTCGCTGAACACATTCGTGCTGGTCAAATCACCATTAACAATGCCGAAACAGATTACTTTGCCCCATTTGGCGGCTTTAAGCAATCAGGTATTGGCAGAGAATGGGGAGATTTCGGTATCGAGGAATATCTAGAAGTCAAAGCTGTAATGGGACTTCCAACGGCGTAAGTCAGATAAAAAAGGAAAGCGGATCGCCGTTTTCCTCAGCGTGTAGACAAACCCTCGCATTCTTTGTAAGTCATGCGTGAAGGTGATAAAATTTGTAATATTCG
>NZ_AMSH01000080.1 GCF_000300535.1 Bacillus xiamenensis
TACAATACATAAATCTTCCTTGCTATGCTTCAAAGTTGTTCATTTCACTATGAAATGAAGACAAAGGGCTAAAATCAACAACATTTTAGCCCTTTGTCAACAATCTGGAATCACCTGCTTTCGAGCAGGTGATTTTTTATTTTCGCAAAAAGATAAAATTTAAAGAAAATTTGTATTGCTTTTCACCTTTGTCAGATATACATTAAGGGGAGAGAGTGTTAGATGATCAGACAAAGGTAAGGAGATAAGCGGAAAATGGCATGGGAAGTCTTAAGTATGATTGGCATTGTGGCATTCGCCATTAGCGGTGCGATTGTGGCAATGGAGGAAGAATACGATATTCTTGGTGTGTACATTTTAGGGATTGTGACAGCATTTGGCGGGGGAGCGATTCGTAATTTATTAATCGGCCTACCAGTCTCGGCTTTATGGTCACAGGGCAAGATGTTTACCATTGCCCTTGTGTCGATTACGATTGTGTTTTTATTTCCAAAGCTCTTGCTTAAGCATTGGAGTACTTGGGGGAATTTCTCGGATGCGATCGGTTTAGCTGCCTTTGCGATACAGGGTGCTTTATTTGCTGTTCAAAGAGAGCTCCCGCTTAGTGCGGTCATTGTGGCAGCCATTTTGACTGGTAGCGGAGGCGGGATTGTGCGTGATCTTCTGGCAGGTCGTAAACCGCTCGTTCTAAAAGCAGAGATTTATGCCGTATGGGCGGCGCTTGGCGGCTTATTTGTAGGACTTGGTTTAGCCCAAGGGGAGATCAGCCTGTATCTGCTGTTTCTCATCCTCGTTACATGCCGGGTTTGTTCATACTTATTCAAATGGCGGCTTCCCGCTAGGTCTTATTTTTTAAATAAAGGGTAAAAAGAGAGCGGCGATTTCGCTCTTTTTTTGTTTTATTCGAGCTGGATGTCAGCAGATTACACTGTTTTCGTGTAAAATAAAAGCAGATTCTTTATTCATCATTGGAACATTACATGTAATGAAAAATTTTGTCATTTGGCTGAATATCTGCATTCAGTCTTTTTTTGCCTAGATGGATTGTCATGTGTTGGTTTCACTTTTTGCGGGATACTAAAAAAGCAATCTGTGATCGGACGAATGGATCGAAAAGAAATGAACACATCTTTGCATGTAAGCAAAACATGACGGAAAAAATGAAACAGGAGGGACATGTACTAGTGGAGATTTTTCTGGCGGTGCTTGTACTATTAGCACTCATTGCATCATCTAATATTATCAATCGTTTTCTGCCCTTTATTCCAGTTCCGTTAATCCAAGTAGGCTTAGGGATATTGGTCGCAGCTTTTCCTTCAGGTTTACATATTTCTTTAAATCCTGAGCTGTTTTTCGTTTTATTCATTGCGCCGCTGTTATTTAATGATGGGAAGCGTACCCCAAGAGATGAGCTTTGGAAATTAAGAGCTCCTATTCTTCTCTTAGCACTTGGTTTAGTGTTTGCAACAGTGGTTGTAGCAGGGTATACCATTCATTGGATGATACCAAGCATTCCGCTTCCAGCTGCATTTGCACTTGCGGCGATCCTTTCACCAACAGATGTGGTCGCAGTGAGTGCCTTATCCAGCCGTGTGAATATGCCAAAAGGGATTATGAGGTTGCTGGAAGGCGAAGGACTGATGAACGATGCATCAGGACTTGTTGCCTTTAAATTTGCCATTGCTGCAACGGTTACTGGAGCATTTTCAATTGCTGAGGCATCCTTTAGCTTTGTTCTTATTGCTGCTGGCGGTTTATTGACTGGATTTATTCTATCCTTTTTTATCATTCGTTTCCGCTATTTCCTCCGCCGTTTAGGTATGGACGATGTCACTATGCACATCATTCTGCAAATCCTGACGCCATTTGTGATTTATTTAGCCGCAGAAGAAATGGGGGTATCCGGCATTTTAGCGGTAGTGGCGGGTGGTGTGACACATGCCATTGAGCAAGATCGAATGGAAGCGAATTTAGCAAAACTGCAAATTGCTTCTTCCAACACATGGAATATTATTTTATTTATTTTAAACGGCCTTGTTTTCGTTTTACTCGGATTACAGATTCCTGATGTGTCCACCGTCATTTTCCAGGATGAAGCTTTTAATAATATGCAGGTCATCAGCTACATTTTAATCATTACACTCTGTTTGATGGTTCTAAGATTTTTATGGGTATGGCTGTTCTGGGCAGGTAACTGGAGTGTAGCGAAAAAGAAGAATGTGAAAAAGCCGAAGCTGCGTGCTTCAATGCTGATGACATTCTCTGGTGTTCGTGGTGCTGTCACATTAGCGGGTGCTTTCTCCATCCCATTTACGCTTGCGGACGGATCACCCTTTCCTGAGCGGCATTTGATTATTTTCCTCGCAGCAGGCGTGATTTTATGTACACTCATTTTAGCTAGTGTGCTCCTGCCTATTTTATCTGAGAAAAAAGATAAGCAAGTCGATGTAGACTTAGATACAAAGATTCAGCACGTGAAACGGAAGCTGCTGAGAAGTGCCATTAAAACCTTAAAAGAAGGCATGAATGAGGACAATCGAGAGGTGTCACTTGCACTCATCAATGATTTCCGAATGAAGCTAAGAAATATACAGAGGGAACCGTATCAGTTCGGAATGAGAAAACAAGAGCGAAAAATCAGGCTGCACGGCATTAAAGCCGAGCAAATGAAGCTTCAGCAGCTCATTGAGGAAGAGAAAATTGACAAAGAAGAAGCCTATGAGCTTCAAGAGAGATTTCATGAGCTGGAAATGCTGTATTCCAACTCCTTTAAAATTCGTTTCTCAAAAGTGAAGTTTTTACGCTTGCTTCAATGGCTCCAATTATGGCGGCCCCAACAGCATATTTCAAGCGGCATTTTAGAAAACGAGGAATCGTATAAACAAATCCGTAAGCAAACCGCAGAAGCTGCTGTAGATTCCATCAAGCAACACATGACCGAAGACAATCGCCAAACGTGTCACCAAGTCATTGGTTTTTACAATCAAGTGATTTTCCGCTGTGAACATGGGCCTTCTTTCTTTCAGCAAAAGGATCGCGCCTTTGACCGTAAGAAAAAAGAGCTCAACTTCCAAGCGGTACAGACCATTCGTAATGAAATTCAAACTTTATATGAAGATGGCGAAATCAATCGTGATATTGCCCATCATTTAAGAGAGTATATCAATGACATGGAAGCAGTCCTATTGACCAATACATGATGTTGTCATCTTCTCCCCTATGTTTTATGATGAAAAAAAGAGACAAGCAGGGGGAGATGCAGGATGACGTATTACGGAGCTATTGAGGCTGGGGGGACAAAGTTTTGCTGTGCCATTGGCAATGAGCATGGGGACATCATAGAGGAATGGACGATTCCAACAGAGCACCCGGAAAAAACCGTCCAAACCCTTATTCCGTTTTTTCAACAATATGAAATTGCAGCATTAGGTGTCGGTTCCTTTGGACCGATTGGTGTCCAGAAAGACGATCCTTCTTACGGGTACATCATGAATACGCCGAAAGTTGAATGGAAGCATTACCCGTTCATACCTGAGCTGGAGAAACAATTAGGCGTACCGGTGTCCTTTACGACAGATGTCAATGCCGCAGCATTAGGTGAACTGACAAAAGGGGCAGCCAAAGGGCTGAGCAGCTGTATGTACATCACAGTCGGCACCGGTATTGGTGCTGGGGCTGTTGTGAAAAATGAGCTTCTTCATGGTCATTCGCATCCAGAAATGGGCCATATCCTTGTCAGGCAGCATGAATCAGACCAGTTTGCAGGTGTCTGCCCGGCGCATGGTACTTGCTTAGAAGGACTGGCAGCTGGGCCAGCTATTGAGGCAAGATGGGGAAAGCCGGCTAAAGAGCTTACTCAGGAAGAAGCGGTTTGGTCACTTGAAGCAGATTATTTGGCGCAGGCATTGATGCAATACACGCTCATTTTAAGCCCAGAGCGCATCATTATGGGTGGAGGCGTCATGAAGCAAAAGCAGTTATTTCCGCTCATTCGAGAGAAGCTGGCTGCGTATGTCAATGATTATGTCGATATGCCGCCGCTTGATACATACATTGTCTCTCCTGGACTTGAGGACAAGGCAGGTATGACAGGTGCTTTGCTGTTAGCGATTGAAGCGAAGAGAAACGCCTGATAATAGAGTTTTCAAACGCAACATGAGATAATGAAAAAGATGGAATCTATGAAAAGGTGGTTGTTAACATGGTCAAAAGCTTGAATGATACCGTAACACTAAATAACGGAGTAGAAATGCCATGGTTTGGTTTAGGTGTATTCAAAGTGGAGGACGGCAACCAAGTGGTTGATGCCGTAAAAGCAGCCATACGAAATGGTTATCGCAGCATTGATACGGCTGCCGTTTATAAAAATGAGACAGGTGTAGGAAAAGCCATTAAAGAATCTGGCGTGAAAAGAGAAGAATTATTTATTACGTCAAAAGTATGGAACACCGATCAAGGCTATGACAAGGCACTAGCTGCATTCGATGCAAGCTTAAACCGGCTTGGTCTTGATTACTTAGACCTCTATTTGATTCATTGGCCTGGTCCAAAGGCAGAGACGTTTAAAGAAACATGGCGTGCGCTCGAGAAGCTTTATAAAGATGGAAAAGTAAGAGCGATTGGTGTCAGCAACTTCTACGTACAGCATTTAGAAGAGCTGTTAAAAGATGCGGAGGTTGTTCCAGCGGTGAACCAAGTTGAGTTTCATCCAAAACTGACACTTGTAGAATTACGACAATATGCAAAAGAAAAAGGCATTCAAATTGAAGCATGGTCTCCACTAATGCAAGGGAAGCTGTTAGATCATGACGTATTGAAGGAAATTGCCGCTCGCTACAACAAATCTGTTGCTCAAGTGATCTTACGATGGGATCTACAAAGCGGTGTCGTCACCATTCCTAAATCAATCAATGAAGAACGCATTAAACAAAATGCCGACATCTTTGACTTCGAGCTTTCTCAGGAAGATATGGAAAAAATCAATGCATTAAATAATAACGAACGCGTCGGGTCTAATCCAGAGACGATGACGGTTGGGTTTGAATAAAATTGAAATAGAATAACCTTAAGAACACCTTTCGATAGGCGTGGGAGTGATACACTTCTGGGACCATCGAGAAGGTGTTTTTTTATTCTTAAATCCACTTTAAATAAAAAGTAATTTATGGAATAATAGTTAATTATATGGTAATTTGTTGATTGTAAATAAAGGGAGGGAATATGATGAAAAAAGTCATTCTTA
This sequence comes from Bacillus xiamenensis, assembly GCF_000300535.1. GTDB lineage: Bacteria > Bacillota > Bacilli > Bacillales > Bacillaceae > Bacillus > Bacillus xiamenensis. The sequence goes on from NZ_AMSH01000080.1 coordinate 5,243, forward strand.
GCTTGTCGTTAACAGTAGGTATTACGATCCTGCCTACGACATTTGCAGAAGCAATCAATGTTGATGTAAGCAAGGAGCAAAAAGAGATTCAAGAAGATTATTCTAGTAGCACAATGTATGTACAAGCAATAAAGGAAACGAATAAAGGAGAGATGTCTACAAATGCTTCGAAAGTGTATGCAAAAAGGCTCACTACCTCTAGAGGAAGTTTTCTAGCTTGGTCTAAATCATATGTTGATTGGCGATATTCTTCGGGGAAAATCAAGTCGAGTTCTGGTTCTCAAGATGCGGGCTATGTCTTTCCTAACATAGTAGAAAAGAATGGTTCGAAAAGATACTATAAGGGATCTACCATTCATAAATGGGCACATAAAACAACGCTGAAATTTGGAGCACCTACCCCGTGGGGAGATGTTACTTTTGTAAGCAACTCTTATACAGATCGAGTGTGGGTCAATGGAAAAGGCAAACATGGTTGGGATTAACTTTATCGTTTAATAGAAAAGGCGCTACTTATGAACTATTTACAAATCATAGTAGCGTTGTTTAAATATGATAGATCATCTCAAAAAATACCAAGAGAGGTTTTAGAAATGATTCATGTAAAGGGACTGACTAAAGCATATCGACAGCAGCCTATTTTTGAAGATTTACATATTCAAATGAAACATCAAAAGATAAATTTCATCATGGGGAAGAATGGATCTGGAAAAACGACTTTTATGAAATGTCTACTCCAGTTAGAACAATATGACGGGGAGATTTTGTATAACGATCAGCCAATTGATCAAGTAAGACATGAAATCCAAGTGATGTATGATGATACGCCTCTTTATATGAATCTAAACGGGTATCAAAATATACGTTTATTATTAAATGCCCCCATCGACCAAAAAAAGTGTGAGGCGCTGGCACGTGAATATCTACCACATGAGATTCTAAAGAAGAAGGTCAAACATTACTCTTATGGTCAAAAAAAGAAGTTAAGTTTCATATTCATTGCATTAACCAAACCAACTTATTTGTTCTTAGATGAAATATCAAATGGTTTAGACTATGGCACAATGATGGAGCTAAAAGCGATGATTAAGAAGTGGTCTGAAGACATGACCATTATTGCTACAGGTCATCAATTTGAATTTTATTCGTCTATTGTCGATGAATTGTTTATTTTAAAGGACAAATCAATGATTCAAATCCATGACTTTCAGGAAAAAGGAGAGGATTTGGGTGATATGTATCAAGCATTTCTTTAAGTTAATGAAAAAAGAGTTTTTATATCAATATTATGCTAAAACATTTCTCATCTTGTTTATTCCATTAATGTTGATTTCGTTATGGAATGTGTATGCTCAATTTGAAACAACAAAGTCAAATTATGCCCAATATGTGAAAACAGAAACTGAATATAAAGAGTTAGGCATTGATATCAAAAAGGCTTTAACGATGCCAGTTAAAATAGAGGAAGGAGAACTAGCTGGTGCTGAAGGGGAAGTCGTAGAAAATGTCTTGAAGTATGATTATGAACAGTTTATTCAATCACTTCATTTGATGGAACCAACACAAGCCATCTCAACGAATTTAGAATGGATGGGGTTTATCTTCTACCCACTTGCATTTGGTTTATATGCCATTTATTTATCAACATATGATATCAAGCATAAAACGATGAAGATAAAAGCGGTTCGATATCAGTGGAATGATGTTTTATTTTCAAAGCAACTGTCACTGTATGTAATCATTCTATTGTTTATTCCTATGATCTGTCTCATTTCGTATATGGCTAGTCATCTATTTTACTCTGCCATATCACAAGATATATCTGTTCAACTGTTTACATATCAAGATAAAACCGAACATTCTATCTTGCTTCAATTGATGTTTGTTGTTTGTATCAGTTGGTTATTTAGTACAATTGTTTTTTACTTAGGTAGCTTAAGCCGAAGCTTTATTTTATCTGTGGTCATCTATATGGTCTATTTTTTATTGATCCCTAACTTAGGTGTCTTTGATTTGAAAAATATGATCGCCAATCTGGCTTTGCATCTGTTTTCGTTTAAAGGAAACTACCAATTATTTGTGCCTATTCCCATTAGTATAACCGCAATTTTGATCTGTCTATCATTGCTTCTCATCTTGTTATCATTCCTGATTTATACTGTGGCAAAACGGCAAAGTAAATATGTCGTATAAATCCCCCTATTTTCACATAGAGGGATTTTTTTACGCACGGCTTCTAGGCACGGCCAGCAGCATGATAAATGACAGGATCACAATACAAATCGTCCAGGTCCATGCAAGTTCCATTCGTCCAGAATCAATCGCCACATAGATGGCTGTTGGGAGTGTTTGCGTTTTCCCAGGGATGTTGCCGGCAAACATTAAGGTTGCCCCGAATTCTCCAAGAGCTCTAGCAAAGCTTAGGACTGCACCAGAGAGCAGAGAAGGCAGTGCGAGTGGAACGGTGATATAGGCAAAGACTTGGAATGAATGAGCGCCATCTACTTTTGCAGCACCTTCAATGTCCGACTCAATCGTAGAAAACCCAGCTTTCGCCGATTGATACATGAGCGGAAATGCGACAACCGTCGAGGCAATGACCGCTGCCCACCATGTGAAGATGACAGGCTGATGGAAAATCCATTCAATCGCATGTCCAATTACGCTATGTTTCCCAAACACGACGAGCAGCAGAAATCCCACGACCGTTGGCGGGAGGACAAGGGGCATCATGAGGAACGTTTCCACGAACATTTTTCCCTTGAAAGATGTTCGCGCCATCCAAAAGCCAATGGTAGTTCCAAAAACTACTGCAAATAGCCCGCTGACAATAGCCACTTGAACAGACAGCCATATAGGAGAAAGAAAATCTTCGGTCAGCATCGGCATTATTTCACTTGAAAGCCGTACTTTTTAAAAATGGATGCGGCTGTATCTGATTGGAGATATTGGAAAAATGCTTTCGCTTCCTCTAGATGTTCTGTCTCTTTTACGATACCAACAGGATAAATGATGGGGGAATGCATGTCCTGATTTGCCTCATCTACAATTTTCACTTTTTTAGAAACGAGGGCGTCCGTCTTATACACGACACCAGCCTCCACATTTCCTGTTTCGACATAGCTTAAAACTTGACGTACATCCTTGCCATAAACCGTGTTCTTTTTCACTTGATCCCATATATTCAACTTTGTGAAAATCTCTTTTGCGTATGTACCAGCAGGAACAGATTCAGGTGTTCCAAGTGCAATCTTTCCTTTTACGTGCTGAATGTCCCGAAAGGTTTTGATAGAAGAAGAGCCTTCTTTTGGCACGATAAGAACAAGCTCATTTTGTATGGCATCCTTGATATGATCCTGATCGATGTCTCCTGATTGAACAAGTTCATCGAAGGGCTCCTCAGCTGCTGAGAAGAAAAGGTCCGCTTTTGCTCCTTGAGCGATTTGCTGTTTCAGTGCGCCTGATGATCCGAAATTATTCGATAATGTCACATTTGGATGATCATCTACATATGCGGATTCAATCTCTTTTAATGCATCCTGCAAGCTTGCAGCTGCTGAAATGACAAGCTCTGTCTTTTTGCTATTAACTGATGACGATGACTTCGTCTCCGTTTTACACCCAGTCAGGAGTAAACAAACCGTGACGAAGGTTAAGAATAAATACTTCATGCTCACACCTCTTATGATTCAACATCATGTTTACCTTTTATTATAATCAAACTAATCTGACCATTCATAGGGTTTCTTTCAAAAAGAAACAAAAAAAGCTGCCGAGCAGCAGCTTTTAATGTTGATAAAAACGCAGTAAATTTCCGTTAATCACTTTATCTGATAGAGACAGCTCTTTATTGGCTTTTTCTATATAAGGCTGACACAATTCATCTTGTTCAATCGGAAGTTTGGTTTTTTGGTCATAGCAAGTATTCTTTGTATAAAGATAGTCATCCGTAATAAAGTTGCCATTTCTCAGCACAGCGAAAGGCGTCCGTTCATTTGAAAAGAGGTCATTTCCAAATTGAATGGCATCCTTTGATTCAATGCCGAGTAAATGAAGGAGTGTCGGTTTTACGTCTATTTGACCGGCTGTTTCAGATATGGTCTGAGGGGCTTGATCTGTCACACCCGGAATGTAAATCAAAAAAGGCACCCGCTGTAGTTTAACAGCATCAAACGGAGTGATTTCATCCTGCTTCAGCAGTTCAGCCATTGCTTCATGATGTGCTTCTGAAATGCCATAGTGATCGCCCATGAGAACAAACATTGTATTTTCATACAGACCTTCTTCTTTCATGCGGTCAAAAAATCTTTTGATGGCTTCGTCTTGATAGCGGACGGTCGTCACATAGCGGTTTAAAATGGCGCTAGACGAATCATATTCGTCAATGAACTGGTCCTGTGGATCAATTTCAAATGGAAAGTGATTGGTCAACGTAATGAACGTGCTGTAATAAGGAGTTTTCAGCTTTTTTAAATAATCAATGGATTGTTCAAAAAAGTCGATATCCTTTAAGCCCCAGCCAGTCGAATTTCCCTCATTGACATCATAGGAATCGACATCATAAAAGCGGTCAATTCCGAGAGATTCATACATCACATCACGATTCCAAAACGTTTTATTATTCGCATGAAATTGGACGGATTGATAGTTCTCTTTTTTCAATTGCTTGTACAGTGTGTCATATTCGTTGTCACTCGCTGTGAAAAAGACAGCGCCACTGCTGGACGGATAGAGGGAGTTTGCGACGATAAATTCTGAGTCTGACGTCTTGCCTTGCTCTGTTTGCTGATAAAATTCGTCAAAATAAAAGCTCTTTTTGGCAAGTTGATTTAAAAATGGTGTGATGTATTGTCCATTCACCTTTTGGTCCATGACAAATTGCTGCGTTGATTCAAGTGAAATGAACACGACGTTTTTGCCTTTAGCAAGTCCAAAGTAGTCCTTGTTTGGTGCACTGTAATCTGCCTTTGTGTAGTTTGCTACTGTTGAAAGTGTATCTTCGTCAGCAAAGGCTTTTTGTCCAATACGCGCCGTTTGGGCCACGCCGTCATACAGATGGAATTGAAACAGCCCAAGGTTTCGTACGATGACTTCTCGATCATAAGAGCTTGTCAGAAATCGAGGGTGGTCCATCAGGGCTGAGCTGACATGGAACAATAGAAAGCTGCAGCACACCACATAATATGTTTTGATCGTCTTGGATGACGCTTTTGGTGATAACGGCTTACGCTTTAAGAGCCATGCCAGTACCAAGAAATCAATCAGCATCAGCACAAACAGCGGGTGGAACAATTCAGTCATACTGCTGCCCATATCTCCCATGTTCTTTGCTTGAAATAAAACGGGAATGGTAATGAAATCAATATAAAAACCGTAAAAGATCGTATTTGATATCAAGATCGCTGTGAGAATAAAATTTGCGGTCAATAAAAAAACCTTTTGTTTCGTTTCATTTAAAAAAAGAGCAATCCCAAACAAAGGGAGCAAAAAGCTGAGTGGATTGATCAAAAGCAGCCATTCGTGAAACAAATTGGCCGTTCTTATATGAAATCCGAATTGATAAATGATGTATGTTTTCATCCACATAAAGAGGATGGAGTACACTAAAAACCAGTGATTTTTGAAGAACGCTTTCATTTATGTAGCTCCTCACCATTCTGTATTCAGCTGCAAGCCAAAAACACTTATCTTAAAACTACTAAAAAAATGAGGAATGATCAATTCATATCTTGTCTTTTTTGCAAAACTCTTTTTTTCTTCTCCTAGAACTGCAATGGGATAGATATTCCGCAAATGACGGCGATGTAATAGCAGGTGACAATGGTCAGAGCAGCTAGTACGACTTGTTCCCCGGGGCTGCCTGTTTTGACATAAAAGGGAAGACGTACTTTAATGGTCGCTGGGAACAAAAATTTAATGCCGTTCACTGTTCCTGCATCGAGGATGAGATGGCTCGCCATCCCAACTAGCAACCCGGTACTTAGGCTGTCATTTGGAATGTATGTTGTCGCAATAAAATAAATGATCAGCAGAAATAATAAACTGTGTGTAAACGTGCGGTGGCCGAACACACTGCTAATCAGTGTGGAGAGCAGGGGGAACTTCCTGCCGATCTTACTTTTCGTATGACAAAGATCTGGGATGAGGGCGCCTGCTGATCCAGCAGCTGCCATAGTGACCGGGTCAAATCCATAATAGTAGGCGACGGCTGTGGAGGCGGCAATTCCGCCCATGATATGTGTTTTTCCTGTCATGATGCGTACTCCTGTTCTGTTTTTTGTTCAAGTACTCACTATATCAAGGGTGAATTCATTCAGCAAGACCTATTTCTAAAGAAAAAAGGACAAAATAGTTGGCTGATTGGAAAAACATTCTATAATAAGAAGGAAATCATGTTGACACTAACGATAAGGATGCGATTCGGATGAGTAATGCAGACATTTTAAAAGAAATTGTTCTTGTACATTATGAAGTCAGCCGTAAACTAAACCGCAAGTTACTTGAGTTAGAAAAAGACATCACGCCTCCGCAGATATATGCTCTTTCTATTTTGATACAAGGCAAAGTATCACATGCCGAAGAGCTAAAACAAAGACTTTCTCTAAACCCAGGTGCCGCCTCGATTGCACTCAATAAATTATGTGAGCAAGGCTATATTCAGAGAGAGCGGGACAAGGCGGACCAATCGCTTGTACGGTTAGAAGCCACAGAAAAAGGGCTGGCTATTTACGAAAAGCATACACGTCTTTTTGGAAGAGTGGTTCAGCATATGATGTCAGACTTCACAGAGGAAGACTTAAAGACATTTCTAGCTTATTTGCAAAAAATGAGAAAGACCTTTCATGATGAATGAGCCTTCTCCCCTTGTATAATGCTGAGTGCTGTAGCGCAAATTAAACAGGCAAAGGCATTTTATAAAAAGGGGGGAAGCAGCGATGTCATTTTTCCAAAAGGATAAAAAGGCGAAAAGTGAGAAAGACCATCAGCAGGTAGATCAGCTGTTAGAAGAAGCTAGTAAAGAACTAGCAGGCGATCCGCTTCAGGAAGCTGTACAAAAGAAGAAAAACAATCATCAATAAGCATGTAAAGGGCAGAGAAAACCTTCTCTGCCCAGCGTGTAGACAAACCCTCGCATTCTTTGT
>NZ_AMSH01000081.1 GCF_000300535.1 Bacillus xiamenensis
GAGAGGAACGCCGTCTAAAGGATTGATGCAGACCATTGATCCGACGTTTAACTCCAATAAAGGCAAGGGCATGAATGATATTTGGAACCCAATTCATAATGCCGTAGCAGCCATTAACTACATTAAGGGCAGATATGGCACAGTCTTCAATACACCGGGATTACGGAGTATAAGAAGAGGCGGTCCTTATAAAGGCTACGCAAATGGCGGACTGATTACTCAGGAGCAGGTAGCTAGAGTCGGTGAAGGAAACAAACGTGAATGGATTATTCCAGAAGAAAGAGGCATTCGCGGAAGATATTTATTGACGCAGGCAGCCAAGGCACTTGGGATGCAAGTCTATGATCCATCAAATGCATCTGCTCCTTTACCAGAATCCCAGATGCAGCAAGTGACCTCAGCTCAATCATCAGCTGGCGGTTCTACATCATCGGGAACGAAACAAATCACCATCCAGTTCAATGGAGATCAGCATTTCCACAATGGACAAGATCAACAGTCTCTTGTCGAAAAAATAAGACAAATGCTCGTAGACGAACTGGAAGTAGAGCTTCATACAGGAACGAAGGGAGTCGTGATCGATGGGTAAATCAGTGTATCAATTGTGGATTTCCCAAGGAAAGGACAAGCTGCGATTCCCTGTCCTTCCATCCGAACTCGAAATCACAAATCATGTACAAAATGAAACAGTGAAGGTCGCCTCTTTTGGAGAACTGACCTTTATTGATGTGCCATCGGCTAAACAAGTATCATTCACCTCATTATTTCCTAAGAAATATTCGCCGATTGCTGAATATAAAAGCATTCCATCACCAGAGAATGCAATAGCGAAAATTGAACGAATGATGCGGTCGAAGAAGTCCGTGCGATTGATTGTTACAGGGACTAAAATCAATATGACGTGCAGCATTGAAAGCTTTACCCACAAGGAAGGGTCATATGATATTGGTGATCGTGAATTTACGATTGAGCTAAAGGAATATAAAACAGCATCGCCTAGGAAAATCAAACAAAAGAAAAAAGCGAAACAAACCAAAAAGAAAAGACCCTCAGCATCACCACCAAAATTGTACACCGTCAAAAAAGGCGATACTTTGTGGGCCATTTCAGGCCGGTTTTATGGCGATAGTACAAAATGGCGGCGTATTTGGAATGCCAATAAAGCAGCGATGATTAAACGAAGTAAACGCAATATTAAGCAGCCGGGACATTGGATTTTTCCTGGACAAAAACTAAAAATACCACAATAGGGGGGCTGACATTGATTGAGCTTTTTGCCATTAGAAGCGGCACTATGTATGAGCTTGTTACAGAAAGTGTGACACTTCAGGGGCAAAGGTATCAAGCTCCTCGCTCTATTCAGGCGAATATTATCACAAAGCAAGGCAGTCAAACATATTACCGTGTCTCAGAAGGAGACACGGTTCTTTTTAAATGGAAAGGAAAAGAGCTGTTCAGAGGCATCGTTTTTTCTAGGACGCCTGTTGATGGGAAACTGACCTTTACCGCATACGATATGCTCCAATATTTAGTGAAAAACCAAGATGTATATGTGTTTTCAAATCAAAGAGCAGATCAAATTTTGAAGCGAATTGGAACTGACTTTCAAATCCCTATGACCTCCATCGCCAATACAGGACATGTCATGAAGTCTCTTGTTTTTAAAAATGACACGAGTTTGTATGACATCATTCTGAAAGCACTCAAGGAAACGAAGCGGCAAACCGGTAGAAATTATCAAATTTATTCTGCTAAAGGCAAGATGGGACTGCGAGCTTGGCCTGATCCAGAGGACATCTGGGTCATTGAATCAGGCGTCAATCTTATTGATTATCAGTACAGCACCTCTATTGAAGAGACAGCAACACGTGTGAAGATGCGTACGTCTGTAGATGAACAGGGGAAGAATAAGAAAAAAGGAAGCAAATCAGATATTGTGGTGATCGAACAGGATAAAGCGGGTCAAAGTAAGTATGGCATTTTACAGCATGTTGAGACAGTGACTGGACAAATGAATCAGCCGCAGCTCCAGCAAAGAGCAAAAGTTCGTCTGGCAGAGAAAAAAGGCGTCAAACAAGAAGTGAAAAGCATACAAGCACTCGGAATTCCTGAACTGCAAAGCGGTCTGCCAATCTATTTGAAAATCCCAGAAATCAACGTAAAAAAAACCTACTGGATTGATCAAGACAAGCATGAATTCAATGGAGTGAAACACACCATGACCATTGACGTTGTTGAGAAAAATGTTATGCCAAAGGGTGATCAAGCGTGAGATTAAGTGAAGCGATTAAACGACTCGCTGTCAATGCAGTAGACGCAGCCTCTCCAATTGATCTGGTCATTGGAGAAGTCACGGCGGTTTCGCCTCTCAATATCAGATTAAATGAAAATAGTAAGTTGATCATTCCAGAAGAACTGCTTATTTGGCCAAAGCGCTTAAATAAGGGGGAGGATGATGAATTAAAAGCGGGAGACAGTATTATGGTGCTCGCAATGGCGGGAGGACAGTCCTTCTACATCATCGACAAATTGTAAGGGAGGTGATGAACGTGGCACTTTCACCAGAGGAAGAAATCGAGGAAACAGAAGAAGACGACGAGGTAGAAACCTCGATGACGTATCGCATAGATTTTGAAAATGGCAGGCTGACAAATGAAGTCATTTCGGGGATTGAGGCGATCAGGCAATTCATTTATATGACATTGCGAACAGAGCGGTATGCACATCCTATCTACAGCCACGACATTGGCACTGAAATTCAGGAACTATTGACAGACACAGAAGCAACGGACGAATACAAAGAAATGGAGATTCCAAGATTGCTAGAAGAAGCACTAATCGTTGACGAGCGTATTGATCATATTGAAGAAATAGAGGTCACGAAGCAAAATGACACGTTTCAAGTCAGACTAGCCGTCGTCACAGATGAGGGCACATTAGAAATAGAGGAGGTGATGGAGGCCGATGTTTGAGGAGCAAACGTATGAAGCATTGATGGAAAGAATGCTGGACAGGCTGCCAGATGACATAGATAAAAGAGAAAACAGCATCATTTGGAATGCCCTGGCACCTGCTGCCGCTGAACTGGCTCAGTCGTATATTTGGCTTGATCAAGTATTTGATCTTGTGTTTGCTGATACAGCGCAGGGCGAATTTTTAGATCGACGAGCGGCTGAAGTAGGAATTGAACGAAAGCCGGCCACCACAGCGGTCTGGTCCGCAGCCATTCAACCGGAGAATGTAAACATCCCTATAGGCTCAAGGTTTTTTATTGAAGATGTTTATTTTCAATATTCGAAGGATGGCACATTGGAATGCGAGACAACTGGTACAGCCGGCAATGGGCAATTAACAGGTCAACCGCTGCTATCACTTGATACAATCCCAGGCCTTGAATCGATGATCATGAAAGAACTCGTGATACCGGGGCAAGAGGAGGAAGATGACGCTTCATTATATGATCGATATTTAATACGTGCAAGGAGAGAGGCTGTCAGTGCCAACAGAGCCCATTACAAAAAGTGGGCCGAGGAAGTGGTTGGTGTCGGCAGAGCGAAAGTGTTCCCGCTTTGGAATGGAGAGGGAACGGTCAAAATTGTCATCACTGACGGCAATCTAGATGTAGCCTCTGATCTACTTGTCAAAAGGGTACAGGAGTATATCGACCCTGTGCCAGGAGAAGGGGAAGGACAATCTCCTATTGGTGCAAAAGCAACCGTTGAAAGCGCCAAATGGCTGGATATTGACATAGAAATGGCCGTCGAACTTCAAATGGACTGGACACTTGAAGGGGCGCAAAAAGAAATAGAAGAAAAGATCAAAGCGTTGTTAAAATCAATCGCATTTGAAAAAAGTACGATCCGCATGTCCGCCTTAAATGATATTTTGTATCATTCAGAAAGTGTGTCAGATTATGCAAACGTCTTACTGAATGGTGAGTCGAAAAACTTAGTATTACAGGACATTGAAATACCGCGTCTTAGGCAGGTGAAGGTTATTGAGCAAACATGATGAAATGAAAAACTACTTGCCGCCATATTTCACGGAAATTTATGATGTGGACCATTTACTAAGGACAGAGGCGCCAGAGTTTGAGCAATTGGACGAATCCATTTTTGATGTAACGGATCAGTTCTTTCCATTAACAGCGACGTGGGGATTGAATAGGTGGGAAAGAATGCTCAAGGTGCAGCGAGAATCAGATGATTCGATTGAGCTGCGCAGGGCACGCTTACTCAATATGATGTCAAACATTCCGCCAATCACGTATCTTTCTTTAGAGAAATCGGTGAATCGCTTTCTTAAAAATCCAAGTGCGATCATCCGCCTCACAGCCAATCGCTATCATTTTGCGTTACGTGTAAATCTGGATGACCTGCAAAACACAAGATATATTGTCGAAATACTCGAAACGTTAAAGCCTGCTCATTTGGCGTATACGTTCACCGCTAATCATCATACCGATGTTCATGAAAAAAACGATCATCATCAGCGGCTCACACTGCGAAGCAGGGTGGGTTTTTTCGATCATATCCCGATTTTACTCAATGGTGAATTTGTATTAAATGGTACGTTCTACCTGAGCGGGACACGAGGTACAACGGATGTCCCTGCTCGTTTTAGGCATTCGTTGAAGATGAGGATGCCGCTTCAACAAGAGAAGGAAACAACATGCCGCATGCATTATGTCATGACCGGAGCAGTGCATGAAACGAAGCAGGCCGCGGCACTGACTTTGCACGCAAAGAACCAGCTCCCGCACCACACGAAAAAGAGGATGACGTTCCGCCTGCCAGTGCATGTTCAAAATGAACAGGGCGGCAGCTTACTGATTAAGGATCATTACTGGATTCTAGATGGATCCGTTCCGCTTGACGGATCAAAAATGCTGGCAGCAACTTCTACAAAAATAGAGCTATAAGGAGGATCACAATGGCTGATCAATTAACCGTAACAACACTTTATGCACGTCAACAAATGGCAAAGGCAAGAGCAGAAGGAACAAAACTCACAAAAGTCGTCAAAATGGCGTTCGGAAATGGAGGAACAAAGGATGGAAAACCTCTCTCTCTTGACGGTACTGAACAAGCACTCAAAAAAGAATTAGTTCAAAAAGATATCGATTCATTTACCTTCATGGAACCAGCAAAAATCCGCTACACCTGCACGATCGCCGAAGGAGAACTCGCAGGAGAAGTCATCAATGAACTAGCCCTTGTCGACGAAGCCGGCAAATTCACCGCCGTCCGCACCATGACAGACAAACAAAAAGACGGCGACATTGAATTCGTATTTGAGATTGATGATATTTATTAATGGAGGGGAAAAGAAGTGAACATAAAATCACCTTTACCGTTTGAAACCTCTGACAAAGCCCATGCGAACTTATTTAACCGAATGGTCAACACACTTGTGGAGAATGACAATGCGCTCAGTCATCAAATAGCAGGAATCACGAATGAAAGCTTGTTTATTTTAACAGGCGACCAAGCCATTCAAGATGCATCAGTCAGCGGTGAGGAATATCCAATTGGCATTACGTTTATGGATATTGGCCAAGCCAATGATAAGGGATATCCGACGAGATATGGCTTTGTGAAGAATGAGAAGATCAGTAATTTTCGATTTGTACAATACTATTATGGTACTGGAAACGAAGCTGGTAATTATTTTGATAGTACTGGAATTTGGTGCAGGCATTGGTGGACGGGATCGGGGTGGACAGACTGGCATAAACTCTCTGGTTTTCTTCATACGAATATTGGCACAACTGGTAAGCAGCTGCTTAATAATGCAGAGCGACAAAAAATCCTTTTTAATCGAAAAATAAAAGATAGTCACAATCATTTTGATATAAAAAATAGTCGTTTTATTTGTCCGGAAAACGGTATGTATCTAGTAAACGCTGGAGTCTATATTGAGACGGTTCAAATGTATGCAAATTTTGAGCTGTCTATTTTTTTAAATGGTAAAAATTATAAAAATATATCTCATTATAGACATCTCCCTGCCACACCCTCTGAAACGGCAAAACTTGATATAGGTTTATATGGGGCTGCGAATGTGCCAGCGAATAAAGGAGATTACATTGAAATTTACATGTATATAGGATATGCGGGAAATTCCGATCGTTATATATCTGATAATTCAGGCTGGTACAACTATTTCGATATTACGGAATTAGGCGGACGAAATTTCCCGAGAGTGTAGGAGGATTCTGATGATTTTATATGAAGCCATTAAGTATAAATACCCCGATGCGGATCCGCAAAAGGATTTTGAGCTTAGAAATGACGGCGACGGTTCGTATATAAACGAATGGCATCTAGATGTGCCAAAGCCAACGGCAGAAGAATTGAAGGAATGGTGGGAGGCATCTCAAATCAATCCTCGATATCAACCACCTCTGCCGCTTGAATTTCTAGCGCAGGAAGTAGCGAAAGAAAAGCTGATGAGAAAACAACTTGAACATCAATGTGATCATCTAACAAACGAACTAAAGGCGTTAAAAAGAGAGATCCTTTTATATAAAGGAGAGAGTGAAACATGAATTATTGGGTAATGGCTTTATATTTTAAATGGGTGACTCCTGAAATGGTCAAGCAAGCAATCGAGCTAGGTGACTGTTCAATTGAAGAACTAAATGTAGGCTGTCAGCAAAGGGTGCTCACGGTAGAGCAGCTACAAGAGATCGATCCAAGCTTCAAAGCGAAGGAGTGAAAGCTAAATGGAAATAAAAGAACCAAAACCTTTTGAAGTAAACGATAAAGCGCATGCTGATTTGTTTAATGACATGGTCAAAGTACTTCTTGAAAATGATACTGGGCTATTAGGACAACTCACAAACCATACACATGATACGAAATCACATACAACTGAAGCAGAAAAGAAGAAATGGAATGAGTCGCAGAGCTATAAAATTACAGCAGATAATGGAAGTCAGTTAATTAATGTGCCAGCTGATGCGAGAATTTTTGATGCGATAAAAAATAAAGGAACATGTACATTTTTTGCAGCTGCTGGCGTCGAGGATTCTCCTGCACCAACTAATGTCTCGATAAGAGGGCTGCAGACAGCAGGTGAGGGAAATATTGGTTCTGGCTTTGCGATTGATAGTACAGGAAATGCTTATTTTTTCAGTTATAATGCCGGACATACATCTATGACATGGACAAAACTGCCTTCTGAAAGTGATAAGATAAGATGGGACAACGGTCAGCTAATAAAAATTACACAAGATAATGGAAAGCCCTTTTATCATGGAGTTGCTAGTGAGACAGACTATAATAGCCTTACTCAGACAGGCATGTATCTCATTTATAATCCTGGAGTAAACGGTCCACCATCCGTTAATCGAGTGTTTTTACTGGTCATGAGTTACGGAAATACATTAATACAAATAGCATACGAATCTGTTTATGGGAAAAACACGTACTTTAGAGTTCGTAAACAGGATGCAGAAACATGGACACCATGGGAGAAGCAAATCACGTTTTCAGATTTATTAGAAGGTACTTGGAAAAAACCTGAAAAAATTATAAATGGTTGGAAGGAATATGATCCTATTAATTTGCCAGTAAAATATCGCAAGAACCTGTTAGGAGAAGTTGAAATAGTAGGTGCGATAAAAGGTGGAACTTTAGGAAATAATGAAGTGTTTAATTTGTCTGAAGAATATCGGCCGAAGCAGGCGATCCATTTTATAGGAGTCGCTTCAAGTATAGGAACACCAGGAGTACCTCAATTCCATCGTACATTAATAGATAAGAATGGAAATGTATGTGTACAGTCTTCTTCAAATAATGCCAATCCCACTGAGTTTATTACATTTGGTTTTAAGTTCACTACCAGATAATTCAATACAACTGAAATATGAAAGGAGAATCACATGGAAATAAAGACACCTCGTAGTTTCAAAACCAGTGACAAAGCCCATGCGGAACTGTTTAATGACATGGTTAAAGTTATTCTTGAAAATGATGTTGGACTATTAGATCAAATCAATCAGCACAAAAGTGATACAACATCTCATGCATCTGAAACAGAAAAGCAGAAATGGAATCAATCTCAGCTATATAAAATGACAAATGATAGCGGGTCCCAGTTGGTCAATATTCCTGCCGGCGGTAGTATTTATAATGGGATTAAATCGTTAGGTGCCTGCTCGTTCTATGCTCCAGGCGGTTCGGGTGTAGTTGATTCTCCTGCTATAGGCAATGCAGCATTAAGAGGCTTTCAGTTAGTAGGTCAAAATAATATAGGCATAGGCATCGCCATTGACACTTCAGGCAATGCATTTTGTTTTTCCTATCACGTAAATGACGTTGGAATCAACTGGCTTCAATTACCTACTCAAAATGAAAAAAATAAATGGGATGCAGGACAATTATCTAAAATTACTGCTGACGACGGAAAGGCTTACGAAAGAATTAATGCAAATGATCCTAGTATTTTAGATAAGCTCTTAAAATTACCAGGCGTGCATTCGTGGTATATCCATGAAGCACACCCTGATCTGCCAACAAGAAGTTCTATGAGAGCCTTATCTGTTTTTAGTGAAAACATTTATGGTTGGATTATTGGGGCAAATAATACAGGCGATGTGTACATCAATCGATCAACAACTGATGTTACGGGTACTCAGCAAGAATGGAGTGGCTGGAAGAGATTGAACGAGCATCCGTTATTGAAAGCGAATGGAACTAGAATGCTTATTTCTAGTGGCACAGATATTTTAAGCTTACCGTCTGGTTTTTATTACGTGTCTGGAACGAATGCTATTAATATGCCTACAACCAATGATGCATCTTGGTTTAATGTGGATATTATAGAAGCAGCCGGTAAACGTAAGACTCTTCATATTATTAGAAGTTATGATAATATGCATTGGTTTGGAACAGTGCATAATGAGGGTGTTTTTTCTGGTTGGAAACGATTGTTAACCGATACAGAGAAAATAGAATGGAAGTCCCCAACCACTCTATTAAACGGATGGAAACAATACGGCACTCAAAAAGTGCAATTTTATAAGAATGCATTTGGAGAGGTGGAGTTAATTGGATCTATTGCAGGAGGTACTATCGGTTTTGAGGTACCTGCTTTTACATTGCCAAGTGGTTATCGTCCTATACAGGGTATGCATTTTATAGGGGTAGCATCGAGTATTGGTGCTGGTTCAACACCGCAAACACACAGGACATATATTCATACTGACGGTAATGTGTATATACAAAGCGTCTCCAATACGACAAATCCAAATGAATTTATCACTTTTGGCTTTAAATTCATATCGGCACAGGAGGGATAAAAGTGAAATGGATATATAGATACGATGAAAAATTCAATTACATTCCAGGAGGAGAAATAGAAATTGAAGAAGATGCAGATATTCCAGAAGGGTATACAGATGTAAGACCTCGAGATGGCTTGTATAAAGGTAAATACAATGAAGAGAAAAGGGCTTGGTATGAGTCGGCAACAGAAGAATACATTGATCACTTTCAGGCAAAGCCGCTGCCTCGATCAGATATTGATCTATTAAAAAAGCAAAACGCCGATTTGCTTCAGCAGCTGGCAGAGTCAGAAAAGAGAGTAAAAGAACAATCAAAAATAACATCAGAACTTGTCATGTTGCTCAATGAAAAGGGGGGCATTTAATTGGATTGGTTTCGTAGTATTTCATTGTTCTATCAATGGAAGTGTTATGAAAATGAAGATGTAGCAAAATTTGTTCGTTTCGAAAAGATTACGCCGGAACAATACAAAGAAATAACAAAAGAAGAATATCCAACAAACGCTGAATAGGCGTTTTTATTTTGCCTTCTTTAAGGATGCGCAAAGTGAGGGAGTAGGTGAGTGTAGTGGAAATGGATTTGACTCAATATTTAATGACACAAGGCCCATTTGCTGTGCTCTTTTGCTGGATTTTGTTTTATGTTCTCAACACAACAAAGGAACGAGAAAACAAGCTCAATGAGCAAATCGAGGCGCAAAATGATGTGTTAGCGAAGTTTAGTGAGAAGTATGACGTCGTCATCGACAAACTCGATAAAATTGAACGGAATTTAAAATAGGAGGAAAAATCATGAAAACATTCGACAAAGGCACTGTGATTCGCACAGTGCTTCTTTTTATTGCGCTCATCAATCAAACGCTTGTGATGTTTGGACAAACGGTGCTGCCGATTAGTGAGGAGCAAGTGCAAACCGTAGGAGAGGCACTATATGTTGCAGGTTCCACGATTTTCACTATGGTCACTGCGGTGATCGCTTGGTTTAAAAACAATTATGTGACCTATAAAGGTCAATTGCAAAAAGATGCCCTGAAACAAAGAGGGTTAACAAAATAATTCTTGAAGGAGACACAATATGGTTAAAATCATTCAAGCGATCATCCCAAAACAAAATCGCAACAGACCAGGAAACATGATGAAGCCGCTCTATATTACGGTGCATAATACATCGAACACTGGACGGGGGGCCGATGCTGCGAATCATGCAGCGTTTGTTGCTCATGCAAGTACCGGGGTTAGCTGGCATTACACTGTCGATGATCAGGTCATCTATCAGCATTTACCGTTAAACGAAAACGGCTGGCACGCAGGGGATGGCAGAGGAACCGGCAATATGAAATCAATTGGAATTGAGATTTGTGAAAATGAAGGTGGTAACTTTGAGCAAGCCGTTGAAAACGCCCAATGGCTCATTCGAAAACTGATGGGAGATTTAGGAATTCCTTTATCAAACGTGGTGCCGCATAAGCATTGGAGCGGGAAAGAATGTCCGCGTAAGCTGCTAAATCGGTGGGATGGCTTCAAAGCTGGTATTGCATCAGCACCTACAAGTCAAATGACAACAGCTAAACCTGTGAAAGAAACATCTAACAAAAACATATCAACGACATCAACATCTAAAAGCAACAAGGTCAAAAAAACATACAGTTTGCCTGCAGGTATTTTAAAAGTGACGAAGCCTCTTACAAAAGGGTCAGCCGTAGTAGCAGTACAACAAGCCTTAGCATCGATTTATTTCTATCCTGATAAGGGGGCAAAAAATAATGGGGTTGATGGATACTACGGCCCCAAGACTGCGAATGCAGTGTCTCGATTTCAAATGATGCATGGGTTAATCCCTGATGGCGTATATGGTCCAAAGACAAAAGAGAAATTAAGTAAAGCCATAGAAGTTTAAAACACGAGAATGAATAATGAATTCTTATTTATTATCAAAAAGTGAAAAAATCCCCTCTTAAACCCTTATAAATTGTATAATAATGTAAAAGGAGGGTTTTTTATGAATAGAATATTATTAATAATGTCTCTTTGTTTCATTGTCATGTTCCATTTTAATATGGAAAAGGTTGCAGCTAAGACCATTTATCGAGAAGTAGAAGTCGATTTCATCATGACGGAACAGGAAAAAGATCTGTGGGTACCAGGAGGTCAAAATAATCCTGAACAATATCCATCTACACACGGTTACCAATTTTCTATACTAAATGCAGAGGGCTGTACTTTAGAGGTGACACTCTACAGAACATCCTTATCAGGAACGGATTTTCCGTCATCAGTGAAAGAGTATGTGGGTAATCAATATGATCTAAGTGCAACAGACCAAATTTTATCAAGTGGGCGCTACATTTATAGACCTCATGGTATTAAACTGACCAAAAAAGAAGGCTGTGGGAATGATGTTGAGATAAAAGGAGTCTTCGGTTATCAAATTCAAGAACCAGACAGATAAGCTTTTTTATTTTCATCGTAATGATGGTGGATAAGATTGAATGAAAAAGGCCTCCCACACACCTAGCCTAACTTCGCTAGGTGTGTGGCAATCTTCTTCATGTTCTGACAGGCAGCTGTGAGAAGCACTTGCTCACTCACATTTTGTTTTCCCCTCAACCGGCAGTAGCGAAGCCCACCCAGTTGTTTTGAACCTGCAAAGATTAGCTCTA
>NZ_AMSH01000082.1 GCF_000300535.1 Bacillus xiamenensis
GTAGCGCTCTCCCAGCTGAGCTAATGCCCCGAAGTGTTACGACATAACTTATTATAATCAATCCTTCTGTAAACTTCAAGCTGTAAAATGCAATCATATTGTCTATTTTTCTTTCTGATCGATCGGAATATAATCAAAGATTTCCCCGGAATGAACAGAATGGGCTAATCTTCTAAGCCAGTCATAATAGGCTTTTGAGCTCTCAAGCTGTTCAAGGAGCTGCTGGGCTTCCTCTTTTTCGTGTTCCTCCGCCTGCTCATCAAGAGCCACATCTTGAAGGCGCTCTTGCGCTTCTTCAATCGCTGCTAGATTGACCTCGACCTCTCGTTCCCATTTTTGCGGGAAAAAGTTCATGAAAAACTTAAAAAAATCTTTTTCAGCAACAAAGCTGTGTTTTCTTCGGCCGCGATGAAAGGTCTTTTTGACAATATTCATGTCTTGCAGTTTTTTCACACCTGTACTCATACTAGGCTTACTCATTTGCAGCTCTTCACGCATTTCATCCAGCGTCATTTCCTCATTTAAATACATCGTCCCATACAGAATACCCGCACTTCTAGTAATGCCATAGAGATCCATTGTTTCAGCGATGGAATCAATGACTAGATCTTTCGCCGCTAAAATACGATCTTCTGCTTGTGGCTGTTCCTGCTTTTTCATCTTGTCCCTGCTTTCTATTAAGAGAATTCAATACGTTCAAAAAAATCTTTATGGACTATATGTTAACGAAAGAATGCAAAATGTCAAAATAAATGAAGCATATCTCCCTTTGACAGAAAAATTTGAACATGTTAAGTTAATTATGTTCAAAACGTTAAATTTTTATTTAACAAACTTACCAAAGAGAATCAGAGGAGGTTCCTTCTATGAGTCAAACACTATTTATAGATGGACAATGGGTTGGCGCTAAGAGTGGCGACACAAGAGATATCATCAATCCATTTAATCAAGAAGTGATCGCGACAGTCAGTGAAGGATCAAGAAATGACGCGCAGCTAGCCATCAAAGCAGCAAGAAAAGCCTTCGATCAAGGAGATTGGGCAAATCTTCCTGGACTTGAAAGAGGAAATATTGTCTTTAAGATTGCTGAATTGATTAGACGAGACCTTGATGAATTAGCCAGATTAGAATCACTTGATACTGGCAAAACATTAGAAGAAAGTAAAGCAGATATGGACGATATTGCAAATGTGTTCCAATATTATGCAGGGCTTGCTGATAAGGATGGCGGGGAAATCA
Organism: Bacillus xiamenensis; assembly: GCF_000300535.1. Lineage (GTDB taxonomy): Bacteria > Bacillota > Bacilli > Bacillales > Bacillaceae > Bacillus > Bacillus xiamenensis. The sequence continues at coordinate 1,240 of NZ_AMSH01000082.1, forward strand.
TTGCATCGCCTATTCCAAATTCAAAAAGTGAATTAGTCAGAGAGCCTGTCGGTGTATGCGGTCAAATCACTCCTTGGAACTATCCGTTGCTTCAAGCGAGCTGGAAAATCGCTCCTGCGCTTGCAGCCGGAAATACAATCGTATTAAAGCCAAGTGAAATTACACCACTAACCACGATTAAAGTTTTCAAACTCATGGAAGAAGCAGGCGTTCCGGCAGGTGTTGCAAACCTAGTCCTTGGACCAGGGGCAACAGTTGGCGATGAACTTGCTGTTAACGACCAAGTCGACTTAATTTCGTTCACAGGCGGTATTGAAACTGGCAAGAAAATCATGCAGGGAGCCAGTGGGAATGTGAAAAAAATCGCTCTTGAGCTTGGTGGGAAAAATCCGAATATTGTGTTTCAAGATGCTGATTTAGACGTAGCGGTTGACCAGGCAATGAATGCTGTGTTCTTCCATGCAGGGCAAGTGTGTTCAGCGGGTTCACGCTTGTTAGTCGAAGAATCCATTCATGATGAATTTTTAGAAGAACTGGTGAAGCGTACGAAAAAAATCAAGCTAGGCAACGGCTTTGATGAAGGAACCCAGAGCGGACCGCTCATCTCAGCTGAGCATCGAGAAAAAGTAGAAAAATACGTCAGCATCGGTCTAGAAGAAGGCGCAAGATTAGAAACAGGCGGAAAACGACCTGATGCAGAGGAGCTTCAAAATGGATTTTTCTACTTGCCAACGATTTTCTCAGGCTGTACATCAGATATGCGGATTGTACAGGAAGAAGTTTTTGGCCCAGTACTGACCGTCGAATCCTTCCGATCAGAAGAAGAAGTGACCGAGCTTGCAAATGATACGATCTATGGATTAGCAGGAGCAGTATGGTCTTCAGATATCGCAAAAGCGGAAAGGGTCGCTCGTCAGCTACGATTAGGCACTGTTTGGATTAACGACTTCCATCCTTATTTTGCTCAAGCACCGTGGGGTGGATATAAGCAATCAGGTCTTGGACGTGAGTTAGGACGTACGGGTCTTGAAGAATATACCGAATTGAAACATGTATATAGAAACACAAAACCAGAAGCAGTTCATTGGTTTAAATAAAATGATTTGGAGGAGATTGAACATGACATTAAATATGAAAATTGAAAGCATGCAAAAATTCCATACATTTGAAATCCCGACTGTGATCAAGCATGGTATTGGTGCGGTGAAACATGTTGGAGAAGAAGTGAAAGCATACGGCGTTTCAAAGGTCTTGCTTGTAACGGACCCTGGTATTTATCAAGCGGGCGTTGTAGATCCAGTGATTGCTTCATTAAAAGAGGCACAAATTGATGTGGTCCTATTTGATAAAGTAGAGCCAAACCCGCCAGTACGCCTAGTGAATGAAGGATCTGCGTTATATGAAAAAGAAGGCTGTAATGGATTAGTCGCAGTTGGTGGCGGAAGCTCAATGGATACAGCGAAGGCCATCGGTGTAGAAGCGACTCATGAAGGTTCAGTTCTTGATTACGAAGCGGCAGAGGGGAAAAAACCGCTTGAAAATAGAATTCCTCCATTAACAACAATCCCGACAACGGCAGGTACAGGTTCAGAGGTCACGCAGTGGGCAGTAATTACAGATGAAGAAAGGGAGTTCAAATTCAATACAGGTGGACCACTTATTGCCGCTCACCTCACAGTGATTGATCCAGAGCTTCATGTATCCATGCCGCCTCATGTGACGGCAATGACCGGAATTGATGCGCTTGCACACGCTATCGAATGCTATACAATGAAATTTGCTCAGCCGATTACGGATGCTGTGGCACTTATGGCCATTGAATATGCTGCTCATTACATTCGCCGTGCCTTTGCGGATGGAGAGGATTTAGAAGCAAGATACGGAATGGCACAAGCTGCAATGCTTGCAGGACTTTCCTATGGAAGTGAATCAGCTGGCGCTGCCCATGCGATGAGTCAAACACTCGGAGGCATTATTCCTGTAGCGCATGGTCAATGTGTAGCGGCGATGATGGGACCTGTTATGGAGTATAACTGGAAAGGCTACCCAGAGAAATTCGCTCGAATTGCGCAAGCATTCGGTATTGATACAAGCAGAATGTCAACAGAGGAAGCAGCTAAAGCAGCAGTGAATTGGATGTATGATTTAGTGGAAGACCTAGAAGTTCCTTCATTAGAAGAACAAGGTGTACCAAAAGATATGATCGACCGTTTATCTAAAGAAGCAATGAAAGATCCGCAAACCGTTGGAAACCCAAGAGACCTCAACGAAAAAGCATACAACTGGATTTACGCTCGCTGCTTTAACCTAACACCTAAAACAGTGTAACAATGAAAAAAGGCTCCCAAAAGGGAGTCTTTTTTACATCTTATAGCTGTTCTTTAATTTCTTTAATTTCTTTGATTTGATGAATATGGCGTTTTTCGTGTGCGCCGATAAAATCAAGATATTGCTTCAGTGAAAGCTCTTCAAACACAGGATGTGCAATCACTCGTTTGAAATCTTCCTCCGTAAACGTTGATAAAATTTGATTTAATTTCTCACGTGCTGTATCAAGTTCATCCTTTAATTGTGTAGGCGTCACATGCTTACGCTCAGGTGCAACAATACTAGGTGCAGTGGCCTTTCTTGAACGATGTTCTGCCATTTCTACCGGTTTTGGCTCATATTCTTTGATCGGTGCTTTTTTTCCCTCGGCAGCTAGATGCTTTGCTGCAACTAAATCCATTTTCTTTAAATGATCTGCCACCTCTTGAATACTCCAGGTATCATCAGATAATTTTTGGTTTAATTGTTCTTCGTTTAACCCTTGCAGTTCTTGCCACAATTCTTGTCTTGCATCATGTAATAAACTCATTTCCATCACCTCAAGATCAAATTTTATCATAATGGTACATGACAATCATTCTTTAGCTTCCCGAGAATTCCTTTGAGGAATTGTGATGAAATATGAAACCTTTACAAAAGTGGTTCGTATTACCTGTTAGAAGCAATACACTGGAGGTGAGTGTCGTCTACATGAAACAAAGGCTGTTCATTTCATAAAGAAAGGGTGAGGAAGATGGATATATTCGGGCTGCCTCTTCAGACGCTGTACTTATACATATTGATGATATCAGGAATCCTGACACTTGTTTTCGTCTTTTTCGGTGATGTATTTGATGGCTTGTTTGAAGCGATCCCTGTTCCATTCCTTCAACCGACATTGATCCTCGCATTTCTTACATTTTTCTCGGCTGGTGGTTTTATCTCTGAGAAAACAGCAATCGTAGGAAGCGGTTTTGGCGCAGTATTATCTGCCATTCTCGCAGTGGTCCTTGTGACCTGTTTACATGTATTTGTGTTAGTCCCGCTTTCCTCTGCTGAAGAATCTCTTTCATATACTGAAGCCGATTTAAAAGGAAGAACTGGGGAGATCATTGTATCAGTCCCAAAAGACGGGTTTGGAGAAGTGCTGTTAATTAGTAATAGCGGGAAAATCTCAAAGCCGGCCATCAGTTTCGACCAAGAGGAGATTCCATATGGAACCCGCGTGCTTGTGGTCGAAGTGAACAAAGGCGTTTTATCTGTCATACCAAATGAAGAAATCTAGGAGGGAATGCTATGCCAGGAACAACCATTTTAATTATTATTGGAATTGTCCTTGTGATTCTGATTGCACTTATTGGCGTATTTGTAACAAAATATCGGACGGCAGGTCCTGATGAAGCGTTGATCGTCACAGGGAGTTATCTAGGAAGTAAAAATGTCCATGTGGATGAAGGTGGAAATAAGATTAAGATTGTCAGAGGCGGCGGTACTTTTGTACTTCCTGTTTTTCAACAAGCAGAGCCGCTCAGCTTACTATCTAGCAAACTAGATGTTTCCACTCCTGAAGTATATACAGAGCAAGGTGTACCTGTGATGGCCGACGGAACGGCAATCATCAAAATTGGCGGATCAATTGAAGAAATCGCCACTGCTGCAGAGCAGTTTTTAGGTAAAACAAAAGAAGACCGTGAAAATGAAGCAAGAGAAGTTCTAGAAGGTCATCTGCGTTCGATCCTAGGATCAATGACAGTTGAAGAGATTTATAAGAACAGAGAGAAATTTTCTCAAGAAGTACAACGTGTCGCTTCTCAAGATTTAGCGAAAATGGGTCTTGTCATTGTCTCCTTTACGATCAAAGATGTCCGAGATAAAAATGGCTATTTAGAATCCCTAGGTAAGCCAAGAATTGCCCAAGTGAAGCGAGATGCAGATATTGCAACAGCCGAAGCAGATAAAGAAACACGTATCAAACGTGCTGAAGCAGATAAAGATGCGAAGAAGTCTGAGCTTGAGCGTGCGACCGAAATCGCAGAGGCGGAAAAAATCAATGAATTGAAACGAGCGGAATTTAGACGTGAACAAGATACAGCGAAAGCAAGCGCTGACCAAGCTTACGATCTAGAAACAGCTCGCAACCGTCAGCACGTAACGGAACAAGAAATGCAAGTCAAAATCATCGAACGTCAGAAGCAAATTGAATTGGAAGAAAAAGAGATTCAGCGTCGTGAACGTCAATATGATTCCGAAGTGAAAAAGAAAGCCGATGCAGATCGTTATGCTGTTGAACAATCAGCTGCTGCTGAAAAAGCAAAGCGTCTTGCGGAAGCAGATGCGAAGAAATACAGCATTGAAGCAATGGCGAAAGCAGAAGCTGAGAAAGTTCGTATTGATGGGCTTGCCAAAGCGGAAGCAGATCGTGCAAAAGGGGAAACAGAAGCAGAAGTCATTAGGTTAAAAGGACTTGCAGAAGCCGAAGCGAAAGAGAAAATTGCTGAAGCATTCGAACAGTATGGTCAGGCAGCGATCCTTGATATGATTGTGAAAATGCTTCCTGAATATGCGAAGCAAGTATCTGCACCACTTTCTAACATTGATAAAATTACAGTTGTTGATACGGGCGGTAACGGGGAAGGCAGCGGCGCCAATAAAGTCACAGGCTATGCCACAAACCTCATGTCCAGTCTGCAAGAAAGCCTGAAAGCATCCTCTGGGATTGATGTCAAAGAAATTATTGAGAACTTCTCTGGCAAAGGGAATGTGAAGCAAAGCATTCAGGAACTGACAAATGAAATCAAGCAGCCAAGAAAAAAAGAAGCAGCTGATCGTCAAATAGAAGAATAAAATGAATAGACACCTTCTGATAGAAGGTGTCTATTTTGCTTGAGCCTGTTGTTTTGGTCTTTTTATATAAGAAGAAAGATTCACAAGAATGCCTGCGGTTATCATCATGAACACTAATGAGGACCCGCCATAGCTAATGAAGGGAAGGGGGATGCCTGTAATGGGGAGAAGTCCAAATACAGCCCCTAGATTAAAGCCTGCTTGAAGCATGATTTGAAAAGTGAGACCGACCGTTAACAACTTTCCAAACGGATCCTGCAATGATCGAACGATTCGGACGGCGCGATACATAATGAGAAGATATGCGCCAATCACAAACGATACCCCCATGAATCCCAGCTCTTCACTGATGACGGACATAATGAAATCTGTGTGGGCTTCAGGAAGAAAACCTAATTTTTGAATGCTCCCGCCTAAGCCATTCCCGGTCAGCCCGCCTGAATCCATGGCGAGATATGAATGAATCAGCTGATAGCCATCCCCATCCTCATATTGAAAAGGATCACGAAATGAGGTGAGCCGTTTCAAACGATAAGGAGCTGTCACAGCAAAAAAGGTAATCCCTGCCGCAGCGGTCGTTCCTAGAAAAATGAGGTGGCGCATGTTTAGCCCAGCGCATAATAAGACGATGCCACAGCTTAATAAAATAGATACCGCCGTACCTAAATCAGGCTGCTTTAAGATCAATAAAAAAACTAGACCTAACAGAATGAGCGGAGGCAGCACCCCTTTTCTAAAGGATGTGATGTATGCTTGTTTCCTTGCATACACATAGGCAAAATAGAGGATCATCACTAATTTCACAGCCTCAGACGGCTGGATCATAAGAGAACCAATATGAATCCACCGCTGTGAATTATTTTTGACAACGCCGATCCCTGGAAGCAGGACAATGATGAGACATAACATTGACAGCATGACAAGCCATCGTATCCATTTACGATAAGCGTGATAAGGAAAAAGAGCGGCAATGATAAAAAAGAATAACCCAATCAAGAGCCATTGCCATTGTTTCATGAAAAAATAGCTGCCTTGCTCATACTTCATTTCACCTAAAGGATAACTCGCACTGTAAACCATGAGTAAACCAAATAAACAAAGACAAACGATCGTCCCAGCAAGAATGTGGTCGATTTTTTTGAGGTGAGAAAGAATCAATGACATCACCCTCAATCCCAGTTGCGTCCAAACATATAGGATGACGACCTCAGATTGACACTAAATACAAGCCCAATGGCCATCATATTGGTCAAAAGCGCACTGCCGCCGTAGCTGATAAATGGAAGTGCAAGACCCGTCACAGGCATTAAACCTACTGTCATTCCTACGTTTTGGAAGACTTGAAAGACGATCAGTCCAACCACACCAGCACATATGTACAGCCCATAAAGGGTATTCGCATGCATAGCCACATGAATCATTCGATAGACCATCATAAGATACAAACAAATCAATAGGGAAGCGCCGATAAAACCAAACTCCTCACCAATGACTGCAAATATAAAATCTGTATGGGCCTCAGGAATATTTCCACCTTGTACTTGATTTCCTTTCGTATACCCGCTTCCTGATAATTGCCCTGACCCAATGCCGAGCATCGCTTGATTCAACTGATATCCATAAGTTGAATCAAATTCATCTGGAGAGAGCCACCCATAAATGCGGTCAAGCTGATGAGGTTTAATTACTTTTGTAAAGTGCTCAAAATGTTCATTGTGCAAGTAGGTCAAAAATGCAAGAAGCGCGAGAAAAGCGGCCATTAATGCAGCGATCATCTTACTTGAAATTCCTGAAACAAGTATCAGTGTAAAAGCGATAGACAAGATCACAAGTGCAGTCCCTAAATCTGGCTGAATTAAAATCAGGAAAAAAGGGACAGCGGTCCAGCAGATGACTTTACTTGTAGGAATCATGCTCTCCTTAAATGTAAAGCGCTCATGTTTGTATCGATTTAAAACAGCCGCTAACAGGAGAATGACAAAAATTTTCATAAATTCTGATGGCTGAATTTTAATGGAGCCAAAACTGATCCACCTTTGGGAGCCATTTTGATTCGTTCCAAAAAAATGTACGAGAATGATGAGGAAGAGACCACCTGCAAATAGTCGAAAAGATAAACGCTCAAGCAGCTCGTAATCAAAGTAAGCAACTGCCGCCATGAGGCCAAAACCGACGATATACCAGAAAATTTGTCTTTTGACGAAATAAAACATATCTTGCGTTTCATACTGTCCCGATCCGCTATACACAGCCAGCAGGCTGATCACAAAGAAACAAATGACAGTGAATAATAATACGAAGTCAATGCCGTTCTGTTTTTTCATGTCTCCGTCACCTGCTATGACCTATTTGTCAGCTGGTTTAATACGACCTGCACTGCTGCAGCGTCATCAATATAGCCGATCGGAAAAATATAATCTGGTATTAAATCAACGGGCATAATGAAATAAAGCAGGGCGCCTCCCATCAACATCAATTCACGAGAAGTACCCCGGCCGCTCATGAAAGAGTTGTACATGCTTTTCAATTGATCAAGAAATGGCCCAACGCCGCTTATTGAGTCCATCTTTTTTTCAAACTTTGCTGAGATCGTTTCTTTTCCCTCGACTGATTGACTGTAGGTCTCGTATGCATTTAGCTTCTGTTTCAATTTCTCCTCGCTGAATGTACCGTCATAGACATCATGATCTTTCAGTGTTCTTTCGATCTCTTCTACCGCTTGAATGAACGTATCACCGTGAACTTTCTCATTTTTAATGGGAAATCCAGCAGCGGCCAATAGTCGATCTAAAGAAATGTTTAGAGCATCTGAAAGCCGCTGTAAATGGTTCAAAGTCGGTTTTCTTTTGCCATTCATTATTCTAGAAAGTGTCGCTTTATCAATGTCTGTTTGTGTGCTGAGTTCTCTTAATGAGAGAGAACGTAGTTGTAGTTGTTCCTTTAAGAGCTGCCGAAGCTCGGTTGTCTTACACTCCATCTTTTATTTCACCCTTTCATATGTATCAACTTTTTAATAGAAGAAGTCGTACCCAATATAAAGGTGTGTTGACAAATTGTCAACGAATTGAATTTTATACATTAGAAACTTATTATAATGAATATAGGATAGGAAACTGCTAGAAGGGGTGGCGTAGATGAAGGTGAGACATGCAGTACATAGTGATATTCCTAAAATCGCCGAGATTCATGTGAAAAGCTGGCAAACGACTTATCACGGCATTATTTCGCAGGCGTATTTGGATGCTTTAAATGTAGAGGAGCGGGAAGAGAGCTGGAGAAGCAGATCGCTTGAAGGCACATTTGTCGCAGAAGATGCGGACGGAGTATTTGGTTTTGCTTCCTTTGGAAAACAGCGTGATGAGCGCTATTCAATATATGATGGTGAGCTTTATGCCATCTATTTGTTGCAGCGAAAACAGAAATCAGGAGCGGGCATGGCTCTGATTGCAAAAGGTGTGGATTATTTAATAAAGAAAGGCTATCAAAATATGCTGCTCTGGGTATTTGAGCAGAATTCAGCGAAGCAATTTTATCAAAAGCTTCAACCTAGTTTTGTCGTCACCAGCCAATTCGAGCTGGCTGGTGAGAACCATGAGGAAATTGGGTATGGATGGGAACTGTCTGTACTAAATGATCATGTACACCGAATTATATCGTCAGCTTCCAGTAATAATGAGAGAAAAAAGTAAAAAGTGTGGCGAGTAAAATATAAGAGATAAAAGGAGCAGCCTCTACTTTTCCTTTCACAGCTGCTATTTTTAATGCCTCATAGAAACTGGCCAAAAAGTAGGCAAGACTAAGAATATAGCAGCACAGCATAATGGAGTAAGGACTCATTGGCGCACCTCCAGCTTAAAATCTTCTACTATTAATAGATTCAATAGAGCAGAAAATTATGCATAAAAAAATAACCTGCTGAAAAAGCCAGGTTATTTTTGTTGAGGAAAAACCAAACGAGACGCACTAGGGATGAGTAAACAAAGAACAATACTGCAAATAATAAATGAAGGAACCATATATGTGCTGTTATAAACTAAAGAATACACCCAGCCCGGCGTTCCTTTTGGTGCATTGTGAGAAAAGAAAACAACGCCTGATATAAAGAACGTCAGCAGTCTGAAAAAACTGGCGACAAATACAGCTAGGACAATATAGAAGAATTGTTTCTTTCGTTTTTTATCCAGAATGGCTTTTTTAATTGATCCTGAGAATAGCCCACTTAAACAAATCACTACAGATGCGACAAAGTAATCGAGGAATCCTTGTACAGGTGTGGCGATGATAGGACTATTCATCAGCTGTAGTCCAGCGATTAACACCCCGATGATAAACCCAGTAGACACTCCCCATCTAATAGACATGAGAATAACAGGAATCATGATCAGCGCAATTGACCCGCCGTTCGGCATTCTTAAAAAGAGACCTGATAAATAATCTAATACAAGTGCAAGAGAAGTCATGATGGCGATCTCCATCAGTCGTACTAATTGATTTGATTTCTGCATAAAAAAATCCCCTTTTCACGAATTGTGCAAGGAGAGACCATGTCAGGATGAGTATGTGATTCATAGAAAAACATATCGGCTTGGATACAGTGCATGTATGCAAGTGATTCCACATTCCTACTTCAGTATTAACTGACAGGTTCAAAGGGTCAGAACAACGAATTGTTCACTCTCAGCACAAAGCTCCCCCTGCGGTTATTTAGTTTCAATCTATTATAAATATACTAAAGACCTACAGGATCAACAATAGTGAATTACTGAGAGAATCACTTTTTATATCTATATATAGAAAGAAATGAGGAAAAATAAATTATTTAGAGAAAATACTTGTTTCTTATTTCAAAAGGTGTTATATTTGTATTCGCCGCTGAAACAGCGCGGTTGAGAAATAACATTCGAGAAAAAAGTTATTGACTTCATCTTGATAGAATGTTATATTAATAAAGTCGCCTCTGAGCGATAACGAAAATGATCTTTGAAAACTA
>NZ_AMSH01000083.1 GCF_000300535.1 Bacillus xiamenensis
GTTACATAATAAAATTTACATTCTAGGAATTACTAGGACCGGCGCGTATCTAATTAGACATTCGTGAGCACCAGCACGCAGGACTGACAAAGAATGCGAGGGCTTGTCTACACGCTGAACAGATCCTTAAAAGAAGGATCTGTACTCATTCGTTATCGTATGAAATACCTAAAATCATTTGATTTTGCAGACTTTGAATTTGAACACGTGTCCTGTCCAAACGCTCTCTTTGTTGATCATTGGCGACATCTTTTAATTTTTCTAATTCATTCACCGCATCCTCAAGCATGAGCTGCGCTTTCGAAAATTCTTCTTCGTTATAATGCTCTTGGCGAGAGCTCAAATCAAATTGTTCACTTGCAAACTCAAGAGTCTCAGTGCTTTTTTGCACAAATTCATCAATTGATTTTCTTGTTGCCATCTTGCAATCCCTCCATTTCATCATCGCTCCCGCCTATTTTGCCCACGTAAAGCTTTTTCACTAAAGAAAATGTTGGACAGATTCAATTGTTCTCTTTCGTGATTTTTGTTAAACTTTTAGGATGCCTATTATTATGCAAGGAGGTTACTGACTTGGATCAGCATAACCCTTTTTTATATTCAAACAGCGAAAAACGTTATCACACATGGAATTATCATTTGCGTGAACACTTTGGTCATAAAGTGTTCAAAGTCGCTTTAGACGGCGGCTTTGACTGCCCAAACCGTGATGGTACTGTCGCACATGGCGGCTGTACATTTTGCAGTGCCGCGGGGTCTGGTGATTTTGCAGGAAATCGGGCAGATGATCTCATCACTCAATTTAATGAAATCAAGGACCGGATGCATACCAAATGGAAAGACGGAAAATACATGGCGTATTTCCAAGCCTATACAAACACACATGCGCCGCTTCCTGTTCTAAAAGAAAAATACGAAACCGTCATGAATCTGGATGGAGTCGTTGGCTTATCCATTGCCACAAGACCCGATTGTCTGCCAGATGACGTGGTGGAATATTTAGCTGAATTAAACGAACGAACGTACCTATGGGTTGAACTTGGTCTACAAACTGTACATGAGCGAACAGCTATGCTCATCAACCGTGCCCATGATTATGAATGCTACGTAGAAGGTGTACAAAAACTTCGAAAACACGGGATTCGTGTCTGCTCGCATATCATCAACGGCCTGCCTCTTGAAAACCGGGACATGATGATGGAAACAGCAAAAGCTGTCGCTGATTTAGATGTGCAGGGAATTAAAATTCATCTGCTTCACCTTTTAAAAGGAACACCTATGGTGAAGCAATACGAGAAAGGCAAGCTGGAGTTTTTAAGCCAAGAGGAATATGTTCAGCTTGTTTGTGATCAGCTGGAGATTCTGCCGCCAGAAATGATTATTCATCGTATTACAGGCGATGGTCCTATTGAATTAATGGTGGGTCCAATGTGGAGTGTAAATAAGTGGGAAGTGCTTAATGCCATTAATGCTGAGCTTGAAAGACGTAACAGCTACCAAGGCAAACGTTTCGTCAGATTGGAAGAAGCGGCAAAATGATTTTAAAACGGATGCTCCCTTTTAGTAAAGAGCTGTTAGAACGCGCATGCCAAAAAGGTGATATTGTCATTGATGCAACGATGGGAAATGGCCATGATACACGCTATTTAGCTGACCTTGTCGGAAAAGATGGACAAGTTTTCGCATTCGATGTTCAGAAGGAAGCCATTGAGCAAACAAGCAACAGGCTTGGTGAGCAATATCCTTACGTTCACCTTATCCACGACGGACACGAAAAAATGGCTGCCCATCTGCCAGCAGATGCTTATGGTCAAATATCCGCTGCAGTATTCAATCTTGGGTACTTACCAGGAGGCGATAAAACCGTCACGACTCAGGCTCATACGACCATTGAAGCCATCAAACAGCTCCTTGACTGGCTGAAACCCGGCGGTCTGATCGTTCTTGTGATTTACCACGGTCATCCTGAAGGAAAAAAAGAAAAAGAAGTACTTCTTGATTATTGCAGATCACTCCATCATGAAGAAGTACAAGTGTTATCTTATCAATACATGAATATTCATAACGACCCGCCCTTTGTGGTAGCTATTGAAAAAAAGCTCAAATCCTAAATGGATTCGAGCTTTTTATTTTCTCAAAGGAAAGAGCCAATCTTGAATTACTCAGCGTATTGGTCGATGATCTCTTCCAGCACCGATTCAAGCTCTTGTGCACCTTCAAGCTCTGATTGGCTGAAGCGGACGCGTACAAGCTGTTCTCCGTCATTATACATCTCTTCCAGCCAACCGCGCAGTCCTCTTGCTCTGCGGTCGACTTCGAGGATAATGTCTAAGCCCTCTTCGTCCATAAGGAAAATAAGCTCTAATTCATCAAGTAATTCGCCATAATAGTCTGATACCGGTATGAACTCAAATTCTTGGACAAACGGAAGGCGGCGGCTGAAGTAAGGCGCTTGTTCACAGTCTGCTTCATGAAGATGAAAGCCTAGATTTTCGACAGCTTCCAGCACACGTTTCATCCAAGGATGTGCTTGCACGAAAATGCGGTCGTGATCTGATTTATCAATACCCCCTTGGATATCAAGGTCTGTCACTACAGCAACCTCTACTTTTCCTACTGTGATTGGTGTATCAATAGGGAGGATAAACGAGAACGGAAATTGATGCTCTTCCCCTGGCTGAATGGTAAATGATTCAGTCACCCTTACAGAATAAAGGGTCGTGTCTTTTCGCTGCTCTTCATCATCTTTTACAATGCTGTACCATGTATTAGGCTTTACATCAATAAAGCGGATATCTTGAGAGACTTTCCCGCCCTTTACATGGACTGTTCCCCTTACTTCTTCTCCCGGTTCATATGCCTCTTTCTCCAAAATAGTATCTACTTTCGCCGCACCAATTCCTACACTTGCTGCAAACTTTTTAAAGAATGACATGCTCGATCTTCCCCTTTTTCATATTTTTCAACAAATATACGTAAGAAGGAGGAAAAAGGACTCATTTAATTGATACTTTTTTCCTACTATTTGTACACTAAGAATTATATCGGCAGCAAATGAGAGGATTGTACTAGGGAAAGGGGGTGAACACATACAATATTTGACTAGTTAACTGTCCATCACCTCGTGTAAAATGAACAAATGTTACTCACGAGCGCCTGTTGCCAGACCGTACAAAACAAAAAAGCTTGTAGAGAAAAACATTGTTTTCCCTACAAGCCGAGCTCACACCCTGTTGAATTTAAACTTATTTATGACGATTTCATCCAAGGCATTTTCTGATAGGTCCGATAGGCTCTGCCGTTGATATAGAAAAAGAAGGACGTTTTCCCGCTCGATTTAATGAGCCGCTTTGCCAGCTTGTTCATCTCTTTTTGAGCTGTCACTTTTTCATCAGACAAATAGACCGCCAGTAACCCTCTATTGATTAGTTTATGAAAGTTCTCATGCGGAATGCCTTTCAGCTGTTCATCCGCTTTTTCAATAAAATGCTGAAGTCTGTCCATCATCTCATGATGAGAATTGTAGTATGAGCAAAAATTCAGATCGCCCTCAAGCCGGTCCTCTTCTTGATCAATTAAATAGTCCAATAAAATGTGCAGCCCTTGGATATAAGGGAAATAGCTTTCGTAAATTTGCTTCGCTTGTTTCTCTGTAAAATCAGGCTGCAGTGCATAAGCCACAAGACAGAAAATGCCCAGCGTTGATCCTGCACATGCGGAAAACTCATACCATTCCATTTCCGGCAAATCCTTTTCATATTGGCGGAACCATGACTCTAGTCGAGGCACACGTTCATGAGGAACCACATGCTTATGTACTTGTAAATCACTATAGTAATCACACAGCGTGTGCAGATACGGCTGAATGATCGGATAATGCGCTAAGCGTGACAGCACGTCCTGACAGGTTTTGACAAGCGCATGCAGATACCCGTGATCCTCTTGCTCATCACGGAATTGATAATACGGCTTGAGTTCCGCATGAATATCAAGCGCATCCCTCATTGCTTGATGCAGCATATGAAAATCTTTTGGATCAAGCGACGTACTGCGGTCGCAGAGGTTATCTAAGTAATCACTAATTGTTTGGTACGCCACAATGAATTCAATACATGTTTCTTTCGCTTCACCTGCTAGAAGAGATAAAATCCCCCCGCCTTCACAGTGAAAGGTTTTACTAGATATGCTCGCTAGTGCCTGCGTTCTCAGTTCTTCGTTTTCAATCTTTTCTGCATGAGCCCGCCACTTTTTAAGCTCCTGATGAACTAGCGGAAAAATCTCTTTATACACCTTCGTCATCAGTGCAAAAGGACGTTCTGGTACTGACAATTCAATCCACCCCCAACTTAAGCTCACAATCAAATATACTGATCTGTAAAGGCTCTTGCTGCCTTAAACACATCTTCACGTTCGGGCTCATTAAAAATTTCATGATACAGCCCTTCCCATTCACGATATGATTTATTATATGATTCAATGCCGTTGAACCATTTGATTACCCTCGTTTTATCTACGATCTTGTCATCGCCTGCCTGCATTAAGAGGAGGGGAATCGACCGAAAGACATTCGTTGGCTGCATCGCCGCATCAATATTTTTCACAAGCTCTCGATACCAGCGAACCGACACCTTTGTCACATAAAGTGAATCATTGGAATCTGCCTCAATGACATCCTGATTCCGTGTGGCTAGTTCAATTGACAGCCCAGACTCGACTTTAAACGACGGCGCCAGCACATTTAGCCCTTTTGACGCAAAATCCATCAGCTTCTTCGGTTTAAATTGCAGACCTAAACAAGGTGATGATAAAATAAGGCCATCAATCTTCGTATGGGTATACTGCTTGAACCACTCAATTGAAATGAGCCCACCCATGCTATGCCCAAGTAAAAATGTCGGAAGTCTGAACGACTTCGCATGTTCAATCCATTCATCTACTGTATCAATGTATTCTTGAAAAGAGCGAATGTGGCCTCGCGCACGTGTCGATGTCCCTTGTCCAGGCAGGTCACCCATGACAACGTGATAGCCTGCATTTCGCCACATTTCGATCAGCCATTTATATCGGCCATGATATTCACTAGCACCATGTACAATCACAATTGTACCAACTGGTCTTTCAGCATGCCAAGTCCACAAAGTAAACACCTCACAATTGTTGTATTAGGAAAGGAAGTCGAAAAAGTGATTTATCCATATCATCAGTTTACACCTGAGATTCATGACTCGGTCTTTGTCGCAGATAACGCCACCATTACGGGCGATGTCACCATTGGAGAATATTCGAGCATTTGGTTCCAAACCGTCATTAGAGGCGATGTAGCTCCTGTAAGAATTGGAAAAAACGTCAACATTCAAGACTTGTCCTGTCTGCATCAAAGTCCTGGAAAAACACTTCTTATTGAAGATGGTGCTACCATTGGACACCAAGTGACATTACATAGCTCTATCATTCGACAACATGCCCTCATTGGCATGGGGTCCATTATTCTCGATGGTGCGGAAATTGGCGAAGGTGCCTTTATCGGTGCCGGCAGTCTTGTCCCGCAAGGAAAAGTCATCCCAAAAGGCACACTCGCTTTTGGCCGTCCAGCCAAGGTTGTTCGACTGCTAACAGATGAAGATATCCAAGACATGGATCGTATCCGTAGAGAATATGTAGAAAAAGGACAATACTATCGTTCCCTTTTATCGCGTTAACATCATACGTGTATCTTCACTTTATCATGTTTTTTTCAGGATATTAAGCAATAACTGTGAAGCGCTTGTTATTTTACCCGTTTACACCACTTTCTATCATGACAAAAAAGGTTTTCAGCACAAAGCTGAAAACCTTTTTTCATTAACTAAAGATCACTTCTTTCGGTTGATGATTCAACTGCTCTGGCTCAATACTGCGTTCCACATAAATACTATGCCAGATCATAAAGACGAGGACTGTCCAAATCTTACGGCTATGATCTGCTTTCCCCGCACAATGGTCATTTAATAACTCAAGAACATATGCCTTGTTAATGTATTCATCTGTTTGACTGTTTTGAATGATATCCTTCGCCCAAGCGTTCATCTCATTTTTCAGCCAATGGCGAATCGGAACAGGGAATCCTAGCTTTTTACGATTCAACACATGGTCTGGTACAATGCCTTCTGCTGCTTTACGCAACAGATATTTCGTTGTGCCATCTTTTGTTTTCAGCTCTTCTGGAATTTTAGAAGCCGCTTCAAATACAACCTTATCAAGGAATGGGACACGAAGCTCTAGAGAGTTCGCCATCGTCATCTTATCTGCTTTCAGCAAGATATCCCCGCGCATCCACGTATGAATATCAACATATTGCATTTTGTTAATATCACTGTAGCCTGCACTTTCCTCGAAGTATGTTTTCGTTACGTCACGATACGTGATGTTCGGATCATACTGTTTTAAGAGGTTTTTCTTCACTGGCTCTTCAAAGATTTTCGCATTACCAATATAGCGTTCCTCTAACGGCGTACAGCCCCGAACGATAAAGCTCTTCCCTTTCATTCCTTCTGGCATGATACGAGCCAGACGAAGAAGAAACTTTTTCAACATGGTTGGAACCGATTCGAATGGCTTTAAAGAAAGAGGCTCACGATAAATATTATATCCACCGAACAGCTCGTCTGCTCCTTCACCAGAAAGAACAACTGTCACTTGTTTTTTCGCTTCTTTTGCCACGAAATACAATGGAATCGCCGCTGGATCAGCCAAAGGATCATCTAAATGCCAGACGATCTTCGGAAGCTCGTTCATATATTCCTCAGGGGAAATGACAGCGCTAAAGTTTTGTAAGCCCAGCTTATCAGCTGTCTCCTTTGCCACATCCACTTCACTGAAACCGTCCTGCTGGAAGCCAACAGAGAATGTCTTCAGCTCAGGATGAAATTCCTTTGCGACCGACACGATGAAAGAAGAATCAATCCCGCCTGATAGGAATGAACCAACAGGCACATCACTTCTCATGTGTACTTTTACAGAATCATAGATGGCATCACGTACTTCTTCGATTAGTTTCTGCTCTTGTGTTTGTTCAGGCTTGAATTGGACTTTCCAGTATGTCTTAAATTCAATGTCTTGGCCAGGGCGCAGTGTAAACTGGTGACCCGGCTCCACTTTGTGCACCTTTTGATCAAGTGTATTTGGCTCAGGAACGAACTGGAAGGACATATATTGCTGCAAAGCGGTCTCATCAAATAGGATGTCCTCCTTCACAGCCATTAAGCTTTTGCGTTCAGAAGCAAAGTACACTTGCTCATCCATTTGTGTAAAATAGAGCGGTTTAATTCCAAAAGGATCTCTTGCGCCGTATAATAACTGCGCTTCTTTATCCCAAATTAAAAAGGCAAACATTCCGCGAAGCTTAGATGCTGCTTCTTCTTTATAGTGACAATATGTGGCAAGAAGTACTTCCGTATCAGAATCTGTGCTGAACGTATAGCCTTTTTTCACAAGCTCTTCCTTCAGCTCCACATAGTTATAAATTTCTCCATTGAAAATAATCCAATATTTTTCATTTTCATAAGAAAGCGGCTGCTTTCCGTGCTCCACATCTATAATACTTAAACGTCTAAATCCAAATCCTACATGCTCATCATGAAAGTAACCCTCATCATCCGGACCACGATGAACGATGAGACGATTCATTTGTTTAATTAACTCTTCCTGCTCAGTAGTTTCGGACAATGGACGGTGATTAAATACACCAACAAACCCACACATATTATTGCCTCCACGTTATGTTATTTCTTAAAAGTAGACCTATAATTAGACCGTATTTTGTCTAATTTCGTTTCACATTTTTAGCTTTTTGTAGAATTTTTTTAATCAAAAGGAAAACCGCTTAAAATAAGCGGTTTTGTATGTTGTTATTGTCCTAAGGCTTCCTGACGAAGCAAGTCGGCTTTATCTGTTTTTTCCCATGGAAGATCCAAGTCATGACGGCCAAAGTGTCCGTATGCAGCTGTTTGTTTATAGATTGGACGACGCAAGTCAAGCATTTTAATAATGCCGGCCGGACGAAGATCAAAGTTTGCACGAACCACTTCAATTAATTTTTCTTCAGACGCTTTTCCTGTTCCAAACGTATCAATTGAAATTGAGACTGGCTGTGCAACACCAATTGCATAAGCAAGCTGTACTTCACAAGAATCTGCAAGACCTGCTGCTACGATGTTTTTCGCTACATAGCGAGCCGCATATGCTGCTGAACGGTCAACCTTCGTTGCATCCTTCCCAGAGAAAGCACCGCCTCCGTGACGAGCATAGCCTCCGTACGTATCAACAATAATTTTACGTCCAGTTAAACCAGCATCCCCTTGAGGTCCACCAATCACGAAACGGCCTGTTGGGTTAATGAAGTACTTTGTCTCTTCATCAATAAGTTCACTTGGAACGACAGGACGAATGACATGCTCTTTTAAGTCGCTTTGAATTTGTTCAAGCGTCACTTCTGGTGCATGCTGTGTAGAAATAACGACTGTGTCAATACGAACCGGTTTGTTTTGTTCATCATATTCAACGGTTACTTGTGTTTTTCCGTCAGGACGAAGGTATGCAAGTGTTTCATTCTTGCGTACTTCTGTTAAACGACGAGATAATTTATGCGCTAGTGAAATCGGCAGCGGCATCAGCTCTTCTGTTTCGTTGTTTGCAAAACCAAACATAAGGCCTTGGTCACCTGCACCGATTGCATCAAGTTCTTCTTCAGTCATTGTACCTTCACGTGCTTCAAGCGCTTGGTCTACACCTTGTGCAATATCAGCAGACTGTTCATCAATTGATGTAAGAACCGCGCATGTTTCCGCATCAAACCCATATTTCGCACGTGTATAGCCAATTTCCTTAATCGTGTCACGTACTGTCTTTGGAATGTCGACATAAGTAGACGTTGTAATCTCACCGCTTACTAATACGAGACCGGTTGTTACAGAAGTTTCACAGGCAACACGTGCATTAGGATCTTTCTTTAAAATTTCATCCAAAATGCTGTCTGAAATTTGATCACAGATTTTATCCGGATGTCCTTCGGTCACTGATTCTGAAGTAAATAAACGACGATTTTGACTCATAATGGCTATTTCCTCCTGTACAAGACCACACCATCCCAAGATGAGGCCTCCAATATGATACGGAACTCGTTCCCTCTTATATTTCAAAACGTTTATATTAGAGATGTTATTGGCAATTTGTTCATATGATATCCCAAAAATAAAAAAACCATTTCCTTCATTGCGAGGAAAGGGTCTGAGATCGCATGCCTTTCACTCTTATCGCTCAAGGTGTTTTTGTACCTTGCATCAGGTTAGCACCTTGGTTTCTCAGCATGTTCATGCCTTTTTCATAAGAAACCGGTTGCTGGGCTTCGTCGGGCCTGTCCCTCCACCAGCTCGGGATAAGAGTATCCGTTCAATAAGATATCTTATCTTAAACCCTTGCGTCATGTCAATGCTTCATAGGAATTATCTCCCCTCTTTTTTTACCTCATCTTTCACATCACCAAAAAGCATATTTTCATAGCAGAAATGAAAAAACACACACAAAAATATTTAAATAGTATAGACTATTATTATCAATGTGTTATACTAATCGAAACAAAAACAAATTCAACGGTAAAGGAAGGGTTTTTTATGAACTCAGTGGATTTAAAAGAAGATTTGCAGTCATTGCTCTCATTAGAAAATACGCACCAAAATTTATCTGTTCCGAAACTTGTTGAAAAGATTTTGGCACGTCATGAAGGCGTTTTAACTTCAACAGGTGCTGT
Organism: Bacillus xiamenensis; assembly: GCF_000300535.1. GTDB lineage: Bacteria > Bacillota > Bacilli > Bacillales > Bacillaceae > Bacillus > Bacillus xiamenensis. The sequence continues at coordinate 9,785 of NZ_AMSH01000083.1, forward strand.
CCGCGCGACAACTGGTGCCTACACTGGACGTTCGCCTAAAGATAAATTTATTGTAAAAGAAGAAAGCTCTGCGCATAACATTGATTGGGGCACAGTGAATCAGCCGATCTCAAAAGACGCATTTGATCGTTTATATACAAAAGTTGTGTCATACTTAAAAGAACGTGATGAACTATTTGTCTTTGAAGGATTTGCGGGTGCTGACGAAAGATACCGTATACCCATTACAGTGGTAAACGAATTCGCATGGCACAATCTCTTTGCAAAGCAGCTATTCATTAGACCTGACGGATCAACACCATCATCAAATGAAAAGCCTTTTACCATCTTATCTGCTCCTCACTTTAAAGCAGATCCTGAAACAGATGGCACAAACTCTGAAACGTTTATTATCGTTTCTTTTGAAAAGCGTACAATTCTGATCGGTGGAACAGAGTATGCAGGAGAGATGAAGAAATCCATTTTCTCTGTCATGAACTACCTTCTCCCTGAACAAGATATTTTATCCATGCACTGCTCAGCTAACGTTGGTCAAGAAGGCGATGTCGCATTATTTTTCGGCCTTTCAGGGACTGGGAAAACGACGCTTTCTGCAAGTGCAAGCCGCAAGCTGATTGGAGACGATGAACACGGCTGGTCTAGCACTGGTGTCTTCAATATTGAGGGCGGATGCTATGCGAAATGTGTGAACTTAAGTGAGGAAAAAGAGCCGCAAATTTACAAAGCCATCAGCTTCGGATCCGTGCTTGAAAACGTGGTGCTGGATGAAGAAACACGTGAAGCGGATTATGATGACACATTCTTTACTGAAAATACACGGGCGGCTTACCCAATCGAAATGATTGATAACATCGTGAAACCAAGTATCGCAGGTCATCCATCTGCCATCGTCTTTTTAACAGCGGATGCTTTTGGTGTTTTACCTCCAATCAGCCGTTTAACGAAAGAACAGGCCATGTATCACTTCCTTAGCGGCTACACAAGTAAATTAGCAGGAACTGAGCGCGGTGTGACATCACCAGAAACGACATTCTCTACTTGCTTCGGTTCACCGTTCTTGCCACTTCCTGCTCACGTCTATGCTGAAATGCTTGGCAAAAAAATTGATGAGCATGGCGCAAAAGTATTCCTTGTGAACACAGGCTGGACTGGCGGTGGCTATGGTACGGGCAAACGAATGAACCTGGCTCATACAAGAGCGATGGTGCAGGCAGCCATCGAAGGCGATCTTGACAATGCTGAAATAATCACTGACGACATCTTTGGATTACACATCCCGCTTCATATTCCAGGGGTGCCAGATGAAGTCCTTCAGCCTGCTAAAACATGGGCTGATCAAGAGGCTTACCGAGAAAAAGCCTACTTCCTTGCAAACGAATTTAAAAAGAATTTCAAAAAATTCAGCCATGCAGCAAGTGACATCGAAGCAAAAGGCGGACCACTCGTCTAATCAAAAGACAAAAGCTGAGGGGATGGGACTGACCCCATCAGATGAGACAAATAAA
>NZ_AMSH01000084.1 GCF_000300535.1 Bacillus xiamenensis
CAACCAATACTTCAAATGGTTTCATTTCACTCTGAAAAGAATACAAAGGTCTAAACTAAAGTTCATTTTAGCCCTTTGTCAACAATCTGAAAGGAAGCCGCTGGCTTCCTTTTTTATTTTGATTTTTTCTCAATTGGTAAAATAAGTACTTCCACGCGTCTGTTTTTACTTCTGCCTTCCGCTGTATCGTTTGAGGCGATCGGTTTGAATTCGCCGTAACCTTTTGTACTAAAGTTCTCTTGATTTAGATCTTTGTTCTCAAGCAAAATATTTAAAAAGTTGACCGCACGAATGGCGCTTAAATACCAGTTTGATTCAAATTCTGAATTTCGAATAGGCACATTATCTGTATGTCCGCTAATGACGATGTCACGAGCGGGATTAATGACGAGCAGTTTTGAAATTTCTTTTGCTAACGGGACATCCTGCGGGCGGATAACCGCTCGCCCAGAATCAAAGAAGATGCTGTCTTCAATCGTAATGAGCAGGCCTTCATCCGTCAGCTTTGTTTCGAGCTTTGAGCCAAGCTTTTTCTCTGCAATGAACGAATCGACTTGCTTTTTGACCTTTGTTAAAACCGCTTGATCTCGAGCTTTTGCTTTCGCTTCTTCATCATCTTCTGCTGATTTTTCCGTTTGATCGCTGTTTTCAGTTTCTTCTGTGCTCTCCAGGCTTGATTGGTCCATCACGCCGGTGCCGCCAGTAAAAACAACATTAAAAGACTTGGCCATCTGTTCATATTTTGCCACATCAATAGAACTTGAGGCAAAGAGCACAATGAATAGGGCGAGAAGAAGCGTCAGAAGATCGGCATAAGGGATCAGCCAAGACTCATCTACATGGTCATCATGATCATGTTGTTTCCGTTTCCTAGCCATTCTGTTTTTCTCCTTCTTCAATGACAAGATTTGCTCGTTCTTTAGCTGGTAAGTACATGAGAAGCTTTTGTTCAATGACCTTTGGAGACTGACCTTCAAGGACAGAAAGAATACCTTCAATCATGATGAGACGAAGCTTTACTTCTTCCTTTGATTTACGCTTCAGCTTGTTGGCAAATGGATGCCATAAAACATACCCTGTAAAAATCCCAAGCAAAGTGGCAACGAAGGCAGCGCTGATCGCATGTCCAAGTGCTTCAATATCTCCCATGTTTGCAAGTGCGGCAATGAGTCCGACAACGGCGCCAAGTACACCAAGCGTTGGAGCATAGGTGCCTGCTTGTGTAAAGATAAGTGCACCTGACTGATGTCTCTCCGACATTGCATCGACTTCTTCTGTTAATACGTCTCGAATAAATTCTGCACTTTGACCATCTACTGCCATGCTTAAACCGTTCTTTAGAAAATCGTCATCGACTTCCTCAAGATTTGCCTCTAATGCCAAAAGACCTTCACGACGAGCAATTTGTGCCCAATTTGAAAATAGAGGAATCATTTCTTGTATCGTTGGCAGCTTGCTGTCTTTGAAAATTTTGCCGAATAATTTTGGTGTTTTCTTAATTTCAGTAGATGGGAAGGCAATGACAACAGCTGAAATTGTCCCAACAACAATGATTAAAATAGCCGCCGGGTTGATAAGAGCGGTTAGACTCACACCTTTCAAAACCATACCGACACTTAGTGCAATAAATGCTAAAATAATACCAATTAACGATGTTTTGTCCATTATCTCACCAAATCCTTTAACTATCTTTTTCTATAGTTAATATCGGTGTGTTCCAGAAGGGTTTTAGTCAGAATATCAAATTAAGACAGTTTCTGTGAAGAAATTTTGACGAAAACGCTTTCTTTAAGACATAAAGAAGAAACTCCCTCATAGATAAAGGGAGTTTTCAACTTGATTTGTTTGATCTGTTTCATCTAAGAGCAGTTCTTTTAATTTTTCTTCATGGATGATTTTGATTAGATCGTAGCTCCAATTCATCATGTGATCCACCTCTTTTTCTTTTATCGTAAAGGAAAAGAGGCGGAGGAGCGTCAGCATGCAGGTGGAATTTAGCCACTGCACCATGATGGAGCTGCTCCTCCTTCTTAGGTTGTACTTATCCCTTTCTCACAACAATTTCGTCATGTTCAACATCGACTGTAAATCCAGAAAGATGTTCTTCTTCAAGTAAGATGTCCGTCATTTGATCTTCGACATGCTCTTGAATCGTTCTCCGTAATGGACGAGCACCAAATGCAGGGTGGTATCCAAGCTCTGCGATTTTTTCTTTCGCTTCGTTTGTGACGTGAACTGTTAGATTTTGTTCTTTTAGCTGCTCAGCTAGTTCTTGAAGCAAAAGATCAACAATTTTAACTAAATCGTCTTTGTCTAATGAGTTAAACTGAATGATGCTGTCAAAACGGTTCAAGAACTCAGGTTTGAAATAGGCGCTGAGTGAATCAATCAGTGATTGTTCCTCAATGGCTTCTTCCTTGTCAGACTGGAAGCCGACTTTCACCGTTTTATCTGTGCTGCCTGCGTTACTTGTCATGATGATGACTGTGTCTTTAAAGCTGACTGTTCTGCCCTGGCTGTCTGTTAGACGGCCATCCTCCATGATTTGAAGGAACATGTGCTGGACATCAGGGTGCGCTTTTTCGATTTCATCGAGCAAAATGATGCTATATGGTTTTCTGCGAACCTTTTCAGTCAGTTGTCCTGCTTCGTCATGACCAACGTATCCAGGAGGAGAACCGATGATTTTGGACACAGAGTGTTTCTCCATATATTCACTCATGTCCAAACGAATGATCGCGTCTTTTGAGCCAAATAATTCTTCCGCTAATGTTTTGGACAATTCGGTTTTACCGACGCCTGTCGGTCCAACGAAAAGGAAGGAGCCTGTTGGTCTATGTTTCGATTTTAAACCGGCTCTACTTCTTTTGACGGCTTTTGCTACTTTTTCAACCGCATGTTCCTGACCAATGACTCGTGCTTTTAAGCGGACGTCGATTTCTTTCATTTTTGTTTGTTCGTCTGCTTGCAGCTTGCCAACCGGGATTCCTGTTTTTTGTTCTACAATGGACTGGATATCCTCAGCTGTGACGACATGCTTTTTGTCATCTGATTTGTTTTGAAGTCTCGCTTCTATCGCTTCTTCTTCATCCCTGAGCTTCGCTGCCTTTTCATATTGTTCTTCTTTTAAAGCAGCTTGTTTTTCAGCGGCAATTTGGGCAAGACGGTTTGTTAATTCATCTTCACTTGCTGCATCAAGAGAGAGGTTCGCTTTTGAACCCGCTTCATCCATTAAATCAATGGCTTTATCTGGCAAGTGGCGGTCTTGAATATACCGCGAAGATAACTGAACGCATGCCTTAATGGCTTCGTCAGAATAAGTGACGCCATGATAGGCCTCATACTTATCTTGAATGCCTTTTAAAATCTCAATCGCTTCATCCTGTGTTGGCTCATGAACCATGACTGGCTGGAAGCGTCGTTCAAGTGCGGCATCTTTTTCAATTTGACGATACTCTTTTAATGTAGTCGCACCGACTAGCTGCAGCTCGCCTCGTGCAAGGGCTGGTTTTAAAATATTTCCGGCATCCATTGATCCTTCTGCAGACCCTGCGCCTACAAGAAGATGGATTTCATCTACGAATAAGATGACATTTTTACGGCTTTTCAATTCGTTGATTAATTGCTTCATTCGTTCCTCAAATTGTCCGCGTACACCTGTGTTCGCCACAAGTGAGGAGACATCTAATAAATAGATTTGTTTGTTCTTTAATTTATTTGGTACATCGCCACTTGCAATTTTTAGTGCAAGTCCTTCGGCAATAGCTGTTTTACCAACACCAGGTTCACCAATGAGGACAGGATTGTTTTTATTTCTTCTATTTAAAATCTCAATGACTCTTGCGACTTCTTCATCACGGCCAATGACTGGATCAATCAGGCCAGCATTTGCGCCATCAGTTAAGTTTTGGCCAAGTTCATCGAGTAAGCCTTTTTGTTTAGGCTGCTCCCCGATTGGGGCATGTCCTGTTGGCTGAGAAAAGAATGAATGTCCTCCGAACAGGCTAGGTCCCATTTTCATTTTTGACTGCTCCATCAAAGAGGTGTAGCAGTCCTCACATAAAACCATTTGGCTGCGGGACGAATTCACTTGCATATTCAGGCGAATAGTCGCCTCATTTACTTGACATTGTTGACAACGCATTTGCCATGACCTCCTTAAAAATAAAGTTTGACTTTATTTGACCAATGAAAGTTAAATAAAATGGTCCGTTGTTTGACCATCTTTGACTATAGTATACTCTGACCTATTTTGACTTTCAACTGTTTTGCTCAAAGTTTGATAAAAAATCCTTTTTTGCATTTAATCATGGTTTGTCCTTCTTTTCAAGGAACTTGTCTCATAGGATAAAAAAGAGACAATCGAAAGTGTGGGTGCGGAGGGGTCAAATGAAACGTTCAAATGAATCCGCTTTTCAGCTTGCCTTTGTATATGTGGGAACAGTGGTTGGAGCTGGGTTTGCGACAGGAAAAGAAATCGTTGAATTTTTTGTTCGTTTTGGCTGGATTGGACTAATTGGTATTTTGATTAGCGGCGCTATTTTTACTGGCCTTGGCGCAAAAATGATGCTCATCTCGAAACGAATGAAAGCTTCATCTTATCAAGATATGAATCGCTTTTTATTTGGAGCAGCAGCGAGTCGATATATAAATGTCGTCATGTTTTTTATTTTACTGGGTGTGACCTCAGTGATGATTTCTGGTGCAGGCGCTATTTTTGAAGAGCAGCTTGGCATATCGAAGGAATATGGTGTTTTCTTAACGATTATACTGAGCGTCATTGTCCTTTTTAAAGGGTCAAAAGGGGTATTTGGTGTCAACGTTCTCGTCGTCCCGATGCTTATTTTCTTTTCATTCATTGTGTTTTTTGATTCATTTGTGTTTACTAGCGTCGAAAGTCACGTTCTTGCGCTGCAAATGGGAGAGGGCGAATGGGTGCTGTCTGCAATTTCATACGGCGCTTTTAATTTAGCGCTGTCTCAAGCCGTATTAGTGCCGGTTGCAAATGAAATGACGTCAGAGGCTGTGATTAAAAAGGGAGCGGTGCTTGGCGGCAGCATGCTGACACTCATTCTCATTGCCTGCTTTTTATCCCTTTCTTCATTAGATATGCTGGAGGCGTATGATATTCCAATGGCTCAGGTGGTGTATCAAGTTGCAAACTCCATACATCTCATCTATTTATTTGTGATCTTCGGCGAAGTCTTTACATCCGTCATAGGGAATCTATATGGACTCGAAAGACAAGTGAGTGTGTATATCCGAATGAATAGTCTCTATACAATATCTCTTATTCTGATCTGCTGCTATGTGATCAGTAAAATTGGATACGGTACACTCATTTCAACGGTTTACCCCATTTTCGGCTATGTCAGCATCTTTTTCATCCTCTTTCTTTGCCTGAAAAAAATGCCTGCATCCTTTCATCAGTAAAGAAGGGATAGCCTGTATAAAAAATATGTGGTACACTATCCTCTGTGAAAATTGAACAAAAATCCGTGAAGACGGGAGAGGTTCTAGCAAAACCCTCTATAAAAAACTAAGGACTTGCCGTATCCTTGGATGTGGCATTTTTTATTTTTTATGGCTGGGACACCTCATACACATGTAAAGGTGTCTTTTCTTTTGAGAAAAATAGGGGTTGTGAGGAGCCTTTCAGATGCAGCTTTGTACGATTGTACTCATCTGTAAAAGGAGGAAAATGAAAAATGAGAAATGAAAAAGCGGTCGTTGTCTTTAGCGGGGGACAGGACAGTACGACATGTTTATTATGGGCACTTCAACAATTTAAAGAGGTTGAAACAGTAACCTTTCATTATAATCAGCGTCATCAAGAAGAAATTGATGTCGCCAAAAGAATTGCTGACAAGCTAGGTGTGAAAAATCATCTATTAGATATGTCGCTTTTAAATCAGCTGGCACCTAATGCTTTAACAAGAGATGACATTGATATTGAGGAAAAAGAGGGCGAGCTGCCATCCACATTTGTTCCTGGGAGGAACTTAGTGTTCTTATCCTTTGCTTCTATTCTTGCGTATCAAATCGGAGCAAGACATATTATCACAGGTGTGTGTGAGACAGACTTTAGTGGTTACCCGGATTGCCGAGATGAGTTTGTGAAATCTTGCAACGTTACGGTGAATTTGGCAATGGAAAAACCATTTGTGATTCATACGCCGCTCATGTGGCTCAATAAAGCAGAAACGTGGAAGCTGGCAGATGATCTGAATGCGCTAGACTTTGTGAAAAATGAAACGCTCACTTGCTATAATGGCATCATTTCTGATGGCTGCGGGGAATGTCCTGCATGTAAGCTTCGGAAAAATGGCTATGATACTTATATGAAAATGAAGGAGGCGAACTAAATGCTTTCTCAAATCTATCCACAGACAGATCACCCATTTTCATTTGAATTGAATAAAGATATGCATCTATCGGCAGCCCATTTCGTTCCAAGGGAAGAGGCTGGTGCATGCAGCCGCGTACATGGTCATACGTATACGATCAATATCACGATTGCGGGAGACGATCTAGATGAGTCAGGTTTCCTTGTCAATTTCAGCACGCTGAAAAAGCTCATTCATGGGCAGTACGACCATACACTGCTCAATGACCATGAAGAATTTTCATCAAACGATCCATACGCTATGCCAACCACTGAGGTTGTTGCAAAGACTGTGTATGACAAAGTGGCGGCGTATTTAACGACTTTAGCGAACAAACCGGTATGTGTTCAGGTTTTTGTCAGAGAGACACCAACTAGCTATTGCATTTACCGTCCGAAACGAGTTGAGCTCAAGTGACTAAAGCGATTCCTGTATTAGAAATCTTTGGTCCGACCATTCAAGGAGAAGGAATGGTCATTGGTCAAAAAACCATGTTTGTCAGAACAGCGGGCTGTGACTACTCTTGCAGCTGGTGCGATTCATCATTTACATGGGATGGATCAGCCAAGCATGATATCCAGTGGCTTCAAGCAGAGGACATTGTAAAAGAGCTGAAGAAAATAGGCGGTGAGGCTTTTTCTCATGTCACCATTTCAGGAGGGAATCCTGCGCTTTTAAAGCAAATGGAAACCCTCATTGATCTTCTCCATGAAGAAGGGATTGATACGGCACTGGAAACGCAAGGAACGATGTATCAAGATTGGTTTTTGAAGATTGATGATTTAACGATTTCTCCAAAGCCGCCAAGCTCGAAGATGAAAACCGATTTCACGAAACTAACACGTATCATTGATGAACTGAAAAACGGAAACAGATTGCAGCATGCAAGCCTGAAGGTCGTGATCTTTGATGATCAAGATCTAGCCTATGCGAAGGATGTTCATGCGAAATACCCAGAGCTTCCTTTTTATTTGCAGGTTGGAAATGATGATACGACGACAGCTGATGATGCTTACCTATTAACGCATTTATTAAAGAAATATGAAGCGCTTGTAGATCAAGTGGCGCAAGATCCAGATTTGAATCGTGTGAGAGTCTTACCGCAGCTGCACACGTTATTGTGGGGAAATAAACGAGGCGTATAGAAAGGAAGAGACAAAATGACGACAAGAAAACCTGAAGAATTAGAAGGTGTCACTTTACTAGGTAATCAAGGGACGAATTATTTGTTTGACTATGCACCACAAGTGCTTGAAACGTTCCCGAATAAACATACAAATAGAGATTATTTTGTGAAATTCAATTGCCCGGAATTCACTTCACTTTGTCCGCAAACAGGGCAGCCAGATTTTGCGACGGTTTATATCAGCTATATTCCCAATGAAATCATGGTCGAAAGTAAATCGTTAAAATTATATTTGTTCAGCTTCCGTAACCATGGTGACTTCCATGAGGATTGTATGAATATTATCATGAACGATCTGATTGAATTAATGGACCCAAGATATATTGAAGTATGGGGAAAATTCACACCAAGAGGCGGTATTTCGATTGACCCGTATACGAACTACGGAAAACCTGGGACAAAGTATGAAGAAATGGCATCTTATCGTATGATGAATCATGATATGTATCCAGAAACGATTGACAATCGCTAATTAATAGGAAAAGACATGCCGGATGACATGTCTTTTTTTAGTGGAAATGAGCTGATGAGGAAACATAAAAAAGAGAAGAGTCATGTCACTCTTCTCATACCAATAGGAATAGAACTTGCTAGGACGGCTGGGGGCTACCAGCTCGTAAATATATTATATACGACAGAACGTATGTTTGTAAAGATAAATCGTGCTTTTTTTGCTTATCCCATTTGCTTTGAGATAAAATAAGAGCAACGAGTGAAAACGGAGGCGTTTGGGTTGGAAAACAAAGAAGACAAAACAGAGAAGCTGCTCATGGAATTAAGAGAAGAGCTTCACATGCTTGAACAGCAAAATAAGGAACGGTATAAATGGAGTGCCTCCACATTGCTTGGGGTGATTGCCCTTTTAATTGATAAAGGAGTGATCACACCTGAAGAAGTTGAAATGTACAAAACAAAAGCGGAAATGCAAACCTTTCACGCGCAAAAAGACTGATGCCCTTTCACTTGGTTGTCAGCCTTTTTCATATGTGATGGTAAAAGAGAGCAAAGCTGTCAAACGAGGGCAGCTTTGCTTCGTATATCCTTATGTAACGATAGCCAGAATTGAGGATTGCAAATTAATGTACGGAGTCTTTGATGATTTTATAGTTTTTATGATTAACGACTGTTAGTGAATCCAGTTCTAAATCTCTATAGTTGTCCATAATGGTAACATCTACAATGACAGAGTTCTCATTTACTTTTTCAACTACACCTGTTAAACCATTTCTAAATTCGATCACATTTCCAATTTTTGCAATCTTCAACCGATCCCTCTCCTTTAAAAACAGATTTCATTCCCTATTAAAAAGTATTTTGCAATATTTTCATACCAATGTAAAGGATAAAGACGTTTTTGTTTCGTTTTCATTAAACGAATGGTATATTTAATAGTTGATCATGGCTGAAAAGGAGCGGTTTTTTTGACTGAAGAACAAATCCACACAATACTAGAATCATTACGGAATGGAACCGAAAAACAAGTGACCATTCAAAAGGATGATTTTTTAACGTTTCGTTCTGTTTTGGTCAATCAAGATGATTTTAAACAGTTTCGCGGAATTGCCAAGCACGGTGGAGATGTTATTTTTGAATATCTTAAAGAAGCAAGAAGCTGAAGCTTTTTCTCATGGATGAGAGAAAGCTTTTTATTTTTGGTTCTTTTGTCACACTTCAAACCAGCCTGATACATATGATAAGAAAATGTAATAATCCATAATCAGGAGCATAAGGATGATTATAGGCTGAAAAAGGACTCTTTTAAGCGCTAACATTTCCATTTCATGCGTATTTCAACTAGGACATGCCATTTAATGACGGAATTTGGACAGGCATGCAAATCTTTGTGCGTGAAAATAGAAGAAGCTCTTGTTAGAGTGGACAAGTATCTTACGGCCTACATTGATTATAGGAGGAATGAGGCGAATGATTAAAATTCATACTGCTCTTTTTGCCATCCTTATGCTCATCTCAGCGGTGAAGATGGACAATATACAAGAGCAGCAAGGCACATTAAGTCAAAAACTTGGACAAGCACCTGTGAAGCATCAGCTTTCATATATAGATCAAGATGAAAAGCATACCGTGATCCCGGCATTTTCAGAGGAGAAACATCAGCAGGAAGTGAAAATGCTAAGCACGACAACAGAAGAAAAGGCACCAAAACCGAAGCCGAAGAAAAAGGAACATGCTAAAACGGCAAAGCCAGCAAGCTCAAAAAATCAAGCGCGTTATTCTAATGAAGAAATGGACTTGCTTTCTCGATTGGTACATGCTGAAGCGAAAGGTGAATCTTACGCTGGGAAAAAAGCTGTAGCAAGTGTCGTCTTAAACAGAGTGGAACATGGCTCTTTTCCTGACAGTGTCAGAGGAGTCATTTATCAGCGAAATGCCTTCCAGCCGGTTTCAAATGGCAGTATCAATGATAAGCCAGATCAAGATTCGGTAAAAGCTGTGAAGCAAGTTGTAAAAGAAGATGACAGAACGACAAAGGCGATTTATTTTTATAATCCAAAAACGGCGACAGATCACTGGATTCGTTCCCGTAAAATTGTAGAACGCATCGGCCGTCACGTATTTGCAGTGTAAAAAAGCAGCGATCAATAGATTGTTGACAAAGGGCTAAAATGAACTTTATTTTAGCCCTTTGTCTT
>NZ_AMSH01000085.1 GCF_000300535.1 Bacillus xiamenensis
AATGCGAGGGTTTGTCTACACGCTGAGACATCATTCCTATGTGTGGAATGATGTCTTGATTCATATGCTTCTTATTTAGAAAACATCTCTTTTACTTCATCCATTGCCATTTTATTTCCTAGTGCTGAGTAATCGAGCCATGGCTGATCTGCAATTGGATACACCTGGTTTTTCTTCACGGCTTTTAGGCCTTTCCAAATCGGAGTCTGTTCTAACTGTTTGAATGCCTGCTGCGCCTTGTCATCACGGTTAACGACGACGAAAATAGCATCTGCATCAAAGTCAGGAAGAACCTCTTGGGAAATCACTTCAAAAGGTCGTTTGCTGTTCAGTTTTTTCACACCATTTGCAGGGGTCAGTCCTAAATCTTCGTATAAAATAGGGCCCATCGGACGCTTCATACTAAATACTCGAAGCTCTTTTGCTGTTACACGAATCGCCATCACTTTTCCATGTCCAATCTTTTTCTGGATAAGTGCTTTGACTTCTTTTGCTTCTTGATTGTAGTCCTTGATATATTGATCCGCTTCTTTTTCCTTATTGACGAGCTTGCCGATTTTTTTCAAATGATCACGCCATGTGCCATCATTTAAATGAAACACTTCTGTTTTGGCAATCTTCTTGTATTTCGATAAGTCTTGACCAGCCAGCTCTTCATCAACATAGATGACATCTGGTTTTAAAGCAAGCAGGGACTCCATATCTGGATCAGCTGCAATGCCAAGCTTTTTCGTATGGCTCAGCTGTTTTTTCGCATGTGGCAGGAAATCTTTTAAGTCTCCCCCTACGACAGAGCCCGCAGGCTTGATTCCAAGTGCTAATAAGTCATTTGTTAAATGAATGGACAAGGAAGCGATCTTAGGTGTTCCGTTATCATCTTGATTTGTCGTATTCTTTGTTTCCTGTTGACCGCAAGCGGCAAGAATCAAGAAACAAAGCGTTAAAGCAAAAACAAGTAATTTTTTCATGATGAGTTCCTCTTTCTTATTTTGTTTTTGTTAATAAATATAGAAAATAAGGGGCTCCGATAAAAGCCACAACCACACCCGCAGGGATGGCATTTGGGGCAAATATGGACCGTCCAATTGTATCGGCACTAACCAAAATCAAAAGGCCAAGTAAGGCACTAACCGGTAAAAAATATTGGTGCAGTGACCCGGCAAGCCGTCTCGCCAAATGAGGCGCAACAAGTCCAATAAAACCAATACCACCTGTCATTGACACACTTGCACTAGCTAGGCCAACCGCTAAAGTGAGCAGCAAAAGGCGTTTTCGCTGCACACGTACACCTACACTTGAGGCGACAGCATCTCCTAACGTTAATGCATTAAGTGTGCTTGACTGCATCAGCGTAAGCGGCACAAGGCAGACAATCCAAGGCAGGAGCGCAAGCACATGAATCCAGTCTCTTCCCCATACGTTGCCGACGAGCCACCTTGAAGCAAATGTGTATGTATCTTCATCAAGCTTCAATGACAAATATAAGGTCAATGCACTAAACCCTGCAGCAACAGCAATTCCTACAAGGATCAGCCGGATAGGAACCAGTCCTTCATGCCTGTCATAGGCAAGGAGCACGATGATGGCCGCCGCAAGGAGTCCTCCGCCAAATGTAAAGAGCGGGATGAGTAAAGATGGGTGACCTTCTAGTGCGTGAAAATACGTAACAAACAGAATTAAGCCAAATGCGGCTCCTGCATTCAGTCCAATAATTCCTGGATCGGCCAGTGGATTGCGGGATAAACTCTGCAAGATGCCACCTGCGACACCTAGTCCAATTCCAGCTAATATCGTCACGACGATACGAGGCAGACGATAGTCAAACAGCACCGTCTCACTTTGAAAATCCCCAAAGCCAAATAACGTTTTAACGACAACGACGGGACTAAGTTTCAGCGTGCCGGTATTTAAACTATACAGCACCACAGCTGCACTCAGGCAAAGCAGAACCGCTGTCACGACAAGAGCTCGCTGCTTCTCTCTCATGACAAGTTCCTCCCTTCTTTTCTCGCAATATATAAGAAGAAAGGAACACCGACAAGTGCTACCATGACGCCAATGGCAAGCTCTCTTGGCGGATTCACTGTACGGCTGGCCAGGTCAGCACAGACGAGCAGCACTGCGCCTAAAATCGCTGACATTGGAATGACGAAGCGATAGTTGATCCCAACCAGCTTTCGTGCAATATGTGGAATCACAAGCCCGACAAACCCAATGGACCCAACCGCTGATACAGACACGCCTGCCAGCAAGACAGCGGCTGCCATTCCTAGTATTCGCACTCGCCTGGTTTTCACCCCTAAATTAGCGGCTACATCTTCACCGAGCGATAGTAACGAAAGTGACCGCCCTAATAACATCGCCCATCCGATAACAATGAGAATGACTGGAGCAAGGATCGTCAGCTGCGGCCATTTCACACCAGCCACACCCCCTGCGTACCAAAAAGCCAGATCCTGACTGAGATCAAAATAAATGGCGATACCAGAGCTGAGCGCATGAAGCAATGCAGCCACAACGGCTCCTGCAATCGTCAGCCGAAGCGGGGTCAGCATACCACCAGCTGCCCCAATGGCAAAGATCAGAAGCGTACTAAGCACAGCACCAAAAAAAGAAAAAAACATCAGTGCTGAATATGGTATTCCTGGAAAAAAAGCAAAACAGAGAGCGACAACAAACATCGCACCGCCGTTAATGCCCAATATTCCAGCATCCGCCAGCGGATTTCTCGTGATGCCTTGCATGAGAGCACCTGCGACAGCAAACGCCGCTCCAACAAGTGCTGCCCCTAGAACACGCGGGAGCCTTAATTCATGGATGATCTGCTGCTCTGTCACATCTGACTGATAGTCGAACACAGCTGTCCAGACCGTTTGCAAAGACAATGTCTTGGCACCGTATGAAACAGCCAAAAACATAGCAGCCACCAAACCAATGACTGCGAGAAAAAATAATAAAAAGAACAGAATAGGTGATGAGCGTTTGTGTTGAGGGGTTCGCTGATTCTGCAAAATCGGTGTCATCCTTTTCTTCATTTAAAATCAGTTTTGAAAATGAGAATCATAATCATCAAAATTATAGCCGTCAGCCTATGAAAAAGCAATGTACAGCTTATTTTTTAATGATTGAAGATATGTTACTTTAGCAGTCATGCGCCACGATGTTTTTCAATCTGAAAGACCTATCATTTTTTCTGATAGTTTAATAGGAAATAAGTTGACATTCCACATGAACATCCCCTAAAATTACAAAAGTGAGTCAATTGTTATAGAAATATTACAAATAGATGTCAAACGAATAAAGAATGACCCGTCATGAGAGGAGAATTGAAAGTTGTGTCAGTAAAGGGAAAATGGAGTATCATCCTATTTGCGCTTGCCATCGTCATTGGAGCAGTTGCTTTCTTTCAAAATCAGCAAGCAAGCGGTACAGAAAAGAAAAATGTGAAGCAGGATACGAATTATAAAAATGTCGAAATTGTGACCCTTGTAAATGACGGGAAATTTATGAGATATGCAGTCAACTATCCTCTTTTTCATCAAAAAAAGCTAGATGACAAGATTCAAAGCTATGCAAATTCAGCATTAGAGCATTTCAAGAAGACATTCAGTGAAGCAAAGGACGTCGATGAAAACAAACGATTTGAATTGAATATTGATTATGACATGGTGCACTATGCGAAACAATCTGCTGCCATTCATTTTACGACCTATACTTATACAGGGCAACAAAATGGGACCACTCATCATGTAACGATCAATTTCGATTTTCAGAAAAAAGACTTTCTTAACACAAAAGATTTATTTCAGCCAAAAAAGGACTATTTGAAAAAATTATCCTATATTACATACTTGGAGCTAAAAAAGGATAAAACCTTATCTAAGAATCTATCTCTCCTTCAAAAAGGAACTGCCCCTACTGATCAAAACTTCAGTCAATTTGCCTTGAAAGAGAACTATGTGGAGTTTTATTTCCCAGCTTCCCAAGTAGCCGCAAAAGATCTAGGACCGCAAACGCTCGCGATCAAAAAGACGCTGCTAAAAGACATATTGAAGCCGGAATATATGAATAAGATCAAAAATCAGAATGAAATCAAAGAACCGAATCCAAAAAGAAAAGCCGTGAAGCTGCCGCAAAAGTCAAAGCTTGATCCCAATCAAAAAGCCATCGCACTCACATTTGATGATGGCCCAAATCCTGCAACAACTTCAAAAATCTTAGAAGCACTGAAGAAAAATAAAGGACACGCTACCTTTTTCGTCTTAGGCAGCAGGGTGCAATATTATCCTTTGATGCTTGCCGACATTTTAAAAGGCGGAAATGAGATCGGAAACCATTCTTATAACCATCCTTTGTTAACAAGGCTGCCTCTAAAGCAAGCGGTGAAACAAGTGAAAGATACGCAGCAGATGATTGAGAAAGCCAGCGGTTATACACCTACACACTTTAGACCGCCATATGGTGGAACAAATCAAGATATCAATCGGGCGATTGATATGAAGGTTTCTTTATGGGACGTTGACCCTGAAGACTGGAAAATTCGTAACAGCCAGCAGATCACAAGCCATGTTCTCTCACATGCAGCAGATGGCCGAACTGTGCTCATGCACGATATTTATGACAGCTCCGCTCGAGCAGCAGTGAACATCATCCATGAACTCACGAAACAGGGCTACCAGCTTGTCACAGTCAATGAACTTGAACAATTAAAAAAAGAACGAAACGAAAAGGCCCCTGTGAAGTAAACACAAGGGCTTCTTTTATGACTCTAACGACTTCTTTCTTTTCAACAAGGCTTGAAATGTCTCATCCAGCTCCAGAGAAGGCTCTATACTTAAACGGCTGAGCACGTCAGACAGCTGCATACCTATGATCAAAAGCTCATCTTCTTTCCTTGTAGCAGCTGGCTTTTCTTCCTTTTGTTGATATTCTTCATATGTGCTGAAATGGCAGGAGCGAGTCCAGCAGCTTGAGCGTAAATGGGTGGGACGCTTCATATAGTTCGTCCGTTTTACAATCTTCCACCACGGTTCCTTCATGTAAAAAAAGAAGCCGATCACATAGATAAACTGCTGCTTCTATATCATGGGTAATCATAAGGATGGTCATGTCTAATTCTTGTTTTAACGTTTCGAGCAGCTCCAATATTTGCACCTGAACAGACACATCTAGTGAGCTCAGCACTTCATCTAGTATGAGAATGGACGGATTCGTTGATACTGCTCTTGCTATGCAAACTCGCTGCAGCTGACCGCCGCTTAACTGATGAGCATATTGATTCAGCAATGACGAAGGCAGTCTGACTTGTTCAAGCAGCGATAATACCTTCTGATCCACATTCTTTCCCTGCTGTAACAATCGCATAGGTTCAGCAATGATCTCTTTCACCGTAAAAGCTGGATGAACAGAAGATAGATAATCTTGAAATACCACACTCATTTTTCCTCGGTTCACCTTCCGCCATGTATGTGCCTGCCTTCCGTCAACCTGTATCTCGCCGCCATCTTTCTTTTCTAAACCGAGCAGGATACGTGCTAAAGTACTTTTGCCACTACCGCTCTCTCCCACTACCCCAACACATTGTCCTTTTTCAATTTGAAATGAGACGTTTGAGATTCGTGCTTTTGCTTTCTTCTGATGAGAAAAAAAACCCTTCGTCTCCCCATTTTTTTGTAATTGATGAACTGTGATTAACATGGGGCTGCCTCCATTCTGTTTTGCTGCCTCAATGCTTCAAGGGGCTTAGATAAACGGAGTCTCGTCTCTAGTAAATGCTTTGTTTGGGGATGTTGCGGTGATGTGAATATCTTCGCAGCTGAGCCATGCTCAAGCATCACTCCTTGATGCATCACTAGCAACTCGTCTGCGATCGCCTGAACGACGCCTAAATCATGCGAAATGACGATCAAGGCGGCACCTGTTTCTTCTTTCATCCGCTGTAATTGCATGATGACTTCACGCCGATTGTATGCATCAAGCGACGCAGTTGGCTCATCGGCAATGATCACATCAGGAGAAAGCATCATCGTAATGGCAATCATGACACGCTGAAGCATACCACCAGACAGTTCATAAGGATATGTTTTCATCAATTGATATGGATTTTTTAAATGGACACTTTCCAGTCCAGCGATGGCATGTAATTCCCCTTCTTTCCCACGCAAACCCAAATGCTGATGAAACGTTTCAATCATTTGATGTCCAATCGTTTCTATCGGGTTAAATGCATTCATGGCATCTTGTGAGATGAAGCCTATTCGTTTCCCTCTCCATCCCTTTACCGTCTGAGTTGTCAATTTCTCACCGTCAAAGATGATCTCTCCATCCACCTTTAGCGAAGGAGAGATCAGGCCAATTAACGTTTTTGCAATGGTTGATTTTCCGCTTCCACTTTCACCGATTACGGCTAAACAGCGTTGTCGATGTAAGGAAAACGTGATATTCGCTACCAAATGGCTTTGCTGTACTGGATCATGTACGAACAGTCTTTTTACGTCGATAAAAGGCAAATCGTCTCCCCCCTTTTTTGCTGATAGGATGCATGGCTGGGTTCATGGTCTGCTGAAGGCTGTCTCCTAAAAAATTCAAGGCCATGACCACAAATAAAATCGCCATTCCAGGTGCCAGCATATGACCCGGGTGTGTGACCATCACATTCTTCGCCTCATTCAGCATCATGCCCCACTCCGGTGTAGGTGCACTCACACCCAATCCAAGGAAGGACAGGGCGGAAATATTTAAAATGACCCACCCGGCATCGAGTGTAGCAAAGACAGCGATTTCTCCTGAAATGCGAGGCAATAAATGTTTTCGAAGAATGTAAAAGGATGAACCTCCGGATACTTTTACAAACTGGACCGATGGTTCATTTGTATATTGAAGGACTGACGACCGGATCATCCTCGTATACCACGCCCATTTCGCAAGGACATTGGCCAAAATAATATTGACAAGCCCTGGTCCCATGATCCCCACAACGGCCAAAATCATCACCTCAGCAGGAAATGACAGGATGGCATCACATAGTCTCATTAAAACGCCATCCACCTTTCCTCTAAAAAGGCCAGCCATGAGTCCAAGTATAGTTCCAATGAGCATTGTGATACACATTGTGAAAACAGCCGCAAGCATTGTTGTCCGAATCCCAAATAGCAGACGCGATAGCACACACCTCCCCAAGTGATCCGTACCGAGCGGGTATGTGAGGCTTGACTTAGCATATTTGTCTAAAACATTCGTGTCAGCAGGGTCATGTGGAGCGAGCATCGGTGCAAACAGCCCAGCTAATGCGACAAGTGCTAAGATCCAGATAGACAGCACAGCCATTCGATCTTTTCTTAACTGATCCCACCCTCTCATGATGTCTTATACCTCCTTTTTCAGTTGCGGGTTCATGATCATTTGCATGATATCAGCCATGAGATTGCAAACAACAAACAAGAACCCCATCACAAATAAATAGGCTTGAATAATCGGGAAATCAGCTTGAAAAATAGCTTCCACACACAATCGACCAACCCCGGGCCAAGCAAACAGGTTTTCTATAATGACGGTTCCTGCAATGAGTTTTGGTATCGACATCCCAAGTGCTGTAACCGCGAGCTGAAGGGCATGCCTCAAAACTTTCAATTGGATGGTTCGTTCCTTTAAACCGCGAGCTCTTGCATAAAACACAAAGGGCTCTTGCTGAAACTTTAGAATTTGATTTCGAATCAGTCTGACATAGGTTGATATGTAGCCAAGTGATAGAGTAATAGCAGGTAGAAAAATGGATTTGATTCCTTCCATTCCACTCGTATTGACCCAGTTGAATTTGACAGAAAAAAGCCAGATAAACAAAATGCCTAGCCAAAAACTAGGCATTGAAGATGCGATAAATACAAAGGCTCTAAGGAGTCGATCCACCCACGTATGAGCAGCATATGCACAAATCATTCCGAGTAACAAACTCGACACAATGATGAGAAAGAGGGCTACTCCTGCAAGCTTTAATGTTGCAGGTAGCGCCTCCATGATCAGATCAAACACTGGCTCTTGTGTGACATAGCTGCTGCCAAAATCACCTGTTAATCCATCTTTAAGCCATGTGGCATACCGTATGAAGAATGGTTGATCTAAGCCTAGCTCCTGGCGCATCGATTCAATCATCTCTTCTGTCGGGGTGACTTGATTCACCCGCAAAGCGACTTCAGCTGGATCACTTGCCCGTATCGTCAGTAGCACAAAGGCAAAGAAGGTGATGAAGATAATAAGTGGAAACAGCAGCAATATTCGTTTTAACAGATAGCGTGTCATGTCTATGCCTCCGCTTTATGACGAAAAATACATCCGGTCAAAGGGAATTTCATACTGTGAAACATGAAAACCTACACCTTTAAGACGTTTATTATAAACGGCCTTTGTCACAGAATAAGAGATTGGAATGTAGACATTTTCATCATGAATATACGTGAAGATGTCTCGGTACATTTGTTTCCGTTTTTGCTCATCTGGCTCCACCAATACTTTCGTAATCGTCTGATCCAGCCACTTTTTCTTTTTCAATCCTAATTGGGCTTGATAATCGGCATGGGATGCCACACGGAATGAAGAAATGTAGGTTTGTGGATCATAAGGAAGACCCCACGATAGAGAGTACATTAGATCAAATTTCCCTGTTTTTTGGCGATCCAAAAATGCCTGTTTTTCTTCTCCTCTAATATTAAGCTTGACCCCAACCTGTTTGAAATCTTGTTGAATCGATTCACTTATCGTTCTTTCGCCTGCATTATCGGAATTATAATAAATAGTCACGCTCAGTGGTGTGCCATTTCGATAGCGATAGCCGTCTTCTTTCAGCTTCCAGCCTGCTTCATCCAGTATTTTTTCTGCTTTCTTTTTTTGATAGGTTTTCTTTTTCAACGGAATATCTGCGTAAGGAACTGACGGGGCAAGCAGTGTGTGCGCCACCTGTTCCGTTCCATTTAGAATACCTTTTGTGATCATGTCTTTTTGGACGGCGTATTGAAACGCTTCTCTCACTTTCGGATCTTTTGTGATGGGCTGATTTGAATTGATTACGATAGACCTAGAACCAACTGGAGGACTCACGGTCACACCGTATTGCCCCCCTTCCTTTAATACCTGAAATGAGTCTCCGTCGATCATGTCACCATCTGCGCCAAACAAGAGATCAATCTCTCCTTTTTGCAGTGCGAGTAAAATCGTTTGATGATCCGGCATCACTTTCCACTTCACTGTTGAAATCTTTGGCTTCTTTCCCCAATAACGATGATTCGTTTCAAAGATGGCATATTGATTTTTTTTATGTTCCTTCAACACATAAGGACCAGTGCCTGCATAACCTTTAACTCCCTTTGCTGTCGTGCCATCCACGAAGCTGTTAGGAGAAATAAAACGGAAGGGACGTGTTAAGCCAAGCTCCTCTAATGTCGGATAATAGGGCTGTTTCAATTTGAGAACAAATGTGTGTTCATTTACTGCCTTTGTCGATTGAATTTCTGAAACAAGATTGAGCCAGGCGTTCTTTTCAATATTTTCGACGACAGCATCAATATTCATCTTCACTGCCTGCGCATTAAATGGCGCACCATCTGAAAAAGTCACGTTTTTTCGAAGGTGAAACGTGTAGGTCTTTCCATCTTTTGAAATATCCCAGCTTTGGGCTAGGGCAGGCTGAATTCCTTTTTCAGTATTCACGACAAGTGATTCAAACACCATATGTTGAGCGGCCATCTCCCCGCCATATAAATGGGGATTGATGTCCCTGATATCTTTTGTACTTGCATACACCAGCTCATTATCTTCTCTTCCATGTAAACTGGAAGATGTCTTATTTTCAGAGCAGGATGCCAATAGAAAGCAAGCCATGACTGAAAACAGCATCAAGGTATATGTCACATAGGAATGGGCTTTCTCATCTTTTTGCTTTATGTAAACACGTCGAATCCTCATATGTACTTCCCCCACATTCTTTTATCGTAATCATTACGATTATTAATCGAAATGATTACGAATTGAATAATAGCATACAGAAATGGGAAATACAATGTCTATTTTCATTAAAAAACAGACTCATGATTGAGTCTGTTCAGATTGTTGACAAAGGGCTAAAATGATCTTGATTTTAGT
>NZ_AMSH01000086.1 GCF_000300535.1 Bacillus xiamenensis
TTATTTGTCTCATCTGATGGGGTCAGTACCAATAGGCTAGCTGTCTTTTTGATCCATTTGCACTTGGATTTGTTTTAAAATTTTCTTTTCAAGCCTTGAGACTTGTACTTGTGAAATACCAAGCCTCTCTGCTACCTCAGATTGCGTTTGGTCTTTATAATACCTTAAGTACACAATCAGTTTCTCTCGCTCTTCTAATTCCTTGATTGCCTCTTTTAGCGCAATTTTATCAAACCATCTTTCTTCTGAATGATCGGCAATTTGATCGAGCAGTGTAATCGGATCACCGTCATTTTCATACACGGTTTCATGTATAGATGACGGGGAGCGAACCGCTTCTTGAGCGAGGATGACATCCTCTGGTGTGATGTCGAGATAATCAGCGATTTCCTGTACAGTCGGCATTCTCCCATGAGATTTAGACAATTCGTCTCTTGCCCGCCTGATTTTATTTCCAAGTTCCTTTAAGGACCTGCTGACTTTGACCGTTCCATCATCACGAATGAAGCGCTGGATTTCACCGATGATCATGGGAACAGCATAGGTCGAAAATTTCACATCATAGGATAAATCAAATTTATCAACAGATTTTAACAGGCCGATACAGCCTATCTGAAATAGATCATCTGGTTCATATCCTCTATTTAAAAAGCGCTGAACGACGGACCAAACAAGACGCATGTTTTTTTCTACGAGGAGGTCTCTTGCTTGCTGATCTCCGTCTTGGCTTTTTTTTATGAGCTGTTTCACTTCATTATTTGACAGCTGTGCTTTTTTTGCTTGCTTTTTTACCTCCACATCCATATGAGCAGCTCCTTAATTACAAAGCGCTTTGCTTTTTGATAGATGCTTTGTTAAACGGATCGTTGTGCCCATTTCTGGAGATGAGTCTACCATGACATCGTCCATAAAATTCTCCATAATGGTAAATCCCATCCCGGATCGTTCTAAGTCTGGCTTTGTTGTGAAAAGAGGCTGTCTTGCTTCCTCAAGATCTGTAATTCCCATACCTTCGTCGCGTATCGTCAAATACACCACATGATCATCCAGCGTGACACTAATATGCACCTTTCCATCTGGGTTTCCGTCATATCCGTGAATAATGGAGTTTGTTACTGCCTCTGATACGACCGTTTTGATCTCGGTTAATTCATCTAATGTCGGATCAAGCTGGGCGATGAACGCCGCTACTGTTACCCTTGCGAAGGATTCATTTTGACTCAAAGCAGAGAAGGTCAGATTCATTTCATTTGTCATGATGCCACCCCCAATGTTTGCAGCGCTGTTTGCTCTGAAGGCTCCATACGGATGATTTTAAACAAGCCAGACATATCAAATAAACGGTTCACCGCTGGCGAGATCGCGCAGACGACCATTTCGCCACCAAGCTGCTTAATCTGCTTATATCTTCCTAAAATAACCCCAAGGCCAGAACTGTCCATAAATGATAAATCAGCTAAATTCAGCACGATGTGGCGAATGTCCTCTGTTTCCAAATAATTCGTCACCTTTTGTCTCAACGTTTCTGCAGAGTGATGATCGAGCTCTCCTGTCAACCGAATGCAAAGTACGCTCTCTTTGACTTGAAAATCAATACCAAGGCTCATCTTTTTCTTCCTCCTTGCTCTATTTTCGGATAAAGAATGTTTCTCTTTTCTATGAAGTAAATCCTTCACCGTGACAAAACTAGTGATCATTCGTCACATTTAGATGTTCTTTTCTATTCGCTCATAGCAAAAAAAGACTGCCACTTGCAGCAGTCTTTCGCCTCTTATTTCCATTTGACAAATTCGGCCATTGCCCGTTTAAAGAAAGTCCAAACACCGGCTCTTTCCATGTCTTCTTTTGCCTCGACAGGGCTTTCATGAAGCACTTTCCCATCTTTTTTCAAGACGATGGTGCCAAGCTTCGTTCCTTTTGAAAATGGGGCCGTGACATCTTGAGATAGTTTAATTTCTTTTTTGATCTGATCGACATTTTCGCCTTTTTTCGTTAAAAGAGAAATCGGTTCAGATGTGACAAGCTGGATGTTTTTCTTTTTCCCTTTGCTCACTTTGATCTCTGCCACGTCTTGTCCTCGTTTGTACAGAGGATGGGTGGTATATTGACTAAATGCATAATCCAGCATTTTGACGACTTGAGCGTTTCTGTCTTTCGGTGTACTTGCACCGAATACAACAGCAATGACGCGCATGTTGCCTTTTTTAGCGGATGCGGTTAAACAATATTTCGCCTCGGCAGTAAATCCTGTTTTCATCCCATCGACGCCTGGATAAAATTTAATGAGACGGTTTGTGTTTACAAGCCAGAATTTTTTATCCGTGTTTTGCCGGAGGTAGTCTTCATATACACCTGTAAATTTGGTGATTTGTTCATATTTTAACAGCTCTTTCGCCATTTTTGCCATATCATGAGCTGTGCTGTAATGATCTTTTTCAGGAAGTCCTGTTGGGTTTTGAAAGACGGTTGATTTGAGGCCAAGTTCTTTTGCCTTTTTGTTCATTTGCTCAACAAATTGTTCTTCAGATCCAGCAATATGCTCTGCCATGGCAACTGAAGCGTCGTTTCCTGAAGCAATCGCAATGCCTTTCAGCATTTCTTTCACGGTCATTTCTTCTCCAGGTTCAAGGAAAATTTGTGAGCCTCCCATTGATGCTGCATAGTCGCTTGTTCTGACCTTGTCCGTCATTTTGATCTTTCCTTGGTCAATTGCTTCCATGATGAGAAGCATCGTCATGATTTTGGTCATACTTGCTGGCGCAAGCTTTTCATCACTGTTTTTGTTGTAAAGCACCTTTCCCGTGTCACGTTCAATTAAAATGGCTGATTTGGCTTCATGCGCCAATTCTGATGTTTGTTTTTCTCCTGGCTTTTCGATTTTTTCTTTTGCTGTCGCTGATGGCGACACCATTGAGATAAGGATCATTAAAATAAACAATGCACATATATGACGTTTCAAGTGGCAGACCTCCATTATCGTAATCCTTTTTATTTTTTCCTCATAAAGGCTGTTTTATTCAGAGATCGTTTGATTGCCATAAAAAAAAGCCTTCTGCTTAATGAACAGAAGGCTTTAGGACACGTTCTATGAGAGTTGTTTGACAACATCTTTCACTAAATCAAGGAAACTGGCTTTCACTTTTTCCGTCACTTCGATGACTTCATCATGAGAAAGCGGCTGATCTAAAATACCTGAGGCCGCATTGGAAATGCATGAAATACCAAGTACTTTTATTCCTGCATGACGAGCCACGATGACTTCTGGCACAGTCGACATACCGACCGCATCAGCACCAAGCGTTCTGAGGAAACGTACTTCAGCCGGCGTTTCATAGGATGGGCCTGTCATTCCTGCATAAACGCCTTGCTGCACAGATATCCCTAGGTTTTGAGCGGTTTTCTCTGCAAGTGCCAGCAATTCCTGATCATACGGTGCAGACATATCAGGGAAACGAACCCCTTGACTGTCGTTTGGTCCAATTAACGGATTGGTTCCCATCATATTGATATGATCTGTAATCAGCATGAGATCACCAGGATGGAAGGACGTATTCACGCCGCCTGCTGCATTTGTAACAATACATGTCTCAATGCCGATTTCTTTCATCACACGGACAGGAAACGTCACTTGTTTCATATCATATCCTTCATAGAAATGAAAACGCCCTTGCATGGCACAAACGACCGTGCCTTTCAGCGTTCCAATCACGAGCTGACCAGCATGCCCCTCTACTGTTGAAACAGGGAATCCAGGAATATCTTCATATTTTAATTTGATCGGATGTTCAATTTCATCTGCTAAAATGCCAAGACCTGACCCTAAAATCAATCCAACTGTTGGTACATATGTCGATGCTTGTTTAATGTATGCCGCCGCTTCTGAAAACTGTGTTCCCACGAGATTTCCCCCTATTTGAGTTTAGATAAAAAGCTTGTTCCGTATTTTGGCAGCGTTGATTTGAAATTATCTGCTACCGTTGCCCCTAGATCAGCAAAGGTTTTTGCTGTTGGGAGTTCATTCGCTTCCTGATGCTTTTTGCTGTAAGCAATAAGCGGAACATATTCTCTTGTATGATCTGTTCCGTGATGAACCGGGTCATTTCCATGATCTGCTGTGATCACAAGCAGATCATCCTCTTTTAATAGATCAAATACTTCAGGAAGACGTGCGTCAAATTCCTCTAGTGCTTTACCGTAGCCTTCTGGATCTCTTCTGTGTCCATAAAGCGCGTCAAAATCGACAAGATTTAAGAAGCTAAGTCCTGTAAAGTCTGTTTTCAGCGTCTCAACTAGCTTGTCCATTCCATCCATGTTGGATTTTGTTCTGAGTGAAGAGGTGATTCCTTCGCCATCATAAATATCAGAGATTTTTCCGATTGCAATGACATCCAGTCCATCATCTTTCAGTTCATTCATCACTGTACGGTCAAATGGTTTTAACGCATAGTCATGACGGTTTGGTGTTCTGACAAATGCCCCCGGCTCCCCGACAAACGGACGAGCGATAATGCGCCCTACCATATACTTTTCATCTAATGTGAGTTCACGTGCGATTTCGCAAATGCGGTAAAGTTCGTCTAATGGTACAACTTCTTCGTGTGCAGCAATTTGCAGCACCGAATCCGCTGAAGTATAAACGATTAAATCGCCTGTTTTCATATGCTCTTCGCCAAGCTCATCAAGGATTTCTGTACCAGACGCCGGTTTATTTCCAATGATGCCGCGTCCGGTTTTTTCTTTTAGTTCATTTAATAGTTCATCTGGAAATCCGTCTGGAAAGACTTTAAATGGTGTGTCTATGTACAGACCCATGATTTCCCAATGACCTGTCATTGTGTCTTTACCGTTTGATGCTTCTTGCATCTTCCCATAATACGCAAGCGGTTTTTCATCCGCTGGAATTCCTTTAATTTCTTTAATATGACCCAGCCCAAGCTTCGCCATGTTCGGCATATGAAGCCCGTTCATTTTTTCTGCAATATGTCCAAGTGTATCTGCACCTACATCATTAAAATCAGCAGCATCTGGTGCTTCCCCAATTCCTACTGAATCCATCACAATGAGGAAAATGCGTTTATACTGATAATCAGGCATGAAAAAGCGCCTCCTTCAATATTCTTATCCTTTGACCTTTCATATTTAGAGAGGTCAGACATCTCAAGTATAAACCGTTTTCAAGTCAATTGACAACCTTAAACGGTCCAAACAAAAAAAAGCATGATACACGTTCTCCGTGTCATGCTTTACTTATGCCCTTGGATGGAATTTGTGATACACGTCTTTTAATCTTGTTTTCGTGACATGTGTGTAAATTTGTGTAGTAGAAATATCGGCATGACCGAGCATCTCCTGAACGGCTCTAAGATCCGCACCGTTTTCAAGTAGATGTGTTGCAAATGAATGCCTGAGCGTATGCGGCGTCAATTCTTTTTGAATACCAGCTTCGATGGCTCGTTTTTTTAAATTTTTCCAAAAGCCTTGTCGTGACATCTTTTTCCCATGGTGATTGAGGAACAAGGCATCAGCCGGCTGTTTTTTTAAAAGCTTGTGTCTTCCTTTTTCAATATATACTTCAATCGCACTTGCAGCGGCTTCACCAATAGGCACGATGCGCTCTTTTCGCCCTTTTCCAAAACAGCGGATAAAGCCCATTGTCAGATGAACATCTGCAAGGGTCAGATCCAGCATTTCACTCACACGAATACCGGTTGCATATAAAAGCTCAAGCATGGCTTTGTCACGGTAGTCAAATGGTGTGTGCTGCTTTGGTGTATCGAGCAGCTTTTCGACCTCACCTAGTGATAGAACTTTCGGTAATTTCCGCTCTGTTTTTTGCGATTCGATGTTCCATGACGGGTCATCTGTTGTCACTTTTTCCCTGAGCAGAAATTGATGAAAGGAGCGAATGGATGATAGATGCCGCACAGACGTTTTACTCGATTTCCCTTCGTCTTTTAGCTTCTTTAAATAATGAATGATATGAAGGCGCGTGACATCTTTGATATCTGTCAACTGCTCATGTGTCATTAAAAAGGACAAATAGTTCTGTAAATCTCTTTTATAAGAGACAATGGTATTTTCAGAGAGTCCTCTCTCTACTGTCATAAAATGAATAAAGTCGGATAATTGATCCTTCAATGGTTTCTACTCCCCGTTTTGATAAAAATAAATCAATCGATCCTGCCAGGTGTTTTGTTTCGGCTGATCCATTTCCATCACTTTAATCGCTGCACCCTCTGGTTTATCATAACGATGATAGCTTTCATATTCTGAATTTATCCATATCATAGCATAATAGAACAGGACGGTAAAACCAGTGAACAAGATAAATACTTTCATCACTTCACCTGTTGTTTTGAGCCATTTTCGCATGATCTTCATGTCCTTTCTCATCTTTTCATTACTTCAGCATATGCCAGGTGGGACAAGGAATATACAGCGAAAATGCAAAAAACCTTTTCATCTTGAATGAAAAGGTTCCAATTCGGATTATTTGCCGGATTCATCATCATGACACCGGTGGCAAATACCATGGAATGTCAATCTATGATCCTTAATTTTAAATTTCCAGTCGCGTTCAATAATCTCTTCAACATCTTCTAATAAATCATCTTCTATCTCATCGACTGTCCCGCATTCCATGCAGACAAGATGGTGATGGAAGTGAGCGGCTCCTTCTTTGCGAAGATCATATCGCGAAACGCCGTCTCCAAAGTTAATTTTATCAACAACTTTCAGTTCAGTCAGCAATTCTAACGTCCGATAAACAGTAGCAAGACCAATTTCAGGAGACTTCTCTTTTACGAGGAGGTATACATCTTCTGCACTTAAATGGTCTTCTTCATTCTCAAGCAGTACTCTTACTGTTGCTTCACGCTGTGGCGTGAGCTTATAGCTGGAAGAATGAAGCTGTTTCTTAATTCGATCAATCCGATTTTCCATTGACTTTCCCTCCTACGCCACATTACTTGATCATTATATCAAATGATGTGCAGAGAGCCAACTATAATCATTTTAAATTGATAAATAAATTGATTATTATTTAATAATAATTATAAAAAATTTAAAAAAGAACACCTGCCAGCTTTTTCATCAGCATGAATGATAAGTATGATTCAAAAAAGGACGAAAGGGCCGCAAGCGCTAAAATCATCAGCAGAACAGACGCATACCGGCCAAACCACTGGACTGGCGCTTGGCTGATGGTTTTTTTCATGAAAAGCTGTCCAATTAACCGAATGGAGAACGCAATCGCACAAGTCCCAATGACTAAATATGCTGGAATGAGCAAGATATTTTGCGGAAGCACCGATATAAAAGAAAGAAAAAATCCACTAAGCCCCATTTGATTGACTAGAAAACCGACAGTAAACCCAACAACAATCCCTTTTAAAAAGATCATGAGAAAGATGAGCGGCAGGCCAATAATGGAAATTCCGAGTATCCACATGAGACCTAAATATTTCATATGATGCAGAAAGCTTTGCACAAACATTTCCTTTGATTCTGCTGCTTTCTCATTCGTCAGCTGTCCAAAAAATTGATGTAAATAATAGAATAAATCCTCTTTCTGACTCATTGTCATACTATTGACGATGATGGCCCCAAAGATGACACCCATTAAAAAGAGCACAGAAACAAACAAATAAATCGATAGATGATCTTTCACGTGCTGAAGAAGATGTTCCTTCCAAGACTTTTTCCGCATGCGTCTTCCTCCCAAATAGTAAAGGTTACTAGATTCTATGAGAGCGAATACGAAACATGACAGTTTTATTGAAAGAAAAACGAGAAAGCAGCCTGCACACTGCTTTCTCGTTTCCTTTATCGTGCGGCTTTTTGTACGTTCACAAGCCCGGCTCCATAATAAAATGGGTCTCCAAGCTTTATTGCCGTTTTTGAAAGCCTTTCACGCACTTCTTCATTTGTCAGATTCGGATGTTTTGATAGAATGACAGCTGCAGCTCCCGCAACATGAGGTGATGCCATGGACGTTCCGCTCTTATAGCCATATTCGTTATGAGGAAGAGTGCTTAACGTTGAAACGCCTGGTGCTGATACTTCCACCTCTTCACCAACAGAGGAATCAAAGGCTCTTTTCCTTCCTTGATCCACAGATGCGACAGCTATCACGGAGTCATATTTGGCCGGGTAGTCTATTGTATTGAGTGAGCCATAGCTTCCAGCATTCCCTGCGGAAGCCACAATGAGAATCCCTTTGTCATACGCTCGATCTACAGCCTCTTTCAGCGCTTCAGATTCACTTGCTCCCCCCATACTAATATTGATGACATCTATGTCATTTTCAATGGCCCATTCGATGCCTTTTATGATCCAGCTATAGTAGCCGTCACCATTTTCATCTGCCACTTTAACAGCATAGATAGAAGCTTTTGGCGCAACACCAACGACACCTATTTTATTATCTAGCGCTGCAATCGTGCCTGCCACATGGGTTCCGTGTTCATGGGGATCGACAAGCGGATCGGACTCTGTTGGAACAAAGCTGACACCGCCGCTTACGTGTAAATCTTCATGCTCGCCGTCAATTCCACTGTCAAGAACAGCTACTTTCACATTCTGACCGGCATATCCTCGTTTATGTACCTTTTGTGCTTGGATGCTTTTGATGCCATATGGGACGGTTTGACCGCTAGTTTTTGCTTTTTGGTCTTCCTCAATAAAGGTCACTTCTTTTGCTTGGTTCAGTTTTTCTTTTGATGCTTTATTCAATGAAACTTTCATTATATCTATTTGTTCTATTGATTCTTTCACATGGCCGCCAGCTTTTTCTACAAGCTGTTTTTGTGTTTTGTCTTGAACGGAAGAAGAAAAGCCGATGATATACTCTTTTTTTGCTTGCTCCTCTGCAGATATCTCTGATGCGCCGAACGTGATGGATGCCAGCAGCATACTTGCCATACAAAATCCTGCTCCCAATGACTTGACGTTCACGATACTCACTCTCCCTTTCATTGCTTTTTGCCATTTAACTACATTTTTAGACAAAAAGAAACGACCATTTGTCCTATTTTTTAAAAATTTTCCATTTATTTGATCTACTTGTCACAAAAAAGCAAAATAAAAATGCTTATGATCCTGTTCATAGTGATCATAAGCATTCCTGTCTTTATGTTTTTTCATCATGTGCTGCAAAGCTTCTTGTTTTGTTTTTGTCTTTCTTTCGTGAGTGCTAAAATGCGCCATGTTCCCTCTCGACCGTTCTGGATTTCGGCTGCGCTGCCTTTGAATATGTTCTCGCTTTTTCTTTGCTTTGCTTTTTCCCATTTGACAAAACCCCTTTCGTTGTCGTTATGATACACGATGTCATATGAAAAAGATAGATGTCTACACGTCTATCTCAGCGTGTAGACAAACCCTCGCACTCGGTGTCAGTCCTGCGTGCCGGTGCTCACGAATGTCAAATTAGCTCCGAGCATGTAATA
>NZ_AMSH01000087.1 GCF_000300535.1 Bacillus xiamenensis
ACGGGACGTCTAGGACTGGCCCTGACCATTCATTCAGTAGGTCTTGCTTTTCTTCTTTCGTTAAGATTGATAGTGTTGAGATTGGCTGATTCAGCTTCGCCATCAGTTCGTCTATGATTTGTTCAAAGTATCGACTCCAGCGCTGAATGGTACTCTTTTTAAACAGTGCCGCTGCATACTCAAAGCGAAGACCCACTTGATTTTGTTCCTCAAAGACACCGAGCGTTAAATCAAATTTTGCATGAACCGTTTCTTGCTGCTTTTGCGAAAGCTTTAGCCCATTTAAATTCGGTAACGTCAGGTCACGATCATCTGTTGTCAACATGACACTAAACAACGGATTACGGCTCGTGTCTTGCGGAAGATCTAACTGCGCAACCAATTCCTCAAACGGGAACGCTTGATGTTCATAGGCTAATAGGTTGTGATCTTTGATTTTTTCAAGCAGGTGCTCGGCGGTTTCTTCTAGCTGAACTTCATGCCGAAGAGCTAGTGTATTCACAAACATGCCTGGAATCCGTTCGAGTGACGCATGCGTACGTCCAGCCGTCACAGCACCTATGACGATGTCTGTCTGCCCAGTTAATTGATGAAGGAAAAGAGTAAAGGCCGTTTGCATGACCATGTTCAGGCTCACACCTTTTTCAGCCATAAGCGCTTTGATGTGCTGCGTCTTTTCAGCAGACAGCCATCTATCGACTCGATCTCCTTCAAATGACTGAACACTAGGGCGCGGAAAATCAAGCGGAAGCACCAAATCCTCTGGCGGCTGTGCATATTGCTCCAGCCAATACTGCCTCTGTTTTTCAAGCAATGCTTGCTGCTTTTCTTCCTGTTGCCACACCGCATAATCCTTGTAGTGAAGCTGAACTGGCGGTAATGCCTTTTTCTCATACAGCTCGGCCAATTCTTGAATGAGCAGACCACGTGTGACACCATCTGCAATAATATGGTGCATATCCATCATGAACATATATCTCTCATCAGAAAGCTTTGCCACCTTCGCCATCATCAATGGTGCATGGTGTAATGAGAATGGTGTGATGAATGCTTCTATGGCAGATTGTTCCTGACCGCTCTCTACTTCAACAACCTCTAACGTAAACGGCACACGTCGATATACTTTTTGAACTGGGACACCGTCAATTTCAACAAAGGCTGTCCGCAATGATTCATGTCTGTCAATTAATGCTTGAAGTGCTTCTTCTAGCTGCTTCAGGTCAAGGTTTCCTTCCATCATTAACACTGCTGGCATATGGTAGGTGACTGCTTCTGGATGTAGCTGCTGTAACACGTACATCCGCTTTTGTGCAGACGAGACAGGATAGAAGTCTTGCTTTTTCGCTGGCTGAATGGCTGTGACCGCCGCAGAATCAGCTTCTTCCAAATATGCCGCCATCGCCCGTATGGTTGGCTTTTCAAAAAGGACTTTGAGTGGCACATGTTTGTTCAGCTTAGCTTGCATCTTTGATATGAGCACCATGCCTTTGAGAGAGTGCCCCCCTAATTCAAAGAAATGGTCATGAACACTGATTTGCTCAATTCCAAGAACATCTGACCAAATATCACAAAGCGCCTGCTCAAGCGCTGTTTCTGCTGCTGCGTGAACTGTGCGGCTCATATGTGCCTCATGAGGAAGCGGCAGAGACTTCGCATCCACCTTGCCGTTTTGTGTAAGCGGAATATGATCCACTTTGACAAAATAGGTTGGAATCATATAATCAGGCAGTGTCTCTGAAAGCTTTTCTCTAAACACCAGTGTTCCAATAGGTTCAGGCGCTGTATAATATAACGCTAGCTCTGGTAAACGGGTCATGTGAATCACTTTGACATACACTTCTTGAATGAATGAAAGTGCCCGTGCGGCATGCTCAATTTCTTGTTTCTCAATTCGATAGCCGCGAATTTTCACTTGGTCATCTACTCTTCCAAGAAACTCAATGTCTCCATTTGCATGCTGTCTGACCAAATCCCCTGTTCGATACATCCGCTCTTGAGGGAAAAATGGATTTTCAAGAAAACGCTCTGCTGTTAATTCAGACTGGTTCAAATATCCTCTCGACACGCCTTCGCCTGATATATAGAGCTCACCCGGTGCGCCATATGGGACAAGGCGATGCTCACGATTGCATACAAGCGCGCTTGTGTGAGCAATTGGCTTTCCGATTAAAGAACGCTCCTTCAAAGCATCCAGCTCATGCGGTGTGATCAGCTTGGTGACTGTACCAATGGTTGTTTCCGTCGGACCGTAATGGTTCATCACTGCCACGCAAGGATGGTGCTTCATAAATGTCTCAACATCCTTAGGAACAATGGGTTCTCCTCCAAGTACAACAAGGCGCAAAGCATCAAATGCATACTGCGGAGAGTCTGCCATCATATGAAATAAGGATGGTGTCATTTTGATATAAGTCAGCTCTTGTTCATCAATAAAACGCATGAGACACACAGGGTCTGTATACACGTCTTCACGAGGAACATAGAGTGCACCCCCTGCTTTTAAGACAGGGAAAATGCTTGTGTAACCAAGGTCGTATGCATAAGAAGACAGCAGTGCGGTTCGATCACATTCTTGCATTGTCACCTCATTGGTCAGCCAGTTGACGTAATGAGATAGATTACGATGCGTGAGCTGTACGCCCTTCGGCTTCCCTGTTGTACCCGACGTATAAATCACATAAGCCAGCTGATCAACCGATACTTCCGGCAGGTCTAGCGAATGGTTTTGACGCACTGCTTTTTCAACATGTACCACCTGAATTGATTTGTGATACTGATCGGAATCGAGCAGAGACTCATTTGTCACGATGACTTGTGCCCCTGAATCTTCTAATGTGTAGCGGATACGTTCCGCAGGAAAAGCCGGATCAATTGGCACAAATGCACCGCCTGCTTTCATCACACCGAGCATCGATACGATGACATAGACAGAGCGATCAAGGATGAGCGCCACAGTGCTTTCTTTCTCTACGCCTTGAGCCTTCAGTTCACCGCTCAGTGCATTCGACATGTCCTCAAGTTCACGGTAGGTGAGCTTCCTTTGATCATCCATGACCGCCATGGCATCAGGTGTTTCCTTTGCTTGACGAGAAAATTGCACATGGAATGGCTCATGCTGACTCGTTTGTCCATCGTCTCTTTTCTCCAAACGCTCCATTTGCTCTTGTTGATCCAATAGATTGAACAAGCCGATCTGTTCATCTGGATGTAAAACCGCCTCACGAATAATCGTCAGAAGATGTGTTCCAAAACGGCGGATGGTCTCCTCTTTAAATAACGCCGTTGCATAGTCAAGACTTAGCTTTAATTCTCCCTCGCGTTCAAATGCTTCTAGAGACAGATCAAATTTGACCGAGCGATGTTGAATAGCATAAGGCGAAATGTTCAGATCGCCGAGCTTTAAAGCCGGAATCTCCATGTTCTGCATATTAAACGAAACACTAAAGAGCGGGCTCCGGGTTGTATCGCGATCAAGCGGAAGACGCGCAATTAACTCTTCGAGCGGATAGCTTTGATGTGCAAAAGCAGCTACACTCGTTTCTTTTATTTCTTCAAGCAGCTGTAAAAACGACTTGGTTTGTTCAGGTTTCCCGCGCATCGCAATGGTATTGATGAACATCCCCGGCATATCCTGTATATCCGGATGTGTCCGCCCTGCAACAGGCGAACCAACGATGATATCTTCCTGCCCGCTATAGGAAGCGAGCAGCACTTGAAAGGCGGATAATAAGAACATGTACAAGGTCGTATCCGTTTTCTGAAGCAATTCATGAATGCGCTGAGTCGTCGCTTGATCACAGCCAAACATCACCCGTTCTCCTGAAAAATCACGTTCCGCTGGACGCGGGTAGTCTGTTGGTAAATCTAAAACCGGTATATCTCCTTCGAATTGCTTCAGCCAATACGCTTCATGCTCACGCTGTTTCTCCGTTTCTTCTGCACTTAACTGCCAAACAGCATAGTCTTTATAATGAATCGGTCTTTCTGCAAGCGTTTCTCCATCATAAGCCTTTGCCAAATCTTGAATGAACGTCTTCATGGAGCTGCCATCTGTAATCAGATGATGTGCTTCCACAACTAGAAGATGACGGTCCTCACTGACTTTAAGCAGCTGTGCTCGCAGGAGAGGAGCGGCTGTCAAGTCAAATGGCGCCTGACGTTCAGAAAGAAACGCCTCTGCATCTTCTTCCTTTACAACATGGACGGGAAGATGAAATGCAGCTCGTTCATGCACCCTTTGAACAATGTGTTCCCCTTTCATATGAAAGCTCGTTCTTAAGATTTCATGCGTTTGAATCAATTCATCAAACGCTGAGCTGAGCCGCTGATGATCAAGTGTACCTTCAAGCGTTAAGACGATCGGAATATGATAGTTCGTGCTCTCAGGTTCAAGTGTTTGCAAAATGTATAAGCGGCGCTGAGCTGGTGACACCGGATAGTCCTCCGCCTGCGCTGCCGGCAAGATCGGATGTACCTGCTCTTGTTCACCATCCTGATCGATAGATGCCGCAAGTGAGCGAATCGTTGGTTTCTCAAAAATCTGTTGAATTGGAACTTCCTTTTGAAACACTTCTTGAATCTTCGCTGACATCATCATCGCTTTGAGTGAATGCCCGCCAGCCATGAAGAAATGCTCGTCTATTCCAACCGTTTTCCCCAGCAGCTCCTCCCAAATATGAGCAAGCGCCTTTTCCGTCTCGGTTTCAGGCTGAAGAATCTTGATGTCTTCACCATGCGCTTCGTCTGGCTTTGGTAATGCTTTTCGATCGACCTTTCCGTTTGAGGTAAGCGGGAAAGCCTCTAGCTTCATGACATGATGCGGCACCATATACGCAGGCAGCGCTCGATTGAATAGAGTCCGCACTTCTTCTTCTGTGATCGTGCCTGTATAGTATGCGGTTATTTCTTTTTCATCTGAAGAAGACTCATGGACGATTACAACCGCATCATCTATACCCATTTCTTGCTGAAGAACCGTTTCAATTTCACCAAGCTCAATACGGAAGCCGCGAATTTTCACTTGATCATCTGTCCGGCCTAGGAATTCGATCTGACCGTCAGAGTTATACCTAGCCATATCTCCTGTTCGATACAAACGTCCTTCAGGCCTAAAAGGATCCGCGATAAATGCTTGCTTTGTTAAATCTGGGCGATGGAGATATCCCCTTGAGACGCCATCACCGCCAACATACAGCTCTCCTGGCGCGCCAATTGGTTGAAGCCTTTGATTGTCATCTAAAATGTAAGCGGACGAATGATTGATCGGCTGACCAATTGGGATTGTGCCCGTTTCATCCCCTCTCACCTCGTAAATGGTCGAGATGGTGGTGTTTTCTGTTGGACCATATGCATTCAGCAAGACAAGTGATGGATGACTCTTTTTCACAAGCTCTGCACTCTTCACATTGATCACATCACCACCTGTGATCAATTTGGACAACCCTTTAAACATCTGCGGCCGCTGCTGAGCGAGCTGATTAAATAATCCAGTCGTTAAAAAGAGCACCGAGATCTGATGAGTTTGGATAAATTGTTCAAATCGATTGATGTCTAATAACGTGTCACGGTCAACAGGATAAAGCGTCGCCCCATTTAACAATGTCGTGAAAATTTCAAAGGTAATCGCATCAAAGCTGACTGCACCTGTATGCGCCATACGATCCGACACGTTCAAACTCAATTTTTCCTGAGAACATGCTAATCTCACAATATGCTGATGCTCAATTTGAACACCTTTTGGCTGGCCAGTTGATCCTGACGTATACATGATGTACGCCAACTGCGCAGGAGACGTCTGGACTGACAATGG
Source organism: Bacillus xiamenensis (assembly GCF_000300535.1). Classification (GTDB taxonomy): domain Bacteria; phylum Bacillota; class Bacilli; order Bacillales; family Bacillaceae; genus Bacillus; species Bacillus xiamenensis. The sequence continues at coordinate 5,810 of NZ_AMSH01000087.1, forward strand.
CACGTGTGAACGCTTAGACAGCTCTGACACATTGACAGCTTGGATGCCTTCATGAGCTGGCGGCTGACTGTCAGCATAGAGCAAAATCGATACGCCGCTGTCTTCAAGCATAAATCGGATTCTCTCCTCAGGCTGGGATGGATCAATTGGTACGTAAGCAGCACCTGCATGAAGAACTGCTAATATGGACAGCACTGCATCTGCTGATCGGTTCATATACACAGCAACGGCATCCTCGGACTTTACTCCGTTTTCAGCCACCAAGCTGCCAGCTATGCGATGAATTTCTTGGCCAAGCTCCTTATAGGTAAATGACCGATCTCCTTCGACTAATGCAAGATGATCTGGCTGCGTTTGAATGCGTTCTTTAAGAAGCTCAGGAATAGACAGATGCTTCGGATAATCTCGACCTGTCTTGTTCCAAGCTTCAATCTGCTGTTTTTCTTCATCTGTGATACATGTCACTTCATGAAGGCGAATTTCCGGGTTGTGGATGATCTGCTTCATGAGATGGGTCAGGTGTTTCGATATATGTTCAATGACCTTTTCTTCAAAAGCCTTCGCATTGTATTTGATTTTCAATGTCCATGTTTCACCTGGATATACAAGTACATTTAGATCGAAATTCGTTTGCTCAAATCCGTCTTTTACATCAATCGAAAAACCTAGACGCGCAGACATGGTGTCACCAGATAGCTCTTGATCTAAAGGATAGTTCTCAAACCCAACCAAGTGATCGAAGAGCTGTCCTCCAGCGGCTGTCTGCTGCTGAATGTCATAAAGTGGCATAAAATCATAGTTTTCCGCTTCCAGCGCATGCTTTTGAACCTTTTGAAACAGCTGTTTGAAGGTGTACGCCTGATCTATTGTCACCCTGACTGGTATCGTATTAATAAACAGCCCTGCCATACGTTCTATACCAGACACACTTGGCGGTCTTCCTGATACGACTGTTCCGAAAGTGACATCATCTGCCGCATGGTATGTGCCTAAAAGAACTGCCCAGACAGCCTGAAACATATTTGGCGGTGTCACTTGGCAATTTCTTGCGACCTCTTGAATGGTATTGACCATTTCAGCATCCCATGTGAACGTCCATTCCTGATGGTCGTATTGTCCGCCCGTCTCTTTCTGATGCAGCAGTCCTTGATGCTGAACAGCACCAGCTAGACGCTCCTTCCAATAGCCTTCCGCTTCTTGTTTATTTTGCTTTCCAAGCCACTGGATATAGTCTGCATAAGGTTTACCTTGTGAGCGATCCGGCGTTTTGCCGTTTCGATAAGATTCATAGTAATGAAACAGCTTTTTCATCAAAACACCCATGGACCAACCATCCATGATGATGTGATGGTTGCTCCAAATGAGATGCCAGTTTGTTTCATTTAGCTGGAAAACAGCGACTTTCAATAACAGATCATTCGTTAAGTGGAAGCCTTGTTTTCTCACTTGCTTTTTATATTGTTCTAGTACCTTTTGCTGTTCCTGATGATTCATGTGAGATAGATTCTCTCTATGCACCTCTAAATGACGTTCTGCCAATACAACCTGACGAGGCTTTTGTAATTGCTGATATACAAAGGCTGTACGGAGAATGTCATATGTGCGTATGAGCTCATTGAGACTTTTTTCAAAAAGATCGAGATCGAATTCTCCTCTTATTCCAAGCTCTAGCTGTGTGAAATACGAGGAGGAATTAGGATCTAGCATGGCATGATACAGCATGCCCTCTTGCATTGGCGTTAAAGGATATACCTTTTGAATCTTCTGTTTGCTCATAGTTCACCTCTTCGTTTGCTTAAAATATATCCATCAGCTTTTCAAGTTCATCCATGGTAAGATCGTCATCCCCTACATCACTAGGTGTGATCTGAGTCTCATCCTGTGATACACAATGTGAGATTAAGGCCTTCACGTTCTTTTCTAGAAGTTCCTTGAATTGCTCCATCGTACGCTCTTCGAATTCAAGTTGATTGTATGAAATCGTCATATGGAGCATGCCTTGTTCTACGAATCCAACAATATCTAACGCATGAGGTTTCTCTGATTCAGGGCTCAGCGATTGTCCTGCATGCCACGCGGATCGATTCAGCTCACCGCCGCCGATCTGTTCATCAAACTGACCGAGATAGTTGAAGCTGATTTCTGGTGTGACATCAAATGCAATATCACTTTTCATCTTGTCAGGCGTTAAGTATTTTAAAATGCCATAACCGATTCCCTTGTTCGGGATGTGCCTGAGTTCCTCTTTTAAATATTTGATTTGATAAGGAAGATCGTCTGTATGCGACATATCTAGTAACACGGGATACATGCTCGTAAACCAGCCGATTGTCCGTGACACATTAACCGCTGGAAGGATTTCCTCTCTTCCGTGTCCTTCAAGGTGAATCAAGTGTCTGTCTTCACCTGTCCACTCTTTCATGGACCATCCTAATGCTGTCAGCAAAATATCATTTATGTCCGTATGATAAGCCTCATGTACATCCGTCAGCAGGCTTTCTGTTTCCTCTTCAGACAAAGTAAAGCGGATTGTCTTCGTATGCAGCATTCTTTGATCCTCCGTGACATGATCCTTCTGAAGCGGCGTGATTGAATGCGCAAGTACCTTTTTCCAATAGGCCCTTTCCGCTAGCAGATCGTCTGAAACAGCGTATTCTGTCAGCTTTTGGGCATATTCTTGGAATGAATGTGTTTTTTCAGGAAGTGTTAGGGCTTCCCCGCGTTTCGACTGTTCATAAAGAGCCATGAAGTCTTCAAGGAAAATACGCCATGACACACCATCAATGACAAGGTGATGTACCGCTAGCAATAAGTGATCTCCCTGATCCGTTCGGAAAATAGCAGGTTTTATTAATGGTCCCTCTGTTAAAGAAATACTCGCCTGCGCTTCATTTGCCAGCTTTTCCACCTGCACAATTTGCTGTGATAGCTCCCCTTTCACTTCTATCACGTCAACTGCTACATTGTTTTCCTCTACTCCTCGATGACGCTGGATAATGCGTCCTTCTTCTATTGGATAAACCATTCGCAAGGCATCATGATGGATCATCAGCTGCTCGAGCACCTGCTTAACAATTGCCTCATCCAAGCCATTTGGCGAATGGAGCATAACGGACTGGTTCCAATGATGCTGGCTACTAAAGTTGCGTTCAAAGAACCAGCGCTGAATCGGTGTTAAAATGACTTACAATTAGAAAGCTTTTTGTCATGTTGTCGCATGAAGCATCATCGAGAGATTCCAATGGTGTTGATTTTCGAACCTCCGTTCAAAGAACCAGCGCTGAATCGGTGTTAAAATGACTTCCCCTTCGACCGGTGATTGATCTGCTGTGAGAAGGTCTGCTTCTTCGATATATGGGCGAAGCTCCGCAA
>NZ_AMSH01000088.1 GCF_000300535.1 Bacillus xiamenensis
AAGACAAAGGGCTAAAATCAAGATCATTTTAACCCTTTGTCAAAAATCTGACACCGCCTCTTAGGCGGTGCCCCTCTGCTTCCTCTTATTCCGTTTTTTAAGAAACCCTTGATCCCACACTGCGGAAGATCAGGCTTAAAATAATAACAAATATAGCTGCTCCTAAGATCGCTGGAATGATCGCAAAGCCTGCCAGACTAGGACCCCATGTTCCAAGTAATCCATGACCAATCCAAGCACCTGCAAGCCCGGCAATCATTGAGCCGATCCAGCCTCCAGGTACACTGCCTCCAGCGAGTGCACTCCCAATGAGACCAATAACAATCGCCACAACTAATGAAATCAAAAATCCTAACATGTTGATCACTCCTCTTTTGTTTGGTTTATTAAGCAATAACCGTTTTAAAGGGGATTAAAACCTTTCGGAACCGCTTCAATGTTTGATACGTATTATCGACAAGGATTGTGTATAATAACAGTCAAACACAGAACGGCATCTAAGGAGGCACATGGCATGGAGGAAAGAGAGTGGTTAAACGCACAATTAAAGGAGATTGAAAAATGGGAGAAAGACCAGCAGAAGGTGTGGTTTTGGGAGAAACTCAGCCGGCTTCCATTTCAAATGCTGGACAAGCTGACTCCTGCCTTTATTCAAAAGAAAATCGGTGTGTTATTAGATGAAATGGGGCATTACATTCAATCAGGCGGTGTTTATTTGACCTCAGAAAAAGGCATTATTCATCAATTCCAAACGAAATGTGCCGATGAATCCATTCAGCGCATAGAAGATATTGAAAAAGCGCCTATTGAAGTCATGGATGCCATTAGTGAGCAAATGGGGAAAAATAGAACGAATCTTGCCACGGTGCAAGGGGCAACAACAGGTGTTGGCGGCATGTTTACACTAGCTGCAGATATACCTGCTGTGCTTGGACTCTCTCTAAAAACATTACAGGATATTGCCGTCACCTATGGCTATGATCCGAAAAACAAGGAAGAACGGGTATTTATCATGAAATGTTTACAGCTGAACTCTGCTGACGTCGTTGGAAAAAAGTCTATATTAAAAGAGCTTATGAGCTATCATGCATCAGAAGGGAAGCACGAAAACATGATTTCCCAAATTCAAGGATGGCGTGAGGTTGTGTATAACTATAGAGATTCGTTTGGCTGGAAGAAGCTGTTTCAGCTTGTTCCGATTGCGGGGATTTTGTTTGGCGCAGCGTCCAACCGCTCACAGTTAAAAGGAATTGCCGAAACAGGCATCATGCAATATCGAAAGCGCAGAATATTAACAAGATTAGAAGAGCTCTCGCAGCAAGAACAGCGTGACTCAGACGCATAAAAAATCCCTTTCTCGAAGGGATTTTTTATTTGGTCTCAACACCTTCTTCTACCGAATGAATCGGAGAAGATTCATATCGTGTCCGGAGCTCCTTGATTTGTTTGATCAAGGTAGAACCAATGGTTTTTTCGGCTTCATCGTACAACGGATCAAGTGCTTTCATCCATTTTTGCCGCTCTGCTGGTGTTAATTCGTGGATTGCAATCGGAGATTCCCGTTTAATGTCCTCCAGCTGATCTTTATTCATCTGCTCTGCATGTTTTTCGTTCCAAACGGTTGTTTCTTCCATCGCTTCAAGCAAGATTCGCTTCGTTTCAGGTGTCTGGCGATCAAAAAATGATTGATCTGTTAAGACAACATACCCTAAATACCCGTGATTACTGATCGTCATATAGTCTTGTATATGATAGAATTTTTTTGAATAAATATTTGAAATTGTATTTTCTTCACCGTCTACTTTTTTGGATTCTAACAGTTGAAACGTTGAATTAAACGATTCCTGATACGGTTTTGCGCCTAGAAGTTTGAATTGTTTTTCAATCATGTCACTTTGCATAATGCGGAGAGATTGGTTTTTTAAATCACTAGGCTGCTTGATTGGACCTTTATTAGAGGTGATTTGCTTAAAGCCATTTGTCCAGTAGGCCATCCCTTTTAATCCGTCTTTTTGCAACGTGCCGAACAATCTCTGACCAATTGCACCATGTAAGCCTTCTTGAACAGCATCATAGTTAGAAAAGGCAAAGGGAAGATCAAGTGCCATCCATTCAGGAGACAGCATGCCCAGCTTTGACGTAGACGGAGCGATAAATTGAACTTGATTCTCTTTTAGTGCATTAATTTCTTCGATATCGGAATAAAGGCTTCCGTTTGAAAAAATTTGAATGCTGATTCTGCCATCGGATTTCTCTTGAACGAGCTCAGCAAATTTCTTGGCAGCCAGTCCTTTCGGTGTGTTGTCTGCCACAACATGGCTAAATTTGAACACAAGCTGATCCTTCAGCCCTGTCTGTTCATCATCGAAGATCGTTGTTGATTTTGGCATCATATGATAAAAACCAAAGTATAAAGCGGTTACAAAACCGATGATCAGTAATAGCGTATAGGCGAGTAAATTCTTCATGCGTCAGATCCCCCTTATGTCAAGCATACTTGACAGGGGAAGAATTCGTAAAGATACAGGTGAAAAAATGATGAGAAATCGACTGAAATTACAACAATTATCTATCAGATGGAAGCTCACCATCCTCACATATTTCGTTGTCATTTTCGCCCTTTTAATCGGAGGAATTGTGCTTGTTGGGGGAATCCAGCAAACGGAGGAACGAGAACTTCGAAAAAGGCTCATGAACACAGCAAGAACTGTGGCTGAGATGAATGAGGTGAAGCAGGCGTTAGCTGATCAGACAAAGGAACGTTCTCGATTACAGCATGCGATTGAAGAGATTCGTATTATTCAAGATGCTGACTACATTGTCGTCATGGATATGGATCACGTGCGATTGACGCATCCAGTGAAAACAAGAATAGGCCAGCGCTCAGAGGGGGCGGATGAAGAACCGGCTTTTGCAGAGCATATTTATTTCTCAGAAGCACAGGGAGAGCTGGGGACTGCCATTAGAGCGTTTTATCCAGTAAAGGATGAAAAGTTTAACCAAACAGGGGTTGTACTAGTAGGAAGAACACTGCCAAGCATGGCAGATATATTAGAAGAAATGAAGCAGGATATCCTCATGATCCTGCTGCTGACGCTCAGCTTTGGGCTTGTGGGCTCATTTTTGCTCGCCCGTCATATTAAACAGCAAATGTTTAAGCTGGAGCCGCATGAGATTGTCAGAATGCTAGAGGAACGCACCGCTACCTTTCACTCGATTAATGAAGGAGTCATTGCCATTGATAATCAGCATATGATCACCATTTTTAATGAAAAGGCGAAGCAAATTTTCGGTGTGACAGGTGATGTCGTGGGCCGAAATATTTGGGATGTGCTGCCTGACACAAGGCTTCCTGAGATTATTGATCGGGCAGAACCAGTCTACAATGAAGAAATTCATATGAGCGGAAAGCGGATTATGAGCAGCCGGATCCCGATTGTGATGAAAAAGAAAATCATCGGAGCAGTTGCGATTTTTCAGGATCGGACAGAGGCGGCCAAATTGGCGGAGGAATTAACAGGGGTGAAGAACTTCGTTGATGGCCTGCGGGTGCAAAATCATGAACATATGAATAAGCTTCATACAATTGCGGGATTAATTCAGCTGGGGAAAGCCGATCAGGCCCTCGACCTTGCGTTTCAAACGACGGAAGAACAGGAACATGTAACAGACTTTCTTCACCGCGTCATTCAGCACGATGCAGTCGCAGGTCTTTTGATGAGCAAGATCAGAAGGGGTAAGGAGCTTGGGATAAAAGTCGAAGTAGATGAAAACAGCCGTCTGCGCGATTTTCCAGAGCGACTGGATCAGCATGATATGACGAAGCTGCTTGGCAACCTGATCGAAAACGCCTTTGCTTCGTATGATACGGTAGAAAGAGACACGAAACTCATTTCAATTAGTATTGATCAAACGGAGGATGTTCTTGCGATCTTAATTGAAGATCATGGCTCTGGAATAGAAGAGGACATGATTCCTCATATTTTCGATAAAGGCTTTACTCACGGAAAAGAAGGCGGAACAGGCTATGGGCTGTATATTGTAAAAACGATTATCGACAAAGGGATGGGAAATGTAGAAGTCACATCAAGCATCGGCATTGGTACCACCTTCTCAATCGAATTCCCAATGACAATAGAGGAGAGAGACAGATGACTCAGATTAAGGTGCTATTAATTGAAGATGACCCGATGGTGCAAGAAGTGAATAAAGAGTTCATTATGAGTGTCCCTGGCTTTCAAGTTGCGGCGGTAGCAGGGAATGGCGAGCAGGGCATCCAGCTCATCAAAGAGATTCGGCCAGATCTTGTTGTGCTTGATGTTTATATGCCAAAAAAGGATGGTGTCAAAACGCTGCAAGACATCAGAAAGCAAAAGATGCAGGTGGATGTGATTGTGATTTCTGCAGCGAAGGACAAAGAGACGATCGGCATCATGCTTCAAAATGGCGCACGAGATTATATTATCAAACCGTTCAAGTTTGAACGAATGAAAGAATCTCTTGAAAGCTATAAAGCGTTTAAATCAAAAATTCGTACAGCAGCAGAATTTTCTCAAGAGATGCTGGATGATATCATACGAAAGCCTGCTGTTAAGCAGGAAGATACATGGCTTCCTAAGGGGCTGAATGTGCATACGATGAATGAAATTAAGGCCTATATGGGTTTACAAGAAGGCGCGCAGTCTGCAGAGGAAGTCGCCAATGCACTGGGCATTGCCCGTGTCACGGCACGCCGTTATTTAGACTTCCTTGTGAAAGAAGGCGAGCTGAAATTAGATATGCAATATGGCGGCGTGGGACGGCCTGTGAATAAATATATCGTACATTCAGACTAAGAGACCAAAAAGACCAAAATGTACGATATGTTCATAAGCTTCACAGCTTTTGATGAAATCGCTATCATTTATCTACAGATAACAGTTAAGCGTTTACATCAAAGGTGAGGGAGTTGATTTTTTATGAAAAGGCTTTTGAAGAACCTAACATTTCAGGTGATTGCAGCTGTCATTATTGGGATCATTGTCGGGATGGTTTGGCCAAACGTCGGGAAAGAAATGAAGCCGTTAGGTGATACATTTATTAATGCCGTCAAAATGGTGATCGCACCAATTATTTTCTTAACCATCGTTCTTGGGATTGCCAAGATGGGGGATATGAAAAAAGTTGGTAAAGTTGGAGGAAAAGCATTTATCTATTTTGAGGTTGTCACGACGCTTGCGCTTGTCATCGGACTTTTTGTTGTCAATATTATGAAGCCGGGAGCGGGTCTTGACTATAGTAAGCTTGAAAAAGGGGATGTCTCGCAGTATACCCAAAATGGGGGACAGGGTATTGACTGGATGGAATTTGTCACCCACATCGTGCCATCTAACATGGTAGATGCCTTTGCAAAAGGAGATATTTTACAGGTCTTGTTCTTCTCTATTTTATTCGGTGTTGCGCTTGCTGCACTTGGTGATAAGGGGAAAGGAATCATCGAATGGCTCGATAAGTTGTCACTTGTCTTCTTTAAAATTATCGGATACATCATGCGTGCCGCGCCTTTAGGTGCATTTGGGGCAATGGCTTATACGATCGGACACTTTGGTTTGTCTTCGATTAGACCGCTTGCGAGTCTGATGCTTTCCGTTTATATGACGATGTTCTTGTTCATATTCGTTGTGCTGAATATCATTTGTAAAATGTATGGCTTTAGCCTGTTCGGTTATCTCCGATTTATCAAGGATGAGATACTCATTGTCCTTGGCACAAGTTCTTCAGAATCCGTACTGCCAAGAATGATGGATAAAATGGAACGCTACGGGTGCTCCAAGTCAGTTGTTGGACTTGTCATTCCGACAGGCTATTCCTTTAACTTAGATGGAACCTCAATCTACTTGTCTATGGCCGTTGTTTTCTTAGCGCAAGTGTTTGGGGTGGATCTATCCATTGGACAGCAGATCACCATTATTCTCGTTCTGATGCTCACATCAAAGGGAGCAGCTGGGGTCACAGGAAGCGGATTTATCGTGCTGGCTTCTACACTCGCTGCACTTCAGGTTATCCCGCTAGAGGGTCTTGCACTGCTGCTTGGGGTCGACCGATTTATGAGTGAAGGAAGAGCGATTACGAACCTGATTGGAAATGGAATTGCCACAATTGTTGTAGCGAAGAGTGAAGGGGAATTTGACGAAGCAAAGAGTAAAACAGCCCTTCAAGAAATGCGCAATATGAAGCAAGCTGTTTAGTATAAACACAACTCAAAACCGAAACCTTATGTTTTTCATGAGGTTCGGTTTTTTTCTTGTGATGAAAAGAAAAAACATGAAAGCTAGATAAAATTAGACAGAATCGTAAGACCTCATTGACCTTTTGTTATATAATTTACAGAAAGATCCGATATAATGAATATGAGATCCAATGAAAAATAGACTTTAGTCCTGGCAGGTGTGTAACGTATGGCGGCATTTTTAAAATTGTTCGAAAAACCTGGTGTTAAGAGGTTTTCAGTATTTGTAGTATTAGCCACAGTATTATATCTATTAAGAGGAATGATGAATTTAATCCTCCTGACCTTCATCTTCACCTTTTTGATGAACCGGTTAGAAGAGGTCATTAGAGGTTTTTTAAATCGCTTCCTGAAAATAGGACAGAAATCAGTCATTACCATTTTGTACATTCTCTTAGCTGGAGGATTGACGTTTGGCGGATTTGTATTTGTGCCAATTATCGCCAAACAAGTGGAGCAGTTATTTCATTTAGGGAAGAAAATTGCAGATCACCCACAAGATTTACCCTTCTTTGATGTCATCACCAACGTGTTCGGAGATTTCAAAATATCTTCTTTCTTCGAGAAAGGGTTTAATTTCCTCTATACATACTTAACAGATTTCAGCACGTTCAGTATCCAGGTCATTATGTCCTTAATATTAAGCATGTTCTTCCTGTTCGAAAAGGAACGCCTTATTCAATTCATGAATAAGTTCAAAACGAGTAAAATCTCCGTGTTCTATCATGAAATTGCCTTCTTTGGACGTAAGTTTTCCAGAACGTTTGGAAAGGTGCTTGAAGCACAATTCATCATTGCAACGGTTAACTGTGTCTTAACAACCATTGCGCTTGGCATTATGGGCTTCCCGCAATTATTTGGACTAGCGGTCATGGTCTTTTTGTTAGGCTTGATTCCTGTAGCGGGTGTGGTCATCTCCCTTATTCCACTTAGCATCATTGCGTATACACTTGGAGGCGGGGTGTACGTCCTTTATATTGTGCTGGTCATTGTGATTATCCATGCAATTGAAGCGTACTTCCTAAATCCAAAGCTCATGTCAGCTAAAACAGAACTCCCTATTTTCTTCACATTTATTGTGCTGATCTTCTCTGAACACTATATTGGCATTTGGGGACTTATTATCGGTATCCCAATCTTTGTGTTTATTTTAGATATTCTTGAGGTCACAAATAAGGAAGAAAGTAATTAAAAAGTTCATATGAACCTGTTTACAACTTTCCGAAAATAAGGTATAAATGGTATGAAAATATCATATTACCACACGCTTAATCCTTCTAAAGGAATGGGGGACCCATGTTTTTGGGGTGAATTTTTCTTTCATGAGAAAAAAGGACATCTCTTCGTCCTAACCCGTCAGCTAACCTCATCAGCGTGAAGAGAGTAAACAGTGGTACACGTATGGACACGCAGGCCCACGAGAAGACTCTCTCGTGGGCTTTTTTGACGAGGAAGGGGAGATTTTATTGAAGCTGGCGACGAAAATTATTATTGCCTTGTTTGTAGGTGCAATCACAGGATTAATACTCAACATTTTTGCTCCAAATGTATTCAAAGTGTTAGACCCTTATCTATTTACACCTCTAGGTCAAATCTTTTTAAACCTAATTAAAATGTTAGTTGTGCCGATTGTCTTCTTCTCGATCACACTTGGTGTAGCAGGCCTTGGCGATCCGAAAAAGCTTGGCAGAATTGGTGCAAAAACCATTACTTACTTTCTACTCACGACGACTTTTGCCATCATTATTGGCATTACATTGGCCTTACTCATTAAGCCGGGCGCGTTCGGCAATTTTGATACGAAAGCGGCTGATTATTCCGCAGAGGAAGCCCCATCAATGGCAGACACACTACTCAACATTATTCCAACCAATCCAGTCCAATCTTTAGTTGAAGGAGATATGCTTCAAATTATCGTCTTCTGTGTATTTTTAGGCCTTGGCATTGCCATGCTCGGTAAAAAAACGGAAGGCTTGCTGAAACTGTTTGAACAAGGAAATGAATTAATGATGTATCTTGTCGGTGTTGTGATGAAATTCGCACCGTATGGGACATTTGGTTTGATCGCAACGGCGATCGGCAGTCAGGGGCTGGATGCCATGAAAGCGATGGGACTCTACTTCTCGGTCGTTTTAATTGCGCTCATCCTGCATTTCTTCCTGACATACGGCACAACTGTTGCTGTTTTAGCTAAACGAAATCCAATGGCATTTTTCAAAGGGTTTTCTCCAGCAATGGTTGTGGCATTTAGTACATCAAGCAGTAACGCAGTCTTGCCGATATCAATGGAAACAGCTCAAAAGCGTTTAAAGGTGCCAGAGCCTATTTCAAGCTTTGTTCAGCCGCTGGGTGCAACCATTAATATGGATGGTACAGCGATCATGCAAGGGGTAGCAACCATTTTTATCGCACAAGTGTATGGGGTTGAATTGACGCTTGTTCAAATGCTGACTGTTGTCTTAACCGCTGTATTAGCAAGTATCGGTACAGCAGGTGTCCCAGGGGTAGGGCTCATCATGCTAGCCATGGTTTTAAATTCGGTGAATCTTCCTGTTGAGGGTATAGCGCTTATCCTGGGCATAGACCGCTTATTAGACATGGCAAGAACTGTAGTTAATATTACAGGTGACGCAGCATGTGCGGTCATTGTTACTGAAACCGAAAAGAAGCATGAGAAGGAAGCACCAACACCTCACTTATCACTGTAATAAGCAAGAAGGGCTGACTGGATCAGCCCTTTCAGCGTGCAGACAAACCCTCGCATTCTTTGTCAGTCCTGCGCGCCGGTGCTCACGAATCTCAAATTCGCTAAGAGATCCTATT
>NZ_AMSH01000089.1 GCF_000300535.1 Bacillus xiamenensis
GGAGCAACTGGTGTAACAGGAGATACAGGCGCCACAGGAGCAACTGGTGTAACAGGAGATACAGGAGCCACAGGTGCAACCGGAGCAAGTGCGATTATTCCATTTGCATCTGGTACTCCGGCTGTTTTGACAACAATTGCTGGTGGTCTCGTTGGAACATCTAGCTTGGTCGGATTTGGCAGCTCAGCGACAGGTGTCACTATTGTAGGCGGGATCATTGATTTAACAGGTGCCGCAGGAACGTTATTAAACATGGCGTTCTCAGTTCCAAGGGATGGAACCATTACGTCTTTTGCCGGCTATTTTAGTACGACAGCAGGCCTTTCTTTAGTTGGCACGAGTATTACCGTTACGGCTAGTCTGTTTGCTTCACCGACACCAAATAACAGCTTTACTCAAGTAGCTAGCGTCACACTGGACCCAGCGTTAACCGGAATTTTAACGCTAGGTGCTATAGCAAACGGCATTGCTACTGATCTGAATGTGCCAGTCACATCGCAAACAAGATTGCTTGTTGTATTCTCTGCATCAGCTACAGGTCTTTCCTTAGTGAATACCGTAGCAGGGTATGCCAGTGCTGGTTTATCCATCACGTAAAAAACAAACAGGGATGACTCCATGCTGAGTCATCCTTTTTTGATTGAATGAATTTTCTCTTAACTTAGTGAGAAAAAATGATATGATTTTCTTAGAGTCTATTCTATGAATCTACTGAAATTAGGAGTTGTCGCGGTGAGGATGGGCAAAAGGAAAGTCACTTTACAAACGAAAATTTTGGGGTTAATTATCGGGCTTTTGCTTGTTGTCATTGCCTTATTGACGATTTGTTTCGGTTTTTTGCAAACATCAGAAAGGCAGAGACAAGCCGAACAGCTGGCAGTGCAAACCGCTAGAACGATATCCTATATGCCGCCCATTAAAACATCGGTGGCTACCGGAGCGTCCCAAAATGAAGAACAGGCAGTGCTTGAGCAGATGAGGGAGCAAGTAAGAGCACATGCTATCTTCATCACCAATCAAAAAGGAAAGGTCCTTTTTCATACGAATCATGAGGATGTAGGGGAAACCATCAGTGTATCTGAAGGAAGGAGCACCCTGCTATTTGGAGGAACCTCTATATCAACTGGTGATTCTGATGGTGAAACCGTCGTCAGAGGCAGTGCGCCGATTATGAAGGAAACAGGACAGCATGAAGAAATTATTGGCACAGTCACCGTCGAATTTTTAAAAAGAGACATTGACCAAGCGACAGCCCATCAATTATTCAAATTGAGTTATATCGCTCTTCTTGTTTTGCTGCCTGGCGTTTTTGGAGCTATTTTTTTAACAAGAAGTATTCGAAAAGATACATTAGGGCTTGAACCACATGAAATTGCCTCATTATATCGAGAAAGAGAAGCGATGCTGCACGCGATTAAAGAGGGCATTATTGCGTTTGACCGCAAAGGTGCAATTACAATGATGAATACGTCAGCCGAACAGATGCTACGCGTCTCTTCAACGCTGCCTCTTCATATTGATCAAGTGTTGCCAAATGCCAATCTTCTATCCTATCTAAAGATAGAGACGATTGAACCTAACATAGAAACCGTCGTCAATGATAAAACCTTTGTGTTAAATGTAAAAAAAGTGATGCAGGACAATCGAGTATTCGGGGGGATTGTGAGCTTCAGGGAGAAAACAGAGCTGACGAAGCTGCTGGATACATTAACAGAGGTAAGCCAATATTCAGAAGACCTAAGAGCACAAACACACGAATTTTCAAATAAGCTGTACGCCATTTTAGGCTTGCTTGAGCTGAAACAAGTGGATGAAGCCATTGACTTCATTAAAGAAGAATATACAATTCAAAATCGTCAGCACGATTTACTCATGAAGCAAATTCGCTCTCCAAAAATACAAGCCATTTTACTCGGCAAGTTAGGAAAGGCATCTGAGAAAAAGATTCATTTTCACATTGATGAAAACAGTTCATTGGAGCCGCTTCCCGCACATTTGAGTATATCTCACTTTATCACGATTATTGGCAATCTCGTAGACAATGCGTTTGAGGCTGTATTGAATAAGGAGAAGAGAGAAGTAGTCCTGTTCATCACAGATATTGGATTTGATATTATCATAGAGGTGTCTGATTCAGGGGATGGTGTCAATGAAGGAGCCATTTCACAACTTTTCACAAGAGGTCATTCATCAAAGGGAGAAGGGCGAGGCTTTGGACTTGCCAATGTCAAAGAGGTATTGGACGAACTTGGGGGCTGGATTGAAGTACAGAACCAAAAAGAAGGCGGTGCCATCTTCACTGTATACATACCGAAAGGCACAAAGGGGGAATAGATTGTGATGAAGGTACTCATTGCGGAGGATGATTTTCGAATCGCTGCCATTCATGAATCTTATATACAAAAGATAGAAGGCTTTCAAGTCGCCGCAAAGGCAAAGAGTGCAAAGGATATGTGGGAGGCACTTCAAAAAGAACAGGTGGATCTGATTTTGCTTGATGTGTATATGCCTGATGAGCTTGGCACTCACCTTTTGCCGCTTTTAAGAGAGCGCCATCCTGAAGTGGATGTGATCATTATCACGGCTGCAACGGAAACGAAGCTGCTAAGAGACGCCCTTCATTATGGCGTGGTTCATTATTTAATCAAACCGGTGACAGCTCAAAAATTCACGCAGGTCTTAACCGAATATAAAGAAAAGAAAGACTTGATTAACTCAAAGGATGAAGTCAATCAAACGATGATTGATCTGTTTTTTGGGCAGATGCAGGAAGAACCAAAACAAAAGGATGACCGCGACCTGCCAACAGGCATTAATTCACTCACCTTGGAGAAAGTGAAAACATTGATGGCATCAGAGAATAGCGGGATTACAGCGGAAGAACTCGGAGAAAAAATGGGCGCATCACGCACAACAGCGAGACGATACGTAGAGTATCTTGTCACAACGGGAGAATGCCGAGCAGAGCTTGCGTATGGAATCATTGGCAGACCAGAACGTAAATATTATCCTGCCAAAAAGCAATTGGAGTCATAAAAGATGAAAAAAGGAATCCTTCTCCTCATCATGACCTGCCTTTGTATGACGCTCACCTTTAATGAAAAAACAGCAAAAGATTCTTTCCTGCAAAACAGCCCATTATACATTGTGGTATCAGGTGTACCTGACGGCGGATTTGACCAAACGGCCCAAGTGATGAAATCCGTGCTAGAACAAGAAAAGCTGGTGAAGCAGCCTGTGAATATTCTTTATCAAAGAGGTGGTACGGTCGATAAAGGATGGACCTACATGATGGAGCGAGAGGCCAATTATATTAGTTTAAATTCAAGCCTATTATTAAGCCGTAATTTGCTTGGCAGCAGTAACGTGACCATGAATGATGTGACTCCGCTCGCCATTCTTGCAGAGGAGTGGCAAGTCGTCGCAGTGCCTGTTGATTCTCCTTTCTCAAATGGGAAAGAGCTGTTAAACGCACTAAAGAAAAAACCGGATTCCTTAAAAATTGGGTTTGCCCCGGACTTTGGGAATGATGATCAAATCTCATTCGCGCGGGCTGCCGAAATGGCAGGAATTGATCCATATCGCATTCAATTTTTGAAGTTTGACAGTGCAGATGATTTATTTCAGGCACTCATTGCTCATGAAGTGGATGCAGCAACGACAACCATTACAGAGGTTCGCCATGATTATGAAAAGAAAAGGCTAAAGCTCGTCGCGACCACAACGAATCAGCGTTTAGAGGGATTTAAAGATGTACCTACTTGGAAAGAGCAGGGAATCCCGCTCACCTTTTCTCATTGGCGTGGTGTGATGGGACCAAAGCAAATGAATCAGCACGACATTCGTGAATGGGATCAGCTTCTTCAAAAAATGACACAAACCAAGTCATGGAAAAAGCAGTTGAAACAAAAAGGCTGGACAGGCCGGTATATGAACAGTAAAGAAGCAAAGGTCTTTATGGAAGATCAATTAAGACGTTATGAACAGTTCATACAAGGAGAAAAAGCGGTCAGGTGAGGCCGCTTTTTTTCATGGAATCAACGAACGGCAACAATTGCACAAAATGAACAAAAAGCATTTATCGACCGAAAAAGAATTAAAATTCATAATATTTACTTCAATTCAGGCGTCAGATATCATGACAGAAAGGGTTGGAAATGGGATACCAATATTAATGAAAGCGTATACAAAATAAGGGGTGAACAACGTGTTAGCGATCTTAGGATTTCTTATGATGATTGTATTTATGGTATTGATTATGACAAAACGTATGTCTGTTTTAACGGCATTGGTATTAACACCGATTGCATTTGCTCTTATTGCAGGTTTTCATTTTACAGAAATTTCAGACATGATTGTGAAAGGCGTCCAGCAAGTTGCACCTACGGCGGTCATGATCATGTTTGCCATTTTGTACTTCGGGATTATGATTGATGCGGGTTTATTTGATCCAATGGTGGCGAAAATTTTAAAAATTGTTAAAGGCGATCCATTAAAAATTGTTGTCGGGACAGCGGTGCTGACGATGCTTGTCGCGCTCGACGGAGATGGAACCACAACGTATATGATTACAACAACAGCCATGCTTCCGTTATTTACACTGCTTGGCATTCGGCCAATTATTCTAGCAGGTATTGCGGGTGTTGGAATGGGGATTATGAATACGATCCCATGGGGAGGAGCAACACCTAGAGCGGCGAGTGCTCTTGGCGTCGATCCATCACTATTATTTGGGCCGATGATTCCAGTCATTGGTGCAGGGATTCTCAGTATGGTCGTAGTTGCTTACTTTCTTGGAAAAGCCGAAAGAAAACGCCTTGGTGTGATTGAGCTCGACCAGCCGATTCATGCAAATGAAATGGCAGCGGCCCTGCAAGATGACATCAAACGCCCAAAACTTTGGTGGTTTAACCTGACACTGACTTTATTATTGGTCCTATTGCTTGTATCAGGAAAAGTCAGCTTAACGGTTCTGTTTGTTCTTGCTTTCTGTGTCGCCATTATCGTGAACTATCCGAATTTAGAGCAGCAACGTGAGCGGATTGCGGCTCATTCAACAAACGTTTTAGCCATTGCTTCAATGATCTTTGCGGCCGGTGTTTTTACAGGCATCTTAACTGGGACGAAAATGGTCGATGAAATGGCGATTTCGATTGTATCGGCTATTCCAGAACAGCTTGGCGGATTTATTCCAGTCATTGTCGCGTTAACAAGCGGGATATTTACGTTCTTTATGCCGAATGATGCATATTTTTACGGGGTACTGCCGATCCTATCAGAAACAGCGGCGGCATACGGTGTCGATAAAATTGAGATTGCGAGAGCATCTATTATTGGTCAGCCGATTCATATGTTAAGTCCACTTGTTCCATCGACTCATTTACTTGTTGGACTTGTTGGGGTATCACTGGATCAGCATCAGAAATTTGGGATGAAATGGGCTGTACTTGCAGTCGTCGCCATGACGGTTATGGCGGTTCTCATTGGAGCCATTTCTATCTGGTAATGAGAAGAGTGTCTGCTGCCATGCAGGCACTCTTTTTTAGGTCCTATTGCTGGGTGAGATCCATTCATTTGCCCTATATAAAGGGCTGTTTGATTCCTCCAAAAGTTATATTTTTGAAAAATGCTGACACTTTTGCTGTTTTTTTCTTTATAATGCAAATCAACGAAGGGAGAGGATAGCATGTCCAAACAAAAAGGCGCGATTCTTTCTGCTGCTGTATGCCTCATGGCAGGAAGTTTGTCAATGGTGACCCCAGTTTCAGCGAATGCAGATACCCCTTATTATGGAAAAAATTATGAACAGCCAGCCTCGGTTCAGAAGCTGTATCCTGAGCCGGACGAAACGTTCGATACCCCTGCTTTTCAGAAAAAAGGAGAAGCATTTACCACACAAGAAGAGCTTCAAGATTTCTTACGTGACATTGTCAGTAAAAGTCCTTATGCTACGCAGAAACAGATTGGAACATCCATTGAAGGCAGATCCATTCCAGCTATCTACTTTACAAAGGATCGTCACATCTCTCCACTGTCAAAAAAGCCAACGATCTGGCTGCAAGCACAAATACACGGAAATGAACCAGCCTCCGGTGAATCAGCTCTTGTCATCGCCAAACGACTAGCAGGTGATGAGGGGGAGCGTATACTTAGCCATGTGAACGTCATCATTGTCCCAAGAATCAATCCAGATGGTTCTTATGCATTTGACCGCAGGCTTGCAAACGGAATGGATGGCAACCGTGATCACATGACACTAGAATCTCCAGAACTGATAGCCCTGCATGAAGAATTTAATCGTTATGCGCCAGAGGTGGTCATTGATGCTCATGAATATGATGTAGGTCAAAAGCAGTTTGAAGATATTGGCCCATCAGGTGCGCTGAAATATCACGATCTGCTCATATTATCAGGTAAGAATTTGAACATCCCTGAAAGCATTCGTTTAACATCAAATGAATTATACGTCAACGGAGTGCGTGAGACGCTGACGAATAAAGGGTTTTCTAACGATTTATATTATACAAACACAAGAGGGAAGGATGGAAAGATCGACCTTTATGAAGGCGGAACCGATGCACGGATTGGCCGAAATGCTCTTGCACTCTCACCAGCCCTATCGTTTCTTGTAGAAAGCAGGGGGATTGGAATTGGCAGAGAGAACTTTACCCGGCGCGTCGCAGCACAGGTCATTACGCATGAAAAAATCATTGGGACAACGGTGAAGCATGCCAAGCAGGTGAAGCAGCAAATGGTGACGGAGCGGCTGAAACTGGTGAAAAAAGGTCTTCAACCAAATGATGATGATCAAGTGGTCATACAAGATGATTTCAAGGCTCCTGTGAACGATTCGCTGGAAATGGTGGATATTGAAAAAGGACAGACCACCAATGTCCCTGTACGTTTTCATAGTGCGAGTGATGCAGTTCCTGTACTGACAAGAGAACGGCCGACAGCTTATCTCATTCTCCCAGGACATGAAGGGGTAGAGAGAAAGCTCAGAACTTTAGGGTTAAAAAGTGTGACATTGCCTGTTGGCATGAAAGTACCGGTACAAGCCTATCAGGTGACAAAACGAGAGGAAAAGAGCTCAACCGATATTCAGCTTGAAACGAGACTCGTTGAAAAGAAACGTCAGCTGCCAAAAGGAACGAAGGTGTATGTGACTGCACAGCCAGAGACCAATTTATTGTCACTTGCCCTTGAACCAGAATCAAAGGACAGCTATATGACATCAGGATTTATCGCTTCAAAAACAGGCGATGAACTGCCAGTCTATCGGTTCTTGCTTCATCAGAAGACGCTAGGGATTCAATAAAAAGGGGTTACCTCTCTGTGAACAAGCTAAAAGCGGCACAATGCGTGCCGCTTTTTCTATTTTCGTCCAGCTCTTATTTCATCTATGGACAAAACAGAAGCGGCCAGCCTGTTTGCTCATCAGTGCTAGAGCGAACGAAGAAAGTAGAGATGCTGGAACAGAAGCTGAACGCTTTAACAGAGGAAGACCCATCTGCCCAATCGCTACATTCAGTACAATTCGGGCATTATTTAGTGCTGTCAAGAGCCATTGAAAGGGAAAAAGGGTATGTTCGCTGGCTCCAAAAGACCCTTGAGATCATTGATTCATTCATTGTCTAAGGACAATTGTCGGATGATATGATAAAAAATGGGTTGAAACAAGTGAATTTATTAAAGGAAACCGCTACAATGGATATATTCGTATTAAAGTGAGGCGAGTATGTTTGAGTAACCAAGAAGTGTTGTGGAATGAAGCAGAAGCTTTTATTTCTTTATGCTATGAAGAATTAGGCAAGTCAAATGAAGAAAAAGCAGCACGTCTGCATGAAATAAAAAAAGAAATAGAGTCTGAAGGCATTTATACTCATACGCCGGAAGAATTATCTCATGGGGCGAAAATGGCATGGCGCAATAGCAACCGCTGCATTGGCCGTTTGTTTTGGTCAACGCTGCATGTTCATGACTGCCGGCATGTGAAGACAGCAGATGAGGTGAAAGAGGCACTCTTTCATCATATTGAGTATGCGACAAATGGCGGGAAAATCAAACCGTCCATTACAATCTTTCCACCAGAGAATAAGGGACGTAAGGAAGTCGTTATCTATAATCATCAGCTCATTCGCTATGCGGGATATGAGACGGAATATGGCATCATTGGGGACGAGGCATCACTTGAATTAACCAAGTTATGTGAAGCCCATGGCTGGAAAGGAGAGGGTACACATTTTGATCTTCTGCCTCTTATGTTTCAGCTAAAGGATCAGCCGCCCGTTCTGTATGAGCTTCCGAAAGAAATCGTCCAAGAAGTCGAGATCACCCATCCTGAATATGATGGATTTCGTGATTTAGGACTGAAATGGTATGCTGTGCCGATTATTTCTGATATGAAGTTAGAAATTGGCGGCATTCATTACAACGCCGCACCGTTTAACGGCTGGTATATGGGCACAGAAATTGGTGCACGTAATCTAGCTGATGAAAATCGCTACAATATGTTGAAAAAAGTCGCTTCTATTTTAGGACTGGACACGACAAAGAATGTGTCGCTTTGGAAGGACAAAGCCATTGTTGAATTGAATGTGGCGGTTCTTCACTCCTATCGTGAGGCAGGGGTGACCATTGTGGATCACCATACAGCAGCCCATCAATTCAAGCAGTTTGAAAAACAGGAAGAAAAGGCCGACCGCAAACTGACAGGTGACTGGACATGGCTCATTCCGCCAGTCTCACCTGCTGCTACGCATATCTTCCATCGCGGCTACGACAATACGATTGTGAAACCGAATTACTTTTATCAGGACAAGCCTTATCATGAAACAGAACCTAGCGAATAGCTAGGTTCAGATTGTTGACAAAGGGCTAAAATGAACTTTATTTTAGCC
>NZ_AMSH01000090.1 GCF_000300535.1 Bacillus xiamenensis
AATAATTCTATGGGGTGTCTACACGCTAAAACGAGCCTATGTCGGCTCGTTTTTTCACATACGTATTAGCGTTGTTTCTTCTGCCTCTCTGGCACTTTTCACTGTGCGATAAGGGGAATACCCGCTTCCCTTTTCAAACGCCGCACAATGCGTCTTTTCCTCAGCTTTCGATGGCACAACTTTTTTAAATTGTTGATAAGCCTTTAATAGCTCTTGCTTGGCGATTCCCTTTTCATATGCTTTTTCAACCGCTTGAAAAAACGAAATGACCGCCATTTTTTCCTCAGTTGTCCAGTCGACATCCATTGGATATTGATATTCCATTTACTTGTCCCTCACTTTAACACGCATTTCTTATTTGAACTTTTATTATAGCATCAGTTTGATCAGAAACCGATCGATTTTATGCTTTACATTCCGATCAGTTCATAATATAATTCTTTTGTTTTATGCAATGAAATCTGCTGTTATTGGTATAATAATAGCAGGTATTTCGATGAAGGTGGGAAAGCAATTGTCACAACATGATACACCCTTATACACTGGACTAAAAAAACATGCTTCAAGCAATCCAGTCCAATTTCACATTCCAGGCCATAAAAAAGGAGCCGGAATGGATCCTGAATTTAGAGCATTCATTGGAGACAATGCATTAAGCATTGACCTTATTAATATAGAACCTCTTGATGATTTACATTCACCTCGAGGGATGATCAAAGACGCACAAGAGCTCGCAGCAGAAGCATTCGGTGCTGACCATACGTTTTTCTCCATTCAAGGAACAAGCGGCGCGATTATGACAATGGTGATGACTGTCTGTGGACCCGGGGATAAAATCATTGTTCCGCGTAACGTCCATAAGTCGATTATGTCTGCCATTGTATTTTCTGGTGCAGTGCCTGTTTTTATTCACCCAGACATCGACAAAGAGCTTGGCATCTCACATGGCATTACGCCAGAGTCAGCTAAAAAAGCACTGACTGAACACCCAGATGCAAAAGGGCTGCTTGTGATTAACCCAACGTATTTTGGCATTTCAGCTGATTTAAAAACAATCGTAGAAATTGCCCATTCATTTGATGTACCTGTCCTTGTGGATGAAGCACACGGTGTTCACATACATTTTCACGATGAGCTTCCGTTATCTGCGATGCAGGCGGGTGCCGATATGGCGGCAACAAGTGTCCATAAACTTGGCGGCTCCCTTACCCAAAGCTCTATTTTAAATATGAAGGAAGGGCTTATTTCAAAGGATCGTGTACAATCCATTTTGAGCATGCTGACAACAACGTCCACTTCTTATTTGCTCTTAGCGTCACTTGATGTCGCTAGAAAGCGATTAGCCACTGAAGGAAAGGCACTTGCAGATGAAGCCATTCGTTTAGCGGAATCAGCGAGAAGCCGTTTGAATAAAATTGATGGGATTACTTGTATTGGTGAAGAAATTCTCGGTTCAGCTTCTACTTACGATTATGACCCAACGAAACTAATTATCTCGATTAAAGACCTTGGGCTAAATGGACATGATGTTGAAAAATGGCTGAGAGAAAGCTACCGAATTGAAGTGGAACTCTCGGACCTGTACAACATTTTATGTATCGTAACTCCTGGAGATTCTGATGAGACGATTGATACTCTTGTAACGGCTATGGAGGAGATTGCCGCAGCCTCTGCGCTTGAAGGCCGCAAACAAGCGGTAACAGAAGTGTTACTGCCTGAGATCCCGTCTCTTGCCATGACACCGCGTGATGCTTTTTACGCAACAACGGAGGTCGTTCCATTTAAAGAAGCGGCTGGCCGTATTATTGCAGAATTCGTCATGGTGTACCCGCCAGGCATTCCCATTTTTATACCGGGTGAAATTATCACAGAAGAAAATATCTCGTATGTCTTTAAAAATATTGAAATTGGTCTTCCTGTGCAAGGACCTGAAGATTCAACACTAGACATGATCCGCGTCATTAAGGAACAAAAACCGATTTTATAAAAAAGAAACATGCAGCCCCAAATGGAGCTGCATGCTTTTTTATTTATTCAGAGGCTTCATCACAGCAATGACAGTGACCACATGTTCCATAAAGTGTTGTCACTTTTTCATTCTCAAATTGATCAATGGTTTCATTGCAATCTTGACAAATAATTGTACCCACGTACATTCCCCTTTTCTTCACTCATAGTTTGAAAGCGTTTTATCTATTTCTTATCTCTATAATATGATGTCACATTTAAGTTGTCAACGGTTAATTGTATGACATAATTAATCATTTTTTATAACTATATGCTCTTTCCTTATCATATTGAGGGAACGTTTCAATTGTATTTTGCTTCATATCAATTCTGTAACAATTGAGTAACAATCGAAAATTGTCAAAAAAGACATGATACACTAGAGTGACTAACAGGTAATCAGCTCCTAAAAATGTTGGTACAACCCCAAAGGATTTTGAGGTGAATAGATTGAATTTTATGAGGCCCCTTCTCATTATATTCCCTATGCTCTTTCTACTTAGTTCATGCTCATTTGCGTATATCATACCAAACCAGACAGATCAGGTCAGTCATATTCAAAAACCGAGAATTCTCTTTTTTACTGATGCAGAAAACCTTGATAAAGAAAGTCCTTATTATGATGCAGTGCTCGACTTAAAAAATCAGTATCCGAAGGAAATGTCAAAGATGATTGTCAAAGAAGATCGAAAAGGCTGGAAAAATGAAGTAGACGAATTGCCAGCTATATTACTAGTCAATAATGAAAAAGTCATTGTGAAGGTTGAAGGAAATGTCCGAAGTAAAGAGGATATCTTATCACCTCTATGCCAAGCATTAGACCGAGTGAATACAAATTAACGATTCGACCTTGCATTTGCATATATATATCCTTATGAAAAAATCCCTCTGCTCATGAGGGATTTTCTGTTTTAGGGATGGTTATAGGTATACATAAAAAAACCCTCTCCTTTTGGAGAGGATTCAGCGTGTAGACAAACCCTCTCCTTTTGGAGAGGGTTTCTACGTTCATTATTTTACGATATGGATTGGGCTTCCGATTGCTACTTCAGCCGTTTCCATTGTAATTTCACCTAAAGTTGGGTGAGCGTGAATTGTCATTGCGATATCTTCAGCCGTCACACCAGCTTCGATTGCAAGGCTAAGCTCTGAAATCATATCAGACGCGCCAACACCTGCGATTTGTGCTCCGATCACTAGACCATCCTCTTTACGAGTGATCATTTTCATGAAGCCATCCGTTGCGTCAAGAGAAAGTGCACGTCCGTTAGCTGCGAATGGGAATTTCGCTGCAACGATTTCGATTCCTTCTTCTTTCGCTTGTGCTTCAGTGTATCCAACAGTTGCAAGTTCTGGCTCAGAGAATACAACAGCAGGAATACCAAGGTAATCAATTTCAGCTGGCTCTCCAGCGATTGCTTCAGCTGCAATTTTACCTTCGTAAGATGCTTTGTGTGCAAGCGGCGGGCCATCAACGATGTCACCAATTGCATAGATGTTTGGTACGTTTGTACGGCATTGTTTGTCAGTTTTGACAACTCCGCGGTCTGTCAATTCAACACCTGCTTGCTCAAGACCAAGCTCATCAGTATTTGGACGACGACCAACTGTTACAAGTACGTAGTCAGCATCGACAGTTTTTTCTTCACCTTTTACTTCGAAAGTAACAGTGACACCGTCAGATGTTTCTTCAACACCTTTTGCAAGAGCGTTTGTATGGATTTCAACGTTTCCTTTTTTCTTCAGGTTACGTTTCACTAAAGAGCTCATTTGCTTTTCGAAACCTGGAAGGATTTCGTCTCCACCTTCAAGGATGACAACTTCTGTTCCAAAGTTTGCATAAGCAGTCCCAAGCTCAGTACCGATGTATCCACCACCGATCACAACTAACTTCTTAGGTACTTCTTTAAGCGCTAAAGCACCAGTTGAGTTGATGACACGGTCAGTGTATTTAAATGCAGGCAATTCAATTGGACGAGATCCAGTTGCAAGAATTGCATTTTTGAAAGTGTAAGTCTGTGCTGAATTCTCATCCATTACACGTACAGAGTTACTGTCTACGAAATAAGCTTCACCTTTTACGATGTCTACTTTGTTTCCTTTAAGAAGACCTTGAACTCCACCTGTTAATTTGTTCACAACAGAAGCTTTCCACTCTTGAACTTTTGTGAAATCAACTGTTACGTTTTCAGCTTTGATACCCATGTCTTCAGAATGCTTTGCATTCTCGAAACGATGTCCCGCATTAATCAATGCTTTTGAAGGGATACAGCCGACGTTTAGACATACGCCGCCAAGCGTTCCTTTTTCAACGATTGTTACTTTTTGTCCAAGTTGTGCAGCGCGAATAGCAGCTACATACCCACCAGGACCTGCACCGATGACAAGAGTATCAGTTTCGATTGGGAAATCTCCTACTACCATGAAATTACGCCTCCATTAAAATTAATTGTGGATCATTCAATAAACGCTTGATGTGGTTCAGGGCATTTTGCGCAGTAGCTCCATCAATCATACGGTGGTCGAAGCTTAGGGAAAGAGCTAAGACTGGAGCTGCAACGATTTCGCCATCACGAACAATCGCTTTTTCAGCGATACGGCCAATTCCAAGGATCGCTACTTCTGGGTGGTTGATGACTGGAGTAAACCATTGTCCACCAGCAGAACCGATGTTTGTGATTGTGCAAGATGCACCTTTCATTTCAGCTGGAGCCAATTTACCTTCGCGTGCTTTTGTTGCAAGCTCGTTAATTTCGTTAGATACTTCGAAAATTGCTTTGCGATCTGCATTTTTCACAACTGGAACAAGCAAGCCTTTTTCAGTGTCAGCTGCAATTCCGATGTTGTAGTAATGCTTTTGAACAACTTCATCTGTTTTATCATCAATAGAAGTGTTAAGTACTGGGTACTTTTTCAAAGCAGAAGTTAGAGCTTTTACAACGTAAGGCAAGTAAGTTAACTTGATTCCTTGATCAGCTGCAACTTGTTTGAATTGCTTACGATGTGCTACAAGGTTTGTGACATCAACTTCATCCATTAATGTTACGTGAGGAGCTGTATGCTTAGAGTTCACCATTGCTTTCGCGATTGCTTTACGGATTCCGCTCATTTTCTCGCGAGTTTCTGGGAATTCTCCTTCTAGAACTGGAGCTGCTGCCGCTTTTGGAGCTGCTTCTTCTTTCGCACTTTCAGCTGCTTGAGGTGCTGCTTCTTGAGCTACAGAACCACCATTAACGAAGCTGTCAATATCTTCTTTTAGCACGCGGCCATTTTTACCAGTACCTGCAACTTTGTAAATTTCAACGCCTTTTTCACGAGCATATTTACGTACAGATGGCATAGCAATTACGCGTTTGTTTGGATCAGCATCTACTTGCTCTTGTGCGCCTGCACCAGTTGCTGCTGCTGCTTCTTGAGCAACTTCTTTCTTTTCAGGCTCGTTACCAGCTTCAGCAGTACCTTGTACTTGAGCTTCAGTTTTTGCTTCGCCTTCTTCTTCGCTGCCTTTAAATTGAAGATTTTCGTAACCAGGTGCATCAAACGTAATGATTGTTTGTCCTACAGTTGCAACTGTTCCCTCTTCAACTTTTAATTCTAATACTTTTCCTTTAACAGGTGAAGGAATTTCTACAACTGCTTTATCATTTTGTACCTCTGCTAAAACATCATCTTCATTGATTTCGTCGTTTGGTTTTACGAACCACTTAACGATCTCACCTTCGTGGATACCTTCTCCGATGTCCGGAAGTTTAAATTCAAATGCCACTGTTTTTCGCCTCCTAGATTTTGTTGAACCCTTGTTGTGTCATCATTACACGATCATGTAATTGATAAAGGGGAAGAGAAATAAATTCTTTTCCCCTCTATCATTTAATTAAAATTCAAGCACTTTTTTAGCTGTTTCAAGCACGTCTTTATGGTTTGGAAGCCATACGCTCTCAGCTTGTGAGAAAGCAAATACAGTATCAGGTGCAGCTACACGAAGTACTGGTGCTTCTAGGCTAAGGATTGCTCTGTCATTGATTTCAGCTACTACGTTTGCAGCAATACCAGCTTGTTTTTGTGCTTCTTGAACAACGATCGCACGTCCTGTTTTTTCAACAGAAGCGATGATTGTTTCAATATCAAGCGGGCTTACTGTACGAAGGTCGATGACTTCAGCAGAAACGCCTTCTTTTTCGAGTTCTTCAGCAGCTTTAAGTGATTCGTGAACCATTGCACCGTAAGTGATGATGGAAAGGTCAGAACCTTCACGTTTCACGTCAGCTTTACCGATTTCAATTGTATACTCTTCCTCAGGAACTTCCTGACGGAAAGAACGATATAGTTTCATATGCTCAAGGAACACAACCGGATCGTTGTCACGGATGGCAGAAATTAATAGTCCTTTTGCATCGTAAGGTGTTGAAGGAATAACAACCTTGATACCAGGCTGCTGTGCTACAAGACCTTCTAAGCTGTCAGCGTGAAGCTCAGGTGTATGAACCCCTCCGCCGAATGGAGAACGGATTGTCACTGGAGAATGCCAGCGTCCGCCAGAACGGTAACGCATACGAGCCATTTGTCCAGAAATAGAATCTAATACTTCGTAAACGAATCCGAAGAATTGAATTTCCATTACTGGGCGGAATTCTTGTAGTCCAAGGCCAATTGCAAGACCGCCAATACCAGATTCAGCTAGTGGAGTATCGAATACGCGATCCTCACCAAACTCTTTTTGCAATCCTTCAGTCGCACGGAATACGCCGCCGTTTACACCAACGTCTTCTCCGAAAACGAGAACGTTTTCGTCATTTTTCAGTTCTGTGCGTAACGCATCAGTGATCGCTTGAATCATTGTCATTTGCGCCATGGCTTACTTCGACTCCTTCTGTTTGTAAATTTCAAGCTGTTCAACTAAGTTGAATGGTTTCACTTCGTACATGTTTTCAATCAAGTCAGTGACTTTCTGCTTAGGCTGTTCGTCAGCTTCTTTGATTGCTTGTTTGATTTGTTCTTTTGCATCTTCGATGACTTTATTCTCTTCTTCTTCAGACCATAGGCCTTTGTTTTCCAAGAATTTGCGGTAGCGTACCAATGGATCTTTTTGCTCCCACTCGTTTTCATCTTCTTTTGTACGATATCTTGTTGGATCGTCACCAGCCATTGTATGTGGGCCGTAACGGAATGTAAGAGTTTCGATTAATGTTGGACCTTCACCATTGACAGCACGCTCACGAGCTTCAGCAGTTGCTGCATATACAGCTAATGCATCCATACCGTCAACTTGTACGCCTACGATACCAGCTGCAGCTGCTTTTTGTGCAATCGTTTGTGCAGCAGATTGCTTTTCAACAGGTGTAGAGATCGCATATCTGTTGTTTTGGACAACAAAAATCGCTGGCGCTTTGTAAGCCCCTGCAAAGTTAATACCTTCATAGAAATCACCTTGTGAAGCTCCGCCATCACCAGTGTAAGTAATTGCAACAGCTTTTTTGCCGCGCTTTTTCAAACCAAGAGCTACACCAGCAGCTTGAATGATTTGTGCACCGATAATGATTTGCGGGGAAAGTGCATTCACATCTTCAGGCATTTGGTTCCCAACAAAGTGTCCACGAGAGAACAAGAAAGCTTTTGTTAGTGGAAGACCGTGCCAGATTAATTGTGGAACATCACGATATCCTGGAAGAATAAAATCTTCTTTCTCAAGTGCAAAGTGAGTTGCAAGCTGAGAAGCTTCTTGTCCAGCTGTTGGCGCATAGAAGCCAAGACGTCCTTGACGGTTCAATGAAATTGAACGTTGATCTAATACACGTGTAAACACCATACGGCGCATTAATTCTTTTAATTGGTCATCTGAAAGATCCGGCATTGCCGCTTCGTTTACGACTTCGCCTTTTTCGTTTAAAATTTGGAACGTTTCAAACTGCTTTTTGATGGCATCAAATTGCTTTTTGCTATCAACAATTGCTTTTTTTGTTTTTGCAGCCATTCTAAAGTCACCTCTTCCTTTCTTTTAACAGTCAATTTGTCGTGAATCCATTTATACATACAGATATAGGATAACCCAAAATGCTCATATGACTCCTGTATATAATAGCCACAAAGATCGTTGTCGAAACATTAGATGATCGCTTGCTTTTGAGTTCTTCTAACTGTATTAACGATAGTTCACAAAAAACTAATACAACTTCTGTTAACAAGGAATAGTTTACAACAAGAAAAATAGTCCGTCAATTGATTTAACGGCTTTATCTAAATAAATGTATTCGCTTTACTTTTTATTGCGAACTGTATCAATCTGTTTAACAAACAGTACAATCTGTACTAGTATAGAGTGCACTACTGTACTACAATAGCAAATGTTTGTTTTTGTCGAAAAATAAAAAAAGAGCTATTTTGAAGTGACCCCCTAAATTTAGACACGGG
>NZ_AMSH01000091.1 GCF_000300535.1 Bacillus xiamenensis
GAAACGGATCACACAAATATGAAATACTGTCCTCGCGGTTACTCGTCTTTCCTAGCCTTCAAAGGTTTTCTATCACGCTGGAGAGAAGACAAAGGGCGCTCTTTGCTTTATGCATTCTTTTCTTTTTTAGCGGGTGCTTTTCTTTTCTTAGGTGCTGCTTTTTTCGTTTTTGCCGGTTTTGATCGATCGATCGAAGCCTGCAAAGCGGCCATCAAATCGGTGACATTGGCTGAAGCATCTTTTTTGCCCGTCGTTTCTGGCTGCACCGTATGCTCTCCAGAGATTTTGTCTCCAATTACATTCATCAGCTGCTCTCTATATTCATCCTGATATGCGGCTGGATCGAACGTTGTGGTTAACTGCTCAATTAAAAGGAGCGCTGTATCTAACTCTTTCTTCACAATGTTTTCCTTTTGAGGGATATTCGGAACGTCTGATACTTGTCTGATTTCGTCGGGGAAATGAATGGTTTCCATTAGTAGAATATGCTCATAGCACCTGACGATTGCTAATTGCTCCTTTGAGCGGATCATGATCTTGGCTACTCCGATTTTCCCCGATTCTTGTAAAGCCTTTCTTAATAATGAATAAGCCTTCGCTCCGCCGGTATCTGGAGATAGAAAATAACTTCTTTCATAATAGATGGGGTCGATTTCTTCTATTTTCACAAAATCAATGATTTCGACGGCTTTTTCTTCATTTTCTTTTCGCAGCCTTTCGAGCTCTTCATCATCCAATTCAATGAACTTATTTTTGGCATACTCGTACGCTTTTACAATTTGCTCTGGCGCTACCTCCTCGCCGCAATTGGCACAAACCTTTTTGTAGTTAATCGGTGTATGACATTCTTTATGCAGCTGCCTTAATTTAATATCTTTGTTCTCTGTAGCGGTAAACAGCTTCACTGGAATATTGACCAATCCGAAGCTAATTCCGCCCTTCCAAACTGTATGCATCGTGACGCCTCCGTTCTTTTCTCCTTACTATGTAATGTTTTCATCAGACTTATGTATGTTTATGAAAATTTCATCCCACTCTAAGAACACATGAGTCAAGGAAGTGAAAAGCATAATGAAACCGATGCGATTAACGTCCGCACAAGATGTTCCTGCTGGTGCAGACTGGCTGTATGAATTAAAATATGACGGCTTCAGGGTTATTCTTGTATGGGAAAAAGACGAGATCCATTTAGAGAGCAGAGCTGGAAAACGTTTAAACGAACAGTTTCCTGAGGTGATGGATGCATGCGAGCGATTAAAGGAATCGCTTGCTCCTTTGTTACCGCTCACTCTGGATGGCGAATTGGTCTTTTTACTGAGTGAACAGCAAAGCGATTTTGCAAAGGTTCAGCAAAGAGGCCGGTTGAAATGCAAAAAAACCATTCAAATGCAGGCGGAGCGTTTTCCGTGTCACTTTCTTGCGTTTGATTTATTGAGATTTAAAGGCAAACCCCTCGTCCATTTACCGCTGATTGACAGAAAAGAAGCTCTGAAGAAAGTATTCCAAACGGCACAACTTCCACCATCTATTCAATTGACTCACCCTTCCCTCCTTCAGATCATTAAAACTGAAAGGCATGCTGAATATGCAAAAGAGCTAATGACGACGTATTTAGCAGAGGGGCTTGTAGCGAAAAAGAAGACGAGTCAATGGCAGGACAATATCCGCTCAAAGGAATGGCTGAAAATCAAAAATTGGCGGTATGTATCTGTGATAGTGACCCGATTTAATCAAGACAATGGCTATTTTCAAGGATGTCTTTATCATGAAACGGCTCTCAAAGAGGTTGTCCAATTCAAGCATGGTTTTTCTAAAGAAGAAGCACAAACCCTGCGCGCGTTATTTCAAACGAAAGGCCATTTGACAGGGGCATCACAATATGAACTCCCGCCATCTATTGTCGCAAGTATTGCCTGTATCTCCTTTGATGGTTCAGCCTTACGAGAGCCCCGTTTTTCTTCGTTTTTACTTGATGAAGATCCAGCCACGTGTACATTTCAGCACATGCTCAAACAGCTATATCCGCTGCCAGCCATCATTGACGTCACTCATCCAGAGAAACCGATAGTACCTCTCCTTCATATCACCAAGGAAGATTACTTACTTTATTTGAGACAGGCAGCTCCCTATTTATTACCCTTTTTACGTGAAAGACGCCTTACTTTAATTCGGTTTCCTCATGGCATTGGAGGAGAATCTTTTTATCAAAAGTCAACGCCCGATTATGCGCCTGATTTCGTTGAGATAGATCAAGCTCATGATATTTCTTACACGGTCTGTAATGATCCTAATACGCTACTTTGGCTCGGCAACCAGCTGGCAATGGAATTTCATATCCCTTTTGAAACAAGAGATACCGATCGACCGGTGGATATTGTGTTTGATTTAGATCCGCCATCAGTTAAAGAGTTTCACCTAGCGGTAGAAGCCGCCAAACGAATCAAGGCCATTTTAGATGGACTCTTTCTCACCGCATTTATTAAAACAAGCGGCGGGAAAGGACTGCAAGTTTATATTCCATTAAAGAAAAATGCCTTCACATATGAAGAAACTAGACAATTCACCGCTTTTATATGCCAATTTTTATGTGAACAATCACCAGAGCTATTTACTTTGGAACGTCTAAAGAAAAAACGCGGCAATCGTTTATATTTAGACTACCTTCAGCACGATGCTGGAAAAACAATCATCGCCCCGTATTCCCCAAGAGGAAACGAGCTTGGACTTGTTGCGACACCGATTGAATGGGATGAATTAAATGGCGAAGAATTTCACCCTTCTTTGTTTACAATGCCAGCTGTCATTGAGCGCCTAAAGGAAAAAGGCGATCCATTTCGGCCAATAAGGCATCATGTGAATGATGCTGCTTTTAGACAAGTCTTACATCAGCTACAAGATATTTTTCCAGCTCATATAATGGACATACGCGGTCATTAAGCGTTACACTTATTCATTAGAGAGAAGGAAAGGGATGACCATTTTGACCGCACACTCATTTCGAAACATAGCACTAATCTTCTTATGTCTTTCCGCAGGAATTGTAGATGTCATTGGCTATTTAAGTCTAGGACATGTGTTTACAGCGAATATGACTGGGAATATTGTGCTGCTTGGCATCGCAGCAGGAAGTTCATTGCAGCTAACAGCTTTACATTCCATCACAGCACTGAGCGGATTTGTTTTAGGTGTTTTATTAGCCGTTGTCATTGGCGGGAAACACGAGAAAACATTTTGGCCAAAAGCCGTTACACGCATCTTTATCATAGAAGTGATCATTTTGCTTTTATTTGCCCTCATGGCCATTTTTCCTTATACACAGGGTGCTTATTTTATGCTAATTATCCTTTTAAGTATGGCGATGGGCCTGCAGACAGCTGCCGCACGTAAATTAAATGTTGCTGGCATTTCTACAACCGTACTAACGAGTACGCTCGCTAACCTGTTTGAAGATTTGGCGCAGCGTCTATCAAATCGAGAAAAAAGAAGAGCCCCCATTGAGCATGTGAGCTTGATGCGAATTGGATCTATTGTCTTTTACTGCCTAGGAGCCGCTTTAGCTGCATACGCGGACACCTTCGATCCGTTTATCATTATTTGGCTTCCTATCGCTATTTTAGGTGTGATTATTATCACTGCTGCATGCAAGCAGCTTCATCAATTGAAATAGCCAATCACTATTTGGCTATTTCAATCACATTGATCATCCATTAATAACTCCTCACATAAAAACCAGGAGGACGTCCCATAATGAACGTTGAGCCATACGGATATCCGGAAAATGTCCCGAATCCCCCGTATCCGGGAAAACCACCTAAACCAGAGAACACACCTGGGCTGACGTAATACCCGCCAAACCCAATATGAGTGCCAACCGGCCCGATATGTGCTGCCCCTCCGCTAAAACCGCCTCCATGAAAACCTCCATATGCCCGTGGGTCCATACAATCACCTGCCTTCAGCTTACACCTCATCTCATCATATGCGTGACAAATGGAGCGGTGTTTCCTCTTTTGTAACAATTTCTATGTACAATAGACCAATTTGATAAAATTTGAATGAAAAGTCCTGCAAAAAATTAAAATAAGCAAAGAAAGGTGACCTTTTTAACTTGTTGCTCTGCCCTATGTTTATTTAGAATAATGGAGCAGGTAACAAATTTGCACACCCCCTTTGTTGCGAATACTTCTTATTAAACGTTCTTGCAGCGTTTAATAAGAAGAGCCTATTCATACAAAAAACCCTTGCTGATCATGATCAACAAGGGCGAAATATAGATTGGTGATTAACCACCAATGATTTTTTCTGCTACTTCGAATGAACCCGCTACGTTTTCAGTTAAAACCGCCGCAGCAATCGCTAAACCTACAACGAATAATACTTTTAATCCTGTTTTCATCTTAAATCAACCCCATTCTTTTCATATGTAAATCCGCTTCTAAACTTTTATTCAAGTAAAAAACCGACTGCTCATAAAGTGCTTGCTTTTCACAATATTTTGCCGCAAAGTGTGAAAGCTCTTTTACTTCATGATATTCATTCTTCTCTTCTAACTTTCTTAATTTCTCATCAATTTGCTGAAATCTTTGTGGCACATTCGTTAAGTAAAGATCATGTACAATGCCTATTTTAAGCTGAAACACTTCATGAGAAGCATCTTTTATTCGGGCATATGCAGCCTCTATATACTGGCTTGCACGCTGCTTTTCACCAATCACACAGAGTTCCCGGCTCATCAGATACGTAGAATGGAAAAAGAAATCTGAATCATAGTACTCTTGATGAGACAACGCTTTTTCAAGATGACGTATGGATTCTTTCGGTTTATTCCAAAATGAATATAATATCGCCACATTGTGGTGATGCTGAGCCAGCATAAAGTCATCCTGCTCATTCGTCAAAACCTCTTCCGCCAAACGATAATTCTCAAGCGCCTCTTCGTACCGGCCAATCTCTGTAAGATTCGCTGCAATAAGAGAGTATGAAAGTGCAGTTCTTCTTTCATACTGCTTGTGACGTTTATAAACGTGCAGGGCTCTGCGAATATAACTTAATGAGAGCATGATATGACTAAGGCGATAGTAAAGCCACGCGATTTTAAAGTCGAAATCAGCACGTTCGATCTCACTTGGAATTTTATCTAAGAGCTTTTCGGCACTTTGATACATCTGTAAGGCAACCTCATAATTCCCCTGATGCTGTTCATACACACCTTCGTAAAAATCAAAATAGTAAGCAAGGCGATTAGACAAATCATCCTCTTTATTTCCATAATGACCTTCCATACTTTTCGTTGAAACATTGCCTTTTTGCCCTCTTAAATTGTACATCAAAATGTGATGTCTTTTCTCAAGGAGAGAATAATACATCAGGATGTCCGCATCGTCGATTTTCTCTACTGCTTGTTTCGCTTTGGCAAATAACCGTTCTGCCTCATCTGCATGATCTTTTTTGATTTCCATGTTCCAGTCATTTAATAATGATGCCAATTCCGCAACAGGAACTTTGCTCATTCTACACCCCCAATCACTTTCAGCTACATGACATGATTTCACTAAATATGGAACTTCTATTAGCAATTGCTAATTAGTCCATTTGACATCATTTTAATATGAATCACTTGAATCTTCAACAACCGATTCCAATGTCATGGCGTTTCTTTCTCCTAGTCAATGGTGTATACACTAAAAATTCGTTTTTTCTACCAAAAGACACGATTGAATTGAAAAAAGCCCTTATTGGGCTTTTTGGATTTATTCCAATCTAATAATGGTTAGTGCAGCTCCAACAGATCCCCCGCCAAGTAATATTGCAGTTGCGATTAAACCGAATATTTGAAGAGAGATTTGATTCCCTGCTGCAAGTGTTGTAATGAGAGATACGTTGTAGGTAGATGTAGATAAAGCAGGTGATAAAATTGATCCTGCTATGGGTGTTCCGTTGTTGATCACCCTTGTTCCTGCAAGCAGTGAAGCGTTTGTATTAATTTGATACGTGATGAAATACCGCCCTGAAACAGGTACAGTAAACACCGTATTACCACCACTTACGGTAAATCCATCTAAACTTTGGTTATTAGGCAGCGTCACTGCTGTTCCGCCTAAAACAACCAGTACCGTACTTCCTGACGTATTGGATGCGTACATCGAATTAGTCGTTAAACTTGTACCGGTTGGACCTGTGTCACCGGTTGAGCCGGTTAGTCCGGTTGAACCCGTGGCACCAGTTGGGCCTGTGGCTCCGGTTGGACCGGTTATTCCTCCACACATATTAAGTTGGGCGCACATGTCTCTCACTACTTTCAAACTGTGGAATCTTCAAGACATACACACTAATACTGATAATTGAGAGAAAACGAAACGACAATATTTCCAGTCGATGTTCCACCAGTAGCTACAATCCCAATTGAGTTCAGATCACTTAGCGTAATGGATCGACTCTCTCCTGGTGGTACCGTGAAATCAGGAACAGCTGTACCGTTTACCTCTAAAGTCACAGTAGGAGCTACAGCCACAATCCCATTGTTTTCCACCATGATGGTTCCTTTTATGACATAAGGTGTTCCATCTGTCCAGACGACAACTGCATCAGCAGCTGCTGCTAAATCAAGTGTGAAGCATACTGCATCATTTACAAAGCCCGCTTGTTCATTACTACATCCGCCTAAAATAGCCATTTTAACCCTCCTTCAACCTAGTCTTGATAGACTATGATCTAGTGATCTTTAAAGATTGTGCGATTATCCCAGATTTAAAGCTTTATTTTTCTTTTTTGCACCATGTTGATTTGCATGTCTAATCGTGCTTGCACATTTTCAGTTGACGGGGTGTTCAAGATAAATTTCACATCTTTCACAGTGATCGCACGGCTTTCTCCTTTTTGGACAAGAAGATCATAACAAAATGAACCAGTTTGAATCCTAATTGCGACTGGTACATCCTGATGATCTTGATGATGCAACACAACAGTTGCCGTATTGAGAAATTTTGTTCCATTCCGCCATACTTCCACCGAACTGGGCGATGTGGAAAAACAAAGAAATATGTGGTGTGATTCTATGTTTTTTAAAATAAGCGCATCATATACAGGAAGCTCTACTTTCATCATTCCACATAAAAAAGAAAGATCTACAAAAATTTTCGAACTGGATCGATATAAAACTTTTTGACGGCATGTTGATCTATTGCAGCACGGTACAAGAAGCTCTAACACTACACAATTCTGCTTTTCATTGATAGAGCTCAAAGAAAAATAGCAAGTCTTAAACACACTTCTTTCAAAAAACACCCATGAGTCAAAAGGTTCCCCATCTTCCATGGTGAGCAAAAAGGGAGAACTCATCGAACGTTTGTGAATAAATCCTTCAAATTTTGTTTGATTGTTTATCTCTTTTAGTTTACTCATCAACAGGTTTGTCACTTACAATCAGCCCAATTCCATGCTGTATACATATCTATATAGTCTTTTATCATATGTGCCTTTGACTATTTTGTGCGCGATTGGATTAGATGATGAGCATAGCTTTTCATTTTTCAAGTTTCTCTATATAATATGAACAAGAACTTCCGTGCCTCAGTAGCTCTAGAAGGGAAGAGCGCCGTAAAACAATTGTAGCTGGCGGGTCGCAAGGCAAGGGTTTCAGAAGCACCGAAAAGCAAATGAGCTGAGACAGGTGAAACTCCTGTCGGTGAAATTCCGTAGGAAAGCGTGTTGCCCCCTAGCCTATGCTTACGAAAGGAGTGCGGGTTCGAATCCCGTCTGAGGCTTGATGAATATGGAGGATGAAAACAATGGAGGTTTTTGAAGAATATGTAGACAATATCGGTCATCCAGAGCTGAAACAGCGCACGCAAGATATCTTACAATGGATTTCAGACACATTCCCTCAATTAGAGCCAAGAATTGCTTGGAATCAGCCCATGTTCACAGATCATGGCACATTTATTATCGGGTTTAGCGTCGCAAAACACCACATTTCTGTCGCACCAGAAGGAAAAGGAATTGATCACTTTTCAGCAGAAATTGTACAAGCTGGTTATGATCATGGAAAAAAGATGTTTCGGATGAAAGAAAGCTTGCCGATTGACTATCCTCTCCTTAAAAAAATCATCGAATTTAACATTGAAGACAAAGCCGATTGTTCCACATTTTGGCGAAAATAATCAACACCCCAATCTGTCATGAAATCAGATTGGGGTGTTTTTGGAGCTTGTATTTTATTTTGTTCTCTTACCTACACATTTCTCTGCTTAGCACGACAAAAGGACGCTGACTTCCCTTTGGATCAGCGGCGGATCGTAAGTGTACCACTTGAAGGGTGTTTTTTTAT
>NZ_AMSH01000092.1 GCF_000300535.1 Bacillus xiamenensis
CCCTGTCTCAAAAACGGGGGTCAGTCCCATACTCCCTGTGCTTTTTATTTTTGAAGAAAACGGCGTTCAAGCCATTCTACAAGCTGGTACATGATGGTAGCGAAGACGGCGATAATGAAAAGGCTTAAGAACACGAGTGTAAAGTTGAAGACTTGAAAACCGTAAATGATCATGTAGCCGAGCCCTTTTGAGGAAACAAGGAATTCTCCCACAATCACCCCAACCCAAGAAAGACCAACATTGACCTTAATGGCAGAGATCATCGTTGGAATACTTGCTGGCAAAATGACCTCACGAAAGACCACTCTTTTTTCCGCACCAAAGGTTTTCATGACCTTTAAATAATTTTCATCGACTTCTTGAAAGGCCGTATAAATGACGATCGTTGTAATGATCACACTAATGATTGCGCCCATCGCGACAATGCTGATCATGCCAGGCCCAAGGGCAACAATTAAAATCGGGGCTAAAGCGACTTTCGGCATCGCATTTAAAATGACCAAATAAGGATCAAGTACGTTCGAAAGCCGGGTGGACCACCATAAGGCGGCGGCTAACAAAATGCCGCAAAACGTACCAAGAAGAAACCCAAGCACCGTTTCAAACAACGTAATACTCATATGATTCACTAAAGAGCCATCTGATATTTTTTGTATAAACAATTGGCAGACTGCAGATGGTGAACTGAAAATGAGTGGATCAATGAGCCTAAAATGACTGGCAAGCTCCCAAAGTGAAAAGAAACTGGCGAAAATGATCAGCTGATAGACTCGTGTGATGCGTTTTTCCATTCGAACTTTTTTTCGATAGGCTTCATGTAAAAGGTCACTGTGTTTCAACTGTTTTCAGCTCCTTCCAAATCGTTTGAAAGAGCTCTTGAAAGCTTGGTGTTTGTCTCGCTTCAAAGGGAGAGAGGGCTTTCAGGTCATCTGGAACGATAAAGATCCGCTGAATAGAGCCGGGATGTTTTGAGAATAAGAAAATCCGATCGCTCATGGCAATGGCTTCACCAATATCATGCGTGACAAGGACGGCTGTTTTTTGATAGTTTTTTAATGTGTGAAAGACGAGATCTTCTAATGTCAGTTTGGTCTGGTAGTCTAGTGCTGAAAATGGCTCATCTAGTAGAAGCAGGCCGGGATCAACCGCAAGTGTTCGGGCGAGTGCTGCACGCTGCCTCATGCCGCCTGACAGCTCCTTCGGATACTTTTCCTCCACATCATGCAGTCCAAGCTTTGGCAGTAAGCTAAGGGCAGCTGAGGAGGCCTCATGTGAATCTTGTTTTGCAATTTTCAACCCGAGAATGACATTTTCCTTGATCGTTTTCCACGGGAACAAATAATCTTGCTGGAGCATGTAGCCGATTTGATGCTCCTTTTGGTTCGGCTCTTTTCCTTCGATTAAGATTCGACCTTCAGAGGGCGGTGTAATGCCTGCGATGATGGACAGCAGGGTTGTTTTCCCGCAGCCGCTGGGACCAATAAATGAGATGAATTCACCTTGGTCTATCTCCATATTGATGTGCTGTATGGCCGTTGTTTTTTCTTTTAAAGAGAAGTACGTGTGGGTCACATGGTCAATTTGAAGGAAAGACATGTGCTACCTCCTATTCTATTTGTGATCTGTGACCTTCTTTGCAATGGATGAATCGACAAGTTGTTTGTACGGGATAAATTCCGGCAGTTCACCGCTCGCCTTCATGATTTCCTGTAGTTTGTTCCATTCTTCTTCATTTAGAAGGGGATCTGTTGCATATGAGTGCTGCTGCTTGTAGCGTTTGATGGCATTTGATAAGACGTCAACATCCGTATCAGGAAAATGCGATTGGATTGTCTTGGCAATCTCCTCTGGACGCTTCGTTTCTACCCACTTCTGTGCTTTATAAATGGCACGAGTAAAGGCTTCGGCTGTTTCTTTGTTTTTTTCTAAGTAACTCTTCTTTGCCATAAAAGTGGTATAAGGCACCTTGCCAGAAGCCTCTCCAAAGGAGGCGGTAATGTACCCTTTGCCTTCTTTTTCGATTAAGGATGCAGTCGGCTCGAATAACTGGACAAAATCGCCAGTTCCAGAGGAAAAAGCGCCTGAAATGTTGGCAAAATCAATATTTTGAATCATCCGAAGATCCTTTTTCAAATCAATGCCTTCTTTTTTCAGGACATATTCACCGACCATTTGCGGCATACCGCCTTTCCGCTGTCCGAGAAAGTCTTTTCCTTTTAATTGATCCCAAGAGAATTCGTCGATTTTCTCCCTTGAGACAAGAAAAGTACCGTCTGTTTGAGTCAGCTGCGCAAAGTTCATGACAGAGTCTTTTGTCCCTTGGGCTTCCACATAGATAGAGGATTCAGATCCGGTCAGGGCGATATCGGCACCGCCGGATAAAAGAGCTGTCATCGTTTTATCGCCGCCCCAAGTGGTTTTTAATTCAACCTCTAACCCTTCTTCTTTGAAGAACTCCTCTGATAAGGCGACATAAAGCGGAGCATAAAAGACCGAATGGGTCACCTCTGCAACTTGTACGGTCTGCTCTTGTTCTTTTTTACAGGCGACAAATGGAAGAAAGAGCAAGACAACGAATATGAATGCCAGTCTGACTTTAATGGAACGATTCAAGAGTAATTCGCCTCCTTTGTTCTAGATCACTAATTAAAGTATGTCAAAAGGGATTTTTGGTGAGTGCCTAGATGAAATAAGAAGCGCATTGTTTATTTATAGATCGTGCCTTTTTTTCTATACTAGAAGCATGAATGCTTTCTTGAATTTGGCAAAAATAAAGGAGCGGTTTCGTGTATAGATTGAGTTGGATATTTGTTGGATGGTATTTGGTAGGACTCATATTAATGTTTTTTTTCGAAGTGCCGGCATGGCTTCAGTTTGCAAATGGAATCTTCCTTGTGCTGTACGCCTGCTGCGTGATGGAGCTGGGCCGACATATGTATGGATCATGGCGCTTTGTGATCAAACGAGCGGCCATTGTGGGAGCTCTTACGTTTACGATTGAATGGGTCGGAATCACAACGGGCTTTCCATTCGGGGCCTATGATTATTACCCGGCCTTAGGTTTTCTGGTGGCGGGTGTGCCCTTAACGATCGCTTTTGCATGGGTTGGCGTGTTTTTAAATAGTCTTTTTTTATCCGGACAACAATCAAAGTGGGTGCGAGCCGCCGAAACGGGGCTATGGATTGTACTGCTTGATCTCATATTAGATCCAGTAGCGGCTGACCGTAAGTTTTGGGTGTGGTATGACGGTGACGGTTTTTTTGGTATTCCTTTTGAGAATTTTGTGAGCTGGGGTATGATTGGAGCAGGGCTTTCATTTCTTTTTCCGCTCGTCTCGATTGATCAGCAGGTATTGCGCTGGAATGGCCGTATTTATCAAGCGATGGTGATGTTCTTTGGTCTTCTGGCATTAAAGGGCGGGCTGGATGTGATTTTTTATTTAGCACTGATCATTGTCATCTTGTGTGAAGGAAGGGTTCAATTTGAAAGAAAGCGACAAAAGCCGAGCGTTTAGCCGATTATTTTATCTTTATCTTGAACGATATTTACTGAATAAACATTTCCACTGTGTGATGATGCAAGGTACGGTGGACCCAAAAGAGAAGTTACCTGTTCTTTATCTTGCGAATCACAGTTCATGGTGGGATGGACTGATCATCTTTCTATTAACAGAAAAAACATCTGAACGAGATCATTACATGATGATGGAGGAGAAGCAGCTAAAGCAATATGCTTTTTTTCGTAAGCTAGGTGCATTTCCAGTTCATAAAGAGAAGTTGACAAGTGTAAAACAAGCATTGATGACGGCAAAAGCAAATATGCAGGAAGGCGCGGCAGTTTGGCTTTTTCCGCAGGGGAAAATCATGCATCAGGATACAAGGCCGCTTGAACTGGAGGGCGGAGCTTCTTTTTTGGTGAGACAATTTGAGCAGGTCATCGTCAAGCCGGTGACGCTGCATTATACATTTAATCAATTTCAAAAACCGACGGTATCGGTCGTGTTTGGAGAAGACGTTGTACTATCTGGCGGCTCACTTCGAAGCAAGGAAGTAACAAGTATACTTGGAGACCTGCTTGAAACACAGTTAAACCAACATCAAGCGCAGGTCGTCGCTGATCCTGATTTTACAGTAAAGGAACAATTTAGACAGATGACAAGGACAAGCCGGTCAACAAGTGATGCGTTTGATTCCTTTAAGAAGTGGGTGAAAACATGGCGGTCTTTTTAACGGTGATCAGTGCTTTGCTGCTCTGTCAATTGATGTTTACCATCTGGAATATGAAGCAAATCCCTGTGCTTAAGCCTGCGTCTCTGTCGCCTGATGAACCGATTTCATTATCGATCCTCATTCCAGCGAGAAATGAGGAAAAACGTCTGGAAGCGTGTCTTCAGTCGATTGTTGATCAGCATCTTTATCCGAAGGAGCTGATTGTGCTGGATGATCATTCGACAGATCAGACGAGAGCAATTGCTGAGGGCTTCGCAGAGAAATATCCGTGGATTCGTGTGCAGTCAGGTCAAGTGTTGAAGCGAGGCTGGCTTGGTAAATCCTATGCTTGCTCTCAGCTAGCTGAGGCAGCATCTTCTGACTGGCTGTTATTTTTAGATGCAGATGTCCGGTTAAAACAAGGAGCCATCGAGGCGGTGTACAAGCAGTTATGCACGCAAAAAACGGGAATGCTGTCAGGCTTCCCAGAGCAAAAAACAGGGACACCGTTTGAGCATCTTGTGGTCCCTATGATGATGTTTACGATTGGGTGTCATCTGCCAGTGAAATGGGTCAGAAAATCTCAAAACCCGGCTTTTGCCGCAGCTCATGGCGGCTTTATTGCGATTGAAAAGAACTGTTATCACGAAATAGGTGGTCATGAAGCGATCAAGGATTCGCTCGTTGATGATATGGCCTTGGCGAAACGAGTGAAAGCGAAGGGCTTTCCGTTCACACTTGCGAGTATTCATCCGTTTGTCTATATGAGAATGTATGAGAGCGGACAGGAAGTGTGGGAAGGCTATCGAAAAAATTTGTTTCCTGGAGTAAATCGGAGCATTGCTTTGTTAAGCGGTGTCTTTTGTTTATATACAATGCTTTATTTGGTTCCCGTTATTTGTTTCATTATCGCCCTCATTCAGTTTGATGTGGTCAATCTCTGTTTAGCCATTCTTTGCTACGGGCTAGGTGTATCTATTAAAGCGGTCATTGATATCGAAAATGGAAGAACGTCTACGATGGCCTTTTTATTGCCGGTAAGTATCATGAGCCTGATCGCCATTGGTTTTGCTTCTATGAAAATTGGACTGAAAAAAGAAGGGTATGAATGGAAAGGAAGAAGGTACGAATGAAAAAAGTGATCATCATTGGCGGCGGACTTGGCGGGTTGTCAGCGGCAATTCGCTTACAGTCACGCGGGGTTCAGGTCACCATTTTAGAAAAAGAAGCTGCTTTAGGCGGGAAATTACAGCGTCATCAAGGGGCTGGCTACTCTTTTGACCTAGGACCGAGCACCATTACAATGAAGGCGTATTTTGAAGAAGTGTTTACCTCTTGTCAGAGACGGATGGAGGATTATGTCACATTTTATCCGATCTCTCCCCTGACCAAAAATGTATTCTCTGATGGTCATACGGTCGAGTTTACGCCGAATATCGAGCAAATGGAAGCGCAAATTGCCGCATTTAGCCCTGAGGATGCGCAGCAATACCGAGCCTTTTTACAGAATTCAAAAAAGCTTTTCCAAATGGCGGAGGATCAGTTTTTAAATCGTTTGTTATTGACCTGGAAGGATAAAGCGGATCTTAAGCTGGTGAAAGCACTTCTTGCTGTCAAACCGTTTACATCCGTTCAGCGCCTGCTTCGTCAGTATTTTCGTCATCCTCATACATTGGCGATGTTTGGGCGGTATGCAACATACATTGGCTCTTCACCCTACGAGGCTCCCGCTATTTTTAATATGATGGCGTATTTAGAAGGGGAAAAAGGCATTTATGGAATAAAGGGCGGTACGTATCGTTTAGTTGAGGCGTTTGAGACACTCGCAAAGGAATTGGGCGTCCAGATTCATCTCAATGAACAAGTAAATAAAATTCATGTGAGGAATAAACGAATCCAAGGGGTTGAAACAGATCAGCAGGTGTATGAGGCAGATCAAGTCATTGCAGGAGCGGATGCACTGACTGTCTATCGCCATTTGATTGATGAAAAAGACCGTCCTGGCTTTTTAAATCAAAAGCTTTCAAATATCGAACCATCGTTATCTGGCTTTGTTCTTTTACTTGGAATACCTAAAGTCTATGAACAGTTGTCTCATCATAATGTATTTTTTCCAGAGAATTATGAGCAAGAATTCAAGGATATTTTTCAGAAAAAAAAGCTCCCTCAGGACCCGGCGCTTTACATATGTTATTCAGGCCATTCAGAGCCAGCCTTGAGCGGAGGACCGGGAAGAAGCAACCTGTTTGTCCTGGCCAATGCACCTTATGTGACAAAAGAGCAAAATTGGGACATGCTAAAGGAGACGTATCGTCAGCATATCAAAACGAAACTAAAAGAAAAGGGTCTCTTTGATATCGATCAGGTTGTCGAATATGAAGCGGTTCAAACCCCGCTTGATTTGCAGCAAAAAACGGGAGCATATCACGGAGCCATTTATGGCATGTCTTCGAATTCGTTCAAGCAGGCATTTTTCCGTATCAATAATCAATCAAAGGATATTGAAGGGCTTTGGTTTGTTGGAGGCACCAGTCATCCAGGCGGCGGTACTCCGATGGTGACAAAATCAGGTCAGCTTGTTGCAGAAGCGATTATGAAGCAATTGACGTAACACCGAATGAAAAGGAGAGAATTCAAGTGATTGTGGAAAAAAGAAGGTTCCCGTCGCCCCATCCGCATAT
Organism: Bacillus xiamenensis; assembly: GCF_000300535.1. Lineage (GTDB taxonomy): Bacteria > Bacillota > Bacilli > Bacillales > Bacillaceae > Bacillus > Bacillus xiamenensis. Next base: position 6,891 of record NZ_AMSH01000092.1, read on the forward strand.
TCACTTATATACAGTGACATATGAGGCCGATGGACTTCGGATGAAAGGGCTGCTCGCTGAACCGGCCGGAGAAGGTCTCTATGACGGTTTTTTGTATTTACGCGGCGGCATTAAAAATGTGGGGATGGTCAGACCTGGCCGAATTGTGCAATTTGCAGCGCAAGGCTTTGTCGTCTTTGCTCCTTTTTACCGAGGGAATCAAGGAGGCGAAGGGAACGAGGACTTTGCCGGAGAGGATCGGAAAGATGCATTTGCGGCTTTTAATCTGTTAAAAAATCATCAAAAGGTGAAGCAGGATCGCATTCATATCTTTGGTTTTTCCCGTGGCGGTATTATGGGCATTTGGACCGCTGTTGAAATGAAACAGGAAGCCGCCTCCTTTGTGACTTGGGGCGGTGTAAGTGATATGAAGCTCACCTACGAAGAACGTGTGGATATGAGAAGAATGATGAAGCGCGTGATAGGCGGTCCGCCGCACAAGGTGCCAGAAGCATATGAGGCGCGAACCCCTTTGAATGATGTGGACAAAATCGAAGCCCCTGTCTTAATCATCCATGGAGAGCAGGATCAGAATGTATCCATTGAGCATGCGTATTTATTAGAAGATGCGCTGCGTCAGCATGGCAAGTCTGTGGAAACATGGTATTTTCATGGCTACAATCATTATTTCCCGCCGCAGCATAATCGGGAGATTGTCAGACGGCTGACGACATGGATGCACAGCCGTAAAGGCGGAAATGTGGTAAAATAAACAGTAGAAAGAAATTTAGAAAGTAGGGGGATTTTCATTATGGGAATGCCTGTTGAATTTAATACAATGATTGTCACAAAAGGAAAAGAGACAAGAATTGAAGAAAATGTGTTTGAGCTCATGAAGGAAGGGTACCGCATTTATCCATTAAATATTCCGCTTGAGGTGCGCAAAACGAAAGACGGGGAAAAAACAGGGACAGCACATGTAGAAAAGCTCGAGCTGTCAGACGATGTCACGAAGGTGACTTACCGTCTTGTATCATTGCATTCAACGAATTAAAAAAGCTGAGGGAATGATCGGGACTGACCCCCGTTTTTGAGACAGGGAT
>NZ_AMSH01000093.1 GCF_000300535.1 Bacillus xiamenensis
CTGAATTCAGCCGCAAGCGCGCACGTGTGACAGCTATCACAGAAGTATTGACCGCTTCTTCCGTCGCTCAACATGAATCCTACGTCCAATCCCCGGCAGTAACGGGGAAGAAGTGGAAACACAGCGGCGGGAAGAAGAATCAGTCAAGAGAAAGTCATGTGCAGCTGGACGGAACTATCATCCCTTTGGATGAAGAATTTGAGATACCAGGCAGCGGAGAGCGGTGCATGTTTCCGAGAGATACACAGCTCACGCCAAAAGAGCGAGTGAACTGTCATTGTGCGGTGGGTCCTGTAGTTGATCCTGTTATTCTTGGTTTGTCAGCTGAGGAAAAAGAAGAGATTAGAAGAAGAGTCTTACAAAACATGGAATGAAATAGTATAATATCCTCATTACTTTGAGAATGAGGGGAAATTATGAATGTTTATGAATTTATATCTTCTATGTTTAATGGATTTATAACTATTTTTACAGCAATGATATGGCCAATCGCTATTATTATTGTAGTGGTTATGCTGAAAACACCTATTACTGATCTTATTAAAAACATAGCAAAGATAAAGTACAAAGATCTTGAATTTTTAATAAGTGAAAAAGTTGATGTTCTAGATGAAAATATAAATAATGCGGTTGCTACTTCAGGACAGTCTGTTGAATTAAAAGATTTGAGGGAGGAGTTTTCTAACTATACTATAGAACAGCTCAATAAAGAATTAGATAAAAAGATTCTAGATTTATACAGTGTTTCAATAGATCCTAGAAGAGATCTTTCTATGAATGATCCTTCCCATCAACTCGATCCTCAAAATGCACCAATTTATACAACAAGTTATTTACTTATTAAAAATATTATTACAGCTGAATTGAGCGAGGCTATTCGTGACTGGAAGGAATTGTTTAATAACATTGACATAAGAAAAGTCGATAAAAATACCAGGGAAAAATATAAAGAAAATGCTGCTAAAATAATTACAGTACTAGATAAAAAAGTAAAAGAATTTCAAGCTGAGGCCTCTTCTTCATAATGAGGCCTTCTTTCTTTTGAAAGGAGGTGAATGAATTGCCACGTGAATTGATAAATGCAAAAATCACACACGTTTCATACGTGGACAAGGCTGCTAATCAAAAGCAGTTCTTTTTTATGAAATCAGAAAAAGAAAATGACTTTGAGAAAGAAATCAAGGTCATTGCCAAAGCTGATGATGCGCAGCGGCTTGTGTACGGTATTGTATATGAGCCTCATGTGGAAGATGCGCATGGAGATTACATGACACCAGAAGAGATCGAAAAAGCCGCTCATGGGTTCCTGAAGGATGCACGTGAGATAGACAAGCAGCATGATTTCCAAGGCGGTGTCGGAGAAGTCGTTGAATCTTATATCGCTCCTTCCGACTTTGAAATGGGCGATGAAGTAATCAAGAAAGGATCGTGGGTCCTTGTGACAAAAGCATCAGATGAAATCTGGGAACAGATTCAACGGAGAAGTCGTTGAATCTTATATCGCTCCTTCCGACTTTGAAAGGGGCGATGAAGTAATCAAGAAAGGATCGTGGGTCCTTGTGACAAAAGCATCTGATGAAATCTGGGAACAGATTCAAAAGGGTGAGATCACCGGATATTCAATGGCCGGAACAGCAGATATAGGGAAACAAGAGGATCACAAGCCAGCTTCTGATGAGAAGGGGCTTTTTTCTTTGCTCAAAAACTTCTTTTCTAAAGGAGAAGTGAAGAACCGATATGACAAAGGCCGCATGCGTCGTGAGTTTTGGGCCGCACAAGATGCACTAAATTCCGTTTTGTATAAATGGGATTCTTACGACGATGAAGACTTGGAGACTGATCCTGAAAAGGTGAGGGCTGCACTGGAAGACTTTGTGGAAATCACACAAGAGATTCTACTTACTGATGACTTGGCTGGGATCCAAACTGATCCAGCTGAAGAAGTCGTAAAAGCTGGTAGGAAGTTTTCTGCTGCTAACCTAAATGAGCTAAAAAGTGCAAGAGCCGCTATCGACAATCTATTGAGTCAAGCGGAAGAGAAGAAGGAGGAAGAAGACGTGAACAAAGAAGATCTGCAAAAGATGCTAGATGAAACAATTGCACCAGTCGTAAAACGTCTGGATGACCTTGAGAAGGGAGAAGGCGAAGGTCAGACTGATCCGCAAGAAAAACAAATTGATGAAGAGGTCGCAAAAGAAATGGCCGCAGCTGTAGAAAAGGCATTGGCTCCAGTTGTTGATAGAGTCGAAGCGCTTGAAAAAGCACGTCCGCAAGGTAAGGGAGTAGGAGATCAACAACAACAAGACTTACAAAAATCTGAAACGGTATGGGGCGGCTTGCTTTAAGCCGAGAAAAAGGAGGAACTAACGTGAGAAATCAAGAGGTAATTAACAAAGCGGAAGTGACGCTTGGGACGTTAAAAACAGGCGGTCTAATGAATCCAACCCAATCTAGCACATTTATTCGTATGGTGCAAAATGCACCAACATTGCTGCAAGATGCACGTGTCATTCCGATGGATGGCGATGCACAAAAAATCGAAAAAATCGGTTTTGGTCAGCGGATTCTTCGTCCTGGTGTGGAAGGAAAAGCAGTTCCAGCAAGTGATCGAGTTGCACCAACAACAAGCACTGTGGAGCTTAATGCAAAAGAAGTCATCGCAGAAGTGAATATTACTTATGACACACTTGAAAACAACATCGAGGGCGATGCTTTGCAAAACACCATCATGCAAATGCTTGCTGAACGAGCTGCAGTAGATATTGAAGAATTGATCTTAAATGGTGATACATCGTCATCTGATACTTACCTTGCGCAGCTTGATGGTATCCGCAAGCAAGCGACATCTCATATCGTAGATGTTGCTGGTGAACCACTTACACGCCAAGTATTCAAACAAGGATACAAAGCTGTTCCACCAAAATATTTGCGAGTCCCACAAGAGTTCCGTTTCTATTCTTCCCCAGGGCAAGAGGTCGAATGGAAAGACAAAGTAGCGGATCGTCAAACAAATTTAGGAGATGCAGCAGTACAAGGTGGGCTTTCTTCTGCATTCGGTGTTCCAGTCAAAGGAATTGCAAATATGCAACCGTATGATGCGGACGGCACAGATGTTTCAGATATTTTATTGACTCATCCAAAAAACATCATCTTGGGCTTCTCTCGTAATATCCGTATTGAGGTTGATAAAGACATCCGTAATCGTAAGTTCATTATCGTCCTTACTGCGAAGCTCGACAGCAAATTTGAGGAAGAAGATGCTGTTGCTAAGATCATCAAGGTCAAGGAGTGATCAATATGTATACAGCGGTTTTGATCAAAGGAAAGACATACTCTGTAATGGGTCATGTCTTTCTTTTAAATCAGGAGAAAGAGATTGAGAAAAAGGTATTTCAATATCTCAATGGTAATGAGTTCTTTGATTGTAAGCAGCTTGATGTTCCTGATGATGATAAGCCTGTGAAAGATGAAGAACCAAAAGAGACTGAAGAAGAACCGGCACAAGAAACAAAAACCTACACTGAATCAGAACTGAAGGGCATGAACAAAACTGAACAAGAAGCCATTGTTATTGATCTTGGCGGCGATCCGTCTCAACTCAAAGATAAGAGTGAGAGAATTGCCTTCATCCTCGAGCATCAAGAAAAAGCAGGAGAGTAAGGCTGATGCTGATCTCTCCTGAAGATGTTAGGGCGTATACCGTATTCGAGAGCGTGAAAAACCGCTCGGATGAACTATTGGAAAGTGACATCATTGAGGCTGAAGCTGAGGTATTTCAGATCGTAGGTCACGATTTCTCAAGCGAAAAATATCAGCCGCTTCCTGAAAAGGCGAAGATCGCATTGATTAAAATGGCGCAGTTCTTCGCACTGATCAACGGGGATGAATCAATCATAAAGGGTTATAAATCTGAAAAGATTGGTGACTACTCTTATACACTGGCAGACGGAAACGCCGTTACAAAGCCAGATGTGTATAACCTGTTGATAGATTTCATTGAGCCAATTGATCCACCGGAAGATCCGGCAAGTGTAAGAATGAGGTTGAGATCGCTATGAGCTATCAATCGTTATTAACGGATCGATGCGATATATATCACTTGCAAACAGAGCAGCTGTCAAAAGATCGCTATGGAATACCTGTCCAAGATGCGCAGCCGCTCTTTTCATATCCTGATGAGCCTGATCAAGTTGCGCAGCCATGTTATTTTACGGAGAAAAACCAATCCATCACACAGCAGGAGCCAAACGCAACCATTCATCAATCGTACCTTGTTCATTTTCCTATTACCGCTGATGTCCGAGTAAATGACAAAGTGGTATGGGAAGGCGTGACATTGAAACTCCAAAAGCCCAGACAGATCAAAAATCACCACATTGAGGTGGTAGCGATGAGGAGTGAAAGCCTTTGAGGATTGATGGTTTAGATCAGTTTATTGAGGACTTGAATGCTGCGGTGAATGGCGGCTTGCAAGCAGAATATGAAGAATGGCTTGAAGGAATGGGCTATGAGTTCCTAGATATTGTTCAGGATGAGGTCATTCGTACAAAAACAGTAGATGCTCGGCGTTTGCTTAACTCATTCCAAAAAGGAGACCAAGAAAACGTCTTTTCGATGAGCAGTGGCGGTCTCACCCTAGATGTAGGGACCAACTTGGAATATGCATCTTACACAAACGATGGACACTTTACGATTGATCCTAGTAAAAATCAGGACAGACGATGGGTTCCTGGCAGATGGGTTGGTGATCGTTTTGAATACGATCCAAACGCTGAAACAGGAATGCTTCTAAAGTTCCAGTGGGTTGAGGGCAGCGGCTATTGGGATAATGCGTTGGCCATCTTTGGACAGATGTTTGAACAATCATTGGACCGCAAGCTGCAGCAATGGATCGATGAACAATTTGGGCGGTGATTAAATGAATCAAGAAGTCGGCGCCATCATGAATTATTGTTACAAGCAGTTTTCGGTGAAGGTTTACGAAAATGAAATTCCTGAACAATTTCAGATTCCTTCAATGTACTTTCCTGCAGCATGGACAAACACTAAAAACGATACTGTTTCAACGTTCCTCAAAACATACACGCTGCATATAAAAGTGTTTCACAAGGACTCTGGACAGGCTCATGATGCAGCGGAGTCGATAGTAGATGCCTTATCAGCGGATCGGAATATCATTCAGATGGTCAGTGAAGAAGGTGAACCGCTTGATGATTATGTCCGCATTAAGAGAGCGGAAACTAGGAGTGGTGATCAAGGTGTGGCAACGATTGTCCTCACATGGGATAGTGCCTATTGGTACAACCGAGACGAGCAACCAAGCCTAGACGACATAAATTTTTCAGATGGGGTGATAAAAAGTGGCCAAGAATAAAAGCGAGCCGGTGAAAGAAGAAAAAGCTGCACCGGTTATTCCTAAAGAAGCAGCATTTTCATTTGAAGCCTTGAAAGAGCACAGCAAGGAATTGTTTGGCGTAAAGCCTGAAATCCTTGAGGGTGCTCTTTTTTATATCAAAGATCAACCAATTACAAAAACAGAAGCAAAGAAGCAGATTGATGCTTTTTTGTCTAAGGAGGTTTAAGCATGAATGGAGGTACTTTTACACCAGGTACAGAGAAAAAGCGTCCTGGTATCTACTTCAATTTCAAAACCACAGCACAGCAGCGTATCACGTTAGGTGATCGCGGCACCGTTGCACTCCCAATCACTATGAGTTGGGGAGAGCCTAAGACGTTCATCTCTATCTCAGGCATCGAGGACTTAAATAAAAAAGTCGGATTAAACATCGATGACAAGTCGCTTCTTCTTTTCCGAGAAGCGAAGAAAAAAGCACAGACGGTTCTTTTATATCGCTTGAATGAGGGTGAACCTGCAAAGGCTCAGATCAGCGAGAATTTCAACATTCTTGCTAATTATGGTGGACAGAAAGGGAATGAGGTCACGATCCAAGTCACTGAAAACGTATTGGATAGCTCCAAGCGTGATGTGGTGACTTACGTTGGTACAGACATTGTTGATAAGCAGGTTGTCACTGATGTCAAAGAGCTGAAGCAGAACAAATATGTTTCGTTCTCTGGTGAAGGTGAAGTGACAATCACCGCTGGTGTCACACTAAGCGGTGGGAAAAATGGTGTTCCAAGCGTGGCAGATTACACAGCATTCCTGGAAGCAGCTGAAACAGAATACTTTGACGTGATCGCGCTGCCTAATAACACTAGCGAGCAGTTAAAAGCGACATTTGTGGCTTTCATCAAGCGGCTGCGTGATGATCAAGGGCGTAAGGTGCAAGGAGTTTTGGCAAACTATCCGGCTGATCATGAAGGAATTATCAATGTCACAAGCGGTGTGTTGCTAGAAGACGGCACAGAGATCACACCAGCCAAAGCAACTGCATGGGTGGCCGGTGCATCTGCAGGAGCAAACTTCAATCAGTCGTTAACCTTTGTTGAATATGAAGGGGCTGTTGATACGTTAGAGCGTCTTGATAATGATCAAGTGGAATATCGCTTGTCACAAGGCGAATTCTTGTTCACGTTTGATGCGAGAGATCGCACAGTGAGCGTTGAGAAGGACATTAACTCCTTAACGACTTATACAACCGAGAAGAACAAGACATTCGCTAAAAACAAGATCATTCGTGTGCTCGATGCGATCAACAATGATCTCACACGTGAATTGAAGGATTTAATTAAATTACGCAAAGCAAATGGCAATGACATTCCGGCATCTGATGACGGATTGCAGCTGGTGAAAACACTCATCACACAATATCTCACGCAGCTCCAAGATGGATCTGGAATCACTGGCTTTGACTCTGAAACAGATATTACGATCAGCTTGAATGAAGATCGTGACGGTTTCTTAATTGATCTAGCTGTTCAACCAGTTGATGCAGCTGAAAAATTCTATTTCAATGTAGAGGTGAAATAAGATGGCTTTTAAAGCGCAGAATACCATTTCAGGTAAAGAAGGACGCTTATTTCTCGATGGCGAGGAATTGGCATTTATCAAAACCTTTGAAGCAAACGTGGAGAAAAACAAATCAGAAGTTAACGTTATGGGCCGTCGTATGACCGGTCACAAGACAACCGGTGCGAATGGTACTGGCACAGCGACTTTCTATAAAGTCACATCACGTTTCGTTCAGCTCATGCTCAACTATGTGAAGAAAGGGGAAGACCCATACTTCACTATTCAAGCTGTTCTGGATGACAAATCATCCGCTCGTGGCACTGAGCGTGTCACATTGTTTGATGTGAACTTTGATTCTGCAAAGATCGCGGGGCTTGATGTGGATTCAGAAGCACTTGAAGAAGAGGTTCCTTTCACGTTTGAGGACTTTGATCTTCCTGAGAAGTTGAAGGATTCTTTCTAAGAATTGTGGAGGAAATTAGCTAATTAATTAGCTAAATAAAAACCGAATATGCTATAATGAAAAGAGAATGCTCAGAGCATTCCCAAAGCATTCCCGGTATACAAAATTATGTTTACATGCAAAGCGATTTGCATACAATAAAAAGAAGCCAGGATGCGTCAACATCCCGGCAATGTACAATGAGGCCCTTCAAGGGGCTGGCTTATCAATTAGATAGTTTTAAGGATAGACTTTCCCTTCAACCGTCCAAAGCTCAAGGGGAGTCTATTTTTTGTTTATATACGTCAACAAAGCAAGGATAAACATCCCGAATAAAAGCATTAGGGAAATCGCTTGGAACGTTGACATGAGCATCACCCCCTTCCTATCGGGGATGAGCCAGACACCCTTGAGAAAG
>NZ_AMSH01000094.1 GCF_000300535.1 Bacillus xiamenensis
TTATAAAATATTCAGTCTATTAAGTACGAGAAACTGCTCGTAGCGAATATAATATTCGTGAGCACCGGAACGCAGGACTGACAAAGAATGCGAGGGTTTGTCTACACGCTGGACAGACTCATGATTGAGTCTGTTTCGCTTGCATTAATTGATCAATGACACGTAATGCTTTGTCTGTACCCCCTGCTGTTTGGAAGCTTTCTTCAATTTTTTTAATTCCGGCAAGATACGTGTTACTTCCCAGTACTTCTTCTACAGTGTCTCTCAGCTGCTTTGCTGTCAGCTGGTCTTTATCGAGCGCACGAGCAGCGGACAATTCCGTCAGTCTTTTTGCCACCATCGGCTGATCTTTGTCCACTGGGATGACGACCATCGGGACATGAAAATGAATGCTTTCATTGACACTGTTCATCCCGCCGTGAGTGACAAACACATCGGTCTGTTCAAGGACTTCAAGCTGCGGCACATAAGGCTCGATGATAACATGCGAAGGCGCTTCTTTTAGGAGGGACATATCAATTTTTTCACCTGTTGCCATGACCACTTTGCCATCAAAGTTTGCAAAGGCATCTATACACATATTAAAAAATGACTCTGTATCTCCAAGAACTGTCCCCATCGAAATAAAAATGACCTTCTCCTGTTCAAGTGCTTCTAGCGGGAAATCATGCTGATCTGCCCGTTTTTGAAAGCTCGGCCCAATGAAGACAAATGAGTCGTTCAATGCATCAACAGACGGCTGAAAATATTCGCTCGTATACACCATGTTCAGTTCTCCACGATTTTTCATCAATTGCATCAAATGTTTGGGCTGTACTTTAAAACGATCCTTTATTTGTTCTAGTAAATGTGCAGCCTTCTCATCCTTGCGATAAAGAGGTGTGTCAAAATGCGCCTCTTGCAGCACAAAAGATGGATTCGATCCGATACCAGGAATGTGCAAGTAATCTCGCACCAGTTCGCCTGCTCCAAACATATCAAAATAGACCAAATCAAATGTATGCTGCTGAGAAAGTGTATCCACCACTTCTAGAATATCTAATGACGTTTGCAGCATGGCATGGAAAAATGGCTGCATGGACTCCAAATCGCCTTCATTCACACTCAATGTCCGAATATAATCTGGATGGATATGTACGTGAGCGCCTAAGCGTTTGATTCGTTCCTGATAATGTACAGTTGTCACCACATGCACTTCATCTCCTCAATCCGCCAATGCTTTTATGATTCCTAACATTGGGTTCACATGTCCTTCAGCTGGGAACGTAATTATTAAAATCTTCGCCACCAGAATCCCCTCCTCATTGTCAATTCCCTTCCATGTTAATCATATACAGTCAGCTGGCTCAACAAATACGCCTGAAAAGGGAGGCAATGAGTCTTAGGGCCAATATTTTAAGCGGATCACAGAAAAAAGACAAAGCCTTCTGTTACATGCTTTGTCTTTTTTCTATTATTTTTTGAGCAGCATTTGTTTAAACACCGCGGACTGTTTTTCAACTGAAGTCGGATCAGCATAGATAAATTCATTGATTGAATAGTACAGAACATGTCCTTGTTGCACTGCTTTGTTTTTTTCCATAAAACCCCTCTCCTTATGGAGAAGGCTGTGAGAAACACTTGTTCTATCGGGAAATAGATCAAGCATAAGCTCGTAGAACGTATAATAGACATGACTTAAAAAAACACGATGAATGTTATTTGAATTGAGGACAGTTATTCAAACATTAAAATTTTAGGGTCTTTATCGTAACAGTGAACAAGCATAGCGTGTAATTGCCCCCTATGATGATAAACGTGTGCTAATATCTCTAACAACCATTCATACCTTGTATATGTCACATCCCAATATGAGGTGGTACGGGATAGTAGTTCTTTGTCTGATAAATTCATATAATTATTTTTTAATGAATGAAAGTTGGTAATTAAGCCATTTTCTATTGATTCTAAATCTTTGTATGATACATTAGAATAAAATTTTTCCATCTCTTCTTGGGTAGCCTCATTAGAAATACGCCAGTCAGCTTCACAAATGATAGCAATGTGTTCCAACAATTCTCCGATAGACTGCTTATGAGATGTTGGTCTTTTTTGCAGATCATCTTCTTCTAATTTACTTATTATTTTTATTAATGTTTTAACAGCTACTTCAATTTGATGTAAAACACTTTCACAATTCATTAGTCCCTCCTTATGAAAAAATTCTTCCCTGCTAGTAGAACAATAAAAAAGCTTCAATGTGCAATGATTTTATACTCATTCAATACATTATATCTTTTGTGTTGCTTACTTTTAAATATAGCGTCTTTCTTTCAGGCTAGTAAAACAATAATCTCTGTTTACTACTAAGTGGCCGTACATCATTCACAACATATTCTGAAGAACAGGTGAAGTTCCTCTCAAATCACTCACAAAAAAAGCTGAAAACCCTTTAGAATAAGGATTTTCAGCTTTTTTTAAATGATAAATCGAATCTATAGACGCGCTCGGAGGGATTCGAACCCCCGGCAGACGTGGTACCGGAAACCACCGCTCTATCCAACTGAGCTACGAGCGCACGATATGTTTTTTGAACGTCAGCATATCAAATTATAAGGGAAATGATGCAAGAAAGCAATGATATTCTGACAGCATCAAAAAAGAAGCCTGCACCGAAAAGATGCAGACATGTCTTCTTATGCCATTTTCACAGATGCAATAATTTTTCGTTCCATGTTTTCATTTACTTCATCAACTGTTTTCACAAGACAGATGATACCATCAATAAACGGCCAAATGAACAGTGTTAACCATCCTAAAAGAAGCATGGTCACTGCATACCCTTTTTTCTCATCTAGGTAAAAACGATGAATAGCAAACGCTCCAAAGAACCACCACAAAAGAAATACAACTAATTTCGACTTTTTCTTGGTTTGCAGTTCAGTTGAGACAACAATACGTTGCTGATCAGTCAAACCACTTTTTTCTAAAAGCAAATTATCCACTCTGTTTCCTTCTTTCTGACTACAAATAATTATTCCATAGGTAATTTTACCTCACAACAGAAAGTTTTTCCATATTTTTTTAAAACTTTTCCATGGTTTAAGAAATTTAATTTTGGGAAAAATAACATGTGGCTGTCGAATTTTTTGATTGCATTTTGTTTGACCTTTATTGACCAAAAATGTATCATTGAATTACATACTTACCTAAAAGGTGAAGGAGGAACATTATGAATTTAATACCTACAGTCATTGAGCAAACAAATCGTGGGGAAAGAGCCTACGACATTTATTCTCGTCTTTTAAAAGACCGTATTATCATGCTTGGTTCTGCAATCGATGACAATGTTGCCAACTCCATCGTGTCACAGCTTCTTTTCTTAGAAGCCGAAGATCCAGAAAAAGATATTTCTATCTACATTAACAGCCCTGGAGGTTCGATCACAGCTGGTATGGCCATTTACGATACGATGCAATTTATTAAGCCAAAGGTATCAACTATTTGTATTGGGATGGCTGCATCAATGGGTGCGTTCCTGCTTGCTGCTGGTGAAAAAGGTAAGCGTTATGCCCTTCCAAATAGTGAAGTGATGATTCACCAACCACTAGGTGGTGCCCAAGGTCAAGCAACAGAAATTGAAATTGCGGCAAAACGAATCCTTTCTTTACGCGATAAACTGAACCAAGTACTTTCTGAACGTACTGGTCAGCCAATTGAAGTGATTGAGCGCGATACAGATCGTGACAACTTCAAAACAGCGGAAGAAGCTCTTGAATACGGACTCATTGACAAAGTCTTGACCCGTAATACAGACGAACAAAAATAATGACAACACAAACCGTCTGCTCTTTGAACAGACGGTTTTTTGTTGTTCAAATACGTTAAGACAGCTCTGTCCATTTCTGCTGAAGAGCAATACCTCATCCGCAATGGCTCCCATTCATCCAATTTGTGAGCCGCCGTATACAAGACAGATTCCTTGCTTTGCCATATAAGCCCCCAGCTCGACAGCTTTTTGTTTGTAGATGTCATTCACACCTGGATTCGACCCAGCAAACACACAAATCGTTTTCATCAAAACAGCTCCATCTCTCTATGATTTCTTCACCCACTCATTCTCCTATACTTGATTGTAAAGAAACAGCCGTTCCGTCTATATATAGTGTAAAACCAAAAGGTGAACACCATATAAGGAGATGTATAAAGAGCATGCAAACAACTGAGGCTGACCTCTATGATGTCTCATTAGAAGAAGTCTTCTCCTCCCATCAGCAGAAACTCACTCAGCGATTTTCTCGTGAGACAGAGCAGGCAAAAAGCACGTGACTTGTCGGTCACGTGCTTTTTTCATCGTCTCATAGATGCTGTGGTAAGATATCATCCGTTCGTTCAAAAATAGAAACGGCAGCCACATTAGAAAGAGAGACCGATCAGCAAGGTTCAACGCCACAAACATCAAAATCGGTGCCATGGCAGCAAGCGGAATCATGAATGCATATGGTGCAAATAACATTAAGATCAGCAAGACGACGATGCCATGCACGACACCAAAAATCGGACTTGCTCCGCCATTTTTGATGTTCGTTGCCGTTCGGGCAATCGCCCCAGTTGCTGGAATCCCTCCGAAAAGCGGTGCTGCCATATTGGCAATTCCTTGACCGACGAGTTCCTTATTGCTGTCATGTTTAGAACCTTTCATATTGTCAGCAACCATCGCAGACAAGATCGACTCCACTCCGCCTAAAAGCGCAATGACAATAGCCGGCGGCAAGAGGTCCATCATTTTTTCAATCGTTAGTTCAGGAAAAGCGAAGCTTGGCAACTGACGAGGAATTTCGCCATATGCAGAGCCAAGGGTTACAACTTGTCCTTGGAAAAAGAGAACGGCTACAAATGTTGAAGCTAATAGTCCTAATAGAGCACCAGGTATTTTGGGAATATATTTTTGTGCCGCCAAAATCACGATAAGCCCGATGACGGATGTGATGATGGCAAGACGATTTGTGGTCCCGAGATGAACCACGATTTCTCTCATAATGAGAAAACGATGAGAGAAAATGTAAGCATTTTCTCTATTTTGACCTTTATACCGCTTCAGCACAGGCGATATGCGGCTTTTGCTTTCAAACGATAGCTCTCATCTCACCAAAAGACGATGAAAAGGTTTAGTAGAAAATGGCCATCCCGTTTAATACACTTCAAATATAATAAATTTTCTACCAAAAACTCTAGATCTACTTTCCGGTTTGTCAAATTATCTCTCGAAACATCTGCCATTTTTCTATGACACATCTACTAATCACTCATTTTTCTACATCATAAAAAGACATCAGTTGGCCGAGGAATTTACTCTTTCACTAAAAAAACGTCTTCTTTCCCGTTATTTCAGTATATTAAATATTGAACTGCTCATATTTAAACGTGTACTGCCAAAATGGTTGCTTTATAATAAAAAGAGAAAGATGCCCATGTGAAAGGAGCGAATTGACTGTGAAACCACATATTTTTGTCACCAAACCCCTGCCTGCCTCTTTTGAAGACATGCTAAAGGAACATTGTACATACGAGGTATGGCAATCAAAGGACCCTATTCCAAGAGATGTTTTATATGAGAAGTTGCAGAAGGCTGATGGCCTTTTAACATCTGGCACGAAAATTGATCAAGACTTATTAGATCACGCACCCCAACTCAAGGTGGTGAGCAATCATTCAGTCGGCTATGACAATTTTGATCTAGAAGCGATGAGACAAAGAGGGGTGATTGGGACGCACACACCTTACACACTCGATCATACCGTTGCTGATCTTGCCTTTTCGCTCATTCTCTCTTCTGCAAGAAGAATTGCCGAGCTTGATCGTTTTATCCGCGAGGGAAAATGGACGGAATTCGTGCAGGAGGAAGATATGTTCGGCATTGATGTCCATCATCAAACGCTCGGCATTATTGGGATGGGACGAATCGGAGAGCAAGTCGCCAAACGAGCTGCTCATGGTTTTGATATGAACGTCCTCTATCATAACCGAAGCCGGAATGAGAAAGCCGAATCGGCATACGGCGCTGTGTATTGTGCACTTGATGATTTGCTGAAGCAAGCGGATATCATTGTGTTAATCACACCGCTGACTGACGAAACGTACCACCTGATAGGAGAGCGGGAATTTAAATTCATGAAGCAGACCGCTTTATTTGTGAACATCTCCCGCGGGAAAACTGTCGATGAGAAAAGCCTCATCCAAGCATTGCAGGAAGGGTGGATCAAAGGAGCCGGCTTGGATGTGTATGAACAAGAACCGCTTCAGAAAGATCATCCTTTCATGGAGATGAACAATGTCACTCTTGCCCCCCATATCGGTTCTGCTACTGAAACGACAAGAGACCTCATGCTCAAACGAGCCATTCATAATGTGATTCATGGCATAGATGGCAAAGCCCCTGTTGATATTGTGAAGGAGCTTGCCACATCTTAAACGAAAACGGACGCAGGAAACTGCGTTTCAGATTGTTGACAAAGGTCTAAAATGAACTTTATTTGAGCCCTTTGTCTTCTTTTC
>NZ_AMSH01000095.1 GCF_000300535.1 Bacillus xiamenensis
TGTAAATGTCGACTGCTCTGACTGCGGCTGATGTGGCTTGGGTGGTTTTGTAGACGGCTTTTCCGCCTTTGAAGAGGTTTGCCACGCCTTGTGGCGCCTTTTTGCATAGTGTTCATGCACATGCTTGTCTGATATTCTAGCTCCTTTGTGTTCCCTACAACAGCAAAATAACACTCAAGATGATCTACCCCCATCATTACTGCTGAAATGGAAGCATAAAAGGATTTCATGTCTACACACAATATTTTGTGACGTGGAAACTTAGTGTAATCAATCATAAGAAACACCCACTATGTCATCTAATAAAACAAAGTGAATATCATCTGACAATTCCTTTATATGTAGCATTTTCTTTTCGTAGTTGATGTATTGTGTGAAACCTTTAAGTTGATTGACAACTCCTGACTCATAAATTGAAAAAATTAATGGCTTATTAACACTCATTGCGTAAGCAATTGCTGCCTCAAACTCTTCTGCTTGTTGTTCATCTATAATTGGATTAAGTCGTGCTACATGCTCAGGTAACATCATCGCTGTCCATTTAATCGTATCTCTGTCTCATTTAATCACTCCTTCTTGAATGATTAAATAGCATCAGAACGAATGTTCTTTACCGATGATTTCTAAGAACTTTTGTTCGATGTAAATATTGGCATATAAAAACCCTCCGAATTAAGGAGGGGAATTGTATTAATTGTTCTCTTCTTTGTTCTTAATAAAATTCAGCACAGCTTCTTTATCTTCCTCATCTTCAGGTAGAAATCCGAACGTTTCGTATTCCCAAACGGCTATTCTTTGTACATTGTCAATACCTAAAGAATAAACATCTTCGTATCCAAAATCAGTTGAGAATTTACCCGATTTCTCCAACTCAAGAGTAGCTGTTGTCCAAGCACCTAGACCATTTTTTATATATTCCTTTTTCAACTCTTCAAAAACTTCACTGAGCTCGACAAATAAATGTTTATATGTATTGTTACTTACACTATATCGTTTTGGAATATCGTGTCCATAAACTCGTTCTTCATTATTAGGTTCAGTAAAATAAAAGGTAATTCCTGCTGAATCATCCAATATTTCTGCATACATCCAAACTTTATCCCAATCACATGGAATCATTTCATTAATTGCTTCTGCTATTTTTTTATAATTCAATTCTAACCCTTCCATTATCTTTAGCCTCCAGGTTGATTCTTAATTTTTTCAAGATAGGATCGTTTTCCAATATTATATTCGATTACGAAACTATCTGGTCTTAAGGAATCATCTTTATAAATAGTTTCAATGCTAACTTCTACATGTTTAGGTGGATCAGCCCTCAATGCTTTCAACCATCTTTGCTCCATCTCATACCATTTCCCACCACTTCGATTAATTTGTGAACTCATTGGTACAAGATTATCAATATCCCCAGACCCTTTAAAAATAGATGCAATTAAATGCCCTCCATCATCTTTTGATAATCGATCCGGCTTGCCTGAATTAGATTGAGCATATTGGTTTCTTTTGACCTCTCCGTATTTTAAATCACTTGCTTCGACTTTGACAATACGCCCGTAGTGATCGGTTGTGTAGGTGTAGCCTTGCTTTGTTGAATAAACGACATTCGGTTTTAATACTTTCTTACGTTTCCATCTCACATAGTGATCTCCGTAACTAACAACGGTTGGTGGTGATTTTGGTGCTGGTAAGCGTCTGCCTGTCTTAGAGATACCGTATCCTGAGTTGTTGTCTAGACGCTTTGCCATGGAGAGGAGTTTATTTTTTAAGTTTTCTCCATCAAAAACGTTATAAGGGAGTTTCCCTCCACCTGCTATTTGAAACTTTGGTGAATATGGCAATAGATTCGGAATGGTGACATTATCGATTGATTTTGCCCCTTGTTCAAGGCCTTTCTTCACTGTTGTTTTGGCTGCGGATGTCCCCGTTTTTGTAATGGCGCCTGCCCCTTTAGAACCAAACACAATTTCTGCTAGAGAACCAGTTGCATAGGCAAACCAGTGTGACCGAGAATACGCATCACCTTCAATGACCTCTTTTTGGAATGAATCAGAAATAGATTTCCCAATCGCTTTCGATGTTTCAATTGGATGAGAAACAGCTGTCAAAACTGATTCAAAAGCCCCACCAGGATCAGTGACAAGATCATATATTCCGGTCACTGTATCTTTTGTCACATCGTATAGACCAACCGCTGCACCTTTTACACTATCAACGAATACCTCTGATGCTTCTTCCTGTGCTTTGATTTGGAGAAGCTGGCTGTAATACATTTTTTGATCATATGTGAGATTCTCATAGCCTATCTCATCTACAATCTCAAAGTATTTCGCTTCTGATATACACGAAGGATCATTGAGCTTTTCTTTCAGTTCTTTGATTCTTCGTTTTTCTTTTTCTTCTTTTTTCACCTTTAAATATGCTTTCACCTGTGCATCAATTTGATCATGGTTTTTGTACACATCTGTCTTATGAAATGTTTTGGCATCATAATACATTGGCTGGGCGTTCTTTCCTTTTCCTGTAGCAGCCATCATCTTTGCATAAAAAGTGTTGAGGTGATTCTCAACCGCTTCTGACTTTGCGTATTCTGTTTTCAAATCATGGTCTATTTTATGTAATGCTTCAATAGTCTCTTTTCTTTTTTTGTTCGCATCATCTAAATGTTCATTGACCTCTTTACTTGAAAATATGTGTAATTCAATCAAATCACTGATATCATCAAAAATAGTGGACAGGGCTTCTTTTTGTTCTTTGACCATATCTTTATTGTTCTGAATCCCTTGTTTCAATTGAGTGTCTAAAAAGTGCTCATCAATAAAAGTACTCCCGCCTAATGATTTGTCATCAAGCTTTCCTTTCACCCCATCTAAAAAAGCTTTTTGCATCTCGATAAAATCAAGATAAGTGTCCGTGTAAAGCGCAAGATCCTCATAAAAAGCCTTAATATTATCTGCACCTTTTCCAGTAAATTCATCACCTAATCCCGACACACTTTTTAGTGCTTTTTTCACATGTTTCATTTCTTCTTGAAGGTCATGATAGGCTTTTGACCTTTTTTCTACAGCTGTTAGTAAAGATGGAGCATCTAATATTTTCATATAAAAAAGACTCCTTTTATGGAATATTCTTTTACTAGAATACCATAAGGAGCCTGACACTTTAATCCACTTTATTATTTTTTAACCAATAATCCATCAGAGATGTCTTTTGATTCGACTGTTTGGAGATCCTGAATGAAACTATTTATACAGAAAAGTGCACCTAGTGCTACCAAAGCCTTTTGAGCATGATATTTAAAAATAAGAAAGTGATTTTCAAATCATAAAATGGAGCGGCTAATTAATAATAAAATTCAGCTTTTTCTAATTTATTATCAACATAAGCCAACTTCTTTTCAGTCGTTCAAACACCTCCACAAAGACAATACGACATGTATTGTCCACACTTCATAAAGAAAACCATTTAATCAAAATTCAAATAAATGATAAAACATATGAATCATTCTCCTTTACAGTTGACTACGGGTCATTTATAATTGACCGTAAGTCATCAACAAATGACCTCTGGTCAAAAAACAAGGAGGAATAACAAATGAGTAAAAAAGTTGCTCTTATCACAGGTGCATCAGCAGGTATTGGAAAGTCCACAGCAATTGAATTAAATAAGAAAGGATTCATTGTTTATGGTGCTGCTCGGCGAAAAGAAATGATGGAAGACTTGACTTCTCAAGGAATTAGCATCATTTCTCTTGATGTCACTGATGAAGAGTCTATGGTAAACTGTGTACGTGAGATTTTGGACAAAGAAGGAAGAATCGACGTGCTTGTCAATAATGCGGGCTACGGCTCATATGGTGCGGTTGAAGATGTATCTATGGAAGAAGCTCGAAGACAAGTAGAAGTAAACCTGTTTGGCCTTGCCAGAATGACACAGCTTGTTCTGCCTAGTATGAGAAAAAACAACTATGGAAAGATCGTCAATATTTCTTCTATGGGTGGTAAAGTGTGGACATCATTTGGCGGGTGGTATCACGCTACAAAATTTGCAGTAGAAGGTTTTTCTGATTGCTTACGATTAGAAGTTGAACCATTTGGTATTGATGTCATTGTGGTGGAACCTGGCGGAATTGCAACCGACTGGGGAGTCATTGCAGCAGAAAAACTTAGAGCAGCTTCTGCAAAAGGAGCTTATAAAGAAGCTGCCAACAAATCAGCAGATAACATGGTAAAAACGTATTCAGGAAGTAATTTAACAAAACCAGAGGTCATTGCAAATACAATTGTGAAAGCTGTCACTGTAACGAAACCCAAAACGCGTTATTTGGTTGGGTTTGGTGCCAAACCTATGGTATTTATGAAGAATCTTCTTGGTGATCGTATGTTTGATAAGATCATTAAAAGGTTCAGCTAATCACATGATTCCTTATACACCTCTTTGTCTGACTCCAAATCAAAACAACCCTTTGAAATGGAGGTTGAAAAATAATGAAAAGAGCGATGACACATGAAGCAAAGGCTCTAAGAGCGCAATCGATTTTAGATAAAGCAGCGGAGCTTTTTGAAAAACATGAATATAACCAAATTAAAATGTCTGATATCGCCAAAGAAGCAAAGCTATCTAAAGGCATATTGTTTGTTTATTTCAAAACGAAAGAAGCCCTTTTTTTTCAACTATTATGTCGAGAATATGTAAAAAGGCTGGATCGATTCATTGAGATTATTTCAGAAACAAAGATCAAAAACCTTCAGGATATCAAACATCTTTTTCTGAAAGAATTGGAAGAAATAATAGATCAAAATCCTATGTATATTAGATTAGAAGCTATTCGCACTTCTGTGTTAGAAAGAAACGTTGACTCTAACACGATGCTTCAATTAAAACTGAAGTTATTTCAAAAGTTAACGGAAATGACCGACTTGCTTTGTGAAAATCAAGTGATCAGTGAGGAGCAGGTAATGGATATCTTTCAAGCTGAGGCAGCAATTGTCATTGGCTGCAAGCTCACTGCAACCTTACCAGATGAAGTCATAACCATTATTGAAAATCATGCTATGCAAGACTTTAAACGAGATTTTAAAACAGATGTGATGAATACAATGTCTTGTTACCTTGATGGTTATTTAAAAGGCCTTGAGGCTTAAAGTTTTAATCTTCTCCATAACAAAAATGATTGCAACAATTCTGTGGAAATGGTCAGTGAATACTTCCATCTGATGTTTTAAATACTCACATATTTGCAGAATCGCCATCTATAGCAAAGTCTTTTTTATCTTGAATGAACCGCTCTCATAACAACACAATATTAAAGGGACTGACCCCATAAAGTGAGACAAATAATAAAAAATTTAATTTGTATTTTGTTTTTATAATATTTTTTATCTTGAATGAACCGCTCTCATAACAACACAATATTAAATGGACTGACCCCATAAAGTGAGACAAATAAAAACACCATTAAATTGAAAACCGGGTATAGCATACCTGAGAACAATTTGGAGGTGTTTTTGTATGGGAAAAAGAGTTAGTTATCCGATTAGTGTAAAAGAAGAGGCCGTTCAAATGAGGTTAGCTGGAATCGTTTGACCGCATTTTCTGTCTTTGGACTATAGTAGCCGTCAATAATGCTTTTACTCCAGCGCCCTTTGGTCAAAGGCTTGGTCACTTTAATGATGCCAGATGGTAAGTTAAATGACTTCTTTGACGTGCTTGATTGGGTCGGATTCATGAGACCACCTGTCTTTAAAGTAGCCAGCGTCACTTCCGCTTGGTTAAGTACCTCTTGATTTCTCACTCTAGTTCCTCCTTTTTCCTCGGCTTAAAGCAAGCCGTCCCATAACGCTTCAGATTTTTGTACGTCTTGTTGTTGATCTCCTACTCCATTACCTTGCGGACGTGCTTTTTCAAGCGCTTCGACTCTTTCAACAACTGGAGCCAGTGCCTTTTCTACAGCTACGGCCATTTCTTTTGCGACCTCTTCATCAATTTGTTTTTCTTGGGGATCAGGCTGACCTTAGCCTTCTCCCTTCTCAAGGTCATCCAGTCGCTTTACAACCGGTGCAATTGTGTCATCTAGCATCTTTTGCAGATCTTCTTTGTTCACTTCTTCGTCCTCCTCCTTCTCTTCCGTTTGACTCAACAGATTGTCGATAGCGGCTCTTGCATTTTTCAATTCAGTTAAGTTAGCAGCTGAAAACTTTCGGCCAGCTTTTATGATTTCTTCAGGTGGATCAGTTTGGATTCCAGCCAAGTCATCAGTAAGCAAAATCTCTTGTGTGATTTCCACAAAATCTTGCAGGGCTGCCCTTACCTTTTCAGGATCAGTCTCCAAGTCTTCATCGTCGTAAGAATCCCATTTAAACAAAACGGAATTCAGTGCATCTTGTGCCGCCCAAAACTCCCGACGCATGCGGCCTTTGTCGTACCTGTTCTTCACTTCTCCTTTTGATAAAAAGAAGTTTTTGAGCAAAGAAAAAAGCCC
>NZ_AMSH01000096.1 GCF_000300535.1 Bacillus xiamenensis
AGCACCGGCACGCAGGACTGCGGGAGAATGCGAGGGTTTGTCTACACGCTGGAAAACCCTGTGTAAACAGGTTTTTTTTAGTTGAATCGCTCCCCAAAATGGAAAAATGAGGTATGATAGGGGTAAATAGCGATTTAGGGGGGCTGCTAGATGATGATGTTACTCATCATAGGTCTTTTATGTGTTTGTTTCGCCATAGGATATGCCGTCAATTTCTTCTTACTCAAACAGCAAAACCAACCAATTTTTTCAAAGAAACTCTTTTATCCTTTTTTGATCATTGGTCTTGTTTTGTCGATGATGTCATTACCGTTTGCCGTCACAGGTGCTCAGAAAGCACAAGCAGATCCATCTTCTGAACAGCTGCTCAAGGATCAAAAACAATTAGCATCTGACATTTCTCGTCTAAAGGAAGATAAAGAGACACTTACGGCCACTTTAAAAGACGTGACAAACGAAAAAGAAGAGCTGTCCAAGAAACTAGAAAACATCACCTCAGAAAAGAAAACAGTCAAACAACAAGAAAAAACCATTCAAGCGCTTGAAAAGAAAATAGACAAACTCACCTCCACCAACGAAACACTCAAAAAAGAAAACAAGAACGGAAACAAAGACACTCAGTCCTCGGCCGTCCAGCGCTCTGCGCCTAAGGATGATGGATCGAATACTGGCGGTCATGAGTCACAAAAAGAAACAAAAAATGAATCGGCTGCCTGTAACATTAAAGGAAGTGTCAACGGCATATATCACACGCCGAGCAGCAGATACTACACACGAACAAAACATGTGACCAAAATGTTCTGCTCCGTAGAAGAAGCAGAGCGTGCAGGATACCGAGCACCTAAGCAATAGCCATCTTTCTAAGAGCAAAAACCTCCTGTTAGCCAGCTAAAGGCACAGGAGGTTCTTTTTTAATTTTCTCTTCTTAATGCTGTTAATACATTCGTTTTCGTTGCCTTACGTGCTGGGTTGAGTCCAGAGATAATCGCTACCCCTGCGCTAATCACTGTTGCAGTGATCACAAGGCTTAGCGGAATATAGGAGAAGGTAATCGAGAATTGATCGCTTGCCCCTCCCTCAGACATGGAAGACAAAATGGCTGGAATGATGAAGTTCACTGCAAAACTAATCACATACGAGATGATAATCCCGATGATCGATCCAATCACCCCAATATAAGCACTTTCCATGAGGAACATCCTCTTAATAATAGAAGGATTCGCACCAATGGCTTTCATGATCCCAATTTCTTGTGTCCTCTCTGTTACCGCCATTGTCATCGTATTGAAAATGCCGATCGCAGAAATAATGACCGCAATACATCCGACAAAAATAAGTCCAATTTTGAAGACCGTAAAGAACATATCCATTCCTTCAAGCTGGTTCGTCACAGAGATGACTTGATAGCCGTCATCTGTCAGCTTATCCGTCAGTGCACCGACATTGTCGAATTTGTCTGCATAAACAGAAGTCATTTTCTCAACATTTCCTGCTTCAGGAGACAGGTCGAGTATTTGACCAAATTCTTTTTCATAAGCATTCGGAATAAGAATTTTATGATCCTGCTGCCACTCTAAATTCGGTTTTTTCAACACGCCGACTACACGGAAATCAAACGTCTTTTCTTCCACAACTTCATTTTCTTCATTAAGCTTTGGCACTTTGATTTGAATGACTTTGTTTAAAATCTCCTTCGTATAGCCTTTTGGCTCTTTCGGTGATTCTTCACCATTTGACGTCTGATTC
Source organism: Bacillus xiamenensis (assembly GCF_000300535.1). GTDB lineage: Bacteria > Bacillota > Bacilli > Bacillales > Bacillaceae > Bacillus > Bacillus xiamenensis. The sequence goes on from NZ_AMSH01000096.1 coordinate 1,747, forward strand.
ATTTCTTTTTCATAGGCTGCACGTTCTTTTTCCGTCCACAGCTGCTCTGCCATATGATACCCAACGACAATTTCGTTTGCTGATGTTGGGACTTTCCCTCGGTCTAGCTCAAGACCTGCTTCTTTTTCTTCTTTCATATCTGTCAGAGCTGCCTGCGTTTCAGTTGAGCGGTCATCGAGCTCGACGTTAACCGATGGATTGATTGCCGTTCTGGCGACGACAGATTTCACATGATCATATGTCTTTAAATCATCAACCTTGACGTCGCCTTTTTCTTTGCCTAACACTTTAATTTCTGTAATAATTTGTTGTTTCATGATTTCATCTTGAGCCGATTTTTGCAGACCAAAACCGACAGATGCAAGTACGATTAAGAAAGAGCATGCCATTGTCGTTGCAAGAATGGTCATAAACACACGCAATCTATTTTTCTTCATATTTCTTCTGATGAATTTGACCTGATCTCTAAACTTCAATGGACTGTTCCCCTTTCTTTAATACACCATCATGAAGCTGGAACGTTGTGTCTGCGATAGAAGCAACTTCATCGTCATGTGTAATGATGACAAATGTAATCCCTTTTTCACGATTGAGCTGCTGGATAAAGGCTAGTATTTGCCCTTCTGTTTCTGAATCGAGACTGCCTGTCGGTTCATCAGCTAAAATAATAGATGGATTAAGGATCAAGGCTCTTGCAATACTCACACGCTGCTGCTGTCCACCTGACAGTTCATTGGGATAATGTCCAGCGTGATGTTCAAGACCAACTCGTTTCAGCATTTCCTTTACTTTCACTTTTCGCTCAGACGACTTCACACCTTTTAAAGTGAGCGGAAGTTCCACATTTTCAAACGTTGTCAAACTTCCGATCAATTGAAAGCTTTGAAAGATAAAGCCAAAATGATCTAACCGAAAGTCTGCCCACTCTTTTTCATTAAAGCCGGTCACATTGGTGCCATCAACGATAATTTGTCCCCTCGTTGGTGAAATATATCCAGATATTAAATTCAATAAAGTCGATTTCCCCGAACCGCTTCGCCCAACGATACAAGCAATATCGCCTCTTTTAATAGACAAGTCAATGTCTTTGAGCACAGGAATTTCGTTCTCTCTGCCCTTTTTACCAATTTTAAACACATGATCTAACGATTGAATTTGAATCATCTCTGCTCCCCTGCTCTCTGTTTATCTTTTTCTATAGATTAAGAAATAACTCGTAAGCGCACCTACAACTCCACCGATTACCATGCCGGCGATATAACCAAACATGGAATTGTCTGAAGAAAATCCAGCCCAGCCAAATCCTAGAACACCGAAGGCAATGACCAATATCTGAATGGGCCTATCCATTTTGGGGTAAACAAAGAATCGTCCATTTCGTTCAACTGGATGTTTAATAAAACTGAACAAACCAATGAGATAAAATACGATTAGCATCACAATTGGCACGATAAATTCTACACCTGTAAACCAAATTGGATTTTCAACTAAATTTCGAAATTGAAAACGGTCTGTTATATAAGTAATTGGAGCAATGGGCATAATAAAGTAGTCATAACTGACATCAACCCAACTTCTATCCGTTTTTAATAAATAGTCTAAATGAAACATCGGAAGCCAAATTAATAAATAAGGTAAAATTGATGTACTGAATGTAACAATGGCTTGACTAATTGCGCTTCCTGTTAAAGCACCTGCTGCAAGACACAAACTATAAAACATTAAGGTGGACACAAGTGCAATCAAATAACCACTGTTAAACGCAATCGTCTCTTGTGGTTGAATGCATAAAATGAGTATATAAGTAAAGACATATGACAATACATGAACGAGCGTGATAATTCCGGCACCTAGGAAAAACTTTGTGTGATAAATGGTCGTTCTGCTAAACGGCAAAGATAAAGTAAAATCAATTTGCCCTTTATTTCTTTCAAAACCCAACTGGGTAATTGCAAAAATTAAACTCATCGTCCATGAAAGGGTGATAAACATATCAGAACCGAAATCATAATAAAAGTAATTATCGAGTGGTGTACAAGTCGGATCGTTTAAACAAGTTTGAAAGGATGAGTATTCCATTAAAAAGGATAATGGCGTCGCAAATACCGCAACAAGCATCACTAAAATGAATGTCAGCTCAGACTGCTTCCATTCCTTATATAACAATTGCCGCTTTACCATCTGCGTTTCCCTCCAAACTTCGCAATGAATACTTCTTCTAAATTCACAGGCAGTTCATGCCAGACTTTTGGTTCAAGCGATTTCAAATACTCTTTTGCCTCTTCATCTGTTTTGAGTACAAGTGCTGTATAGAACACACCCGCTTGATCTAAAATCGCAACGCCTTTTTTTCGAATACTTAAGTTCATATCCTCTTCAAATGCCATTTGGATTTTGACATAGTCATTCTTTAATTCATCTAAATCCATGACACTTGTGAGCTGATTTCCTTCTAAAAACCCGATTCGATTGCACATACGCTCAATATCCTCTAAGCGGTGAGATGTAATTAAAATCGTCGTTCGTCGATCTGCCACTTCATCAATCATCAGCTGAAGAACGTCATTTCTCGTGACCGCATCAATCCCATCTGTCGGCTCATCTAACAAAATGACCGCTGGTTTGATGGCAAAACTTAAAATGAGGGACAGCTGTTTCTTTAAACCTGTCGATAACTCACGGTATTTCACTTTCTCCGGAATCTCATACCGGTTCACAAGCTCATTGGCATATGTCACGTCAAACTTTGGATACAGTTGTTTTAACAGCTTCACAAGCTGTCCATAATTGTATCTGTCAAAGTAAGGATTTACGACCGGCATATACACAATATTTTGCTTGACTAACGGGTGGTCTTTGACGAGTACATCTTTGAAATAAATCTCTCCTTCATCTGGAAGAAGAATTTGCTGAATCAATCTGAGAAGTGTTGTTTTGCCTGATCCGTTACGGCCGAGCAAACCGAAGATCTCTCCTTCGCCTATCTTGAAGGAAACATCGCTGAGTACTTCACGTCCATTTAATTTCTTTGATACATTTCTAACCTCAATCAACTTGTTTCCCTCCTTTTAGACTTGAGCCGATCTCTTCTAACCACACCTTGAGTTGATGAATATCAATACCGGCATAATGAGCCTCAATCATGAGCTGCCTTAATTGCTCCTTCATCTCTACCACCTTCCCTTCATTCAGCTTTGACTGCGCACCTTCTGTCACATACGTTCCGCGGCCTCTTAACGTTTCAATAATCCCTTCCCGCTCCAGCTCTTTATACGCTTTGCTAACGGTGTTTGGGTTGGCGATAATAATGGTGGCCAGCTCTCTCACAGAGGGCAGTTTGTCACCTGGCTTCACCACGCCTTTTAAGCACAAAATTTTCATCTGCTCAATGATTTGTTCATATATGGGTGCAGCGCTTCGTGGATCTATTTGAATCATGATGGCTCCCTCTTTCCTCATTCATGCTTTTGCAGTCCTATCGTTTGATCATGTCCTTGCATTAAAGGGACCGAATTTTTAATTAAATCGTTTTGAACTTCAAAACCAATGAAAACGAGAACGAAAAAAAATGTACATGCTAACACAACAGCCAGCACCATCCACTTCAAATTGATTGGTTTTTTTTCTTTTTTCATGGTTAAACACCTTTCTTCACTTTTAAGTGTCTAAATTGTATTAGTTGATGTAGTACACTTAATACAATATAGACACTCGATCGAAAAGTCAATCACCTTTCGAAAAAATAAAAAACAGATCCTTAAAAGAAGGATCTGTCAGATTGTTGACAAAGGGCTAAAATGACCTTTATTTTAGTCCTTTGTCTTCTTTTCAGCGTGACTTGAGAACCTTTGCAGTCTAGGAAGGACGAGTA
>NZ_AMSH01000097.1 GCF_000300535.1 Bacillus xiamenensis
CGGATCTAGTTTAACATTCGTGAGCAGCGGCACGCAGGACTGACAAAGAATGCAAGGGTTTGTCTACACGCTGGAGCCTCCGTTTTGGAGGCTTTTCTTTATGCAGACGGCATACCGCCATCCTCAAGCTTTTGATCAATAATAGACGTATCGGTTTTCTCACCAAACCACTTTGCCAGCCTGTCTTTCGCTTTTCCTTTGACATCATCATCAATATACATCGCCACTTGAAGCAGGGCAAATGTGATCGCTCCTAAATCATCTGTGTAGCCGACACCAATCAACGTATCGGGGATGAGATCAATCGGAAGGATAAAGTAGCCTAACGCGCCAATGATGAGGGTCTTCGCTTTAACAGGCACTTCTGGTTTTTGCAATGTATAGTAAAGTAATAGCACAGCATAGACAAGAGAGACCCCAGCTTTTTGTGCCGTCTTTTTTAACTTTTCCCAAAAGGCATGATCATTAAAATGCTTCTTCGAACGCTTTAATAGTTCTTTTTTCTCAGAACGATTCATTGTATCGCCTCCATATTCAGCATAGCCCTTTCACCCTATTTATACAGGAAATTCACTCATTCGACAAACAAAAAGCAGCAGAAAGCTGCTGCATTCTACTGCTCTTTGTAAAACTTTTCGATCGCCTTATCGATGTACACCCACCCTTTATAAGACACATGAATCGTATCCTTAAAGAAATATGGATCATACTCATGTGAAGTCAAATCTGCGACTTCATACCCGTTTTCTCGAATTTGACGATTGACCTTTTCATAATACTCTGTACGTCCCTCTTTCGGAAACCCAGTGTAGTCATACCATTTTCCGTTGACAGGAATCGTCACAAACAAAGGCTTCGCCCCTGCCTGTTTTAAAATATCCAGCATGATCTGAAAATCTTTGTATTCTGGTGATTCGGCATAAGAATGACCTTGGCGGGAATCCTTCATCTTACTCATAATCGGCTTTAGTTTACGGTCATACAGTCTCTGATCCATATAGAACGGGTTATCCCCTGCTTTTTCCGCAGCTAATACACTCGCTTCTTTTTCAAGTTCAGTCCAAGACTTCCCTTTGACTGAAGGAGACGGACGAAGCTCGCGCTCATGCCCCGATCCAATCGTATAGTACATGTCTTTCTTTTGAAGCATCCCATAATACATTTTCGCAATAGGAGAAATCGCGCGAAATGCGAATTTGTTCCCAGAAAGCTCTGCTTTAAAAAGCTCTGTAATCACCATGTCGTCCTTCACTGCTTTAAACGTCATGATTCTTTTCATCAGCTCTTTTTTTACAGCCGGATTAATTTCTTTATTATAGGCAAGATTCAACGCTTGAAGCGCTGAATAGTTAGGTGCAAAGTGATTCTCGTCAGATCCCCATTTCACAAACCACTGTGGGGACACGATAAACACAAGCTTTTTCCCTTTTAATTCATCCATATGCGCTGCGAAGTTCATGGCATGGATTAATGATTGTGATCCACCTTTTCCAATAAGATAAGGTGTAAACCCTTGATTGTTCTCATGAAAGAAATTCGAAGGGTGATATGGATCAAAACGTGATAGTTCAGAAGATCCATAGATCGGCAAATAAGTTGGATCTTTTAGCATTTCATCTTGTAAATAAAGCCCTTGGAACATCTCTGGATCTAACTCTGTGGCTGACTTTTGTAATTTGTCTTTTGGGATCAGATGTAAGAGCCATGCATTTGGTACAAGAAGAACACCAATGAATAGAACAGCCGCCAAAATAAGCGGCCCAAAAAAACGCTTTTTCATTACTTCATCTCTGCCAGCTGCTCAGCAATGTGATTCGGCGTATCCCACACATCACGATCGAACTCTGTAATCGGAACAGTAATTCCTAGATGACTTTCAATCGCCATGAGCAATTCAACTGTACCAAATGAATCAAGAAGACCTTCCTCAAAAATCGCAATCTCTGGATTTTCTTTCACAACATCGTCCTGACAAACCTCTGCAATAATACCATATACTTGATTTTTAAATTCCATAATTTTCTACTCCCTTAATCATTAATGATGAAATGGTTTTCCTGAAAAAATATAAAAGCCGAAACAAATCACATGGAATGTAATCATGATCGAAACAACAGCTGTGACCTTATTATCCGGCCACCATTTGTGCTTTTTATTCCATTTCTCAAATAAATTGTAACCGGACATGACAACCGCATGGTACAGTCCGTAAATAATATATTGAAGGGCGAGTCCATGCCAAGCACCCATCAATAGAAAGAGAACAAAGTACCCGATATTCGATACGGCCATCCGGTTCTTCAACCACTTCTTTTTTGTCATAAAGAACACAAATCTCATAAACACATAGTCTCTGAACCAGAAGGATAGCGACATATGCCAGCGATTCCAGAAGTCTTTAATATTTCGGCTGAGAAACGGCTTATTAAAGTTTTCTGGTGATTTGATGCCCATGATATAACTCACACCCACAGCAAACGCTGTATATCCAGCAAAGTCAAAGAACAAATACATACTGTAGGCATACATATACGTTAACTGCTGAACAAAGTGGCTGCTGCCAATATAATGAATATTCATCAAAATATATGTGTGAATCAGATAGCCAATAATGAATTTATATAGGAAACCAATAAAGATTTTATGAATCCCAGCATATAGAAGGTCACTGTACACTTCCTTTTCAGGCGGTGTATCCATATCCTTTTCAAACCGGCGGTATCGATCGATTGGACCTGATGAAATCGTCGGGAAAAAGACGATGAAATAGACCAAACGGTGAATCGAGATTTTCTTTTTAATCAAGCCGTCTCTCGTCTCAATAATTAACTGGACACCTTTAAATGTTAAGTACGAGATTCCTAAAAAGCTGAGCCAGTTCATTGGCGGCGGATGATGCGGATGATGATTTAAAAAGAACGGCAAGATTTTTGATAACACAAGCGGCAAAATAGATGCCACAACCGCCATATAGAAAACAGAAGCTTGATTTGCCTTTAACCGGTACGCAATGTACAGGCGGATGATCAACACTTGCCACACCGTAAACAAGAAGAGCAGCAGAGCCCCATGTGCATCTTTTGAGAAAATAAGCGCCAGCGCTACAACTGTTGCAAACATGTTGTAGCCTTGCATTCTTTTGCCACGAAGACCGAGAATCATTGTCGGCAAAAGGAGAATACCAATCAGAATGAAGAAAAAGAATGAACTAAACGGAATCATAGAAGAACCTCTTTCGCGATTCTTTTACGGTCAACCTTCCCGTTAGGTGTCATGTACAGCTGCTCAAGATAGACAAATTTTCTCGGAATCATGTACGCAGGGAGTGAATCCGCCATTTCTTTTTTTATCGCACTTGTCAGCTGATATTCTTTTTCAAATGAATGCTCTGATGGGACAATCGCTGCAATTAAGTACTCCACATGTCCGTTTGGTTGGAACGGAACAATCACACAAGCATTGACATAGGTTGTCTCGCTCACATGGTATTCAATTTCTTCAAGCTCCATCCGGTATCCATGCAACTTGATTTGATAATCAAGACGGCCGTGGCATGTAATTAAACCATCCTGCTTCACACCTGCATCACCTGTGCGGTAAGCAGGGCGGCCTTCGTATTCAAAGAACACTTGATCCGTTAAAGCTTGTTCACCTAAGTAGCCTTTACTGACGCTTGGCCCCACGATGACAATTTCCCCTTTTTCTCCATCTAGGAGCGTCTGACCTTCTTCATCTAAAATGACGATATCTGTATCAGGTTTGGCATAGCCCACTGGTAAAGAATCGTGCTGATCGACAACCTCCTTCGTCACTTCAATCGATGTGATGGCAACAGTTGCTTCAGTTGGACCGTACGTATTAAAGACCTGCGCCTTCGGAAAACGCTCAAGGAGTGCACTTGCTACAGATACAGGAAGCGCCTCACCGCAGAAAAGGAAAACGTTCAGCTCTGGTAAAAGCTCCCCTGTAAAGGAAGGGTCCATTAAGCACATTTGGACAAAGGACGGTGTGGATGTCCACACTTCAACGTCAGATTGACCAAGTGCTGCAAACATATCCTTCGGCTTATTGACAAGATCTTTCACTAAACAATAAAGCGTGCCGCCTGATTGAAGCGCTGGGTAGAGATCCATCACTGATAGGTCAAAAGAAAACGGTGCTTGATTTAAGAACGTGCGTCCCTCTCCGATTGGAAAATCGCTGCACATCCACTCTGTAAAGCTTTCTAAATTGTTGGCTGTTACCTGAACGCCTTTCGGTTTACCGGTACTGCCTGACGTATAAATGATATAGAAGACATCATCACCTTGCACCCACTGCGAGGATGGTGGTGCTTCTTTTTCAAGCGCTAAAAGCGATGATGCACTCTTCACATGAATGTGTTCTTCTACATCCAGTACAGCCTGCTCATTTGCACAAATCAATAGACTCGCTTTTGAGCTTTCAATAATTGAGACAATACGCTCAGCAGGTATTGAGATATCAACTGGAATGTAAGGTCTGCCTGATTTCACACTTCCTAAGAAAGAAATCAGCATCTCTGGCTCCATATGACCGTATACAATGACAGGTGCACTGTCAGCTGTAACCGCATCAATCGCCCCCGCCATTTGGTCTGATAGACGCCAAAGCTCATCATATGTGATCGAAGCGTGTTGAGAAACAAATGCTGGCTGTGTCGGTTTCGTTTGTTGGTATTCAAGAATCGTGTGTAATAGTTTCATCGTTTACTCTCCAATTAAAAATCGTTGTAAATGAATGATCCCGTATTCGCTGTATGGAATCCGTAAATAAAGAACAATAATAGCAAAATAAGTAAGTAAAAGCTTGTATACCCTATCCATTTTACAGACTTATTTTCTGATAGCTTTTTGAATAGCATATTGATAACCTCTTTTCTTTTGACACTTATAAAGACGCATGGATCATCCAAAGGTTTCATATCAAACCATAAAAATCTTAAGAAATAACGAAGAAAAGATGTCCAAAGTATGAAGGTGTGATTAGGCAAAGCTGTATTATTGTAACAAAAATTTAATGTATTTGAAATGAAATGGAAGCTTAAATTTACCTTAAAATTGGTGAAAACTGTCGAACAAACGCAAAAACCACCTAGTTTGACTAGATGGCTTTGATTTCAATTACTTCTTATATTTATTGACTTCGAACATGAGAATGTTGTTGAATACCACATAATCCTTTTTGCTTTCAAAAGGACCTTTGTTGTTGTCATGCTCGTCAATTTCATAAAACCCGGGACCTTCGCCGGCATCACGCTTTTTGTACCAGGATGGAAAGGTCAGATTACTTCAGCAGTGCGTTGACCAATCTAGTATTTAGAGCTTTAGCACTCAATACTTTTTTCCTATTCATTACATTTTTTTATATTGTTAAAATAAACATACTTATTTGAGAAGGGAGTGAACCTTTCTGGGCAAAATACTTGATGCAAAAGCACTAACCAGTGCCATGGATATAAGATCAAAACACTATCAGGCACTCCGCGAACACAT
>NZ_AMSH01000098.1 GCF_000300535.1 Bacillus xiamenensis
AATATTTCATTTCACTCATTAAATAATACAAATTGGTAAAATCAATTTCATTTTATCCCTTTTTCAACAATCTAAGGCACTGCTAAGAGCAAGCAGTGCCTTTCTTTTTTTCAAGCGGACAGACAAGACAATAATCAAGACTCTCCGATTTTTTCTCAAGCTTATAGTACATACAGCAAGTCTTCCGGTTGGATGCTTCCAGTAAACCCTCATCTAAGTTTAAACTGTGCTCGAATGGATTTTGCTTTGCTCCAAATACATCCCCCGCCGCTTGCTTCAGAAAAAGATAATCCTCCCGCACGCGCTGCTTCACCGCAGACTCCTCTGTTTCCCGCATCATACTGCGATAAAGAGAATTGATACGAACCGCTACATTCTCCCATAAAATAGAATGCGGGAGTCTTGATGTTCGCTTCAGCACATCTAAAAGAGGTGTGACACACTCCGTAAATAGCGTGCGGACGACCTGCTCTCTCCACTCATGACGATCTCCTTCTAACTGAACAAATGAACAGAACGTTTCATCTAGCTCAATTTTACGATCTTCTCTAAAGACACACGCCTCTGGTGAAAACCGGTAGACAGCATCATACATCGTCATCAAGTACAAAGTAGAACTAACCGCTAAGTATGCATAGCGCTTTGAGAACATGGACGCCGCCACTGCTAGATTCGGTGCATGCATCGCTTCCTTTTCCGCTTCCAATAAACGTCTGACAGATGCTTCTGAAAAAAGCGCAGCCAGTGTGCGATCAGATGTCATCGGTCCATTTGTGATGTGTACCCCGAAATCAAGTAATTCTCTCTCAACCCACTCTGGCCTCATATCAAAACCCCCATCTTTCGTTTAGCGATTTCGCTGTTGATATAACAAATAGATAAAGAACGGTGCACCAATTGCCGCCGTAAAGACACCTGCTGGCACATCTAATGGAAGAAAAGCCGTTCTCGCAACTAGATCTGCCAGCATCACGAGAATACTTCCAACAAGCGCAGATGCCGGGACAAGCGCAATGAATGAACGACCGATGATCATTCTAGCCACATGCGGTGCCATGAGTCCGACAAATTCAATACCACCTGCAAATGCAACGGCAATACCGGCTAGTGTCACACTCATCAGCAGAAAGAATAACCGCTTCGCCTGTACCTTGACCCCAAGACCTGTTGCAAGATCATCCCCAAGCTCCTTCACATTCATCGTTCTTGCTAACACCATGACAATTGGTAAAATGATCATCACCCAAGGAAGCATTGCGGTAACGTCCTTCATCGTAGAGCCATATAAACTTCCAGTCAGCCAGATGTAAGACTTGGTCGTGGTCATCGTATCACTGAGAACTAAAGTAAACGTCACACACGCCTTCATAATGGCGGAAATCCCAATACCCATCAGGACAAGCGTGATCGGCTTGACGCCTTTTTTCCATGAAAGCAAATAGATCAGGCAAGACACCACAAAAGCACCTGCAATCGCCCACAATGACTGATAAGCAATGGGTACAGTGCCCATCCAAAAGACGATAAACATAATGGCACCAAATGAAGCACCGCTCGTAATTCCTATGATGTCAGGCGATGCAAGCGGATTTCGAATGAGACCTTGTAAAATAAGTCCTGATACCGCAAGTGCCGCTCCTACTAAAACCGCAAGTAGCGTCCGTGGAATCCTCAGTGTATTTAATACAAACGTATTTCCTTCTCCCTGCCCAATTAAATGAAGCAGCACATCTTGCGGCGGAATGAACCGGCTGCCCATACAGAGACTCAAAATAAATAAGCCAAAGGCAATAGCCGTCAATAAAAGTAAGATCAAACATGTCCGCTTTGAAAATTGAAATGAAATGCGCCCGCCCTTTGAACGCACTGTATATGTTTTAGCCACCTGTCTTCAACCCCTTGCGCACGAGATAAACAAATAGAGGCGCTCCTGCTATTGCTGTCATGACGCCAATTGGCACTTCCTGCGGCATGATTAGAAAACGAGCCGCAAGATCTGCGACAAGTAAAAGCGACGCCCCCACAACGGCACAATACGGCAGTACCCAGCGGTGGTCTGGTCCGACAATCTTTTTCACAATATGCGGCACAAGAAAACCGACAAAACCAATCGAGCCTGCAACAGCGACGGAACCACCTGCTAAAAAGACGACGAGTACCCCCATCGTCATCTTCAAAAGCAGCGTACGCTGGCCAAGCCCTTTGGCAATATCATCCCCCGACAAAAGGACATTGATCGAGCGGCCAAGTAAAAGCGCCACCACAGTCGCACCTAGAATATAAGGCAAAACAGGCAGCAGCATATCAATACTTCTTCCTGACACTGAACCCGCCATCCAAAACAGGATACTTTGAATCGACTGTTCATTCACGATTAAAAGTCCTTGAGTAAAAGATGCAAACAGGGCGGATATCGCAGCACCTGCGAGCACAATTTTGACCGGTGTCAGCCCATCTCTTCCAATAGAGCCCAGTAGAAAAACGAGCATCCCTGCAATCGCAGCACCTAAAAAGGCTGTCCACATATAGCCTGTTAACGACTCTGTAGAAAAGAATATAATGGAAATGACGATAAAAAATAGTCCACCTGCATTAATACCTAATAAATCAGGCGCAGCCAGCGGATTTCTTGTTAATGCCTGCATGAGTGCACCTGAAATCGCTAGACTTGACCCAACGACTGTTGCGATTAAAGCTCTTGATAATCTGGATGTCATGACAATCACACTGTTCGGATCTGATTCATCGAAATGAAGAAAAGCATGGATGGTGGCTTTGAGGGAAATGGAGGTTTGCCCAAGGGAAATACTGAGCATAAAAAAGACCAACATCAACACGATGAATCCAGCAAAAAGCAGTGCCTTGCTTGAATCCTTTTTTAATAGACTTCTCATTTGATTCCCGCTTTCAATCTGTTATGGAAAAAGGAGAAAATGGTCTTTTCACATTTTCTCCTCCGTTATCCTTATTGATCAATTCCTAGACGATCATAAATATCATCAAGCATCATGTTTGCAGCAATGATACCGCCTGCCATGTTCCAAGTGATTTCATCCACTTTATGTACTTGCTTCGCTTTGACTGCGTCAAGCTGCTTCCATAAAGGATGACTTGTCCACTCTTTATATGCTTTCTCGACCGATTTATCCTGATCATCCATGAAGTAATAAATCACATCTGCATTCATTTGCGGAATGCTTTCTTTGTCTGTAAGTGTCACGATATCTTGCTTTTTATCTTTGACATTCTTTGGACCTTCAAATCCTAGTTCTGTTAAAATCGAACCCGCGAATCCCGTTTGATAGATTCTCGCATGATCAGCACGGAAATTGACAACCGCTACATTCATCGGCCAGTTTTTAATATTCTTTTTCGCTTTTTCTTTGAAGTCAGCGACACGGTCATCCCACTTCGTCAGCAATTCTTTTGATTTATCTTGCTTATTTAACGCTTCTCCCATCAATTTCACTGTATCTTTAAAAGTGAACACTGTTTCTGTTGCAACAGTTGGAGCGATTTCTTTCAGCTGATCAAAAATTTGCTCGTGACGAACTTTTGATGCAATGATCAAATCTGGCTTGAGCTTTTCAATTTCCTCTAAGTTTGGCTGTGTTTCCTGCCCAACTATTTTGACACCCTTTAAATCATCTCTTAAATATTTATAAGTAGGTGTTTCAAGCCATGATTCTACAACACCAACTGGTTTAATGCCCATAGCGACTGCTGCATCCGTTGCTCCTTGGTACAGCGTCACCACACGTTTCGGCGACCCTTTTATTTCAGTTGAACCGATAGCGCTTTCAACGGTTCTTGTTTTTTCTTTACTATCTGACTTGCCTTCACTGCTATTGCTGCCACAAGCTGCAAGTAAAACGATGGAGAGCACAACTAATAGCGACCAAAAAGATTTTTTGAACATGTACCTCACCTATCCATTCTATATGTAGTCATATCGTTTGATAACGATTCTCATTATCACACTATGATTTTATCATAGAAAAGGGTGGTGTCAATGGAATTTTTTAAGAAAATGGGAGAGTGTTGACTATTTGTTCATGTTAAATGGAATTTTTGCACATTTGGATGGTGCGACCGATGCTAGTAAAATGGACAAATGAGCCTATGAAAATTGTATCGATATACGTGTCATCAAGTAAACACGCACGCACAATTAGTTCGTGATCACACAAAAGGGTACTTGTTACATGTTCGGCACACAGCGTTTTATTGAGTGAGCATAAGAGTAAGGAGAACACAAAAAAGAAGACGAATGATGACCACTCGTCTTCTTTTTTCCTCATTTTACTTCTTCATACTCATGAGCTGAGACGTGCTTTAATGGTATTCACCAAAGTCGGCCGGATGTCGCTGCCTTGCTATCTGCTCAATTCCATCATTGGAACAATGCTATTTCTGAAGGACGGAGCTCTCTTCAGTACGTTAGGTTAAAGTGATTTAATATGGTTCAATGGCGTTTACTTCGCGTCAGCTGACGTATGTAAAAGTCCATGATAAACCGAAAACAAATCCATTGCATTGCTGCGGCGAAGTAACACACCTCGATAAAAAAACAAAAGAAAACACAACGCTGAAGGCATTTGATTATTAAGTGATATCATAACGCTATCACTCGAAAATAAATGCCCTCAAAAAGCGTTGTGCATCAATGTTTTTTATTAACCAATAGAACCTTCCATTTCAAACTTAATTATTTTTGGGAATCACACACAAATATATGTTCTCTCGTTGGCGTGATTCCTGCGGTTTATATTTGTTTTACGTCATATAAAATAATAAGCCGTCATATGTTTGTGAGTGTTTTGTGGGTGTACCCACATAAATATATATTAATGAAGGAAGTGAAATACATGAACATAAATAAACTAAGATCATTCCTTTATAAAACATCAAAATACCTTGGTGACGTTAACGCCGTTCAAAAGGGTACTATCGGAAAACGTATCATGCGACGTGCTGCGGGTAAAGCATACGGAAAGATAATGAAATAGATATTTAATTA
>NZ_AMSH01000099.1 GCF_000300535.1 Bacillus xiamenensis
GACTGTGTCTAATATTTGGGGTGCACTTCATATGACGGCTCTTTTTATCAGCTGCTAGCCACAGCTCCCTTTTGCAATTCGTACATTTGTGCATACAGCCCGCCTTGCTCCATGAGCCCTTCATGGCTTCCCCGCTCGACGATCTCACCCTTTTCTAACACCAAAATCATGTCAGCTTTCTTAATGGTGGATAAACGGTGTGCAATGACAAAGGTGGTTCGCCCTTCTTTGACCACATCAAGCGCTCGCTGAATGATGGCTTCTGTTTCTGTATCGATGTTAGCAGTCGCTTCATCTAAAATTAAGATTGCTGGGTCGTATGCCAGTGCACGGGCAAATGAAATCAATTGACGCTCCCCCGAGGAAAGGGTGCTCCCCTTTTCAACGACTGGTTCATCAAAGCCTTCAGGCAAATGCTTTAATAGTTCTGCCGCGCCAACTTGCTTTAACGATGTTTCAATGGTTTCTCGTTTAATGTCTTCATTCCCTAAGCTGACATTGGATGCAATTGTTCCAGAAAATAAATATGGATCTTGTAGAACAATGCCCATATGTTGACGTAAAGTTTGGCGCGACTGTTGATAAATGCTTTCTCCATCAATAAGAATGTCTCCCTGCTGAATATCATAAAAACGCAGCAGCAAGTTCATAATCGAACTTTTCCCAGAACCGGTATGTCCAACGAGTGCTACCGTTTGACCTTTTTTCGCTTCAAAGGTGATGTTCTTTAATACATTTTTCCCCTCATTATACGCAAAGGTGACATCCTGAAACTGAACGTGTCCCTCTATTTTCTTCTGCACAGGTTCTTCCACTTCAGTTCCTGGTTCATCTAGTAATCTAAAAACCCTTTCAGATGAAACCCTTGCTAATTCTAATTTAGAAAATTGATTTACAATGCCTGTAATCGGCTGGAACAATCGATTTAAATAATCAACAAACGCATAGAGTACCCCAATGGACACAATGCCTGACGCACTTAAGGATGCGCCACCAAAGTACCAAATGAGTGCTACATACGCTAAATTGCGAAGCAAATTGACTAGGTTATGTGAAAGGAGTGAATTTAAATGCAGCATCTTTCGTTTATATTGAAAGTGATTGTTATTCAGCTCATCAAATTCTTCTTTCGTTGCTTTTTCATGACGAAATGCTTGAATAATCGTCATGCCTTGAATGGCTTCATTTAGCTTAGCGTTGATTTCACTGATGATGGAACGAATACGGTGATTATATACTGATGCAAACTTTCGGTAAGTCATCGACCATAGGAAAATGATCGGCACAGCCACTAAACAAATGAGCGCCAGTTTCACATTTAATAAAAACATGGCGATATAAATGCCAATCATGTAAACGGCACTTGTGACGAAATTAGCGAGAACTGTCACATATAAATCACGGATCGTTTCTGTGTCATTTGTAATCCGTGCTACAACCTTTCCAGCCGGTAAATTATCAAAATATCGGATGGGCAATGTTTGAATATGTTCAAACACGTCGACCCGCATCTTTTGGATAATCCGATTGGCAATGCGCTGGAGCAAATAATGCTGCCCATACTGAAAGAAAATCGCAATGATGAGCAGCCCTAGATAAAATAGAACAAGCTGCACCAAACCACTGATTTCCGGCTGATAAAAAGCAAAAATTTCTTCTTTCGATAAACGCTGTACCTCATAGGTCTTGCGCTCGTTTCCATTTTCAATGGTGAGTTGATTTCCTGTTATCGTCCGGTTTCCATCAAAACGAATAGGCTCATTCACAACATAGTAGCCAAACCCAACTTGCACCACGTTGATTTGCTTTCCAGATTCATTTTCATTCTTTAAGCGATCGTTTCGTATATAGTTATTTCCCTGGTAATAAACGGTTTGATCTGTTTTTTCATTTACTTCAACATACGGTTTTTCTACACCTAAAATATGATCATCAATCATTTTCTTCCCGATGAATGGTCCCGTCAATTCAGCACCAACCGCAATGATTAAAAAGACCAAGGCAACAGACAATATTTTCTTATATAGGAGTGCGTAGGCAAGGAGTCTTCTTCCTGTTGTCATGCCTCATCCCCTCCTTCCAGCTGATTTGTCAGCTGCTGACGCAGAAACTGTTCTTTGTACCATCCATCTTGCTGAATGAGCGCTTGATGGGTTCCCTTTTGAACAATGCGTCCTTCCTCCATTACAAGAATAAGATCCGCATGCTCAACAGCTGATAGACGGTGTGTTGTAATAAAAGTCGTTTTTCCACGACGGTTTTGTCTTAAATTCTCTAAAATAGCAGTTTCTGTTTTCGCATCAACCGCAGATAACGAGTCATCTAAAATTAAAATCTCAGGATCAATTAATAGCGCGCGAGCAATGGAAATCCGCTGCTTTTGTCCGCCTGACAGCGCCACACCTTTTTCCCCAACCATGGTTTCTAACCCTTCAGGCAAAAAACGTAAATCCTTTTCAAAGTAGGCATCTTTGATGGCTTGTGCTAATTCATCTTCCCTCGCTTCCATGTGACCAAAACGCATATTCTCTTCAACACTTTTGGAGAAAAGGATATGATCTTGTGGAACATAGCCAATCCATTGGAACAGCTGATCCAATTCGATGTCTTCAATTGGAACACCTGAAAGCAGGATTTTTCCAGCACCTGTCGGATACTGCCGCAGGAGCTGTTTAACAATCGTTGTTTTACCGCTTCCAGTTTTCCCTGTAATGCCAATCGTCTGTCCTTTTCGCACAGTAAAGGACACATCAATTAAATTATCTTTAGAGGAAGTTGGATACCTGAACGTCACATGTTCAAATTGAATATCACCCGGCTCTTGTAACGTTTTAGGCTGAGCTGCATCTGTTACATCAGGCTTGTAGCTGAGTGTATGATTCAATCGGTCTAATGAGGCATTTCCTCTTTGCATGATATTAATCAGTTCACCGATTGCGAACATTGGCCAGATCATCATCCCAAGATAGACGTTAAATGCGACAAGTTCACCAATGGTTAGGTCACTTTGAAACACAAGATATGCCCCATAGCCGATGCCGATTAAGTAACTAATGCCAACAAGTAATTTCACTGTCGGCTCAAATAATGAATCAATAATCGCCACTCGCATATTTTTTTGAAATACATCCTCTGTCATTTCGCGAAAGCGATTGACATCTTGTTTTTCCTGGACAAAAGACCGGATGACTCGAACACCGGCAACTGATTCCAGTACACGATCATTCATATCACCAAATGCATCTTGAGCGACTGTAAACCGAGCATGAATTTTGCTGCCATAAAACGCAATCAAAATGGCCATTAGCGGCATCGGAATAATGGCCATGAAAGTTAATTTCCAGCTAATCGTCAGCCCCATCGTAAAAAAGATCATCAGCATATAAGCAGTGGAATCAACCAATGTCAGAACACCAAAGCCTGTCGTTAAAGCGACAGCGTTCAAATCATTTGTGCCTAAGGCCATTAAGTTACCGGTTTTTTTCTTTTCATAAAAAGTAGGTGTCATCTTCAATAAGTGATGCATGAGTTTTCCGCGCATCACACGTTCCATGACATTCGCGCCTCCAAATAACTGATACATCCAAAAATACGTGAGCGTATAGACGAGGACACCGAGTAAGCAAAAAATGGTCACATAAAATACAATGCTGGATGTGGTAAATTGACCAGAACGAATGTCATCCACTGCCTGACCTAGATATCTCGGTGGCAGCATTTCAAGCACATTCACAATGAGCAGCAGTGTAATGGCGATTGTATACCGCCTCCACTCTTGTTTAAAGAACCAGCCTAATTTCGCAAATACTGAAAACATGTTTGTCTCTCCTTTTAAAGCTAGCCGCTTTCTATATTTTCCTGGCTGTCACCTTGTTTCGTTTTTTGATCTTTGATCGTTTGTCTTGCTTTTGGCATGTTCACATGCTTTCACTCCTCTTCATTTGATTGCTGCTTTCCACTTCTTTATTTCGAGATACGAAATGTAAACAACAAAAAAGAGGCAACCAGCTGACTGGTACGCCTCTTTTTTACATGATAAAAAGGCGTATGTTGACAAATACGCAACATACGCCTTGATTCATCCGATCAATTGGAACATACAAGTTCCTTTTCAATGACCAATGAAGGTGTAATTGTCACGTGAAGCCCGTTCATGAAGTTTGGTTTCATTCTTCCAATGTTGCACATGACATTTCCTCCTTTTGGCTCTTGAATCTTGTTTTATCTTATAGTGGCTGTCACTATTTTGTCAATAAATATTTTTCAATAAATGAAATTTTCTAACAAAAATACAATTCCTCTCATGTGTATCTTTTTCTGATAACGGGTATACCATGAGTGTAAAGACTCCTTTTGAAAGGAATGAGGACATTGTTTCAAGCTGATCGGATGGTCGTTGCGTTTGATGGACATGAAGACAGTAAGAAAGCATTAAAGAAAGCAATCGCTTTAGCCAAAACCTTGCATGCCAAGCTGACCGTTGTCTATTCCCATGATGGGAAATCCAGCAGACAGATGTTTGATGCACCGCGCCCAATGACTGGCGGCGCTTATATCGGAGGTGGCATGGCAGACCTTCAAACACCCCCTGTGTATGTACCTCATGATGAACAGCAAAGTCCCTTGATTTTTGAAGACCATACAGAAGAGGTCGTTGCAGAAGCGAGGATGCTTTTGAATGAAGAGCAGTTTGAAGCTACCATTGAAATTGTTGAAGGGGAGCCTGCGGAAGCAATTATCGAATATGCTGAAGAAATATCAGCAGACCTCATCGTCATGGGAGCACGTGACCAAAGCAGATTAAAAAAAATGCTATTTGGCAGTGTAAGTGAAAAATTATCGTCCAAATCAGATATACCTGTGCTTATTGTAAAATAAACAAATCACAAAAGGCTAAAATGAACTTTATTTTAGCTCTTTGTCTTCTTTTCAGCGTGACCTGAAAACCTTTGCAGTCTATGATTGATGATTATTGGTTTTGTGTTATTTTTTATTTTGTGTTTA
>NZ_AMSH01000100.1 GCF_000300535.1 Bacillus xiamenensis
AATGGGATAATAGAGGCTGCGGATAGGGCTTTGTCGGTGCTGCTGATGGTTTGGCCGGTTTCGGGGTCTTTGCCAGTGATGGCTCGGTAGCCGTCGTAGATGCCGCTGTATTCTAAAATGATGTTTTCGGCGGTTGAGACGACCTCACCATCTAGTATGCGTTTGGCATTTCCGCGGCTGCGGCTTTCTGGGATGTTGTCAACTTCTTCTATTCTTACTTCGCCGTTTGCAATATATGTTCGAATGATTTGTTTATTGGCGTAAACGGTGTATCTCCCGCCAATAAAATCAATATCCGACGGGTTCGTGACGACTTCATCAGCGATGTCGAATTCTTTTAGCTTTTTGATGCCTTTTACGTTATATAGTTTACCATTTACGACCCTGATGTCTCTATGAATCTTACTTTTCCCGCTCACAGCTTCTTTTTGTAATGTCGTAAGCAATGGATCGCTTTCTTTGACTTGCTTGTTGACGTTTCGGAGGGTGTCTCTATGAACCACCGTCTCCACATTCGCCTGTTCTTTCTCACTCAATTTCTTCAGCATGATCATCATCGGATGGTCCTTCTGGTTGTCTATTTTGTTATTCAATCCATTGATCGTGCTGCTTACTTTTTCTTCTTTTGTGTCTTTGAAAATAGATCCCTTTTGATAGCTGGTGATCTCGATTTTTGGACCGCTGAACATGGTGCTTAAGGTGTCTATGTATTGCTTCATTGTTTGTAGTGCACTTGTTGTTTCATTCATAGCACTTGTTTGTTCTCTGTCAAAGGCATGGAGCAGTCCAATGGTTCTGGAGGTCTCAAGCCATGCTTTTTGATAGCTCTGTTGAAAAGCAGACTCATCTACATGAGGCAAATGAACGATATGACTGACCCTGCCGATCGCCTGGTTTACATCTGTTACGATGTCAGAAATCGCTCGCTCCGCTTTTTTTAAACCTGAATCAAGTTCGTGTTCGATGAATGTTTGTGAAATAAAACCATGTTGATTTGATTCAAGGGCATGAAGTGCCTGCTTTGTTTTTTTGAGCTCAGAGCTGTATTCCTCAATGACAACCTGAAAGAATTGCAAGAAAGGAATATGGCATTCTGTATAAAATGCTCGGATGGCCTTACCTGCCTCTCCCTTTAGTGCGTCATCAAGGGAGATGATGTAGTCGATTTGTTTTTCTAGTGCGCTGATATTATGTGACTGCTGCTTTAACGAATTCAGTGTTTGGTCAATTCCATTGATTAGCGCAAAGGCGTCAAGGGTTTTCATTCCGTTCTCCTTTATTTTCTTTTATGACTAGAAGCAAGCGCTTTGTCCGTTTCAACCATGGTGCTCACGGCTTGTTCTGTTTGTGCAAGCTGTTTCTGAAGTATTTCTATATAGGATGTAGTTAGTTTATTCAATTGCTGGTTGATCTTTTCTATCTGTTCTGTGGTGGAAAGCTCATTTGTCCCTTTGATGGTTTTTGGAAGTGTTGAATGGACATGAGCACCTGCTTGTTTTGCATGTTTTAATGCTTTTTTCGCCTCACTGGCATCTATTTTGATTTCTTTGCTCATTTTATTTTCCTCGTTTTTCTTCCAGTTGTTTTTGCTTCTCTTTTTCTATTTTTCTTTCAACTGTATGAATATCACGTTCTAATGAATGGATATCTGCTGTCAGGTCATTAATTTTTTCATCAATTCGATTCAATAGATTGGTGAGCTGTGCATCCTTTATTTCTTGACTGGCCGATTCCATCTCTTCCCTAAGGCGATCAAACGTATCAGCCAAATGGCCAAACCATGTATGTGACGTAAGGTTCGGACGCATGATGTTCTTGCTCGCATCTGACATGGCCGTTTTTGCCTCTTTCACTTCTTTTCGGCATATGCTCAGTTCTGTGATTTGTTCTTTCTTTATGGATATGTCTGCCTTTAACGAATACAAGGCCGTTTTATATCCGATCATGGTTCCAGATATCGTCAACACCCCTATTCCTCAAATAGTCCTCCGTTATGTTACCATTTACTAGCACAAGAGGCATATGATTGAAAACGAATTCACTTAAAAATGAATCGTATGTATTGGGTTTTTATACCTAATCCACATAAAAAAAGCTAGCTTCGTTTTGACACGAAGCTAGCTTCTTGGATGATTATATTATAGTGCTTGAGCTGCTGTGATAAGCGCAAGGTTGTAAACGTCTTCGGCATTACAGCCTCTTGAAAGATCGTTTACTGGTTGGTTTAGACCTTGCAGGATTGGACCTACTGCTTCAAAGTTACCTAAGCGCTGTGCAATTTTGTAGCCGATGTTTCCTGCTTCGAGGCTAGGGAAAACAAATACGCTGGCATCGCCCTTGATGACAGAATCTGGTGCTTTTTTCGCTGCTACTGAAGGAACGAAAGCTGCATCGAATTGGAACTCTCCATCAAGTACAAGCTCAGGTGCTTTTTCTTTTGCAATGCGAACCGCTTCAGACACTTTTTCCGTTTCGTCTGATTTTGCTGAGCCTTTTGTTGAGAAGCTAAGCATTGCCACACGTGGTTCAATGTCAAACATTTTTGCTGTGTTTGCACTTTCGATAGCAATTTCAGCTAAATCTTGGCTGTCTGGTGCAATGTTGATCGCACAATCAGCAAACACATATTGCTCGTCTCCGCGAGCCATAATGAAGACGCCAGATGTTTTCTTTACGCCTTCTTTTGTTTTAATGATTTGAAGTGCTGGGCGCACTGTATCAGCCGTTGAGTGTGCTGCACCACTCACAAGTCCGTCTGCAAGACCTTTATACACAAGCATCGTACCGAAATAGTTTTCATCCAGTAATGCTTTTCTTGCTTGTTCTTCTGTTGCTTTACCTTTACGTCTTTCAACGAAAGCCTGTACAAGCTCTTCAAAACCTTCATATGTATGAGGATCATACACGTCAACACCATCAAGTGTAAGACCTAATTCTTTTGCTTTTGCTTCCACTTCTTGCTGCTTGCCTACAACAATCGGCTGCAATACTTTGCCATCTGCTAGTTTTTGAACGGCCGTTAGAATGCGTTCGTCCATTCCCTCAGGAAAAACGATCTTAACGCCTTTACCTGCAACCTTTTCCTGAACTGTTGAAAAAATATCTGCCACTTCAATACCCTCCTTGATTTTACAAAAAAAGCGTTCTCTTTTAAGCATACTCTTCTTCTACATAAATTCAAACTACCAACTTACATTATAGCGCTTACAAATTAAATTCTTATTTTTCAAACTAATTTAATCAATTTCCATAAAAGCTGTTTCCCTCGTTCAAGTTTTGATCACATCTCCATTGGGACAAACTATGTTATAGTTGGAACAGATGGAAAACTGTAAATAGGAGTGAAAGAAATGAGCGAACAACATACAACAAATGAAGCAGCTCAAACACTAGACGGCTGGTATGCGCTGCATGATTTTAGAACGATCGACTGGACAGCTTGGAAGCTGTTAACAAGTGATGAGCGTCAAGCGATTCTTCATGAGTTCACAGGTCTATTAGAAAAATGGAAAACAGCGGAGCACAATCAGGCTGGAAGCCAAACAATCTATAGTATTGTCGGCCAAAAAGCAGATATTATGCTCATGATTTTACGTCCAACAATGGAAGAACTGGGTGAAATCGAGCTTGAATTCAACAAGTCACGACTAGCAGAATTTACGATTCCAGCCTATTCGTACGTGTCAGTTGTTGAACTGAGCAACTACTTAGCAGGAGGCGGAGATGGCGGAGACCCTTACGAGAACCCGCATGTACGTGCGCGTCTATATCCTGAGCTTCCTTCTTCTCAATATGTCTGCTTCTATCCAATGGATAAAAGACGTTCTGGCAATGATAACTGGTACATGCTTTCAATGGATGAGCGTAAATCCCTAATGAGAAGCCACGGCTTAATTGGCAGAAGCTATGCTGGGAAAGTAAAACAGATCATTACAGGATCTGTTGGCTTTGATGATTATGAGTGGGGCGTCACCCTTTTCTCAGACGATGTTCTTCAATTTAAAAAATTGGTTTACGAAATGCGCTTCGATGAAGTGAGTGCACGCTACGGCGAATTTGGTTCCTTCTTTGTTGGAAACCGATTAGCAAACGAGCAGCTGGCGTCTTATTTCCATGTATGATAAACTCTTAAGGCTTCGGATCTCTCCGAAGCTTTTTTATGTATGTATTTGTTTAGAAAGGTGATCTCATCATGAAAAACTTCCCCATCGCTATTTTTGCATTAACGCTCGGTGCGTTTTCGATTGGCATGACTGAATTTGTCATCATGGGACTTTTGCCAAACGTTGCAAATGATCTCCATGTATCCATCTCTGTTTCAGGTCAGCTGATTACTGGATATGCACTCGGTGTCGCAGTTGGCGGACCTATTTTAACGTTATCAACTGGAAAAATGTCGAGGAAACGTCTTCTTATCTTATTAATGATTCTTTTCGTGGCAGGAAATGCTGTCGCCGCTGTATCGACTTCTTATGGTCTGTTGATGGCTGCACGTATTTTAACGTCTTTTGCTCATGGTACCTTCTTTGGTGTTGGAGCCATTATGGCTGCACGGCTTGTTCCTAAGGAGAGAAGCGCAAGTGCGATCAGCTTCATGTTTACAGGACTTACGGTAGCCAATGTACTTGGTGTGCCATTTGGTACGTTTATCGGAAACCAATTAAGGCCACGACTTCTAATTGATTTCTTCTTTCTTCTTCACGTTTCGATAACATGTCAATCCAAAAAACAATTGTATTA
>NZ_AMSH01000101.1 GCF_000300535.1 Bacillus xiamenensis
AGTGTAGTCATCATTTCAAAATCTATTTAAGCGAATAGCGTAAGGCGGTGCTTATTCGGCAAGGAGAGTATGAACATGAAGATCAGGGATTCTTTATCTGTAGAAACAACGAAGCAATTAAAGCGCATTGCTCCTGGTTCTAATCGAAAGAAGAAGAGCAATGCTGATCCGATAACAAAGCGAGATTGGGAAGAAATCATGGGAACGAGACGCGAAACGTATCAACGACAAGGCGGCCGGGTCCGAAGAAAACGCTGATTTGATGGGAACAGTCGTCTTTTGGGTGTGCGCGAAACGTATCAACGACAAGGCGGCCGGATCCGAAGAAAACGATGATTTGATGGGAACAGTCGTCTTTTGGGTGTATGGCTGCAGATGCTTTGGTGAGGGATAGGAGCGCAAAAATATAAAAAGGGAGATGATGAGCATGGCATCAAAATTTGGTGTATCTGCTAATCCAAAAAAAGCGAATCACATTTTAGGAAAGGACAAGGTTGTGGTTGTTGCGATGGATTTGGCGTATCTGCGAATCCAACAAAAGCAAATCATAAAATCGGAGAGGATAAGGTCGTACGAATTGCGGTGCAAAACCACAACGACTTTAGTGCTGGTCCAAACCTTATTCCTCAACGTAAGGAAGGTGGCAAGTGGGTAACACTTAAAACGAACAGCCCAAACCCACTCAACCCAGGTGAAAAACTTTATGATCAATTTGACATCAAGGAATCATTTGGGAACAAAAAAGGTACTTATCGCTTTAGGGTAGATGTAGAACGCTACGACAAAAAGGGCAATCATGTTGCAACCCTTGGGACATTCTACACTAGCGAATTTTACATTAAGTAAGCAGCTGATGCCGCCTTTAGGGCGGCATCATTTGTTTTTATAGGAGGAAACAGCGATGAATATCAAAACAATCCCCGTACATAAAATTAATCCTGCACCATATAATCCCCGCATCGATCTGCAGCCAGGAGATCACGAGTACGATTCACTAAAACAATCCATAGATAAGTTTGGATACGTTGATCCGCTAATCTGGAATGAACGGACAGGTCACCTTGTAGGCGGTCATCAACGTTTCAAAGTATTGATGGAAGATAAACCGTCTGAAATTCTGGTATCAGTGGTTTCTTTAAATGACCAGGATGAAAAGGCCCTAAACGTAGCATTAAACAAAATCAGTGGCCATTGGGATGAAAACAAACTTGAAAAACTTTTAACAGAACTAAAGGATAACAATCTTGATCTAGAAACTATTGGATTTACTGAAGAAGAATATGAAGATCTTATAGACAGTGTTTCTATTGAGAATGAAATTGTGGTTGTTGAGGAAGATAATTTTGATGTGCAAGAGGCACTAGACAATATAAAAGAACCAGAAACAAAGTATGGGGATGTATGGCGGCTTGGCCGGCATACCCTAGTGTGTGGAGACGCGACAAAGATAGAGGATGTTGACCGATTGATGTCTGGCCATAAAGCAGATCTAGTCATAACTGATCCACCTTATAATGTAGCGGTGAAAAGTGATAGTAAAAAGTTAAATGATGATGGCCATGCATCAATATTAAACGATTCTATGGATGATGGTCAGTTTGATTTATTTTTAAGAGAAGTGTTCCTGAATTATTCAAGAATCATGAACGAAAAGGCAGCTATATATGTTTTTCATGCTGCTTCCTATCAACGCGCTTTTGAGAATGAGATGCGTCACGCAGATATTGATATAAGATCACAGTGTATTTGGGTAAAAAACTCACCGACATTCGGATGGGCGCAATATAAATACATGCACGAACCGGTTTTCTATGCATTCAAAAAAGGCTATTCACCTAATTGGTATGGAGATAGAAAACAAGTTACTGTTTGGAGAGCTGATACCTCTGAAGAAGGAGAACCAGCAACAATTTGGGAAGTTTCCCGCGGTGATACTACAAAATATGTTCATCCTACACAGAAGCCGCTTGATCTTATTAATATTCCCCTAAGTAATAGCAGTAAAAAAGGTGATAGAGTAGTGGATTTCTTTGGGGGAAGCGGGTCGACTCTTATGACATGTGAGCAAACTGATAGAGAGGCCCTTCTTTTGGAGCTCGATCCGTATTTTTGCGATGTAATTAAAAAGAGATTCGCTGAATTTACGGGAGTTGAACCTGAGTTGGTTTCTTCTTTATAAAATAAAAAAGAGGGTGCTGACAACACCCTCCCTTCAAAGACAGAAAGAACCTCCCTGCCTAAGAGCGTGATCAAGACGCGGCCGCGTTTGTGGGAAAATATCACGCTCTCACCCACTATTGTAATGGAGGTTAGGGAGAATGACAATAGAAAATGCAAACACACGTTCCCTTTCTGACGAAGAAAAGAAAGAAATGCTTATGATCCTTCAAGCTGAACAGGCTGAAGGTATAGATAAATCAAAAGAGAACTATCGTAAAATTGCACAAGCTTGCATCTCTCAATGGGTTAGAGACTTTAAAGCAGGAAGCATCAAATTGTCTACTGTGGAAGATCTGAAGAAGCTCATAGAACTCGACATCGATCTTCAGAAGCATGACGATATTTGAAAACAAACTCAAACTTAATTCAGCAGCTCGGAGGTGGGTGATATGTAATGGCTAGACCGAGAAATCCTAAAAGAGATCAGGCATTCCAATTGTGGAAGGCAAGCAATGGAACCCGCTTACTGAAAGACATTGCTGAAGAATTAGAGTGTTCTCAATCCCTTATCCGCAAGTGGAAGAACCAAGACTCTTGGGATGAGAAATTGAATGGTAACGTTACTAAACCAAAAGAGAAAACCAATGGTAACGTTACTAAACGTCCTGGTGCTCCGAAAGGGAGTAAAAACGCCAGAGGTAATAAAGGAGGAAAAGCGCCGCCTGGTAACCAAAATGCTAAAGGCAATAGGGGTGGCGCAGCTCCTAAAGGCAACAAGAATTCATTCAAGACCGGTGAATATGAAACGATCATGTTTGAGTACATGGATGAAAAGGAGCAGAAGCTTTTTACTGAGATTGAGACTGATCCTCTGTACCAAATTGATCTATCAATACGATTGTTGAGCGTTCGTGAAACAAGAATGATGCGCTTGATCACTAAATACGAGAATGGATTGACTGATAAGCAGCGGACAGTCTTGCAGCAAATGCGGAAAATGAAAGATGTTGTTCAGGCTCCAGATAAAAATGGTCTGATTAAAGCTGTTCCGATAACTAATGAACGTCTAGCAGTGGTCCAGATCGAGGAGACAGACTCACCGCTGCTGGAGAAGATATTGAGCATAGAAGACGCTCTGACACGTGTGACCGCACAACGTGATAAAGCCATTAGGCAGAAAGTCGACATAATGAAAACAATGTCTGAATATGAATTGAGGCTTCGTGGCCTTGATCTTGCAAACCGAACGAGAGAAGCAGAGCTGGAGCGGATCACCGCACGTCCTGTTGATGATTCTGTACAAATAACAATTAAGCGGAAGAATAAAGGTGATGGCTGATGGTTCAAATGATGGAGAAGGAAGTCAATCCACACTTTGAAGATTTTCTCTTTGATTGGGATCAGAAGTTTCAATTCTTGGTGGGCGGTTACGGCTCCTCCAAAAGCTATCATATTGCCCTGAAGCTCATCTTAAAGTTGCTAGATGAAAAGAGAACAGCCCTTGTTATTCGTGAAGTCTATGACACGCACAGGGATTCTACGTTTTCTTTATTTGAAGAGATCGTGAATGATCTTGGACTCGATCATGTAATTCAGTGCCGGACATCACCGCTCATGCTTAAATTTCACAATGGCAGCCGGATCATCTTCAAAGGCTTGGACAAGCCTGCCAAGCTGAAGTCGATCAACAACATCTCGATCATATGGATTGAGGAATGTTCCGAGGTTAAGTATGAGGGATTCAAGGAGCTGCTTGGTCGTTTGCGCCATCCAACATTGCAGCTGCATATGATCCTATCGACGAACCCTGTCGGCCAGGATAATTGGACGTACAGACATTTCTTTAAGGATGATCAGAACAACCGCTTCATCCTGGATGATGAAAGGTTATACAAAGAGCGAACGATCTCCATCAACGATACGTACTATCACCACTCGACGGCAGAAGATAACCTATTTCTACCTGTGAGCTATATCAAGCAGCTGGATGAACTAAAAGAATACGATCCCGACCTTTATCGCATAGCCCGAAAAGGTCATTTTGGCATTAACGGAATTCGTGTTCTTCCTCAATTCGAGGTGCAGCCACATGAAGATGTCATGTTAGCAATCTCAAATATCAATCGTCCTTTGCTTAGAGCGGGCATGGACTTTGGTTTCGTAGAGTCTTATAACGCTTTGATTCGACTGGCCGTCGATCACGAGAAGAAATATCTATATATCTATTGGGAGTATTATCAAAAGGGCACAACCGATGATGAAACTGTACAAGAGCTCATCGAATTTACAAAAACAAAAGAGCTGATCAAAGCGGATGCAGCTGAACCGAAAACCATCGCATACTTCAGGAAGATGGGATACAACATGGTGGCGGCTCATAAGTTCCAAGGATCACGCTTGCAGTACACCAAGAAGATCAAGCGGTTTAAGAAAATCATTTGTTCCGACTCATGCAAAAACACGATCTATGAGCTTC
>NZ_AMSH01000102.1 GCF_000300535.1 Bacillus xiamenensis
TTTCATTTCACGCTGAAAAGAAGACAAATGGCTAAAATAAAGAGCATTTTAGCCCTTTGTCAACAATCTGACAGACTGATACGTTCAGTCTGTTTTTTGATGAAGAATCACTCACATAGGCTTTACTCGTTTCTTCTCCTGAAAATGACCGTGTATGACCTTCGAGAATCCGCTTGATACGAAAGTGAGAGCCATCATCAAAAAGACCCAGTATAGATTAGAAAGGTCAAATCCAGTGTAAGCAAAGATGAAAATCGTGGAGAACACGAACGTTAACAGAAGGACAGGCCATATCCGCTTGAATAGAAGATACCCAATGAATCCCCAAAGGAATGCCATGACCGGCAGTGTAAATAAGATGAGATACATTGGATGAAGAAAAAGAAGAAGCATGCCATTCACAACCTTTTCAATGATGATCACTGGCTCTATCAAAAAGAGGCGTCATCATGAATATATGCAGAAGTCTGCTCAAACATGATTGGATAAAAGACAGAAAACTCCTGCTCATTTTGCAAAAAAATCCACCTTGTGGATGTGCAGGGAAAGTCGTTGAAGGACAGTCACCATAGCTTTTTTTCCTCATAGGCTATGGAGAAGACGCTAAAACGAGGTGGAAGGGAATGGCTCAGCTGTATGCGAAAAGTTGCCTTGATCAAAATCTACGGTCACTGGAAGAATGGAAGCAGGATGCTTTTACGCGATTTGGAGAGATGGTAGGCGATGAGGCAGATACATTTCCCTGTGTACCAGGCAGACAAGGATACTTTCTTGATCATTTGCGTTATGGGTTTGTCGGTGATCCGCGGGGAGATGAGGCAGTGAATGATCTGGCAGAGCTTTTAAGAAACTATCAAAGTTGCTCTAGACAAACTGGTCAATATGCTTCATTCATTTGTTTCTTTGAAACACCACAGGATGTAAAGGAGCACTCAATTGAAGAATTTGAGGAACAGTTCTGGTCTTTGGTTCAGCGGTTGCATCAAAAGGATGAATTGAACTGGCCAGAGGACATTCCGGCAGATCCTGAGCATCACGAATGGGAGTTTTGTTTTCACGGGGAACCTTACTTTATATTGTGTTCGACACCTGCTCATCGACTTCGAAAAAGCCGGCATTTCCCTTATGTTATGATGGCCTTTCAGCCAAGGTGGGTGTTTGAAAAAATGAACGGCTCCACCACATTTGGTCAAAAGATGAGTAAACTCGTACGGAAGCGGCTGAAGGCGTACGATCAAGTAGATGTACATCCAGCGTTAAAATGGTATGGTGATCAGAAAAATTTAGAATGGAAACAATATTTCCTTTCGGATGATGAGGCGGAGAAACCTGCCTCCGCCAAATGTCCATTTACTGCTTTAAAAAACATAATGAAATTATGATGCGGCCTGATCCTGTTTCCACTTTTTCCTCATAAAAAGCACCATAATGGCAATCACTGCGATGATCCCAAGGCTGATAAAAAAGCCAGGCCGTCCGCTTGCTTCTGTCAGAGTGCCTGAAACGGCGGCTCCGATTAAAAGAAGGGCAAGCACCATTTCGCACGTTTGGCGAGTAGATGGCTTTGACAGCTTTTTACTTGAGAGCAGAATGAACACCCATGTATACAAAAGGGTAAGACCAGCTGCTGTTGTGAGATGCTCATAAATGTGTTTGGACAAAAAGAGTGCAAGTAAAATCGAGACGATCAATCCAGCAGCAGTTAACATAATCGAAGACCATCTGACATGAGATGGTTCTTTTTGTTTAAAACAAGCAGGCGCATCCTCATGCTCTGACATCGTGCCAAGCAGCGTCGTGACGGCATAGAGGGAGGCGACCAATGTTGAAAAACCGGCAATAATGAAAATGCCATTAAAGATATGAAGAAAAATGGATAAATGAAATGGCTCCAATGATGTAATAAATGGACTGCTGTTCTCGTTAAAGGCCGTCACTGGCACAAGCATGAGAGCAAGTCCGATGGAGACGATATAAATCACAGCTAGAATGATCAGCATGACACGTCCGGATTTTGCCGCATCTTTCGGGTCCTTTAAATGCACCGCCATCAGCCCCATGACTTCAATTCCTCCGAACGCATAGAATGCATATATCAGCCCATTCCATAGACCAAGCGGACCGAGCGGCATCCATTCGTGGTCTTTATTTGGCAGATGGAGGGCCGGCCTATGTTCTGTGAGCATGCCGCATAAGACAAGAACGGCAAGGACGACAAACAGCAAAATCGCCCCGGTCTTCAGCACCGCAAGGACATTTTCTGTCTTTTGAAAAGAAGAAAGCCCGATGATAATGACAAGCAGAGCAAGAGCGGAATAAATCGCTGAAAACATCCAAAGTGGAATGGATGGAAACCAGTGCCGAGTAAAAAGAGAGATTGCCGTCAGCTGGCTTCCCGTAATCAGCATTTCTGAAAACCAATACACCCAGCCATTGCTAAAACCCGCCCAGCGCCCATACGCTTTTCGAGCATAGGAACAAAACGATCCCTTATCTGGGTTTTCGGCTGTCATTGCAGCCAGATGTTTAAAGACGAGATATGTGCCGACCGCAGCAAGCAAGAATGACATGCAGACGGAAAAACCGGACTTTGTAATGGCGATACTGGAACCAAGGAAGAAACCAGTGCCAATTGTACAGCCGACTCCAATGAGAGAAAGCTGCCACCAAGATAACGATTGTTCTTCTTTCAATGCATGTGCAACACCTTTCCAATTCAGTAGCATTAGCTTGTGACCGCCTCTTTTTTTTATACATGATCAAGGGGACGTTTTGGGCATACTGTCATGGAAAGGGAGTGCATGTGATGAACGGAGAATACGTGATTTTCCCAAAGGATGGACAAGGCTTTCGTTTAGGAAAAGGCCAATGTATGCGAGTGGTTGATGTCGAAGGTCAGCAAGTAGCAGATGTGATGGCGTATCATGAGAAGGATTTTTATGAAAGATTTGATCAGGGCGCAACAATGGACAGCCTGTTCTCTTCCAAGGTGAAAAAGGGAGATAAGCTTTATTCTAATTTATATAAACCGATGTTTACGGTCATTGAAGATACAGTGGAATGTCATGATTTATATATGCCTGCCTGCCGGCAAGAAATGTATCAGCTCTTATATGGCCGGACGCACCTAGAGGTCATGCATACTTGCTATGATAATCTGCGGACGGCCTTTGAGCCATTTGGTATTCCGAAGGAGGATATGTATTATCCTTTTAACGTCTTTATGAATACAGTCATTGATGAAAAAGGAAAGCTGTCTGTGGAGATGCCAAAATCGCTACCCGGTGATTACATTCGCCTGCGTGCAGAAATGGATCTCATTGTCGCGGTGTCCGCCTGCCCTGCTGACATTGGGAAGTGTAACGGTTCAAGTTGTACATCCATACGGGTGGAAATTGATTAAAAAGGACAGACCAGTTATAAAAGACTTGGTCTCTTTCCTTTGTGAATGTTTGATCATTTAAGAAAAAGGGGAACGTCTAAAAAATATCCTTTATGAAAACATGGTATAATAAGGTGTCTAAAATCGTTGTCAAACCAAATGAATTGAGAGTAAAACCTGTTCTCTTCATGTAGAGGATGCTTAGGAGGAAAAGTGTATGAGTTTGCAGAAAAAGATCAGCCAAGAGTTGCATGTGCAGCCCTCAATTGACCCAAAGCAGGAGATCGAAAAACGGGTTGGATTTCTAAAGGATTACTTGAAAAAGACTGGTGCAAAAGGATTCGTCCTCGGCATTAGCGGTGGGCAGGATTCAACGCTTGCAGGCCGCCTCGCTCAGCTGGCAGTAGAAGAGCTGCGCCAAGAGGGAAAAGAAGATGCCGTCTTTATTGCGGTGCGTCTCCCGCATGGCACGCAGCAGGATGAAGACGATGCGCAGCTGGCTCTATCATTTATTCAGCCGGACAAGTCTTGGAAATATGATATAGCGCCTGTCGTGACGGCATTTAGTGATCAATATCAAAAGGAAACAGGCGGCCCGCTGTCTGATTTTAATAAAGGCAATGTCAAAGCACGCATGAGAATGATCGCACAGTATGCCGTCGGTGGACAGGAAGGCTTACTTGTCATTGGGACAGATCATGCTGCTGAAGCTGTGACTGGCTTCTTCACAAAGTATGGTGATGGCGGTGCAGATGTTTTGCCGCTCACAGGTCTGACAAAACGCCAAGGCCGGTCTTTGCTGGAAGCTCTTCAAGCACCTGAACGTCTATACTTAAAGAAACCAACAGCCGACCTGCTGGATGAAAAACCTCAGCAAACGGATGAAACAGAACTTGGTATTACGTACAATGAAATTGATGATTACTTAGAAGGAAAACCTGTTTCAGCTCAAGCAGCAGAAGCGATTGAAAAGCGCTATGTACAATCAGAACATAAACGCCAAGTACCGGCTTCAATGTTTGATGACTGGTGGAAATAAAAAAGAATCCTCTCCAGAAATGGAGAGGATTTCAGCGTGTAGACAAACCCTCGCATTCTTTGTCAGTCCTGCGTGCCGGTGCTCACGAATGTCTAATTCTACCAGATCCCGTAATCGTAATTCATAGACTGAAAAGTTTTTATATTATG
>NZ_AMSH01000103.1 GCF_000300535.1 Bacillus xiamenensis
GGAGTTTTTAAACATGAGCGAAAAACAAACATTTGATCTTTCATTTTTTATGCCAGGACAAACAGTAGAAGCAGAAGAAGTCAAAGTACCGATTTCCAAGCGTTTTGTTGATAAAAAAGGAAATGTCATCCCTTTTGTTTTCAAAGCGATTACCACTGAGCGTATTGATGAACTAGAAAAAGAAAACACCACGTTCAAAAATATCAAAGGCAGAGGCCGCGTGAAAGACTTAGACAGCCAGCGCTTCTATGCACGAATTGCGATTGAATCGACTATTTATCCAGATTTCCGCTCAAAGGAATTAAGAGAAGCCTACAGCACACAAGATCCAGTTGAAGTCGCAAAACGTGTTTTATCTGTCGGCGGTGAATACGCAAACTGGTTAAACAAAGCCATTGAAATTAACGGATTCGAAGACGAAATTGAAGATTTAGAAGACGCAGCAAAAAACTAATAAAAGATGGGGATAAAGAAGCCGTGTTTCTATATTACGCCATGCACGAGCTTCACTATTCCCCATCAGAACTGCTTGATTTATACGAAGCACCAAGACCATTCAAAGCATTCCTTTTCGGACTCATCAGCTACAAACTCGACATGCTAGAAAAAGAAGCAAAGAAAGGAGGGAAATAAACTGGCGAAACTCACTGCACGATTTGAATTAGAAGACAAAGTATCAAAGAAGCTACTGCGCATTCAAAAACGATTTCAAACGTTTGAGAAGCAGCTTAAACCGTTTAGAAAACCGGTGAAAATAAACCTGGAAATAGATGAAAAGAAGCTAAGAAACTTCAGTTTATCACTTCGTAAAATGTCAGTAATTTCCATGAGACTCGATCAGGGAATCTATCGTGATCTAAAAGTATTAAACGATCAGTTAAATATGATCCCAAATCATATGGTCATATCCATTCAAGCAAAAGGATTAGATGTCATTAAATCCAGCATAAATCGTTTGAAACAAGTGGAGAAAAGTCCCATTCTGCTGACATTTAAATTAAACGATCAGTTGTCAGGTAAAATGTCAATGATCAACAAATCTATTCTCCAGCTCATGAACAGAACGTACTATATGAGAGTAAACATGATTGATCAAGCCACCGCTGCGATTCAACGAATCAAAAAGACACTCAAAAGCTTGACGATGGCTAAACACGAAATCAGAGTATCTGTTCAAGACAATGCAAAGAGTAAGTTGAAAAAACGAGATCAGGCAGAGTCGATTGTGAAAGAACAAAACTTAAAAAAAGAGCCTGAGGCTGGTAGTCCGTCGGTTAAAATGGATGAACCCAAACAGGGTTGGCTCCAGAACGTTGCTAATAAAGGATTAAGTGAAATTCAAAAATATGCAGGTGATGTTGCAGAAAAAGTGAAAGAAAAATTAAGTCCTAGAAAGTTTTGGGATGAAAAGGCACTTCCTTGGGTTGAAAATAAAATGGAAGAGTACAAGCAAGATGTGATCGGAAGAATAAAAGAGAAGATTAAATTGAATCCTGAAAAAAAACTAGATCAATTGGTGAATAACGTACTAGATCGTTTCTTAGGTGCAAGTGATCAATCAAGTGAAAACAACAGTACCACTCCGGCACCAACAACGGCGCCAACAACTTCACCAACACCATCTAATCCAGCTCCCAATACGAAACCTCAGCCGCAAGGTGGAAAAGGTTTGTTTCGCAATAGTTGTTGTCCCTGTTGTGCAAGAGGTTTAACCAGGGGAGGCTCTACTAAAACGAAAAATCGAAATGGTCAATCACGAAGACAGCCTAGAAATCCAAATGCCACAACAAGAACCGAAATGAATAGAAGACCTCCAAGTAAATTAGGAAAACTGAAAACAAATGCAGGTAAATTATTTGGGAAAATCCCTAGTGGACTAAAGAAAGGTGCGGGTATCGCAGCTTCAGTTGGTGGACTTACGGGTTTGGTAAAAGGCAGCAAGGGGTTAAGTGGATTAGGGAATGCGGTGAAAAATATCGGTAAAGGGAGCGGTAAATTATTAAAGAAAGTACCTATTCTAGGAAGTGTACTTAGTGCAACAAATCTAATTGGCATAAACAAAAAGAATGCTGGTGAAAAAATCGGTACGACTGGAGGCGGAATCGCCGGCGGGATGGCAGGTGCTGCAGCAGGTGCTGCGATTGGAAGTGTAGTTCCAGGAGTAGGTACAGCCATCGGTGGTCTAGTAGGCGGAATCGCTGGAAGTATGGGCGGAGAATCTATCGGTGAAACGATCGGAAAATGGTTTGATGGTGGCGGATTTGACAAGATTGGCCAAAAAGCCATCGAAATCAAAGATCAAATTGTTGAAGTTTGGTCAACAGTCGCTAGTTGGTTCACTGAAAACGTCTGGACCCCGCTAAGCGGTACAGTCATTACAGTAGCAACCACAATTTGGTCAAGTCTAGTCAATGCATTGACATGGATTCAAGAAACATTCAGTACAGTAGCAGGGTGGTTTATCGAAAACGTCTGGACCCCGCTAAGCGGTACAGTCGTTACAGTAGCAACCACGATTTGGTCAAGTCTAGTCAATGCATGGACATGGATTCAAGAAACATTCAGTACAGTAGCAGGGTGGTTTATCGAAAACGTCTGGACCCCGCTAAGCGGTACAGTCGTTACAGTAGCAACCACGATTTGGTCAAGTATAGTCAATGCATGGAAATGGATTCAAGAAACATTCAGTACAGTAGCAGGGTGGTTTATCGAAAACGTCTGGACCCCGCTAAGCAGCACAGTTGTTACAGTAGCTACAGGAATTTGGACAGCATTATCAAATGCATGGAAAACCATTCAATCCATTTTTGGAGCAGTATCCTCTTGGTTTATGAACAACGTCTGGACCCCGCTTGTAGAAACCGTCGGAACCATTAAAGATAGCATTGGAAAGAAGTTTGAAGAAGCGTATAAAGTAGTGACAGATATATGGGATGGATTATCCAAATGGTTTGAAGATAATATTCAGACACCGATCCTAAAAGTGGCAGGTGCCATAAGTGATGGTTTTTCTAAGGCATTTGGCTGGGTCAAAGAGATTTTTGACAAGGCTGGCGATGGGATTAATTTTGTAATAAAGCATTTATTTGGAGATCCTGATAAAAGAGCCACAGGCGGCTATATCACTCAGCCTACCCTATCATGGGTTGGTGAAGCTGGTAACGAATTTGTCATTCCAACTCAAAATAACCGTGGACGGGGGAAGATGCTGCTTGCACAGGCTGCTTCTCACCTTGGAATGTCTGTTGTGCCAAGCAGCGGCGGTGCAGCAAACCCAGTTTCCAGCTCTCCAGCTCAAGCAGCTCCAAATGCTTCTGTCGGTTCAATTGGTGGATCGGTTTCATTGGATGGAAACATTCAAGCTGCAAGCATAGGTGAGCAATTTAATCATGATTTTGAACAAGGACTAAATCAAAAGGTGGTTTCGCTGGATCAATGGAAACAAAAAAATATTCAGCAGCCATTTGATCACTTGACATCAGATTCAGGAAAGTACGGCCAACAAGTGGTTTCTGCCTTTGCGACGGGCCAGCAGATGACACCAACAGGAACAGACAGCTTTTTGCAAAGTCGTGTAAAAGCACCATACCAACAAGTGATGACAGCGTCACCGAGTTGGGGTTCTGGAACGGTTAGTGGTTTTGCAACAGGTCAAAATGCCACATCATCTAGCACAAGCCAATACGTAGATCAGCACATCAAACAACCATTCCTGCAAACAAAACAAGAATCACCAGGCTGGGGTTCAGGAATGATGGATGCCTTCAATAGCGGGATGCGTTCGAAAGCAAGTGAAGTCACTCAGGCAGCTAAAGAAATGGCGAAGAAAGTAGAGCAGGCATTTAGAGAGGAATTAGACATTCATTCCCCTTCACGTGTCATGATGAGTCTTGGGAAATTACCATAGATTGGTGCAGTAATTGCTATTGTTCCAATAAATTAGAGCATTCATTTAGAGAGTAACTAGACATTCATTCCCCTTCACGTGTCATGATGAGTCTTGGTAAATTCGCATCGATTGGTGTCGTCAAAGGTCTTGATTCGGTTGACGTGAAGAAATTTGCAGAGAATCAAGCCGGTTCCTTAATCGCTGCATTTAGTGGCATGGGTGCATCTAACATGACTGTTCAACAATGGCTCATGGCTGCATTAATGGCAACCGGCACATCTATGAGCTGGCTTCCTGGTCTCATGACGATTGCGCAGAATGAGTCACGTGGAAACCCGAAAGCGATCAAACTCTGGGCTTAAAAAGAAATGTGAGTTACGTTGTATCAA
>NZ_AMSH01000104.1 GCF_000300535.1 Bacillus xiamenensis
TTTTATGTCCCATTTGACTAGGTTAGTCTAATGCATGAGAGCAGTTTTTTATTAGAACCAACCTTTTACTGTGTCAACGATTCCGCCCCAAATGCCAGCGAAAAATCCACCTACACCGCGCATTGCAAGGATAAACCAGTTTGCTTTTTCATCGCCTGTTTTCGTCACAAGCTCGACACCTGATTGGTCTTTATTCAAATAGCCGTAGTCCTTCTCATCACCAGAATAAGAAGTCGTCAGCATGCCAACTTTCGTTCCTTTTTTAATAGGAGCTTCTAAGTTCTTTTGATCAAAATTCACTTTTGCTTTATAGCTCTTCTCGTCTCCATTTTTGACTGGCACAGAGAAAGCTTCTTTCGTGACGACGGGCACTTCTTTATCTTTCCCTTTATCGACTTCGATGTTTTCATGTCCTTTGATCTGTTGACCTTTTTTGTACATTTCTTTCATTGTAAAGTTTTTAAAAGCATAGTCGAACAGTTTTTTCGCCACGTCGAAACGAGCTGTATGAAGATTACCTTTTGCATTCAGAATAACTGCGATCACGCGCATGTCACCGCGTTTTGCTGTACCTGTGAAGCTAGAACCTGCTGAATCAGTAGAGCCTGTTTTCAGACCGTCTACTCCTTCATATTCTTTCACAAGTCCTTTCAGCATGAAGTTCCAGTTTGGCATGTCCATTTCATCATCTGTGCCTTCTCTGAACTTTGTTTTTGCGATGCTTGCTGTTTTAAGAATTTCTGGATGATCTTTGATGAGATGCTGTGCAAGCAATGCCATATCCTTTGCAGATACTTCACTTTCTTCATTAGGACCCGTACCCTTTGGCTGTTTGCCATGCAAGTCTTTATTTTCTAGTCCAGTTGCATTCACGAATTTGTAATTGGTTAAACCAAGTTCTTTCGCTTTTGCGTTCATTTTTTCAACAAACTTCGATTCTGAACCAGCGATCACCTCTGCTAAACCAATTGCTGCGGCATTTGCTGAATAGATAGCCGTTGCTTGATAAAGTTCTTTCACTGTATACGAGCCGTCTTTTCTCAAAGGAACATTTGATAAACTGCGATCCTGAGAAATTTCGTACACATAATCATCTGGCGTATATGTTTGATCCCATTTCACTTTGCCTTCAGAAATAGCCTCTAGCAATAGATACTCTGTCATCATCTTTGCCATACTTGCAATAGGCAGTCTTTGTTCTGCGTTTTTACTATAAAGAATTTTACCTGTAGAAGCTTCAATAAGGATGGCTGCTTTCGCATTCACATTGAATGGATCTTCAGCCGCTTTTGCTTTGGACATTGGTGTAAACGCTGTAACAATCAATGTCAGTGCAAGGATAGAGACCATAAGCTGTTTCAACATCTTGCTGTTCAATCGTCATACCTCCGTATTCATCTTTTTTCGACGTTTTTCATATATATTTAATCCACAAGGGCTTATTTCAACACAACAGTATAAATTTTATCACAATAAAGACAAAAAAAATAGACAGAGTCATAGACCCTGTCAAATGTAATTTGATTGTCACAATTTATCAAGAAATTGTGTAGTTTGGTGATTCTTTTGTAATTTGTACATCATGTGGATGGCTCTCACGAAGACCAGCACCAGTCATGCGAATGAACTGAGCTTCTTCTCTAAGTGAGCGTAAGTCCTTTGTTCCACAATAGCCCATACCAGAACGAATTCCGCCAACAAGTTGGTACACAGTATCAACAACTGGTCCTTTGTATGGTGTACGGCCTTCGATACCTTCTGGAACGAATTTTTTATTATCTTCTTGGAAGTAACGATCTTTACTGCCTTTTTCCATTGCAGCCACAGAACCCATACCGCGATAAACTTTGAAGCGTCTACCTTGGAAAATTTCTGTTTCTCCTGGGCTTTCAGATGTACCAGCAAGAAGGCTTCCTAACATAACAGCATGTCCACCAGCGGCTAATGCTTTCACGATATCACCTGAATATTTAATTCCACCATCTGCAATAATAGCTTTACCATGTTTTCTTGCTTCTGTTGCACAGTCATAGATCGCTGTGATTTGTGGCACACCAACACCTGCAACAACACGTGTTGTACAAATGGATCCTGGTCCGATACCAACTTTCACAATATCTGCTCCTGCTTCAAACAATGCTTTTGTTGCTTCAGCTGTTGCAACATTACCAGCAATGATGTTAAGAGAAGGATACGTTTCACGGATTTTCGATACAGTGTCTAGGACACCTTGAGAATGACCGTGTGCTGTATCAATAACAATCACATCAACATTGGCTTCTACTAATTTTTTCACACGAGTCATGGTATCGCCAGTGACACCAACAGCGGCACCAACAATTAAACGGCCATGTGCATCTTTAGAGGAGTTAGGGAATTCAATCACTTTTTCAATATCTTTGATGGTGATGAGACCTTTTAACGTTCCTTCGTCATCTAAAAGAGGTAATTTTTCAATTTTATATTGCTGTAGGATTTTTTCAGCTTCTTCTAATGTTGTTCCAACAGAAGCTGTCACAAGTTCCTCTTTTGTCATCACGTCGCTAATCTTCATTGAATAATCCGAAATAAAACGAAGGTCACGGTTCGTAATAATCCCAACAAGCTTTTGATCCTGTTCGTTATTGACAATCGGTACACCAGAAATACGATATTTACCCATTAAATGTTCTGCGTCGAATACTTGATGATCTGGTGTTAAGAAAAATGGATTGGTAATAACGCCACGCTCTGAGCGTTTTACTTTGTCCACTTGTTCTGCTTGCTGCTCAATGGACATGTTTTTATGAATGATTCCAAGACCACCTTGACGTGCCATTGCAATCGCCATTTGTGATTCGGTCACAGTGTCCATTCCCGCACTAATAATCGGAATGTTCAGCTTTAAAGTGCTTGTTAACTCAACTGATAAATTGACGTCGCGCGGAAGCACCTCAGATTTTGCTGGAACAAGCAACACATCGTCAAACGTCAAACCTTCTTTTGAAAATTTACTTTCCCACATTAGTAAATCCCCCTCTTTTCGGCAAAATATTATATGTAGATTATCAACTAGGAAACAGCATGTCAAGGAAGCAACAAACAGTTGCAATTTTTAGAAAATAATTAGAGAGTTGAGGAAGAAGATGAACAGTTCAGGATGGAAGGATTTAAAACGTTTTTACTCACTCGAAACTTCCCAGAAGTTTCTATTTCAACAATACGAGAAACGGAACATTCAGGATGCAAACCAACACGCCTATAAAAACTGTGAGCGATTTATTTACTTTTTAAAACATGGTCATACATTCTATGAACAAGCTGCCATAGCTCCACTCGAACTAAAACCGATTTTATTATTTTATGGAATGGCTCAGCTGCTAAAGGCATGTTTACTGACAGTAGATCCCTACTATCCATCTCAAACCTCTGTCTTAGCTCACGGTGTAACCTCAAGAAAAAGAAAGAAGCAACATTATCGTTTTAGTGAGGATGAAGTAAAGATTCAGCGAAACGGATTATGTATGCATGTATTAAAGCACTTATTTCATTTAAATGGTCTTGAAGACGAGCGATTTACAATGATCCATCTCCTTTCAAAAATACCAGAAATGAGTCATGTTCTTGAGTTCCAAAAGCAGCCCTCAACATTAGTGAAGGTAGAACAAGCAAATGGCATGTTGATTCAGGATCATATTCCATTGCTTTATAACATGTCGGCTGAACGCTTTATTGAATATTTTGAGTTTCATACAAGTTGGAAGCTTAAACAGAGAGAAGCAAAGAAACTGACATTTGACGTATTTTCAGAAGAAAATCCTGCTCTTGCTACTCATCTTCATTATGATTTAGAAATGAATCAGTGGTTTATCCCATCAACACGAGATGCATTTTTAGGGATCCCTGAAATCATCAGCCATTACTTGTTAATGTATAACCTCAGTATGATTGCTCGCTACGAAACAGAGTGGTGGTACGAGCTGCTGTCTCAATATATTAGTGATGATTACGTCATGATTGAACGCTATATGGAGATTGCAGAGGACAAGTTTCCAGCTTATATCATGATGCTGCTAGAAGAAAACACAAAAAAGACCAGTTCCAAATGGAA
>NZ_AMSH01000105.1 GCF_000300535.1 Bacillus xiamenensis
CTTCTCTTCAATGTCTATTTGCTTCAATAAAACTTTTGATCCCTCAAACTCCTGCACCATCATTTTGTATCTGGCATCAATCAAGTTAAAGTATAATAAGACATTTTGATCTTCTTCCATATTTTCAAAAGCTTGTACTATCTCGCTTTTCTTTTTTTCAGCTTTTAGGATATCTTGTTTTTTTATAAGTCCGTACCAATCACCAATCATTTTAGCAACAAATGGACTTGCTACTTTTTCCGACAAACAAACCTCCCCCTATCATTTACCCTTTTCTTTCATTATCGCAGATTAAATGACCTTTTTAAACAAATTATGTAAAAATAAGTAATGTGACATGCCATACAGACAATAAAGAACTCCAAAACATGACAAAAATCCACCTACAAAAGACGCTGTTTATTTTTCACGCTCTTTACTGGTTTTATCCACTTGATCCATAACCATGATGACTCGCTTATAATAGCAACCTGTTTTCTCTAAGAAACTGTAGCATTAGCTTTACCAATTTTTCCTTCTGCTGCTGTCTCACATGAAGTAGCTGACAAAGTGATTACATCGAGTTTAGGGAAAGAAGCTGGTAATAAATTATAAAGTAAAGACTCTGTGATAATCATTGTCACAGAGTCTTTACTTTATATGGATTATTTAACACTTCTCGGTCTGTGGTCAACAGATTAAATCAGTGGTAGGATATTGAAAGGATACATAAATATTCATTAGGGTTCTCTTATCATATTCTTTCAAGGAGGCGAGACAAATGCCTTTCTGGCTACTGACAACTATCCTTACAGTTATTATATTAGGTTTTTCTTTAATATTTAAAAAAAGAAAATCCTTTTTACAGTATGGATTTCCAGCAGTTTTAATGATGGCAAGCATTATCTTATTAATTATAAGTTTCTTTGTAGGAGAATGGGAAGGTTTAGGAATGGGTGCAATGAGTGTATCTTTGCTAATTGCATCAGTTATCTCTTTAATTATTACCAGCTTCTTGAGTTATTTTAGTGGTATGAAACAAAAATAAAGCTCATGTTCGGGAACACAAGCTTTGACTGGTTATTATGCTCTTTTATAGCGATAATACATATATCGAATGATTTTTGTGATGACAGTGGTACACATGCATAAAAAGGTCATAGCCACTACCCAATACATATTCGACAGGTCGAATCCAGTATAGGCAAATATGAAGATGGTTGAAGTTATAAATGTGATAATTAGCACCACATGAATCTTCTTAAAGATTAAATACCCAATAATCCCCCAAA
This sequence comes from Bacillus xiamenensis, assembly GCF_000300535.1. Classification (GTDB taxonomy): domain Bacteria; phylum Bacillota; class Bacilli; order Bacillales; family Bacillaceae; genus Bacillus; species Bacillus xiamenensis. The sequence continues at coordinate 1,272 of NZ_AMSH01000105.1, forward strand.
CTAAATACAACAACGGCAATGTGAATAACACAAGACCCATGGGTTGAAGATAATGTAAGTTAATTTACTCCACTCTCCTCTACAGTTATCTTATAACTTCCATGCTGGTCATTTCCCAGTCTCTATCAGATTTTAGTGATATCTCCTTAGAGTCTTTGCTTTCAATATTATATTCAATAATTCTGCCAATAACTCCATCCTTATCTCTATCAAACATTCTTACCAATGCATAAATCTTGCCGTCTAAAATCTTGACCTCTTCTAAACGTTCGTCATCTGATTTAAAATTAAGTGGAATTTTTTCAGAAGATATCTCTTTGAGGTCTTTGTTGAATGTCTTGACTTCTCCTTCATAGGAAACTATCGTGACTCTATCCTTGCCTACATTGATCTTGTAGATAATGAATCCTTTATCCATTACTATTTCTCTCTTCTTATCGAGAGTTTTTTTGTCGAGTACAACCAACATCGATTCTTTCTTACTGTCAACGCCATCGTTTACGGCAAGAATTAATTCTTCATTGTTTAATGACTTCAAAGATTCATTATTGTCAGGAAAGAAGACTGAGTCGACATCTAACTTTTTTCGTTTTTCTTTATGAGTTTTAGGGTCTATTGAAGACACTGTGACACTTTCATCATTACTGAGAATGGCATAGATTTTTTTGTCTTCAAATATAGCTGTTGTTAATTCTCCGTCTAATTCAACTTGATTTTTATCGTTGTCATCTTCATTCCAATATACTAATTCTCCTACTAAGCCATCCTCTGTAAAGCCAACGTTAATATCGTGTATAACATACCCATTAGAGTAGTTAATAAAGAATGCACCCTCGTCATCTGTAGACTTTGAAAGTGATTTTGTATTCAAAGGCTCTACCTTCCCAGTCTTCTTATTTAGGGATACATGATAATTAGACCTATTAGATGAAAAGTACATATTATTATCGCTCTGAGTAGATGAGGTAAATCCCACACAGTCTTTCATTGTAATACTCGACAATTTCTTTCCTTCGTTGTTATAGTTGACCACCTCGCATCCTCTATCCATTACCTGCGAATAAATGATAGCAAATTTACTGTCTTTCATATTGCTCAATTCTCTCTTAGGTGAGTCAACAGCAGCCTCCTCTTTCTTTGAGCATGCTGTACATATTAATGCAATGGCGCAAGCTGAAATAAGTAGTTTTAAGTATTTCATTCAATCATCTCCTTTCAATTTTAAACAAGTAAAGCAATCGAGGGAGTCCCCCGACTGCTTATTGACTTACTTTTTATGATAAAAGACCTTCGTGTTGTTAGAGTTGACTAATTCCATTGGCGACACAACCGAATCAATTTTTATATTGTCAATGTCGTGCCCTTGGTTCTTCCAAGCTCTCCAGGCCAATTGAGAACAATAGAATTTTTTGGTAGTTTTCTTGTCAAAGAAATTCATGTTGTATGGCTTCTTTTGGTCAGCTTGCTTTTCAGCATACTTAGCCGCATTTACATATTTGGTATTATTAGACTTCTTCACCCATAGCCCGTAAACCTTCTTTCTAGAACCCCAATTATTATTATATCTTCTGACTCCATGTTGTTTAATAGGACTCCAATTTTTATGCCAAGCCTCTACGGTCTTAGCTGCTTTTCTTGAGACAATTGCGGCGTGTCCGAAGCCAATTGCGGAGCTACCTGAATTCAAGTCATAGCTTACTAATACATCGCCCTTAGTGCCTAAATTCTTGGCGTTTACGCTTATCTTATCTTTCTCTTCGTTGTACTTAGGTAAATACTCGTCAATCACGCCTTCTTTAATATATTGATCGATATCTTTCTGCGACTCTTCGAATATAGCTTCTGCTTTTTCTTCTGTAGATACAGAGTTATACTCCTTTTTGCTCATCTCGTAAAGCTCATTAATCTGTTCAGAGGTCATACCCTCTGCTTTCATTTCTTCTATTTCTTCTTTGGCTCTTTCATTGTTCATAGAAGGGTATACATCTGTCGCTTGTGCATTTCCTTCCAATCCAAACCCAGTGAATAATACAGATGCTGACAACAAGGATGTGACAATAACGTTTCGTTTTTTCATATTATTACCTCCAATTCCTTTTTTAGCGTGGTCCACATTCACCATAATAATGGTTAATATGGATCATGTAAACATTAATAGAATTTTAAGGATATTTTAATATCTGATGAATTGACATGTTAAATTTGAGTGAATTTTTACATTAAAAAAGAGACTACTCGTAATAGTCTCTCTTTCACACAGGTACATTTTCTTTATTTTTATCTACTTGATCCAAAATCTTAATGACTCGCTTGTAATAGCAACCCGTTTCCTCTAGCTCTTCTCTTGAAACATCAATTACTAGGACAGGCTTTTTTCTGTCTAGGGATTCAACCAACACAATATCCCCTTGTTGTATCTGTCCTCTTAGTCTTTTTGGAATATGCCACTTGAAAGGTTTCGGTTTAACCTTCAATTCCCCGTTCCTTTTCGAACAGTGAAATGCTGTAATTGTATTTCTGTAATTGGTCATATACACACTCCCTCTGCGCTTTTACTATAAGGATAACAACATAAAATAAAAAGAAGCAGACCTAGCTGGGACTGACCCCCGTTTTTGAGACAGGGAT
>NZ_AMSH01000106.1 GCF_000300535.1 Bacillus xiamenensis
AATCATAATAAAACGGATCGCCGTTTTCCTTTTTTTATGCCCTTTGTTATTAGAATTCTTAATCATGACAATCAATATTATATATTTTACTTAATGGCAAACTTTCGGTAAAGTTCAAATTGAACCTATATATATAATTCCTATCGAATTAATCTATGTTTATATTCCTTGTGAGGTGGATATCGTTGCAACTTCATGTATTGAACAGTCCGTTTAGTCAGGAACAGGCAGATTTACTCAATCAGCTGCTTCCGACTTTAACAGATCAGCAAAAAATTTGGCTTACTGGTTATTTATCAGCACAGGTAGCTCTTGCCGGCTCAGAAGCTGTCATAGAGGCTCCTTCTGCCGCGGCATCTGCTCAGCCTGTGAAAAAAGATGTGACCGTGCTTTACGGATCGCAAACAGGCAATTCCGAAGGGTTGGCGAAAAAGACAGCGCAGCATCTTGAAGAGAAAGGCTTTCAAGTGACGCTTTCTTCTATGTCCGATTTTAAACCGAATAATCTGAAAAAAATAAACAATTTACTGATTATCGTCAGCACACATGGCGAGGGAGATCCGCCTGATAACGCCCTTTCGTTCCATGAATATATCCACGGCCGACGTGCACCAAAGCTTGATCATTTAAGCTTTTCTGTCCTTTCATTAGGTGACAGTTCATATGAATTCTTCTGTCAGACGGGGAAAGAATTTGACGAGCGCCTAAAAGAGCTTGGCGGAACGCGCCTTTTTGACCGGGTAGACTGTGATCTTGATTATGATGAGCCGTTTTCTGAATGGCTTCAAGGTGTGACTTCTTCTCTAAGTGAAGGTGAAGCTGTATCATCACCACAAGAAGCAGCGGGAGCAGCCAGTCAAACCGTTTCAGAATATTCTAGAACGAATCCTTTTTATGCTGAAGTCCTTGAAAATATCAACCTAAATGGCCGAGGCTCTAACAAAGAAACCCGTCATTTAGAGCTTTCTCTTGAAGGATCAGGCCTTGTTTATGAGCCAGGTGACAGTCTTGGGATTTACCCAACAAATGATCCTGCGCTTGTGGATGAACTGATCAAGACATGCGGATGGAATCCAGAGGAGGTCGTAACCGTTCATAAAAACGGTGATACTCTTCCTTTAAAAGAAGCCCTCACCTCGCATTTTGAGATTACAGTTTTAACAAAGCCTCTTCTTCAAAAACTCGCTTCATTGACGAAAAGTGAAGCCTTGCATGCCCTTTTAGAAGAAGGAAATGGAGAAAAGCTCAAAGAGTATATAGAAGGACGAGACTTATTAGATGCGGCTCGTGATTTTGGTCCTTTTGAAGGAACAGCAGCCGATTTTACGTCTATTTTAAGAAAAATTCCTGCACGCCTTTATTCGATTGCTAGCAGTCTAAAAGCAAATGAGGATGAGGTTCATTTGACGATAGGTGCAGTCAGATATGATGCACACGGGAGAGAACGTCAAGGTGTCTGCTCGATTTTATGTGCCGAACGCTTGCAGCCAGGTGATACGATACCTGTTTATATTCAGCACAACCAAAACTTTAAACTTCCTCAAGATCCTGATGCTCCGATCATTATGGTGGGACCAGGCACAGGCATCGCCCCTTTCCGTTCATTTATGCAGGAACGCGAGGAAATCGGCGCAAACGGAAAATCTTGGTTATTCTTCGGTGATCAGCACTTTGTGACGGATTTCTTATACCAAACAGAATGGCAAAAGTGGTTAAAAGATGGCGTCTTAACGAAGATGGATGTGGCTTTCTCAAGAGATTCAGAGGAAAAAGTATATGTCCAGCACCAAATGAAGAAACACAGTAAAGAATTATTCGAATGGCTTGAGCAAGGTGCTTATGTGTATATTTGCGGAGATGAAAAGCATATGGCACATGATGTCCACAATACCCTTCTATCGATCATTCAAGAAGAAGGTGCAATGAGCAAAGAGAAAGCAGAAAGCTATCTTGCCAACTTACAGCAGCAAAAACGCTATCAGCGTGACGTATATTGATTTGATGCTTGAAAGAAAGGAGCTTTTACGACATGGTGAAGACAGCATTAACAGCGCCGGATGGACCTCCGAGCGACGTAGAGGAAATCAAAGAAAAAAGTGATTATTTACGGGGTACGTTAAAGGAAGTGATGCTTGATCCGATTTCAGCGGGAATTCCTGATGATGACAACCGCCTGATGAAGCACCACGGCAGCTATTTACAGGATGATCGTGACCTCAGAAATGAACGGCAAAAACAAAAGCTTGAGCCAGCCTATCAATTTATGCTGCGCGTGCGCCTGCCTGGCGGAATCGCTACATCCAAGCAGTGGCTTGTAATGGATGAGCTTGCTCACAAATACGGTAACGGAACGTTAAAGCTGACAACTCGTGAAACCTTTCAGCTGCACGGTATTTTAAAGTGGAACATGAAAAAGACCATTCAAGACATTCATTCTACTATGCTTGATACGATTGCTGCTTGCGGCGATGTGAACCGGAATGTCATGTGTACATCAAACCCCTATCAATCAGAAGTGCACCAGGATGTGTACGAGCTGGCGAAAAAATTAAGTGATGACCTGCTTCCGCAAACAAGAGCGTACCATGAAATTTGGCTTGATGAAGAAAAGGTAGCGTCAACGCCTGATACGGAAGTTGAGCCGATGTACGGTCCGCTTTATTTACCAAGAAAATTCAAGATTGGTGTGGCGGTCCCTCCTGCTAACGATATTGATGTCTTTTCACAGGATTTAGGTTTCATTGCGATCATCGAAAATGAGCAATTGGTCGGCTTTAATGTCGCAATTGGCGGCGGAATGGGTATGACTCACGGTGATACAGCAACCTACCCTCAGCTTGCAAAGGTGATCGGCTTTTGCACACCTGAGCAGGTTGTGGAGATTGCCAAACAAGTCATCACCATTCAGCGAGACTATGGAAACCGTTCCGTGCGAAAAAATGCCCGCTTTAAATATACAGTAGACCGCCTCGGCCTTGAGAATGTAAAAGAAGAGCTTGAGCGTCGCCTTGGGTTTACTCTTTTAGACGCACGGGATTATCATTTTGATCATAACGGTGACCGTTATGGCTGGGTGAAAGGCATTAATGGCAGATGGCATTATACGATGTTTGTAGAAGGCGGGCGCATCACAGATTATGATGATTATCCGCTGATGACAGGCATTCGTGAAATCGCCAAGGTTCATACAGGTGACTTCCGCTTAACCGCAAATCAGAACTTGATCATTGGAAATGTGACAACTCATAAAAAGAAACAGATTGAGAAGCTGATTCAGGAATTTGGTTTATCAGATGGCAAGCAGCATTCTGCCCTGCGCCGCAGTTCCATGGCTTGTGTGGCACTGCCAACGTGCGGCTTAGCGATGGCAGAAGCAGAACGCTACCTTCCGCGCTTGATTGATCGTATTGATGAGATTGTCGAAGAAAATGGATTAAGTGATAAAGAGATTACGATCCGAATGACTGGATGTCCAAATGGCTGTGCTCGTCATGCTTTAGGTGAGATTGGTTTTATCGGGAAATCACCTGGTAAATACAATATGTATCTTGGCGCTGCATTCGACGGCAGCAGGTTAAGTAAACTGTACCGTGAAAATGTGGGTGAGGAAGACATTTTAAAAGAACTTGGTTCTCTTCTTCCCCGCTACGCAAAAGAACGAGAAGAAAATGAACATTTCGGTGATTTTGTCATTCGGGCAGGAATTGTCAAAGAAACAACAGATGGAACGAATTTTCATGTTCAATAAAAAAGACAGGAGTCCTTCCTGTCTAAGATTGTTGACAAAGGGCTAAAATGATCTTTATTTTCGACCTTTCTATTATTTTTACAGTGATATG
>NZ_AMSH01000107.1 GCF_000300535.1 Bacillus xiamenensis
GGAGAATGCGAGGGTTTGTCTACACGCTGGCACCGCCTAAGGGGCGGTGTTTTTTTATGTATTGATTGACAAGGTATCTATTTTTTTCACTTACATATGATAAACAAACCTATTAGTTCAGATAGTTGACTTTTCATGAAGATGGGCATATGATGATTAAAAATTGCATCAAGGAAACTTTTTGTGCCGAAGCAAAACTTTTAGAATCTAGGTGATGACATATGACAAACAAATACATCGAGGCACAGGCACACATGTCAGTGGCCGCAGAGCGTGCACTTGAAGGAAAGGTCAAAGGATTTAGAAGGCTTCTTCCTTTTCTAGGACCTGCTTTTATCGCTGCCATTGCATATATTGATCCAGGAAACTTTGCGACCAACATTGCGGCTGGCTCAAAATATGGTTACCTTCTTTTATGGGTCATTCTCATATCGAATCTCATGGCTTTGCTCATCCAGTCTTTGTCTGCAAAGCTTGGAATCGCAACAGGTAAAAATTTACCTGAAATCGCTCGTGAAGAGTTTCCGAAACCCGTCTCTATTGGGTTATGGATTCAGGGTGAGCTCGTCATTATCGCCACAGATTTAGCCGAATTTATCGGCGCGGCTCTTGGTTTATACTTGCTCTTTCGGATCCCGCTGCTTGAAGCATCCATCATTGCAGCCATCGGATCATTTGCGATTTTAGAGCTTCAAAGACGCGGATATCGAGCATTGGAAGCAGGGATTACTGGCATGCTGTTTATTGTAGTGATAGCATTCGCTGTGCAAACTTTTGTCGCCAAACCTGATATCGCAAGTGTCGCAGGCGGACTGTTGATGCCAAGATTTGATGGCGCAGATAGTGTCCTGCTTGCTGCTGGGATTTTGGGCGCCACTGTGATGCCGCACGCAATTTATCTGCATTCAGCTTTAACTCAAAGAAGAGTCGTCGGCAGAACAGAAAAAGAGAAAAAACAGATTTTCCGCTTTGAGTTTTTAGACATCCTCATTGCGATGTTAGTCGCTGGAGCCATCAATGCCAGCATGTTGATTGTAGCAGCTGCTTTATTTTATAAAAATGGTCTCTTTGTTGAGGATCTGGATGTAGCATTTCAGCATTTTGGAACACTTGCAGGTCCTGTGTCAGCCATCTTATTTGGTCTAGGTCTGCTTGTAGCGGGACTTTCCAGTTCTTCTGTCGGTACACTGTCAGGCGATATTATCATGCAGGGTTTTATTCAATACCGAATCCCGCTGTATGTACGCCGTCTGATTACCATCATTCCTCCTATTGCGATCATTGCATCCGGAGTAAACCCGACATCTGCGCTTGTGATGAGTCAAGTGGTCTTATCCTTTGGTATAGCCTTTGCTTTAATTCCGCTCATTTTGTTTACAAGTAAAAAACGAATTATGGGTGATTTAACGAATGCTCGCTGGGTAACAGGAATATCGTGGGTAATAGCGGCTCTTGTTGTCGCACTCAATCTGTTTTTAATTGTGGATACGTTTATGTAAAGGAAAGTCATGATCCTGTCTTTTTCTTTCTATTTGTCTATGGTAGAATTTCCCTAGAGAGGACGTGAGCACATGTTTTTTTATCAGGATCAAGACATATCTATGAGGCTGCTTGAGCCAAGAGACGCCAGAAGTCTGTATGTACTCATCCATCGTTCCAGAGAGCACTTACGGGAATGGATGCTCTGGGTGGATTCAACGCACACAGAGGAAGACAGCCTGGCGTTCATTCAAAGCGCCATGCAGCAAGCCTTGCAAAACAATGGATTCCAAGCTGGTATATGGTTTCATGGGGAACTCGTCGGCATCATTGGCACCCATCAAATTCAATGGATCAACCGCACCGTTTCCATTGGTTATTGGCTCGGAGAAGGCTATCAAGGAAAGGGCATCATGACAAAAGCATGCCAAGCCGTCATTCACTATTTATTTGAAGAATGCCGCCTGCACCGCATTGAAATTAGAGCAGCTGTCGACAACATGAAAAGCAGACGCATCGCAGAGCGATTATCTTTTTCGCTTGAAGGCATTTTAAAGCAATGTGAATGGCTGGGCGACCGCTTTACGGATCATTGTGTCTATGCACTTTTGCAGCCTGAGTATATGCAGCAGAAAACACATTCGATGAACCAGCCCACGTAATTGTGTCGATTGCATGAACTATTTTACAAAGTGAAGCTTTGCAGTATCCGTTGTGACCGGCATCTGATAAAATAGAAGGAAAAATCGAGGTATGATGTATGTCTCTTATTATTTTATTTTACTTATGGATTGTCCCTTTATTATTTGGCATTTTCTTCTCATTCTTAACAAAGAAAGCCACATACAAACGCCGTTTTGTCCCATCTTACAGCATGATCGGACTCAGCATCGTTTTTCTAATTCTGGCACTTGTCTTTTCAGCCAGTCATTTTCTATTCATTTGCGGTATGTTCCTATTTGCCACAACACTTGTCGGCACAGGCATTCCATTATTCTTAGCCTTTACGAAAACACCATCATAAACAAAACCACCTTTTCTCGGATGGAAAGGTGGTTTCTTTTTACTGCTGAGGCATTCGATAGGTAATCGTGCCATTTTGATTTTCTTCAATCACCTTCACAATGTCTTGAAGGATTGCTGCTGCGCGTTCATTTGAGTCATACTTACCGAGAGTCTTTGCCCAAGATGTACTTCCCAAGATCATTCCTTCAATTTTTTTGCCGCTTACTGTGATTTCATGGACATGGATTAGACTTTGCTCGTTTTGTGTGAAAACCCATAGCATGGTTTATTCCCCTTTTTTGTTGTGATTAATTGGCTTTTAAGTGGTTATTGTAATAAGACTTTTAAGATACATTTATACCTAATAAAGTATCATAATCCTCTTATTTATTGAGATTAAGAACCAAATGTTCCTTAATCTTTATATCATTACCATAAACTTCAAAATAAGAAAAATCGAATGCTCGTATTTCAATATCAGCTAAAGAGTGTTGAATACCCTCATCTTCTTCTGTTTCTGGCATTGAATTCAAATCCCATTCAATCTGTAAACCTTTTTGAAATCCTATAAAGACACCTGATTCAAATTGAACCACTTGTCTTACACTATCTATTAATTTATCTGTTGACATTGCAATCAGATCTTTGTCTGGAAATAACTCAAAAAGAGAAGAATGAGTTGAGCCAAAGACATCAAATACATACCATTTATAATCCTGTTTCAATTCCTTTATACAAAATAGAATCTTAGCAAGCTGATCACCTAAGCAAGATAACTCATCATTAAAATATTCCATACCTCTTATTTTTAATAGAAATTCTGATTCTTTTACACCCATTCAAATCTCCTCCAAATTATTCTTTAAAACTCCATGACCCATCCTTAAATACCGCAGGATGAGAGTGAGGATTTGTGTGATCACCTCTACCATGATTCGTCCAATCTGTTCTTTGTATCGGCGTACCATCTTTTCCCCATTCGAGGGTTTGAATGTACCCCTCTTTACGCCCTTTCCTATAACCAATTTGAGTATGAGGAAACTGTGAATCTGGTTTATGGACTGTTCCATTGACTAGCTTCCCATTCTCGTATTTTGGCAGACTCGCATTTTTACCATTAACATCTTTTGGTATATACTGAGGCTTTTTAATGGAACCTAAACTACTTTTAACTCCTTTCGCCCCAAACGGCAAAAGCATCCCCAGCGCCGCATTCATACTCGCTTCCTGTTGTTCCTTCGAGATCTTACTTCCGAACATATCTCGACCCGTGATCGCTTCGCTGAAGCAGTTTGTGGCGGTGAG
>NZ_AMSH01000108.1 GCF_000300535.1 Bacillus xiamenensis
GAAGCTCATAGATCGTGTTTTTGCATGAGTCAGAACATATGATTTTCTTGAACCGCTTGATCTTCTTGGTGTACTGCAAGCGTGATCCTTGGAACTTATGAGCGGCCACCATGTAGTATACTAAAACGCGAAAATAAAATAAATGGATTAGTCAGAACATATAATTTTCTTACACCGCTTGATCTTCTTGGTGTACTGCAAGCGTGATCCTTGGAACTTATGAGCGGCCACCATGTTGTATCCCATCTTGCGGAAATATGCGATTGTCTTCTGCTCATTATCAGCCTTGATCAGCTCTTTTGTTTCGACGAACTCTTTCAAATCCTCGACAGTAACATCATCGGTCTTACCACGATCGTAATACTCCCAATAGATATATAGATACTTCTTCTCGTGATCCACAGCCAACCTGACAACTGCGTTATATGAATCAACGAAACCAAAGTCCATGCCCGCTCTAAGCAAAGGCCGATTGATATTTGATATGGCCAGCATCACATCTTCATGTGGCTGCACCTCGAATTGAGGAAGAACACGAATACCGTTAATACCAAAATGACCTTTTCGGGCTATTCGATAAAGGTCGGGATCGTATTCTTTCAGTTCATCCAGCTGCTTGATATAGCTCACAGGTAGAAATAGGTTATCTTCGGCCGTCGAGTGGTGATAGTACGTATCATTGATAGCGATCGTTCGCTCTTTGTATAACCTCTCATCATCTAGGATGAAGCGGTTGTTTTGATCGTCCTTAAAGAAATGACGGTATGTCCAATTATCCTGGCCGACAGGGTTCGTTGATAGGATCATGTGCAGTTGCAATGTTGGATGACGCAAACGACCAAGCAGCTCCTTGAATCCCTCGTACTTCACTTCTGAACATTCTTCAATCCATATGATCGAGATGTTGTTGATCGACTTCAATTTGGCTGGCTTGTCCAACCCTTTGAAGATGATCCGGCTCCCATTATGGAATTTAAGCATGAGCGGTGATGTTCTACACTGGATCACATGATCGAGCCCAAGTTCATTTACGATCTCTTCAAACAGCGAAAAGGTTGAATCCCTGTGTGTGTCATAGACTTCACGAATCACAAGGGCTGTTCTCTTTTCATCCAGTAACTTTAAGATGAGTTTCAAGGCAATGTGATAGCTCTTAGATGAACCGTAACCACCCACTAGGAACTGAAACTTTTGATCCCAATCAAAAAGAAATTTTCTAAAGTGGGGATTCACTTCTTTTTCCATCAACGGTCCCCCTTATCCTTGATGATGATTTCAAACGTTTGATCTTCTTTATTATCTGTAAGCCGTTCCACTTCAGCTTTTGTTCTGTCAATATTAAGCCTCATCTGCTTCAATTTAAGCCGTCTTTCATCTTTCTCATGCGCTAACCCCTCAAACTGTTTTATCAAGCTTCTCAGCTCTCCCATCGCTCTTGATTGAGCGTTTAGGAATGTAGCATGACGATCCCAAGCAAATTGAAACTCGTATTCTTCTTCCTCAATATCAGTAGAATCTGAAACGACTGACTTTTTCTTTTTCAACTCTTTAATCATTTCATCTTTGCTTTCAACGAACATTATTTTCTGTGCTCGCACAATAGCGGTAAATTGAATCTGTATTTGCTCCCACAGCAGATCAACGGGCGAAAACTCCTGAATGTCCTGCATGATCTCAAACGCTTCAGCTGACATGTGCTTTGAGTAAAAGCCGTGTGTCTTTGCGTTTTGGTTTTGTATTGGTGCTGCTCCCCCGCTATTGCCTAACGCATTAACATTACCCGGTTGACCACCCTTTTTTGGGTGCACCTTTTTTTCTTTGGGTGCACCCTTTTTCCTTTCCCAACCATGCCGCTTTTTCCACGATTTTATGGTGTTGATCGACACTCCGTATTTTTCGGCAAGGTCCTTGTATTTCATACCTTTGACGTAATCCTTCTGAGCCTGAATGTGCTTGTCTACCATTTACATTCACCTGCCGCCTCCTTCCGATTCGTGTTTGTTTTGGGATTATTATTTCCTCTAAACTGCCACCGCACTCTACCTTTAAGCCGATGCTTGATGTAAAGATTCACCGGAAGCAGTTTACAGGGAACAAAAAAAGCCCTACACAGAGGACTACTACTCAAAAATTTTAAATTTTTCCACAGGGGTGTCATTTTCTATCTTTAGTTTTTGTCTTAGTCTTTGATATTCTCGAACAATTTCACGCACTAATTCAATTTCAACATCTACTTTTCTTCTAGTTATTTTGTCATAATCAGGATGATTTTCCGGAGTTATTTCTTCAAGTTTCACAAGAACTCTATATTCTCCTATTAACATCAATAATTTATTAGATGCTAAACCATAATTTGTTTTATCAAACGCCTCAATAAATTTATTTCTATGAATAACTCCTTCATTTTTTTTATTATCTTCCCAAGATAGTATTGGTGAATTTACAAATTTATTCTTTTCATGATCTAATAGCAGTTCTCGAAAACTCTCTTGTCCACAAACTAGCATGTAAAGTGGTGCATATACACTTTGTAAACTTTTTTCAGTCCACTCTGTATTCTTCTGTTTTCTATAAAGATACGCCCCTGATATTGCACCGAGAACTACACCACATGCTCCAATTAAATTCACAACAATGTTCCAATCAAAATCCTTGTTTACTAATTCAACTAAAATAGTATTCATTTTAACCTCCCACCTTTATATCGGCAGAAAGCGAGCATATGGAACTATCCGCAAATTTTGTCGAACGAAAAAGTGAATTCCTCAATAGAAGCCGCTCTCAAACAAAATAAGTTCCCATTTTACGTCAAAAAAACACCTTATCTCCTAAGGTGTTCAGTACTTATTTAAAACTTCTATTTGGAATTTCATCCAAGCATTCTTGTAATAATCGTTTATAACAGCTTAATTCATTTAGTTCAACTTTATCCTTATATGTAAAGTAGCCCCATAGCCCAACAGCCAAAACAGCAACAAAAATAACAACAGCAATTTGAATACGTTTATCTTCTATTACTACTAGAAGATAATCATTACTGTATTTTAGTTGGTTACCTAAAACGAATGCTAGGAGTACATAAAAAGCTGCAGTAGTATAGGGGACTGACCCCATCAGATGAGACAAATAAA
>NZ_AMSH01000109.1 GCF_000300535.1 Bacillus xiamenensis
ATGATATAAGCGAAGAGGTCTGGAAAGGCCCGCCAGAGAAGGTAACAGCCCTGTAACTGAAATGTCATTCTCTCCAGAGTGGATCCTGAGTACGGCGGAACACGTGAAATTCCGTCGGAATCCGGGAGGACCATCTCCCAAGGCTAAATACTCCCTAGTGACCGATAGTGAACCAGTACCGTGAGGGAAAGGTGAAAAGCACCCCGGAAGGGGAGTGAAATAGATCCTGAAACCGTGTGCCTACAAGTAGTCAGAGCCCGTTAACGGGTGATGGCGTGCCTTTTGTAGAATGAACCGGCGAGTTACGATCCCGTGCAAGGTTAAGCAGAAGATGCGGAGCCGCAGCGAAAGCGAGTCTGAATAGGGCGCATGAGTACGTGGTCGTAGACCCGAAACCAGGTGATCTACCCATGTCCAGGGTGAAGTTCAGGTAACACTGAATGGAGGCCCGAACCCACGCACGTTGAAAAGTGCGGGGATGAGGTGTGGGTAGGGGTGAAATGCCAATCGAACCTGGAGATAGCTGGTTCTCTCCGAAATAGCTTTAGGGCTAGCCTCAAGGTAAGAGTCTCGGAGGTAGAGCACTGATTGGACTAGGGGCCCCTACCGGGTTACCGAATTCAGTCAAACTCCGAATGCCGATGACTTATCCTTGGGAGTCAGACTGCGAGTGATAAGATCCGTAGTCGAAAGGGAAACAGCCCAGACCGCCAGCTAAGGTCCCAAAGTATACGTTAAGTGGAAAAGGATGTGGAGTTGCTTAGACAACCAGGATGTTGGCTTAGAAGCAGCCACCATTTAAAGAGTGCGTAATAGCTCACTGGTCGAGTGACTCTGCGCCGAAAATGTACCGGGGCTAAACGTATCACCGAAGCTGCGGACTGTTCTTACGAACAGTGGTAGGAGAGCGTTCTAAGGGCTGTGAAGCCAGACCGGAAGGACTGGTGGAGCGCTTAGAAGTGAGAATGCCGGTATGAGTAGCGAAAGACGGGTGAGAATCCCGTCCACCGAATGCCTAAGGTTTCCTGAGGAAGGCTCGTCCGCTCAGGGTTAGTCGGGACCTAAGCCGAGGCCGAAAGGCGTAGGCGATGGACAACAGGTTGATATTCCTGTACCACCTCCTCACCATTTGAGCAATGGGGGGACGCAGGAGGATAGGGTAAGCGCGGTAATGGATATCCGCGTCCAAGCAGTTAGGCTGGGAAATAGGCAAATCCGTTTCCCGTGAAGGCTGAGCTGTGATGGCGAGCGAAATATAGTAGCGAAGTTCCTGATTCCACACTGCCAAGAAAAGCCTCTAGCGAGGTGAGAGGTGCCCGTACCGCAAACCGACACAGGTAGGCGAGGAGAGAATCCTAAGGTGATCGAGAGAACTCTCGTTAAGGAACTCGGCAAAATGACCCCGTAACTTCGGGAGAAGGGGTGCTTCTTAGGGTGTTAAAGCCCCGAGAAGCCGCAGTGAATAGGCCCAGGCGACTGTTTAGCAAAAACACAGGTCTCTGCGAAGCCGTAAGGCGAAGTATAGGGGCTGACGCCTGCCCGGTGCTGGAAGGTTAAGAGGAGCGCTTAGCGTAAGCGAAGGTGCGAATTGAAGCCCCAGTAAACGGCGGCCGTAACTATAACGGTCCTAAGGTAGCGAAATTCCTTGTCGGGTAAGTTCCGACCCGCACGAAAGGCGCAACGATCTGGGCACTGTCTCAACGAGAGACTCGGTGAAATTATAGTACCTGTGAAGATGCAGGTTACCCGCGACAGGACGGAAAGACCCCGTGGAGCTTTACTGCAGCCTGATATTGAATGTTGGTACAGCTTGTACAGGATAGGTAGGAGCCTTGGAAACCGGAGCGCTAGCTTCGGTGGAGGCATCGGTGGGATACTACCCTGGCTGTATTGACCTTCTAACCCGCTGCCCTTATCGGGCAGGGAGACAGTGTCAGGTGGGCAGTTTGACTGGGGCGGTCGCCTCCTAAAATGTAACGGAGGCGCCCAAAGGTTCCCTCAGAATGGTTGGAAATCATTCGCAGAGTGTAAAGGCACAAGGGAGCTTGACTGCGAGACCTACAAGTCGAGCAGGGACGAAAGTCGGGCTTAGTGATCCGGTGGTTCCGCATGGAAGGGCCATCGCTCAACGGATAAAAGCTACCCCGGGGATAACAGGCTTATCTCCCCCAAGAGTCCACATCGACGGGGAGGTTTGGCACCTCGATGTCGGCTCATCGCATCCTGGGGCTGTAGTCGGTCCCAAGGGTTGGGCTGTTCGCCCATTAAAGCGGTACGCGAGCTGGGTTCAGAACGTCGTGAGACAGTTCGGTCCCTATCCGTCGCGGGCGCAGGAAATTTGAGAGGAGCTGTCCTTAGTACGAGAGGACCGGGATGGACGCACCGCTGGTGTACCAGTTGTTCTGCCAAGGGCATCGCTGGGTAGCTATGTGCGGACGGGATAAGTGCTGAAAGCATCTAAGCATGAAGCCCCCCTCAAGATGAGATTTCCCATTCCGCAAGGAAGTAAGATCCCTGAAAGATGATCAGGTTGATAGGTCTGAGGTGGAAGCGTGGTGACACGTGGAGCTGACAGATACTAATAGATCGAGGACTTAACCTATATTTAATGTGAAGCATGAAC
>NZ_AMSH01000110.1 GCF_000300535.1 Bacillus xiamenensis
CTAACTTAAAAATTATCATTCTGCTTTCTTCGGTTAAATCATCCGGCAATCTAATAAAAAAGATATTCAAATAAAAAAAGCCCCCTTAAAAGGGCTTTTTAAATTGTAATTGCCTTTTCTGTTACATGATAAGTGTTAGAAGTAATGATTTTATCAAGTGACCAACCGGCAGCGAATAACACAGAAAAAATTGTTAAACTGATAAATAACTTTTTCATCATAACGCCTCCGCCATTTTTAGTATTTGTTGATGAGCTTTAATGGTCTTTTTTAGATATTCTCTATTCAATTCAAAATTCCCTTTTTGATAATGATAATCTGCAAGTTTTTCTGATAACTCTGCTACATCTTGCCATAAACTTTTGCCTTCTAAATAACTGAGGCTTTCGTTTACCTCCGATTCATTATATTCTTCAAAAAGCGCATAAATGATTTTTAATTTAGCTATATATTCTTGATCGTCTGCAAAGTTAGCTCTATTTAAGCCGATGGTGAAATATTGGTTTCCTCTATCTTTTTTATCTTGTTCGTAGAATACCCAGGACAACATATAAAGTGTTCTAATTCCTGAAATCGTTTCGGCATGTTCTTTTATTTGAATTGAATTTAGAAATTCATTTTCTGCGGTTTCAATTTCTCCGGCTCTTTTTTGACTAAACCTAAATTATGATGTATTACACCAATAATTCGTTGGGCTGTTTCCTCATTAAGCTCTTGAGCCAAGCTTAAGGCCTCCCTATAATAAAATTCGGCTTCATCTAAACGGTATAAGTCGTACATATTCGCTCCATATTTGATATTACAACCTACTACTTTTGCTTTGTAAAACTCGCTTGTTGAATACATTTCTTTTGCTTTTTCCAAATGATTTAATGAAACGAAATGTTGATCAATGCGATAATATGCATCAGCTAATTTATAATGGAATTCGTCTCTTTCTATATCATCGGGAACATTCTTTAAATGTTCTTCAGCAGCCTTATAAAAATTTATAGCAGCAACATAATTTTTGTGATGGAATTCGTGCATACCTCTAAAGAAGTTTGAATAGTAGTCAAGCGTTCCTTTGACGTGGGGTTGTTTGTTCTCTATTTCTTTGAGTAAATTGGGTAAAGTGGGGCGTTGCTGATTCATTTCAATAGGCTCAAGACTCTCAAGCATGAGTCTATGCCTAAACTCCATTAATTGATAATATAGCAGTAAATCTTGATCCTCTTCCATGTTCTCTATTTCTCTTTCAACCTGTTCTTTTAAAATCTCTGCATCCGGCACGCTGAATGTCCTTATAAATCTATACCAGTCATTTATCAAGATACCAACTTGAGAAGAAAGAACTTTCTCCACTCCTATCATCCCCTTCCTTTTCATCCCTTATAATTACATAATTATCATTTTCTGAATAATTCAACACCGAAAAGAAATCGCAAAAAGAACAAAAAAATAGCCCCTCCAACCGGAAGGGCTTTTCATTTAGAACAAGAAAAAGTTTATTGCATAGTAGACACCATCAGCAATCACTTGCGCTGATCCTCCACCAATTTTCGGTTTTAAAGCAGCATACAGCTTTTTCTTTATGATGTTTGCAGTAACATCAGGTATATTTGCGAATTCTTCAATTTTTTTAGCTATGAAATTAGAATTCTCTTTAAATGCTTTAGCAGCTTGTTTGTCAGCCTTTTTTAAAACAAGACCTGCTGCTTTACCGCCATACCTTACACCTTCTGCTACTATTTCAGCAGCTAACTTTACTAGGTATCCTCTAAAGCCTTGAGTTTGGATGACAGGATCTTGTATTTCTGTTTCATCTGCTAGACTCTTTAACGACTGTATTTTCACTTGAATCTGTTGTGATGCCATAGTCTCATTATCATTAATAGGAGTTGCGGCTCTTGATACAGTCGGTAACAATGTTGATACTAATAGTAAAGTTGTTAACGAAACAATAAGTAATTTAGATACAAATTTATTCATTTTACCATCACCCTTCTAGAATGGTATTATATACTAAATTTATAAATATTTGTATATTAAATTCAATGAAAAGGATGATTGTCATGAGAAAAATCTATAATTATATGGATAAGGAACAGAAGCAACATGCAATAAAGTTGCTGCATGAAGATATAAAAGAATTGAAAAAGGAACAATCACAAGAAGAAGAAAAAGGGTATCCTGGTGTAATTAAAGCAGCTATTGAAGAAACAATTGAGAGATACAAAAAAGATATAGAATTTCTTGAAAATGACTTAAAAAATGAGCAGGCATAACGCCTGCCCAGATTGTAGAGAAACTCATGTTTTTCTACA
>NZ_AMSH01000111.1 GCF_000300535.1 Bacillus xiamenensis
CGTTTATAATATAATTTAGAAATCTTTGTTCATTCTTGGTGCCCATATGTACTGCGTTGTCTAAAAAGTGTTCTTCTACAAAGGTATCGCCGCCAAAGTTTGTATCATCAAGTGTCCCAGAAACACCTTCATGGAACGCTTTTTGTTTATCTATGAAGCTAATAAACATGTCCACAATTCCAGCTAGCTCTTTATAAAAGCTTTTAATGTTATCGGCACCTTTTCCAGTGAAGTCGTCACCGAGATTGGCAACACCTTGTAATGCCTTTTTTAAATCTATCATTTGTTCGCGGAGTTCCTGATAGTGTTTTGCCCTTGTATCCATGGCACTGGTTAGTCCTTTTGCATCAAGTATATTCATAAGAAGCTTGTAATGCCTTTTTTAAATCTATCATTTGTTCGCGGAGTTCCTGATAGTGTTTTGCCCTTGTATCCATGGCACTGGTTAGTGCTTTTGCATCAAGTATCTTCCTCAGAAGAATTCACTCCTTCCTATTCATTGACAAGGTCAATTTTACCAACACAAAGTTTGTCATTAAATAGGAACAAAGATACAAAAACAGCACTCAAATGATTCCAAGTGCTGTCGAAAGTTTCCAAAAAAATCTTATAAGCAGACTGTTTAATTATATAATTGAATTATTATTTGTAGTACTATCGTTAGTAGAATCATCGTTTGTAGAATCTTGATCGACCTCTTCAATCGACATTTTTATATTGCACAAGTCTTCTAACTTGATAATTTTTGTTTCTGTACATAACTTTGGCTTAGGATTATTTCCTAATAAAATTAATTCTTTGTTTATAGCGTGTAGTACATACCAAGATTTTCTATTTAAATCACTTTCAAGAATATTTTGTTCATTAGCTAAATCAATGTCAGAAACGAGTATATACTTTTCTTTTGTCCAATATAAAAACTTTGAAATTTGCTTCATTAATGCTGGTATAGGGAGACATAGAACGGTCATACATCCTATTATAATTGCTAATTTTCCAATTGGATTTTCTACGAATACATTTGTTACAACTGTTCCATTCAACGGAAAATAATAGCACAATAAGCAAACCATGAACAGTATTGCTAATAATACTCTTACCCCAAACCGATTAAGTTTTGAAGAGGATTGACTGTTTATAACATAAATTATAGTGAAAATTGGAGCACCAATTGCGAAAAAAATTGATCCTATCATGGGAGATAAATTTGGATCCCCAGTCCAGGACGGTACACCAAAAGTATAAAGTATAGACAGATTAATCAATACCCACCATAAAGTCTGTCCAAGATATTTAATACTTAATAATAGTATAACCATATCTTTAGTTAACAACTTTTGTTCAAAGATACTTGATGATAATAAATTAATAGGTCTTATTAATTTGAAAATGATTAATAACACTATTATTGCAGCAGCCAAATTACTTGGTATCCCCATTTTTTCGAGAAATCCAAAATACTCCATAAATACACACCTTTTCAATATTCTTCTTTATTGAATCGGCATTTTTTAGATTTTTTCAAGTAATTAGGGAACTCTATCTGCTAAATATCTATTCTGTGAGAACTTGTATAATTTAAATTTGTGAACTGGCCGTCACGTGTAGTGATCTCGGTTCTACCGTACATTGGGATTTCAGCCAACACCACATTGTTGGAATGACCATCTAGGATAATAACTTTAACTTCTCCTTTTTTAAAAAGCTGATCAATTGAAATGTTAGAGTCTATATGCTTATAAAGATTATTCATCCACAAGGCCTCGTGTTATAATGAATTGTTCATCGAGATAGACGCATTATCTACCCTCTATGCGATAAAGCAGGAACCATCGTCTTGATCGTTTGCGTGCCACCTTATGCAGCCCCGTCTTCCTAATCTTTTTGATCATTCCCGTCAGAATCGTTTTTCACACTTAGAAGGGAATCTAATCATTAGCAGCTGCTTCTCATCTTTCTGCATCGGTACAGCTTCGTTGGCTTGGACCTCATACAAGAAAAAATAGACACAGATTCAATGAATAAATATGAAGAGTATATCTCCAAGATCATGGAGTGATTTTTTATCACTTTTTTGTGGGTGATTTGTAGGTGTTACCTGCTTCTTTTTTAAATATTAGAAATACCCACAAAAACAAAAATCCCCCTGAAGCCAATGGCTCCAAGGGGTTCCTCTATTAATACTGAGACATATACTGATCGCGTT
>NZ_AMSH01000112.1 GCF_000300535.1 Bacillus xiamenensis
AACTCACCGCAGGCCAGCGAGTCGCTGCAGGCGGCATGGCAGCAGCGGGTTATATCCCAATCGTCGGTTGGGCAGGACGCATTTTCAAAGGCGGAAAAGCCGTCTATAAAACGACTCAAGCCACGTCAGCCGCAGTCAGAGCAGTCGACATTTACAAAACATCACAAAAATCCTTTGACGCCCTGAAAACATCACAAAAAGGCTTATATGGCCTCACCGCGACCAACGGCTTCAGCGAAGCGATTACGGGCCGAGACATGTTTGGAAATAAGATCTCGAAAGAACAGCAGGAAGCGAGTATGAATGCGGCGCTGGGAATGCTTTTACCGTTTGGGGCAAATGGGTTTCATGGTAAAATGGGGATTAAGGGTACGGGTGAAATTGGTTGGAATATGTCAAAAGGCGGAGGGAAAATAAATGGAAGAAGTTATTCTCAGCATGCTTTGGAAAGAATGGCACCTGATATTCCTGAAGTAAAAGCTACTTTAACAAGTAGAGCAATTAAAAAAGCTGAAGAATTAGGATTTAAACCACAAACAAAAGAATTTAGTGATTTCATCAAAAAATATGTTGATCCAAGAAATATTCCACCTTCAGTTATTGAAGACGCTATAATGAATACGAAAAAGATACCTGGTAATAGAAGTGGAACGTTTGTTCATGAAACACTGGATGTCAAAGTTATTATAAATGAAGCAGGCGATGTTATCACAGTTATACCGAAATAATTAATAAAAGGATGAATACGAATGTTTATCAAGTATGATGAATATGATCTATTAGAACTTTTTCAAAGTGAGCCGGTGAGTATAACAGGCAATATAGATGATGGAGAATTAATTTATACTTACAAAGATGACCAAAATTTCAAGGTGATTTTAACTTTAGATGTATATAAGCAAACGAGTAGTCTAAGTATTACATTTAATGATTCTATAGTATTTACAGGTGATTTTCATAATGTAACAAGTATAAAAAAAGATGACAAAGCTATGGTAATAAACGTGGACGAAGAAGAGAGGTTAAAAGTTAAATTTTATAAACAAGTTGGAGTGGAGTTACTTTAAAATAGCCTTATTGTATTAGAAAGAAATATAAAACAATTATGATATTCTCTCAGATAAATCAGTAGGTGAAGTAGTTGATACTTCTAAAAATAATGTTATTGTTATCATACCTTGACTGGCTATATGCCTTTCAAGGTTTTTGTGTTTATTGGCCTTCATACCGAGAAAAAACCGATAAAATGGGGATCTTTTTTCCTGAGTGGATCATCGTATGATAGAGACAAGCAAAACGAACGCATTGAGCACTCTAAGAGCCTTGGTTGATGTCCCTTTTTTTATTGGGAGACGTGCCTCTCCCTTATCAATGGCGTATCTGGATACGGAACAAAAGTGTTGACGAATGTGGCTATACGAGAGGGACATTCTGAGCCTGAATAGTAGCTGGTCTGCGGTAGCCGTATCGAGGACAGTTTTTCATTTCAATTGATGATTGACTGTAATTGGTATCCTCTCGGAGTGTAGTCATCATTGCAAAATCTATTTAAGTGAATAGCGTAAGTTGGTGTTTATTCGGCTAACAGTGTTCTGTTTCGAAAGAGACAATAAAGCAATCGAAAAGCATTGCAGCTTGATCAAAATCTAAAAGATGAATATGCTTTGTCAGAGACCGAACAGCAGGCTACAATGGCATTGTACGCAGAAATGATGAATGCGACAAATGACGGAAAAGCCATTTCGCCTATGAATTTTGACAAAAAAGCATATCAAAATAGCGAAATCTACAAGGCAAAAAGCGATATTGAGAAGCAAAATTCTGAATATCTCAAAATCAAAAAAGAACAAGAGAAAGCTCGTGAGATCGCAAAGGAACAAGAAGCTCTCGCTAACCGTCCTTGGTATGAAAAAGCACTTGATTACGGCGGAAACATCGTCAATGAACTGACCGGCGTAAACGATGCAAAACGTGCCG
>NZ_AMSH01000113.1 GCF_000300535.1 Bacillus xiamenensis
AGCCTAATAAGGGTGTTTTATTTGTGTCTCATTCTGCTATGTCAGTCTAGCTTGTGATCCTTTTGTTTTCCTATATCCGCTGTTCCGGCCATAGAGTATCCGGTGATTTCACCCTTTTGAATCTGTTCCCAGATTTCATCAGATGCTTTTGTCACAAGGACCCACGATCCTTTCTTGATAACCTCATCGCCCATTTCAAAGTCAGACGGAGCAATGTACGATTCAACGACTTCCCCGACACCCCCTTGGAAATCATGCTGCTTGTCGATCTCACGTGCATCCTTCAGGAACCCATGAGCGGCTTTTTCGATTTCTTCTGGTGTCATGTAATCCCCATGTGCATCAGCTACGTTTGGTTCGTATACAATACCGTACACAAGACGCTGCGCATCGTCTGCTTTGGCAATGACCTTGATCTCTTTTTGAAAGTCTGGTTGTTTTTCTGATTTCATAAAAAAGAACTGCTTTTGATTAGCAGCCTTGTCTACATATGAAACATGTGTGATCTTCGCATTTATCAATTCGCGTGGCAATTCATTCACCTCCTTTCAGTTTAGTCACTTTCTTCTATACTGGCCGCTCGTGCTCTTTCTTCTTTACGGATAGCTTTCTCCTTTTTTCGTTCTCGCCTTTTCACAGCACCTTTTTTCCACAAAGAAGTTATCCCCAGCGTTAAATAATCGCTTATGGTTTTCTTTTGTTTCGTATCATCTGCAATAGTAAGATTTATAAATACAGACATAGCCAGCATGAAAATTGAAAACACTAAACAATAAAATAAAATTAGTAATTTTTCTTGTAGTTCATCAACCCAGATGGTTCCATCTCTATATTCATCACAAATCACAATGAGCATAAAAATAAATATTATCCAACTAACGGCAAAGAACGTACTTTCAATAAAAATAGAGATTCTATAAAAAAAGCGGAACAAATAATTCATACCTACAGTTTTTTTGAAATAATTGTGATCTTTATATATAGCTTCGAAAAGCTTCCAATACTCTTTTTCTAACAAATATTCCAAACTCCCTATCTTACGAGATAATAGTTTCAAACTTTGATCATCAAATTCAATTTGATAGTGAATAAAAGCCTCATGTGTTTCTATAAATCTATCAACTAATTTCCTGTTTCCAAGTTTTGAAATATTTATTGTTTCGGGATTATAAGTATTGAAAAACTTTCTAATAAATTCAACCTTATGACGTTCATCCCTTATATTCTTTATATTTCTCAACTGAAAATACATAGGTTCTATCAATTTATATAAATTATCCTCAGCACTTTTATAAAAACGATCTCGATCTTTATGACGAATACTTGTAATGAAAGCAATAACGGCTGATACAAGAACAACAAACACAGGTAAATATGCTTTTATTTCTGACCAATAATCAACATCATTCATAAAATAACCCCATTCTTTAAATAATGAGGATATTATACCATTTAATTCCTTTTTTTGTAATACTATTCTTATAATCTCTTCTTTTTCCTCAGCTGACAACCCAAAAATTACAGGGTCAACCACAGGACCAACCGCACAATGACAGTTCACTCGCTCTTTGGGAGAAAGCTGTGTATCTCTCGGAAACATGCAGCGCTCTCCGCTGCCTGGTATCTCAAATTCTTCATCCAAAGGAATGATTGTACCGTCCAGTTGCACATGACTTTCTCTGGACTGATTCTTTTTCCCGCCGCTGTGCTTCCACTTCTTCCCCGTTACAGCTGGAGATTGGACATAGGATTCATGTTGAGCAACGGAAGAAGCGGTCAACACTTCTGTGACCGCCGTCACACGTGCGCGCTTGCGGCTGAATTCAG
>NZ_AMSH01000114.1 GCF_000300535.1 Bacillus xiamenensis
GATCACATGCTAAGTTCGCTACATCGTGTAGCAACGCATGTGTGATATGCATCCTGCATACCTCGGAGAGTTTGATCCTGGCTCAGGACGAACGCTGGCGGCGTGCCTAATACATGCAAGTCGAGCGGACAGAAGGGAGCTTGCTCCCGGATGTTAGCGGCGGACGGGTGAGTAACACGTGGGTAACCTGCCTGTAAGACTGGGATAACTCCGGGAAACCGGAGCTAATACCGGATAGTTCCTTGAACCGCATGGTTCAAGGATGAAAGACGGTTTCGGCTGTCACTTACAGATGGACCCGCGGCGCATTAGCTAGTTGGTGAGGTAACGGCTCACCAAGGCGACGATGCGTAGCCGACCTGAGAGGGTGATCGGCCACACTGGGACTGAGACACGGCCCAGACTCCTACGGGAGGCAGCAGTAGGGAATCTTCCGCAATGGACGAAAGTCTGACGGAGCAACGCCGCGTGAGTGATGAAGGTTTTCGGATCGTAAAGCTCTGTTGTTAGGGAAGAACAAGTGCAAGAGTAACTGCTTGCACCATGACGGTACCTAACCAGAAAGCCACGGCTAACTACGTGCCAGCAGCCGCGGTAATACGTAGGTGGCAAGCGTTGTCCGGAATTATTGGGCGTAAAGGGCTCGCAGGCGGTTTCTTAAGTCTGATGTGAAAGCCCCCGGCTCAACCGGGGAGGGTCATTGGAAACTGGGAAACTTGAGTGCAGAAGAGGAGAGTGGAATTCCACGTGTAGCGGTGAAATGCGTAGAGATGTGGAGGAACACCAGTGGCGAAGGCGACTCTCTGGTCTGTAACTGACGCTGAGGAGCGAAAGCGTGGGGAGCGAACAGGATTAGATACCCTGGTAGTCCACGCCGTAAACGATGAGTGCTAAGTGTTAGGGGGTTTCCGCCCCTTAGTGCTGCAGCTAACGCATTAAGCACTCCGCCTGGGGAGTACGGTCGCAAGACTGAAACTCAAAGGAATTGACGGGGGCCCGCACAAGCGGTGGAGCATGTGGTTTAATTCGAAGCAACGCGAAGAACCTTACCAGGTCTTGACATCCTCTGACAACCCTAGAGATAGGGCTTTCCCTTCGGGGACAGAGTGACAGGTGGTGCATGGTTGTCGTCAGCTCGTGTCGTGAGATGTTGGGTTAAGTCCCGCAACGAGCGCAACCCTTGATCTTAGTTGCCAGCATTCAGTTGGGCACTCTAAGGTGACTGCCGGTGACAAACCGGAGGAAGGTGGGGATGACGTCAAATCATCATGCCCCTTATGACCTGGGCTACACACGTGCTACAATGGACAGAACAAAGGGCTGCGAGACCGCAAGGTTTAGCCAATCCCACAAATCTGTTCTCAGTTCGGATCGCAGTCTGCAACTCGACTGCGTGAAGCTGGAATCGCTAGTAATCGCGGATCAGCATGCCGCGGTGAATACGTTCCCGGGCCTTGTACACACCGCCCGTCACACCACGAGAGTTTGCAACACCCGAAGTCGGTGAGGTAACCTTTATGGAGCCAGCCGCCGAAGGTGGGGCAGATGATTGGGGTGAAGTCGTAACAAGGTAGCCGTATCGGAAGGTGCGGCTGGATCACCTCCTTTCTAAGGATATATGGAGCAGTGTGCGTTTTGGTCTTGTTTAGTTTTGAAGGA
>NZ_AMSH01000115.1 GCF_000300535.1 Bacillus xiamenensis
TCGCAACAACCACAACCTTGTCCTTTCCTAATTAGAGTGCTCAATGATCAGCGTCCGCAGGTTCTTCCTTCTGGACAAAATATTCACGTTCGTTTTGCTTGTCTCTATCATACGATGATCCACTCAGGAAAAAAGGTCCCCTTTTTGTCGGTTTTTTCTCGGCTTAAAGCCCAACAAACACAAAAAACCTTGAAAGGCATAAAGCCAATCAAGGTTTTTGACTTCCTACTATAAATCTATTATTTTTACTATACGTGACACTTGAAATTATTTCTGGTTTAAACTAAAACCGAAATCCAAATAGTTTTCATAAGAAATGCACATACACCAATCACCTTCTAATGATATAAAGTAGTGGTGCTGTGGGACATCTAAAAAATAGGCTAGTAACTTTTCTATATGCTTTAATTCAAACTGGTACCCAAACTCTGTAAGATTATCCCCTATGTAAATTACTTGTAAGTTATTATCTAAATATTTTTCTTTTAATTCAGTTATAAATAGAAGAGCATCAGGAAGTAACGATTCATTATTTGAGTTCATACTATAATGATTTTTAGTTTGCAACCAATCTATTTTCGAACCATCAAATTCAAATTTTTGTTCTAATAAATCTAAATAAATTTCTGGATCTTTATTTACTTTGACACAATTAAGAAGGTCTTTTAATTCCAAATCCTTTATTAGATCTTCATCATAAGTATTCAATAAAATTAACCCCTTTATCTGAAATGTTTTTGTATTTTTTTCACTGTTTTTTCGGATGCATCAAATTCAAAATGTGGTCCCTTTTCTTTCCCAGCCCAAACGTTAATATGAGCACCACTCCTACTATCATGCTCGATTCGGAAACCTATTTTACCGTCCTCAGTTTGTCTACCTATAGGTTTATTTCTAGTGTATCCAAACTTTCCAAAGGTTTGTTTTTCAGATTTAAAGCCTCTTTCCTCCAACCAAGCCAGTGCTTCATTTCTAGATTGCTCGTATGACTTGTTTTTATTTGTAGCCTTAACCCCTATTTTACTGTGAATCCCTTTCGCCCCAATCGGCAAAAGCATTCCTAGCGCCGCATTCATACTCGCTTCCTGCTGTTCTTTCGAGATCTTATTCCCAAACATATCTCTACCAGTAATCGCTTCGCTGAAGCCGTTGGTGGCGGTGAGGCCATATAAGCCTTTTTGAGATATTTTTAAGGCGTCAAAAGACTTTTGTGACGTCTTGTAGATGTCGACTGCTCTGACTGCAGCTGACGTGGCTTGGGTCGTTTTATAGACAGCCTTTCCACCTTTGAAAATGCGCCCTGCCCAGCCGACGATTGGGATGTAGCCGGCTGCTGCCATGCCACCTGCAGCGACTCGCTGTCCTGCCGTAAGCTCTTCACCTGTAATTGGATCGACGCCCGTAGCTGCACGTTTTGCATCGTTCACGCCTGTCAGTTCATTGACGATATTTCCTCCGTAATCAAGAGCTTTTTCATACCACGGACGGTTGGCGAGCGCTTCCTGTTCCTTTGCGATCTCTCGGGTATCTTCTTGATCTTTTTTTATTTTCAAATATTCAGAAGTTTGCTTCTCAATATCGCTTTTTTAATTGCACATTTTGATCTTTTCATTAG
>NZ_AMSH01000116.1 GCF_000300535.1 Bacillus xiamenensis
AATGGGATAATAGAGGCTGCGGATAGGGCTTGGTCGGTGCTGCTGATATTTTTGCTGGTTTCTGGGTCTTTACCAGTAACTGCTCGGTAGCCGTCGTAGATTCCGCTGTATTCTAGGATGATGTTCTCGGCGGTTGAGACAACTTCGCAGTGTAATTATGGGTTTGACGTTTTCACGCTTCCAAATACCTGCACATAAGCTCACTTTATTTTGTTCAATCGTCATACATAATAAAAGGTACTTTGATACTCAATAGCATCAAAGTACCTCAAAATAAAATATGTTACTTTTAATTTCTCATGAACAAAGATTATATAGTGTAGCTCTTTTGCTTTTTAGGGAATTCAATTCATTTTCTTGATTGTTTTATATTATATTTCAGTTTAATTTTCTTCATATAGTTATCTATTTCTAACTTATTTTCTGGATGTCTAACTAAATAGAATTCTACAATTTCATCTAGATATTCATATAAAGTTTCATAATCTAATATTACTTCCTCGTCTTCTTGTACGGCAGGATAATCGAAATAAAAAGCTATTCCTTCTTCACCGAAATAATCTTCTTCCCATTCTTCATAATCGTCTGCAAAAACACACCATACATGTTCGATACCATACCCCTCTTTTTTTGAAAATTTATCCATAATTGTTAGGAACCTTTCGTCCCCCATTACTTGAAAGAAGTATTTTACAAGCTCTTTATTTTTATTTTTCAATGTTTTCACTCTCCATTACCTCAATGTTGGGAAGAAGTTTGTAATTTCTCCTGTAGCTTCATCAATATAACCTTCAAACTTCAGTCCGTTCTTAGAAGTTCCAGTAATTTTCCTACCTTCAATCTTTCCATTCTTCATCGCTTCTTCGCCCCACTGTAACATTTTCTTATCTGAAATCAACCTTGGATCATAAACTGTCTTTGGGGTACGAACTTTTTTTAGTTCACCAGGGATAATATTACCTTCTCTATTTAGAGCAGGTAAACCGTATTCAACCTCATATATTCCTTTAAACTTAGAATGCGGCTTTTTAGATATAATACATTTTTGTATATCCCAACCATTATCAATAAATACTTTTTCAAATTCTTTCAAATTATGACCACCAACAATGCCTTTGTTTTTCTTTCTAACAACAGCTTCTACTTCTTTTAGGTGTTTTTTATACCCCATTTTAAATGTAGTAGCTTTATTCTTCCCCGTCTTCTCAACCCTCTTCACCACATTCT
>NZ_AMSH01000117.1 GCF_000300535.1 Bacillus xiamenensis
CATTTTAGCCCTTTGTCAACAATCTGAAGCCACTACAGATACCGCCTTTTCGCTTTTTTGAACAAAACCATTGACGCTCCACCATGATGGTTATATAATAGAGACTGTCAGTAAAAGAAAGCCCAGAACTGATACATAACCCGATTCCGTAGCTCAGCTGGGAGAGCGCTACCTTGACAGGGTAGAGGTCGCTGGTTCGAGCCCAGTCGGAATCATCGTTGAAACCCTTGCCTAGCAAGGGTTTTTTTGTTTTTCTAACAAGGAATCTTTATTCTATTTTTATTTTGGGGCCGAATGGGGGCCGAACTTTTATCCGCCAGGTCGTTTTTGAGTATTTTTGCAGTGTAATCTTCATTTGTTTGTGACATGACCACCAATATCTAATATCTACAGAGGAAGCCTATTTACTGCCAATATTTACGTTAGGCAAATTTAAGAAGAAAAAAGAAAAAAATATCCTGCCAGTCGCCATTCAAGTACATCATGCTGTTTGTGATGGCTTATAGAACATTGTGAAGAGTGGTTAAACGATTCATTGTATATGTACTGAATGTCAGGAGCGATTTGCAAAAGTTGTTCCCATGAAATTTTAGAAGATAGCATAAAGCAGACTTAAACGAGTCTGCTCAGCTTGTAGACAAAGTCTACAAGCTTTTTTGTATAATAAGGGTAATAACACAATTCTGTGGGGGATGAACATGTTATCGAAACGTGAAGAAGAAAGAAGAAATCAATTAGAAGTAGTGGCCTTAGATGAATTAGTGCCTGAAGATCATCTTGTACGAAAAATTGATCAAGCGATCGACTTTGATTTCGTTTATGATCTTGTCAAAGATCATTATAGTTCTGACAACGGTAGACCAAGTGTTGATCCCGTTGTTCTCATTAAGATGGTCTTAATTCAATATCTATTTGGCATTCGCTCTATGCGTCAAACCATTAAAGAAATTGAAACCAATGTGGCTTATCGTTGGTTTATTGGATATGGATTTTCTGAGAAAATTCCGCACTTTTCTACCTTCGGTAAAAACTACGTAAGACGTTTCCATGATACAGATTTATTCGAACAAATTTTTTACCGAATCTTAAGAGAAGCGATGAAAAAAGGACTCGTTGACCCTTCTATTGCCTTCATTGACTCCACTCATGTCAAAGCGAATGCCAATAAGAAAAAACTTGAAAAGAAAATTG
>NZ_AMSH01000118.1 GCF_000300535.1 Bacillus xiamenensis
AGCGCATCTTGGAAACACAAGGAGTAGACGCCCTTCAATCTAAGAAAAAGGGGCGTCCGTCTATGAAAAAGAAAACCGGAAAACAAGAAATAACGAAAGGATCAATGGAAGCGTTACAGGCAGAAGTAGAACATTTACGCATGGAAAATGAGTATTTAAAAAAGTTGAATGCCTTAGTTCAAAACAAGGAACAATCACCAAACAAGACAAAGCGCAAGTAGTCTATGATTTAAGGCATCAATATCCGGTGAAATCACTTCTTAAGCTCGCATGTATTCCGCGCAGTACCTACTATTACTTGATCAAGCATTTAGATCGTCCTGATCAGGATATCGAACTGAAAAAGATGATTCAAACCATTTATCAGGAACATCAAGGACGTTATGGATATCGCCGGATTCGTGATGAACTAATCAACCGAGGACAAAAGGTGAATCACAAAAAAGTCCAGCGTATCATGAAAGCTCTAGGGCTAAAATGCATGGTTCGAGTGAAGAAATATCGTTCATACAGAGGCACAGTGAACAAAATAGCGCCTAATATTTTGGCTCGTCATTTTCAAGCTGATAGGCCAAATGAGAAATGGGTCACAGATATAACGGAGTTCAAATTATTTGGTCAGAAGCTCTATCTTTCGCCCATATTAGATCTATTTAATGGTGAAATCATTACCTATACAGTCGGTTCAAGACCTGTTTATTCTCTCGTCTCAACGATGCTTCATCAGGCGTTCAACCGTTTAGATGAAGAGGAGAAACCAATGATACATTCTGATCAAGGATGGCATTACCAAATGAAGCAATATAGACACGCCTTAAAAAAGCGTGGGATTACACAGAGTATGTCCCGAAAAGGTAACTGTTACGATAACGCAGTTATCGAGAACTTCTTCGGTATCTTAAAGTCTGAATTTCTATATCTAAAAGAATTTGAGAACGTCGAACACTTCAAGCAAGAACTTGAACAATATATTGACTACTACAATCACACACGTATAAAGACCAAACTAAAAGGCATGAGTCCGATACAATATCGAACTCATGCCTCGAAAGCTGTCTCATAAAAACCCGTGTCTAAATTTAGGGGGTCACTTCAA
>NZ_AMSH01000119.1 GCF_000300535.1 Bacillus xiamenensis
CTGAAAAAAAAAAAAAAGTCTAAAGTAAATATCATTTTAGCCCTTTGTCAACAATCTGAGGACATCCACTCATGGTGGATGTCCCTTTTTTGTTTAAAACATTCGCATAACACGTTTTCTCATCTTTTTCATATCACGCTTTGATGGCATATCATATCGACTTGCAAAGTGATATGCGAGTGCACCTGCACCAAGCGTTAATAGTGAAGACGTCATTTTTCCCATTCGAAATTCCCCCTAAACACTTATAGTTGAATTGAACGTTCATCATCACTAAACAGATCATCTAAACTGCTTAGTGTACCGTCTTCCTCCACTTGATGAGTAGATATTTTGCCTTTTGACAGCGTCAATTCAATAAAACAGCCCCAGCAATAATATTGATTGACCCCAATTTTTCCGATGTCTTTACATTTGCAATTTGGGCAAATGAGCATATTCAGCACCTCTTTATGTTCGGTTTAGAACAAGTGCTTCCTTTTGAACGTCCATCAAAGTTCCGGCAGCATGCAGCTGTTTTCGAATCCCTGATAACTCTGTAAAGAAGCCGTCCGAAAGTTCATATGCTACGATTGTGCCCGAATTTGCGTCAAAGTATACATCTTCCAAAACACCTAATGTTTCACCATCTGGTGACTGCATCATTTTCTTTTTCAATTTCGAAAAGAAGAAGGCTGGGGCAGAGGAATCTATTTCTCCTCCCTCCTGGCAGCTCACGAATAGACCTTTGTCTGTCAGTTTGTCGCCAGCTGAGAATGGAATGAAGGCACAGTCTTTCTTTTTCCCATCTAATACATATCCCCCGCAGCTGCCGCCGGCTAAAAAGCAAATATCTTTGATCGAACCAAGTGAATGAGACAGCTCATCTGTATAGATCGTCATTCCTTCAAGCTCTCGACATGTTCTCAAAATGTGATCAACCACCTTTTGCGGAACAGTCTTATCGTGTGCGTTTGCTTCATGACTCATACGAAGAAATGGCTTCCATGAAGGAAGCCATCAGCGTGTAGACAAACCCTCGCATTCTTTGTCAGTC
>NZ_AMSH01000120.1 GCF_000300535.1 Bacillus xiamenensis
TATCTGCATCGATGGAATGCATGATCTTCTCAGCCAGCTGCGTGACTGTCAGCGTCAAGAAAATGGCCGTTTCTTTTCCAAATAGCTCCGCAAATTCATCAGCTGCAAACAAGTCATTTTGAAAGAACGCTAGAATTGATTCTAACGTCTCCGAATCGTCCTTGGATATAAAACCATTCAGAGCATTTAAAAACGTCCTGCGCTGCAATCTGAACAATCTAGCGATGGTTTTCTCATATTCCTCCACCAAAGAAGGGATATCCTCCAGTTCAGGGAAATCAGCCACTGCCGCTTTGAGTTCCTCGACCTCATCTGCCTCCGCTTTTTGTACAAAGGTATTGATGTTTTTTATCAGCTGATCGATCTTGCTCATTTGCGGATCTCCTCTAGTTCATCCCTGACATCTTTTAAGAGATGAATCAGATCTTCTTGGGAACCTGCAGACTTTTGAAGAACCGTATCAAGAAAGCTATTTGATACCTTTGGCTTAGTCTCAATCGGTCGGTGATATTCTTCCTCTGGCCATTCTTCAAGTGTCTTACCAAGAATACGGCCAGCCAGATCACGCAGATCATTCGGTGAAACCGCTCCTGCTTGAATAAATGGTGTAAGAACCTTAGCAATTTCGAGCGGATCACGAAAGTCAGGACCATTTAAAATGAGTCGCACATGCCAGAGATCGAGATCAGGAAGAAAGAGTGTGTTGAGCTTGCCAGTGATGATCATTCTTTCCGGCTGGAATACCTGTTCTTCTGTCGTTTTTCGAGCGGTGTCAGCTGTGGCCTTGTTATAATCCTGTGATTCGCCTGTGTAGATCGGCGGCAGACGGAACGAGGAACGTATCTTGTTTCTCGTTTTCTCATCATATTCAAGGAACAGCGCATCCTCCTGGAGAATCTCGGCCAGTGATTTTATTTCAACTTTAACAGGTGCTGGGTCATAGTAATTGATTACTTAGCACTTTTTATTTTTAGGACCTATTTAGACT
>NZ_AMSH01000121.1 GCF_000300535.1 Bacillus xiamenensis
TATCTGCATCGATGGAATGCATGATCTTCTCGGCCAGCTGCGTGACAGTCAAAGTCAAGAAAATGGCCGTTTCTTTTCCAAACAGCTCCGCAAATTCATCAGCTGCAAACAAGTCATTTTGAAAGAACGCTAGAATTGATTCTAACGTCTCCGAATCGTCCTTGGATATAAAACCATTCAGTTCATTCAAAAACGTCCTGCGTTGCAATCTGAGAAGTTTTGCGGTGGTTTTTTCGAACTCTTCTACCAAAGAGGGAATGTCTTGCAGTTCAGGGAAATCAGCCACCGCCTCTTTGAGTTCCTCGACCTCATCTGTCTCCGCTTTTTGCACAAAAGTATTGATGTTTTTTATCAGCTGATCAATCTTGCTCATTTGCCGATCTCCTCTAGTTCATCCCTAACATCTTTTAAGAGATGGACCAGTTCTTCTTGGGAACCTGCTGACTTTTGAAGCACCGTATCAAATAGGCTAGTTGATGTCTTTGGCTTCGCTTCAATTGGTCGGTGATATTCTTCCTCCGGCCATTCTTCAAGTGTCTTACCAAGGATACGGCCAGCTAGATCACGCAGGTCATTAGGTGAAACCGCTCCTGCTTGAATAAACGGCGTAAGAACCTTTGCGATTTCGAGCGGATCACGAAAGTCAGGACCATTCAAAATGAGCCGCACATGCCAGAGATCAAGATCAGGAAGAAAGAGTGTATTGAGCTTGCCAGTGATGATCATTCGCTCTGGCTGAAATACCTGTTCCTCTGTCGTCTTTCGAGCGGTGTCAGCTGTCGCCTTGTTATAATCCTGTGATTCGCCAGTGTAGATCGGCGGCAGACGGAAAGAAGAACGTATCTTGTTTCTCGTCTTCTCGTCATATTCAAGGAATAGCGCATCCTCCTGAAGAATCTCGGCCAGTGATTTTATTTCAACTTTCACAGATGCTGCCTCTTAGTCCTTGCTTAATTAGTATTTTTCCTTTTTTGTCTTTATTTTC
>NZ_AMSH01000122.1 GCF_000300535.1 Bacillus xiamenensis
TCAGACCGTAGACAAACCCCACCTTTACTTCAAGTAAAAGTGGGGTTTTCACTTATTTTGATAAAATTGATAAGCTACCTTATGCTGGACATGGCACTTTCCATGTCCAGTTTGCTAATTTCTTAAGATTCATGGCAGCGAAAGTAAGCATCGCCTGCATCGAAACTTTTTTCAGTCCTCGAAGTTTCGTCCATCGCATACCATGCTTTTCTTTTGCATCCGCAAAAACGCGTTCTATTGTTTCTTTCCGTTTTGCATAGATGTCTTTATTCATTTGTGTCAGCCTCAGATGGTCTGCTTCATCTAGATAGTCCTGCCAAATATGCCGATGAATTTGTTTGGTGTGATTTTGACTTTGTGTACAGTTATTTAAAAACGAGCAGGATTTACATACTTCTGAATCAGACGCATATTGCTTATAGCCTTCTCTAGTCGTTGTACGATAAGAGAGAATTTGCCCGTTGGGGCAAATGTAACAATCAAAATATGCATCATACACGTATTCATTCTTTTTCAAATAACCAGCTTTTGTTCTTGGTCGAGTGTAAGGCATGACAGGTCTTATCTCTTGATCCATTAAAAACTTAGCGATGTAAGGTGTTTTATATCCTGCATCTCCTGCGACTACAAATGGTTTTCCGACTTTTTCTGTCACCTTTGATACGAGTGCATCCAACATACGACTATCATGAACATTTCCACCTGTGACCAGTGATCCTAAAATAAACCCTTTAGAATCACAAGCCGTATGAAATGAATAGGCAAATGATTTTTCTCGCTCATCCTTCACATAGTAGCCACTCTCTGGATCAGTCGTACTTACCTTGATTTCTTTTGTCTCTTCTTTATTCTGAAGGGGTAACGGCTTTTTTCCATGTGCCTCACGATCAACATTGATCTCCTCATGAAGCTGATTTTGATAACTTCTCGTTTCTACTCGAACAATTTTCTTTTCAAGTTTTTTCTTATTGGC
>NZ_AMSH01000123.1 GCF_000300535.1 Bacillus xiamenensis
GTTTTGCTTGTCTCTATCATACGATGATCCATTTAGGAAAAAAGGTCCCCATTTTATCCCCCTTTTTATCGGTATGAAGTTGAATAAACACAAAAAACCTTGAAAGGCATTGGCCGATCAAGGATCATTTTGTTACTTCATTTTCACTGCTTCTTTCATTTCCTCTACTATTTTATTAAACCACTGTAGAGGATTTAATGAGATCGCCGGAAAATAGATTTCTGCATTATTTTCGATAAAGCTTTCTTTTTCTTCTATTGTTAAAGTACCATTCAAAAAATCCTGACAATCCTTTATAGTAGACAGCAGACATTCTTTAGTAGCTTCATGAATAAACTCCTCTAACGCTTCTTCTGGTGAATCGATATCCTGATGAAATGTCCCACCTAAAAAATCTTCTAACTCCTCTAAATAACTGTAACTCTCATTCATTTTATCATCCTTCTTTCTATTTAACAGGGTATCCTGTTAAAATAAAACCGCCATTCTCATCTTTTTTCAGTATAATTTTTGCATTTGTAACATTCTCAACTACTTCTGAATTTCTCGAAACACTTCTTCCAATTACCTCTCCATCACCCTTATATTTTAATGGTAATGTAGGTCTACTGTTGGGGTCGGATAACCACTTTTGTATTTTATCAACACTCTTAGGATCACCCAGAACTGAATCAGCAACTCTTTCTGCAGTCATTCTATCGTTAAAAGTAGAAGAACCCGTGATTTTAGGATTACTTTTCAGCCTCTCTAATAGTTCTTCATCTGTTTTCCCAACATGTCTCTCTATTAAGTGCCCACCTCTGGATTCATGTGTAGCTAATCCGTTACCTGGAGATAAAGGATTTTTCTCACCTTTCTTGATTCCCATCTTACCATGAAACCCTTTTGCACCAAACGGTAAAAGCATCCCCAGCACCGCATTCATACTCGCTTCCTGCTGTTCTTT
>NZ_AMSH01000124.1 GCF_000300535.1 Bacillus xiamenensis
GGGTGGTTTTATAGACGGCTTTCCCGCCTTTAAAAATGCGTCCTGCCCAGCCGACGATAGGGATATAACCGGCTGCTGCCATGCCACCTGCAGCGAATCGTTGGCCTGCCGTAAGCTCTTCGCCTGTGATTGGATCGACGCCCGTAGCTGCTCGTTTTGCATCATTCACACCTGTAAGTTCATTCACGATGTTTCCACCATAATCAAGCGCTTTTTCATACCAAGGGCGGTTGGCGAGTGCTTCTTGTTCCTTTGCGATCTCGCGGGCTTCTTCTTGTTCTTTTTTTATTTTGAGATATTCAGCAGTTTGCTTCTCAATATCACTTTTTGCCTTGTAGATTTCACTATCTTGAAATGCTTTTTTGTCAAAATTCATAGGTGAAATGGATTTTCAGTCATTTGTCGCATTAATCATTTCTGAATAAAATGAACTTTTTGATTCTTTTCCCCTTGTAGATTTCACTATCTTGAAATGCTTTTTTGTCAAAATTCATAGGTGAAATGGATTTTCCGTCATTTGTCGCATTCATCATTTCTGCATACAATGCCATTGTAGCCTTCTCTTCAGTCTCTGACAAAGCATATTCATCTTTTAAATGTTGATCAAGTCCTATTAACTCTTTAAAGGTGAAATGGATTTTCCGTCATTTGTCGCATTCATCATTTCTGCATACAATGCCATTGTAGCCTTCTCTTCAGTCTCTGACAAAGCATATTCATCTTTTAAATGTTGATCAAGTTCTATTAAATCTTTAACCGTTTTCTTTCGCTCGTCTTCCACATCTTCGATCTTTTCATCAAAGGTTTGGCTATCAAATACCTCCAGAGAAATGAGGTCATCAATATCTTCAAAAATCGTTTTGAGCGCCTTTTTTTGATCTTTTACAATGCTTTTGGCATCCTTGGTGAAAATATTTAATGAGTTCTTT
>NZ_AMSH01000125.1 GCF_000300535.1 Bacillus xiamenensis
CAGATGCTCTCCCAGCTGAGCTAATCCTCCATATTGTGTCGTTTCGAATGTCTCTCGATCTGACAAATAGTATTATATAACGATAAGATATTGTTTGTAAAGACTTTTTTAAAATAATTTTTGAATTTATTTTAAAGTTGTTTCTTTCATCTCTTCGTTAAGGCACCTAAAGAAGTTTACCACTTGTCTTATCATTTTAAAAGTCTTTTTTTCATTTTTTTATGTTTTTTGCTCTGATGAGGCTCTGCCGTTGTCAAAACATCATTTCAAAAGCTGTCATATGTTTGTTTCTATTCAGAATATCCTCGCATATAGCAGACTCAGCGATCAATTTCTTTTATTATTTTATTTTTCCGAGAAAATATTTTCGTATCAATGATGATCGCCATCACTACGTTTCAAAAAACCGTCTTATCTCATTTTTTCTGTTCCATCAAATGCTGGATGGACTTAGCACCATTATTAAAGTTTTAACAAGAGATACAAGCTAGTACGAACTCATCCTGTGCCTCCTCTCATTAGCAATAATAGATGACCTGTGTTCTCTTTGAGGAACTTAATGTTCTATTGGCACTATACTGCAGTTTTCTTTGTCTGGCTGCCGAACGGGAGAATCCTTTTTAGACATTTTATATTTTTGAGATTGACCATTAACAAGTTGAACTGCGGGCTTAGATGCTAAAAACAATGTTATCCGCTTTGAAATCAAAGTGTAGAGGAAGAAATAATATTTATCAAGAATGCAATGAGAAACCTGTCACTTTTCAATAGATACAGAAGCAAATTTCACGAAACACAAAAAAGACCAGTTCCAAATGGAAC
>NZ_AMSH01000126.1 GCF_000300535.1 Bacillus xiamenensis
GACGAAGCGATCCGTCTCGATATGATCAAGCTCAATACGTATTTCAATGACGAAGGCATTACCATTGCGTTCCTGCCAACGCAGCTATGTGAGCAGTTTATGTCGATGGACAATCAGTCTCTCCGTTACTTACTGACAGGCGGAGATAAGCTGAAACAGGTGAAGCCCGTTTCATACAAACTAGTGAATAACTACGGGCCGACTGAATATACGGTCGTGGCGACCAGCGGGATCATTGATCCGCATCAAGGCACGCTTCCTATCGGAACAGCGATTGCCAATAGCCGTTTTTACATCATGGGTTCGTTATATGATCTCTCGCCGCCAGGCGTACCGGGTGAGCTTGTCATTGCGGGGAAAGGACTGGCCAGAGGCTACTGGAATCTCCCCGAGGAAACGGACAAACGATTTGTCCCAGATCCATTTCATCCAGGAGAGCGCATGTACCGCACAGGCGACTTGGTGAAATGGACAGAGGATGGCGAGCTGATCTATCTCGGCAGAAAAGACCATCAGGTCAACATCCGAGGCTTCCGTATTGAGCTGTCGGAAATAGAAGCGCAGCTCCTTGCGATAGATTCTGTAAAAGAGGCAGTCGTGACAACAGTCCAAGATGCCAGCGATCAAGATGCCCTTATCGCTTACGTTATGACGGATGAAGAAACGACAGCCCTGAAAGAAAGCCTAAAACGCACATTACCAGAATACATGGTGCCATCATGGATCATAAAGCTAGACCAATTCCCCATGACGGCAAATGGCAAAGTCGATCTTAAAGCACTGCCAG
>NZ_AMSH01000127.1 GCF_000300535.1 Bacillus xiamenensis
TGAGACACAAATAAAACACCCTTATTAGGCTGACATGCTACCAAATGTTTTTGGTGCGTGGTAGCCTAATTTTTCTTGGATACGCTCTTCATTATCATATTTGATGTAACAGTCGACTCGTTGCCTGACATCTTTTTCTGATATAGAGTTGAATTTAGTAAACATAAATTCCTCTGATTTTAAGCTAGAATGGAATGATTCAATCACTGCGTTATCCCAACAGTTACCTCGCCTAGACATACTGCTTGTGAGGTTCCTTGCCCCCAGCTCCTTTTGATATGCATACGAGCTGTATACACTCCCTTGATCTGAATGTACAAGTACACCTTTAGGCAAATTCCTTTTCTCTAAAGCTGCCCTCAATGTGTCCAATATGAGTGATGTCTGCTGGTGATCATCTAGGGTATAGGCAACAACTTCGTTGTTGTACAAATCCATAATGGTCGAAAGGTAGAGCGTTCTCGGTCCATACTGAATATAAGTAATATCTGTTACCCATTTTAAATTCGGATGTATTGCGGTGAAGTTTCGATTTAATATATTTGGGGCAATGATGACAGATTCCCCTTGTGATTTCCATTTCCTTTTACGCTTCACACGACATTGAAGATGGTATTTTTGCATGATGCGCTGTACAGTATTTCGGTTTCGTTTGATATCATATTGACGCTGAAGCAGCTTTCGGATTTTACGGTGGCCGTACCGGAACGACGTTTCGGT
>NZ_AMSH01000128.1 GCF_000300535.1 Bacillus xiamenensis
GCGGTTCGAATCCGCCCCCCTCCACCATTTT
This sequence comes from Bacillus xiamenensis, assembly GCF_000300535.1. Taxonomy (GTDB): domain Bacteria; phylum Bacillota; class Bacilli; order Bacillales; family Bacillaceae; genus Bacillus; species Bacillus xiamenensis. The sequence continues at coordinate 32 of NZ_AMSH01000128.1, forward strand.
ATTTTCATAGGGGCATAGTTTAACGGTAGAACAGAGGTCTCCAAAACCTCCGGTGTGGGTTCGATTCCTACTGCCCCTGCCAATTATATGATTCATAACATCTATGGCGGTTGTGGCGAAGTGGTTAACGCACCAGATTGTGGCTCTGGCACTCGTGGGTTCGATTCCCATCAATCGCCCCATTTTATTATTGGGCTATAGCCAAGCGGTAAGGCAACGGACTTTGACTCCGTCATGCGTTGGTTCGAATCCAGCTAGCCCAGTAAGACACCTTTTTGAAAAAGGTGTCTTTTTTTTTACGATGTCTGAATTGGCAGACGCGCTAGACTTAGGATCTAGTGTCTTTATGACGTGGGGGTTCAAGTCCCTTCACCCGCATAGCCAAACAACATAAAGAAATCCTGATATGCGGAAGTAGTTCAGTGGTAGAACACCACCTTGCCAAGGTGGGGGTCGCGGGTTCGAATCCCGTCTTCCGCTCCAATAATGGCGGCATAGCCAAGTGGTAAGGCAGAGGTCTGCAAAACCTTTATCCCCGGTTCAAATCCGGGTGTCGCCTTTTTTGAAAAGACTGCCGGGGTGGTGGAATTGGCAGACACACAGGAATTAAAATCCTGACGTAGGT
>NZ_AMSH01000129.1 GCF_000300535.1 Bacillus xiamenensis
AGATGCTCTCCCAGCTGAGCTAATCCTCCACTATGTAGGAATCTCTCGATCCGACAAAGATTATTATATACAGGTTTCACACATTTGTAAAGGCTATATTAAAAAAATTTTATTTCATTTTTCATTACGTATTTCTTTTAACAAATGATATTAATTCACCCTGTCAAAACTGCTTCAATTCAACGTTTAACAGCTATACTTCTCTCCTCTATATTCTCTTTAAATACATGCAATTCCTTCAAAATATGAGTAACCTATCATCTTTATACTTTAATGATATAGATATTCCTTAGATTTAGCAGATAGATACACTGTCTATTTATTTCAAAAAAAATAGACTTATACACCCTACTCTACTATTCTATTGCTTTTTTCATAGTCAGAGGTTCAAAAACATGCTTACCAGGCTTTCTTCTTGCTTTTAGACACCTGACACTCTTGTAGTAAATCGTATAGAAATGAAATCATTCATAAAACATATGAATCAAGTAGCTTTCTTGTCAAACAAGTACGAAAAAGACCAGTTCCAAATGGAACTGATCCT
>NZ_AMSH01000130.1 GCF_000300535.1 Bacillus xiamenensis
TCGCCAGGCTTTCTTCATTCCGCAGTAGCTCAGTGGTAGAGCTATCGGCTGTTAACAGATCCGTACTACGTTAGAATATTTTCAGCGCCGATGGTAGTTGGGGGTTTCCCCCTGTGAGAGTAGGACGTCGCCAGGCTTTCTTCATTCCGCAGTAGCTCAGTGGTAGAGCTATCGGCTGTTAACCGATCGGTCGTAGGTTCGAATCCTACCTGCGGAGCCAATTTGGAGAGCTGTCCGAGTGGCCGAAGGAGCACGATTGGAAATCGTGTAGGCGGTAACCCCGTCTCAAGGGTTCGAATCCCTTGCTCTCCGCCACAAGATACATATAATAGAGGGCCCGTTGGTCAAGCGGTTAAGACACCGCCCTTTCACGGCGGTAACACGGGTTCGAATCCCGTACGGGTCACCATTTTTATAGAATACATACCAGCATTTTATTCGGAGGATTAGCTCAGCTGGGAGAGCATCTGC
>NZ_AMSH01000131.1 GCF_000300535.1 Bacillus xiamenensis
CAAATATTACGAATAAAACTATATAACAATAATTAATACATTCACATTGAATGCAATGCAAAGTTCATCACACATAGTGATTCTTTCTAAAGTAAGAAATGGTTAAGTTAGAAAGGGCGCACGGTGGATGCCTTGGCACTAGGAGCCGATGAAGGACGGGACGAACACCGATATGCTTCGGGGAGCTGTAAGCAAGCTTTGATCCGGAGATTTCCGAATGGGGAAACCCACTGCTCGTAATGGAGTAGTATCCATACTTGAATACATAGAGTATGAGAAGGCATACCCGGGGAACTGAAACATCTAAGTACCCGGAGGAAGAGAAAGCAAATGCGATTCCCTGAGTAGCGGCGAGCGAAACGGGAACAGCCCAAACCAAGAGGCTTGCCTCTTGGGGTTGTAGGACAATCTATCACGAGTTAAAAAGCAACCAATTAATACTATAGG
>NZ_AMSH01000132.1 GCF_000300535.1 Bacillus xiamenensis
GTGCGTTTTGGTCTTGTTTAGTTTTGAAGGAACTTGGAAAAGATCCTACAACATCATATCTTCGATATGAAAGATGGGCCTGTAGCTCAGCTGGTTAGAGCGCACGCCTGATAAGCGTGAGGTCGGTGGTTCGAGTCCACTCAGGCCCACCATGACCTTCCGCAGTAGCTCAGTGGTAGAGCTATCGGCTGTTAACCGATCGGTCGTAGGTTCGAATCCTACCTGCGGAGCCAAATGGAGAAGTACTCAAGTGGCTGAAGAGGCGCCCCTGCTAAGGGTGTAGGTCTTCTATAAATCGGGGCCTTAGCTCAGCTGGGAGAGCGCCTGCCTTGCACGCAGGAGGTCAGCG
>NZ_AMSH01000133.1 GCF_000300535.1 Bacillus xiamenensis
CGCTGTGGTTCAAGTCCCTCCTTATCCGCCGATCATATGGCCCGTTGGTCAAGCGGTTAAGACACCGCCCTTTCACGGCGGTAACACGGGTTCGAATCCCGTACGGGTCATGTTTTGTTTTTTGATTCGTTGGGCTATAGCCAAGCGGTAAGGCAACGGACTTTGACTCCGTCATGCGTTGGTTCGAATCCAGCTAGCCCAGCCATTTTTATATATATGTTTTTCTGCATAGCAGATGAGCCATTAGCTCAGTTGGTAGAGCATCTGAATTTGAATAAGAGGGTTGATGGTTATTGTTTTTCATGCTTAAACCTTTTC
>NZ_AMSH01000134.1 GCF_000300535.1 Bacillus xiamenensis
AAAAAGAAAAAAAAAAAACTAATTTAAAAATAAAATATTTTAAATATCTCTTGATTTATTTTCAATACATAGTATAATATCTTTTGTCACTAAATTGTCTGGTGATGATGGCGAAGAGGTCACACCCGTTCCCATACCGAACACGGAAGTTAAGCTCTTCTGCGCCGATGGTAGTTGGGGGTTTCCCCTTGTGAGAGCAGTCTGATGATTATATTT